>NZ_QLMG01000018.1 GCF_003259905.1 Salipiger aestuarii | reverse complement strand
CGCACAGATGGAGCGTCTCGAACCGTTCTTTCCGAAGAGCCATGGCAAGCCCCGCGTCGATGACCGGCGCGTCCAGAGCGGCATGATCTTCATCAATCGCAATGGGTTGCACTGGTGCGACGCGCCAAGGGAATATGGCCCGGCGAAGACCCTCTACAACCGTTGGAAGCGCTGGATCGACGCGACGTATCTGAAGGCGCACCGCACGGCATCGAGCCTTGGGGCGAAAAAAGGCGGCGCGGACGCCAGATCGGGCAGACAAAAGGCGGCACGAACACCAAGCTGCACGCCGTCGCCGACGCCAAAGGGCGGCCGATCGGGTTCTACCTGTCGGCCGGCAGGTCAGCGACGACACCGGCGCGGCGGCGCTGATGGGCAGCTTGCCGACGGCGGGGTGGCTGCTCGCCGATCGGGGCTATGACGTCGATTGGTTCAGAGAAGCTTTGAAAGACAAGGGGATAAAGGTCTGCACCCCCGGCCGGAAGTCTCGCAACAGGGCAGTCAAATACGACAAGCGGCGCTACAAGCGACGTAACCGCATCGAGATCATGTTCGGGCGCATCAAGAACTGGCGGCGCGGCGCGACCCGTTGCGATCGATGCCCGCAGACGTTCTTCTCAGCGATCATGCTCGCCGCAACCGTTCTGTTCTGGCTGTGAAACTCAATGTGTCTGGACCCTAGCAGCAATCGTCGCGGATGCTGCCGCGCAGGCCCGCCCCGGTGCCGCGCCGCAGCCAGCGGGACAGGGCGTCGATGCCCGCCGTCATCAGACCGGTCGCGATCAGTAGCACCAGCGCCCGGTCCAGGCGCAGCTCGGCCAGCGCGCTGTCGACGTAAAAGCCCAAGGTCGCGATGCCCAGCAAACCCATCACCGCCGTTTCGCGCAGGATGATTTCCCAGCGGTAAAGGCACAGCGCCAGGAACGGGCCGAACAGACGCGGCGCCAGTTCCCACCCCCACAGCGTCAGGCCTGTGGGCGCGTCCCGGCGCAGCCGGGGCACCAGCGTTTCGCCCTCGCGGCCCATCAGATGGGCAATGATCGCGCCGTTGTGCAGCGCCAGCGCAAGCACCGCCGGCAGCATCGAGGGGCCAAGGATCTGCAAGAACAGATAGGCCAGCATGTATTCGGGAAAGCTGCGCAGCACCACCAGCCCCAGGTGCCCCGCCATACGCCCCGCGCGCGAGGTGACGCGCGGCACGATCAGCCCGAACCCCGCAAAGGCCAGCGCCCCGGTCAGGATCAGCGCGATCTGCGCCACGATCAGCGTGGCGAACAGACCCGGCAGCGCCTGATGGGTGACGATGTCCCCAAGCCACGCCAGCAGCGCTGCACCGTCCCAGCCATCCCGGAGCGGGCCGGGTACGATGTCTTGCGTCAGGAACCGCATCAGCGCGCCCGCGCCCATGGGCGGCGAGGCGATCAGCGCCAGCGTGACGACCGAGGCCAGCAGCCAGGGCAACGCCAGCACGGGGCGCATCCACAGCCGGATCGACGCGATCAGCGCCACATAGCAGATCATGATCGCCGAGGCGGCACCGTAATCGCCCATGCGAAAGAAGCTGTCGAGCTGAAAACCAAGCGTCGGCAGCCCGACAAAGCCCAGCACCGCGCTGGCCCGCAGCCCGCATTCAAGCCGGTACAACGTGTAGTGTTTCATGGCCGCCAGCGCCAGCGGCGCGCGCGCCCACAGGAAACGCGACAGCGGATCGGTGCGGGGCAGCACTTCGGTCGGGCGCTGGTCGGCCTCTTCGAGCTGTTCGGAAAACACCTTGGCGAAAATGCCCATGTAGGGCAGGGCGATGGCCAGCGCCCCCGTCAGGGGCGAAATCCCCATCACCTGCATCAGCATCAGGGCCCAGAACAATTCGTGCACCGAGCGCAGCGCAATGCACAGCCAGCGCACCGGGCGGGCGTGATAGAACGGCGCCAGCACCAGCCCCGTGCCCGCCCCCAGCGCCACGCCGCAGCAGGCAAAGGCCACCGTGAGCCAGACCGCCCGACCGATGCGTTCGACCGCGCCGAAATCCGGGCGCAGGAAGCCCTGGCCCATGCGCGCCAGCGCCGCCCAGGGGTCGTGCCCGCCCAGCGACAGGTCCGCAAAGGGCAGCGCCAGCAGCGCAAGCGCGGCGAACAGCGTGACCACGCGGGGTCGGCTTAATGCCGTCGCGCCCCCCGGCGTGCGCTGTCCGGTCGTGCCCGGAACCCGCCTAGCGGGTGTAAAGCGCGGCAATATCGGCATCGCTGACCTCCGCCGGGGGGGCATCGAACAGGATGGCGCCGCGTCCGATCCCCACCAGTCGCGTGGCAAATCCGCGCGCCATCGCGACGTCGTGCAGCGCTAGAAGCGCAGTGTCGAAGCGCGCGCGCATGTCCTCCAGCAGGGCGCCCGACTGGCGTTCGTCCACCGCTGAAACGGGTTCGTCGCCGATCAGCACCGCGCCGCCGCGCCAGAACGCGCGGGCCAGCGCCACGCGCTGTTTCTGCCCGCCCGACAGCTGGCCGACGGGGCGGTCGATCTCGGGCGCAAGGCCGACCGCGTCCAGCACGGCGCGAACGCCCGCGCGATCGGCGGCGGGAGGACGGATCAGGGCACGCAGATTGCGCCAGGCGCCGTGATCGTCCAGCCGGCCCATCATCACATTGCGCAGCACTGACAGCTGCGGCACCAGCGCCTGATCCTGCGGCACCAGCGCCACGCGGGTGTGTGGTGCCATCCGGTCATGCGCAACTTCCAGCAGCGTCGATTTGCCCGCCCCCGACCGGCCAAGCAACACGACCCGTTCGCCGATGGCCAGCGTCAGGCTGACCTCGGACAGGACCGTGCGGCCGCCGTAGCCAAGGCTTTCGCGCTCCAGGGCGAGCAGCGGGGTCATTCGATCAGACCCAGCTCCTTTGCGGTGTCCTCGATGGGCTGGAAATCGGCATTTTGCGCGGGAATGAAGGCTTCGCGCGGGAAGGCGGCAAGCAGGTCGGGATCGTCCATGGCGATCAGGGCGGCCTGCACCTTGTCGGCGAAACCTTCCCCAAAGCGCGCATCGACGTCGCCGCGAATGGTCCAGTTGTAATCGGGATAGGGCGGTGTCTGCCAGATCACCCTGGCGGTGTCGGTTTCCGCCGCGCCCTCGGCGACGGCCTTGTCGTAAACGGCAAAGTTCAGCGCGCCGATGTCCCACGCGCCGGACGCCACCAGCCGCAACGTCTGACTGTGGTCGCCCGAAAATCCGACCTTGTCGAAAAACGTCTCGGGCGCCTCGCCGGTTTCGCGACGGATCCAGTATTCGGGCATCAAGCGCCCCGAAGTGGAGGTTTTGGCGCCAAAGGTGAACGACATGCCCCTGGCGTCCTCGGGAAAGCTGTCGGACGGCTCCAGCCCGGTGTCGGTATTGGCGATGAAGTAGCTGACAAAGATCGGATCTTCCTTGCCTTGGGCGATGGCGCGCGCATCGGGCACCATCAGGCGGGCCTGCACACCGGTAAGGCCGCCGAACCACGCCAGCTGGATCTGGTCGTTGCGAAACGCGGTGACCGAGGCGCCATAGCTTTTGACGGGCACAAATTGCACATCGACGCCCAGTTCGCCCTCAAGATAATCGGCCACTGCGGAAAACCGTTCGATCAGACGGGTTTCATCCTCGTCCGGGATGGCCGAGAAATACAGCGTGTCGGCAGAGGCGGTTCCGGCCATCAGAGCCAGGGCAAAGGCAAGGCCAGGTTTGAGCGCAGGGGCAATCGACAACGGCATGGGGCGCGTCCTTTCAGCATGTGTTGCGGAGTGGCGTGCGTCCGCTCCGGCAATAAGGGCGCCGATGGGGCGCCGGGGAATGGCCCTTGGTGAAAGCGGTTTCGCGGCTTGTGTCAAGGCATCGGGCGGTTCATCCAGGCACACCCCGCGCCAGGCGCGCATCCGCTTGACGCCGGGCGCGGATGACGGTTCATCATGGGGCCATGAGCACAGACATCACCCGTGGCGCGGGGACCGACGCCGCCTTCACCCTTGTCATGAACCCTCTCGCGGATCGCGGGGCCGCCTGGACAGAGGCGCAGAACGCGATCCTGTCGGACAAGGGCCTGGATCTGGCGCGTCACACCATCGCGGGCTGGCCGGGCCATGCGCCGACGCCGCTGGTAAACCTGCCCGCGCTGGCCGCATCGCTGGGCGTGGCCGACCTGCGTTACAAGGATGAAGGCGGGCGTTTCGGCCTTGGCTCGTTCAAGGCGCTTGGCGGAGCCTATGCGGTGGCGCGTCTGCTTGCCGCCGAGATCGGCAAGGCGCTGGGGCGTGACGTGACCATGGACGAAGTGGCATCGCGTGCCCATCCCGACGAAGCGGCAAGGATCAGCGTCTGCTGCGCCACCGATGGCAACCACGGTCGCTCCGTCGCCTGGGGCGCGCGGAATTTCGGCTGCAAATGCAATATCTTCATCCATGCCAGCGTGTCGCAGGCGCGCAAGTCCGCCATCGAATCTTATGGCGCGACGGTGATACGCTGCGCGGGCAACTATGACGACAGCGTGCGCGCGGCGCAGCAACAGGCCGGCGAAAACGGCTGGTTCGTGGTCTCGGACACCTCGTATGCGGGCTATATGGACATCCCGCGCGACGTCATGCAGGGCTATGAGGTGATGGCCGCCGAAGCGTTCGATGCGATGGACACGGTCCCGACGCATGTCTTTTTGCAAACCGGCGTAGGGGGCATGGCGGCCGCGGTGGCGGCGCAGGCGGTGCGCCGCTGGGGGGCCGCACGCCCGGTCATCATCCTGTGCGATCCGGATCGATCCGCCTGCTGGGTGGAAACCATCCGCGCGGGCAAACCGACAGCCGTGGGCGGGGATCTGGACACGCTGATGGCGGGTCTGGCCTGCGGCGAGGTGTCGGCGCTGGCCTGGGACATCCTGCGCACCCACGGCGATGCGGTGATGGCGCTGTGCGATGCGGCGGCGGTGTCGGCGATGCGCCTGCTGGCGCGGCCCGAAAGCGACCCGCCCATCGTGGCGGGCGAAAGCGCCGTCGCCGGGCTTGCCGGTCTGATCGCCGCCATGGGAGACGACGACGCCAAGGCCAGCCTTGGTCTGGACGGCACATCGCGCGTGATGGTGTTCGGCACCGAGGGCGACACCGACGCGGCGCTGTATCACAAATTGGTCGGGGCAACCGGCGATGCGGTCCGGGCGGGCACAGCATGAGCCGCAAGATCATCGTCGCGGGCGCACAGCTTGGCTCCATCGCGCGCGATGAACCGCGCCGTTCCGCTGTGGCGCGGATGTGTGCCATGATGCGCGCGGCGCACCGGCGCGGGGCCACGCTGGTGGTGTTTCCCGAACTTGCGCTGACCACGTTCTTTCCGCGCTGGCTGCTCAAGGGGGACGCGCTGGAGGCGTATTTCGAAACCGATATGCCCGATGCCGATACCGCGCCGCTGTTTGCGCTGGCGCGTGATCTGGGCGTGGGCTTTCACCTGGGCTACGCCGAACGCACCCCCGAGGGGCGGCATTTCAACACCGCGATCCTTGTCGGCCCGGATGGCCAGATCGCCGGGAAATACCGCAAGATCCACCTGCCGGGACACTTTGAGCAGGAAGACTGGCGGCCCTTTCAGCACCTCGAAAAACGGTATTTCGAAACCGGCGATCTGGGCTTTCCGGTGTTTGACGCGCTTGGCGCCCGCCTGGGCATGTGCATCTGCAACGACCGCCGCTGGCCCGAAACCTGGCGGATGCTGGGCCTCGGGGGCGCGGAACTGGTGGTGCTGGGTTATAATACGCCGCTGCATTACCCGCCCGCGCCGGAACACGACCACCTGCAATATTTCCACAACGCGCTCAGTGTGCAGGCAGGATGCTATGCCAATGGTCTGTGGGCGGTGTCTGTCGCCAAGGCGGGGCTGGAAGAAGGCTGCGAGCTGATCGGAGGCTCGCTGATCGTCGCTCCCACCGGCGAGATCGTGGCGCAGGCGCAAGGTGTCGGGGATGAGGTCATCACCGCGCAAATCGACCTTGACCGCTGCGCCGAGATCCGCGCCAACATCTTTGATTTCGCGCAGCACCGCGAACCGCAGACCTACGGGCTGATTACCGCGCCAAAACGGTGAGCCGTCAGTCGCGGGGCGGGCAATCCTCACCCAGCGGCGTGCCGTCATAGGCCTTGTCGCCGCATTCGTTGATTTCTTCCCAGATCCAGCCGCGCCCGTCATTGGCCACGGCGACCACGCGGTCGATGCCGTATTCCACGTTGCGCCGCGCGGCATAAACATGCGCCTCGCCGGTTTCGATCAGCAGGCCGATGGCCTCGGAATCAAAACAGCCGAACCAGAACGGGGCGTTGCGCGGTTCGGCGCCCTCGTAGCGTTCAAAGCGCGCGTCCAGCGATTGCACGGTTTCGGGCGTGGTGAAACAGCCCCTGTACCGGATGGGCGACGAGGTGGCGTCGATGCCCTCGAAATCGGCATAGGGGATGTGCCGGGGCTCGGTGCCGTCAAGCGGGGTCAGGAACACCTCACCCGCGTCGTCGACCACGGTTTCATAATAGTGGAAGACCTGGAAATAATACACCGCCGCGCCGAATATCAGCGCGGTGACGATGATGAAGATGCCAAGAAGCTTGCCGCTCATGCGCTGACGGCTTCGGCGGTGTACCCGCCCGCGCCGGTCGTCACGAAGGCATCGGCGCAGGCCCTGGCCAGGGTGCGCACCCGCCCGATATAGGCCTGACGTTCGGTGACCGAGATCACGCCGCGCGCGTCCAGCAGGTTGAACAGATGGCTTGCCTTGATGCATTGGTCATAGGCGGGGTTGGCCATGACGATGCGCTTGCCGGTCTTGTGATCACCGGCGGGAGTGTCCAGAATGCGCTGGCATTCCGCCTCGGCATCCTTGAAATGCTGCAACAGCGTGTCGGTGTCGGCCACGTCGAAATTCCAGCGCGAATATTCCTCTTCGGTCTGGCGAAAGATGTCGCCATAGGTCAGCGCGATGGGCGATTGCGGGTCGTTGAACGGCATGTCCATGACGTGGTCGATGCCCAGCACATACATCGCCAATCGTTCCAGGCCATAGGTCAGCTCGCCGGACACAGGCGCGCAGTCATGCCCGCCGACCTGCTGGAAATAGGTGAACTGCGACACTTCCATGCCGTCGCACCAGACCTCCCAGCCCAGCCCCCAGGCGCCAAGGGTCGGGCTTTCCCAGTCATCCTCGACAAAGCGCACATCGTGCAGCGCCATGTCGATGCCGATGGCCCTGAGCGAGCCAAGGTACAGATCCTGAAGGTCGGGGGGCGAGGGTTTTATCAGCACCTGAAACTGGTAGTAATGCTGCAAGCGGTTGGGGTTTTCGCCGTACCGCCCATCGGTCGGGCGGCGCGAGGGTTGCACATAGGCCGCCGCCCACGGCGTGCTGCCCAGCGAGCGCAGCGTGGTGGCGGGGTGAAAGGTGCCCGCACCGACCTCCATGTCATAGGGTTGCAGCACGGCGCAGCCCCTGGCGGCCCAGTAGCTTTGAAGCCGCAGGATGATTTCCTGAAAGCTGCGCGGTTTTGCCTGGGTGTCGGTCATGTGCTCGCCCCGTTGTCTGACGCCGTGTTCGTGGCTTCCTGCATTATGCGCCCCGGCGCCAAGGGTCAATGCGGCAGGGTGCGCGGCGGGCAGTGCGGAGGGGCAACACCTTGGCCCGCTCGCGCAGATTTGCAGGTGACGACAGGGCGGGGTCTGGTAAAACGCCCCGATACGCGGACACGATATTCGGCCTGAGGGGCAATTACAGGTATGTTTCGGACCTTTCTGATGGTAAGCGCGGCGGCCCTGCTGATCGCGGAGGGTGCGCGCGCGCAAGACAGGGTTTATATCCAGATCGAAGCCCAGCCAAGTCTGCGCCAGGCCGAAGAGTCGGTGCGCGGCTATGCGGCGACGCTGAACGGCGTGAATGGCTTTACCCTGGGCGGTGGCTGGTATGGCATTGCGCTGGGGCCGTTTTCGCCGGATGAGGCCGCCGCGCGCCTGCGCCAGCTGCGCATCACCGGGCAGATCCCGCGCGACAGCTACCTTGCCGCAAGCGCCGAATATCGGGATCGGTTCTTTCCGGTGGGTGGCGTGCTTGGCACGCCGGATGTGCAGGCCGCCCCCGCCGCCCCGTCCGTCTCCGCCGCCCCGCAGATCGCGGCTCCCGATGCGGGCTTGCCCGCGACCCGAGAAACCCCGCGTGAGGCACGCACCGCCGAGGCGTCGCTGATGCGGAGCGAGCGTGAACTGCTGCAGGTCGCCCTGCAATGGGCCGGGGTCTACCGCGCCGGGATCGACGGCGCCTTCGGGCCGGGCACCCGGCGCGCCATGGCCGACTGGCAGGCAATGCAGGGCTATGACGTCACCGGCGTGCTGACCACGGCGCAGCGGGCGGACCTGTTGGGACAATACAACGCGGTTCTGGACGGGATGGACATGGCCGAGGTCCGCGACACCCGCGCCGGGATCACCATCGACATGCCCACGGGCGCCGTGGGGTTTGATCGCTACGAGGCCCCCTTTGCGATCTATGAGCCCACCGGCGATCTGGCCGCGCGGGTCCTGCTGATCAGTCAACCGGGCGATCGGACAACCCTGGGCGGACTGTACGAAATCATGCAGACGCTTGAAATCGTGCCGCGCGAGGGCGCGCGCGAACGCAGCCGCGACGGGTTCACGCTGTCCGGGACCAACGACCGCATCGCCAGCCACACCGAAGTCATGCTGCGCGATGGCCAGATCAAGGGCTGGACGCTGGTCTGGCCCGCCGGTGACGACGACCGCCGCGCCCGCGTGCTGGCCCTGATGAAGGCGTCGTTTCGTATCACCGATGCCGTGCTCGACCCCGCAGCGGTCACGGCGGGCGGGCAGGCGGTCGATCTGGTGTCAGGGCTGCAAATCCGCCGGCCGCGTCAGACCGTCTCGGGCTTTTTCGTCACGCCGGGCGGCGCGGTGGTCACGGCTGCGGCGGCGGTCGCCTCTTGCGGAGAACTCACGCTGAACGGCGCCTATGGCGCGACGCTTGCCGCCATCGATGACGGGCTTGGCGTGGCGCTGCTGACGCCATCCTCGGCGCTGGCCCCGCGCGGCGTGGCCGCGTTTCGCGCCGACGTTCCCCGGCTGAAATCCGAGATCGCCGTCGCCGGCTATTCCTATGGCGGCGCGCTGAGCGCACCGACCCTCAGCTGGGGCACGCTTGAGGACATGCGCGGCCTGGGCGGCGAAGACGCGCTGGACCGGCTGGCACTGGACGCCCGGCCGGGCGATGCCGGCGGCCCGGTGCTTGACATGGGCGGTGCCGTCCTTGGCATGCTGCTTCCCAGGGCGGAGGGCGGCGCGCAATTGCCCGGCGACGTGTTCTTCACAGCGGATGCACCGGCGCTTCGGGCGTTCCTGGCGGCCAATGGCGTGCCCACGGCGGCCAGTACCGTTCCAGGAGCCATGGACGCCGAAGACCTGACGGCGGCGGCAACGGAGATGACCGTCAAGGTCAGTTGCTGGGACTGACGCCCGGCGGCACCGTCGAGAAATATCTTCGACGAAGATATTTCGGGCGTACCGCGGGGGCCGGGCGCCTGACGCGACCGTGGCCCAACCGTGAAATATCTTCGACGAAGATATTTCGGGCGAGGACCGGCGTGCAGGCGCTCCGGCACGACTTCGCGCAATACAAGCTTGCCGGCAGGTGCATTCGGGCGGTTTAACGATATCATCCACCGGATTGGTTCAAGGACGCGCCCATGCTCAGCTATGTCACACTCATCTTTTCCTGCCAGTTTGTTGGTGAGTTTCTTGTCGGCGCGCTTGGGGTGCCGGTCCCGGGGCCGGTGATCGGGCTTGTGCTGCTGCTTTTGTTCCTGCTGATCAAGGGAGCGGTGCCGGAGGATCTGGCGCGGGTCGGCGCGGGCCTTCTGGGCAGCATGTCGCTGCTGTTCGTGCCCGCCGGTGCGGGCATCATGCTACATTTCCATCTTCTGGCCGAGGCGGCGCTGCCGCTTGGCGCGGGGGTGGTGGTCAGCACGGCTGCGACCATTGCGGTGACCGGCGTGCTGATGGCGAAGCTTGGGGCGGAGGCGGGGGATGAATAGCTTGCAGAACCTGTCGCAGACCTGGGTCTACCTCAGCGCGAGCCCGCTGTTTCACCTGACGCTGACGCTTGTGGCCTTTCAGGCGGCGGTCTGGCTGTTTCAGAAAGCCGGGCGCACGGCGCTGCTGAACCCTGTGATGGTGGCGGTGGTGATCATCGTGATGGCGCTGCGCGTCACGGAGACCAGCTACGCCACCTATTTCCAAGGCGCTCAGTTCGTGCATTTCCTGCTGGGCCCTGCGACGGTTGCCCTCGCGATCCCGCTTTATCGCCAGTGGCATGTGGTGAAACGGTCGGGCGGGGCGATTGCGGTCAGCGTGATCTGCGGCTCGCTGACGGCGGCGGCGACGGCGGTGGGCACAGCCTGGCTGCTCGGTGGGCCTCGGGACATCCTTGCAAGTCTCGCGCCGAAATCGGTGACCGCGCCGGTCGCGATGGCGATTGCCGAAGAACTTGGCGGGTTGCCATCGCTCACGGCCGTTCTGGTGATCTTGACCGGGATTGTCGGTGCGATGTTCGGCACCATGGTGCTGGACGCCTGCCGGGTGCGCCCCTGGCCCGCGCGCGGCCTTGCCATTGGCACTGCCAGTCACGGCATCGGCACGGCGCGCGCGCTTCAGGTAAATGAAACCGCGGGGGCGTTTTCGGGCCTTGCGATGGGGTTGAACGCGCTGGCGACGGCGGTACTTTTGCCGCTGCTCTGGGGCCTGGTGTTCTGATCCCGCCGGGAGATGACAGATGCGTGAGCGCGCTGGTCCCGGTGCGGCGCGACGCTACGGTCGATTTGAAACACCACCGGGAGGAGAATTGTCCATGGGACTTGTCGGGATTGTCCTGTCACTGGGATTGTTGATGTACCTCGCGTACAGGGGGATCAACGTGCTGATCCTTGCACCGCTTCTGGCCTGTTTTGCGGTGCTGATGTCGGGCGGGTTGCCGGTGCTGGCAACCTACACCCAAGTGTTCATGCAAAGCCTTGGCGGGTATGTCATCACCTATTTTCCGCTGTTCCTGCTGGGAGCGATATTCGGCAAGGTGATGGCCGATGGCGGGGCCGCGCGCACCATCGCCGAGCGGATCGTCGACTGGGTCGGCCCCGGCCAGGCGGTTCTTGCGGTGGTGCTGGCCTGTGGTGTGCTGACCTATGGCGGCGTGTCGCTGTTCGTGGTGGCCTTTGCGATCTATCCGATCGCCAATGCGCTGTTCCGGCGCGCCGATGTGCCCAAGCGGTTGTTGCCGGCCGCGATTGCGCTGGGGTCCTTCACCTTTACCATGACCGCCTTTCCGGGCACCCCGGCGATTCAGAACGCCATTCCGATTCCGTTCTTTGGCACCAATGTCTTTGCCGCCCCGCTTCTGGGCACGTTGGCGGGGGTGATCATGCTGGGCGGTGGGGTGTTTTGGTTGAACCGCCGGCGAGCGGCGGCGCAGAGCCGGGGCGAAGGCTATGGCCAGCATGAGGAAACCGGAGCCGACAGCACGCTTTCGGCGGACACGAAATTGCCAGGCTTTCCGCTGGCCATCGCGCCGGTGATCGCGGTGATCGGGCTGAACGCTTTGTTCACCTATGTGCTGATTCCGATGATGTCCGCCGATTACCTGGCCGCGCCGCAATACGGCGAAACCACCCTGTCATCGGTCGCGGGCATCTGGGCCATCATCGTGTCCCTGACCCTGTCCATCGTGTTGGCGATCGCGCTGAACTGGGCACGGTTCAAGGACCTGCTGGAGACAGTGAACAGTGGCACGATGGGATCGCTGCTGCCCGTGTTCAACACCGCATCCGAGGTCGGTTACGGAGCGGTCATCGCGTCGCTTCCCGCCTTCGGCATCATCCGAGATGCGGTGCTGGGGATGTTTCCCGATAACCCTGTGGCGTCGCTGGCGGTGGCGGTGAACGTGCTTGCCGGGATCACCGGATCGGCGTCGGGCGGTATGTCGATCGCGCTGAACGCGCTGGGGGAGCAATTCGCGCAGATGGGGCAGGAACAGGGCGTCAGCATGGGGCTGATGCACCGGGTGACGGCGCTGTCGTCGGGGGGGTTTGATGCGTTGCCGCACAATGGTGCGGTCATCACGCTGCTGGCGATTACCGGCATGACCCACAAGAAAAGCTATGGCGATATCTTTGTGGTCGCGGTGTGCATTCCGGTGGTGGCAACGATCACGGTGATCGTGCTGGGCTCGCTGGGGCTGTAGGGCACCATGGAGTAGGGCGCCATGGAAAAGGCCCGCGCCGGATTGGCGCGGGCCGAAGATGCGGCGCGGGCCGGATCAGTTCTTGGCTTTGTCGACCATCTTGCCGGCCGAGATCCACGGCATCATGCCGCGCAGCTTGGCGCCGGTTTCTTCGATGAGGTGTTCGTCATTGGCGCGGCGCGAGGCCTTCAGCGTCGGCTGGCCCACGGCGTTTTCCAGCATGAAGTCGCGTACGAACTTGCCCTGCTGGATGTCGGTCAGAACCTCCTTCATCGCTTTCTTGGTCTGCTCATAGGGCAGGATACGCGGGCCGGTGACGTACTGGCCGAACTCGGCCGTGTTCGAGATCGAGTAATCCATGTTGGCGATGCCGCCTTCGTAGATCAGATCGACGATCAGCTTCACCTCGTGCAGGCATTCGAAATAGGCCATTTCCGGCGCGTAACCGGCTTCGACCAGGGTTTCGAAACCGCAGCGGATCAGTTCGACCAGACCGCCGCACAGAACCGCCTGTTCGCCGAACAGGTCGGTTTCGCATTCTTCGCGGAAGTTGGTCTCGATCACGCCCGAACGTCCGCCGCCGATGGCCGAGCAATAGGACAGGCCGATTTCCAGCGCCTTGCCGGAGGCGTCCTGATGGACGGCCACAAGGCACGGCACGCCGCCGCCCTTGACGTATTCGCCGCGCACGGTGTGGCCCGGGCCCTTGGGCGCCATCATGATGACATCGACGCCTTCGGGTGCTTCGATGAGGCCGAAGTGGATGTTCAGGCCGTGGGCAAAGGCGATGGCCGAGCCGGGCTTGAGGTTGTCCTTGACGTATTTTTTGTAGGTTTCGGCCTGAAGTTCGTCGGGCATGGTGAACATGATGAGGTCGCACCAGGCTGCGGCTTCGGCGATGCCCATGACCGCAAGACCTTCGCCTTCGGCCTTTTTCGCCGAGGCAGAGCCTTCGCGCAGCGCCACGGCGACGTTCTTGGCACCGCTGTCGCGCAGGTTCAGCGCGTGGGCGTGGCCCTGAGAGCCGTAGCCGAGGATGGCCACTTTCTTGTCCTTGATCAGGTTGATGTCGCAATCGCGGTCATAGTAAACGCGCATGGCTTTGTCCTTCCGTGACGGTTTTTTGTTATGGGGCGCACTCTAGGGGGGCGTCCGGTGATGGAGCTTGCGTTTTTCTTGTATAATTTCGCATTTCATGAAAAATCATGCGCATATTTTCAGAACTGCGGTGAAACCATGCTTGACGACACGGACAGACGCATCCTGCGCCAGTATCAGGCGGACCCGGAAACGCCGATGGCGGATCTGGCCGAACGTGCAGGGGTGACGGCATCGACGCTGGCGCGCAGACTGGGTGCGATGCGCGATGGCGGCGTGCTGCGCGGCGTGCGCGGAGTGATCGACTGGGGCGTGCTGGGCTATTCCATCGAAGTCATGTTGCGCGTGACGCTGGACAAGACAGAACCGCGCGCGTTCGATGAATTTCTCGCGGGCGCGCGCAAGGTGCCCGAAGTGACCGAGATCCAGACGTTTTTGGGAACGGTGGATGTGCGGCTCGTGGTGATCGCGCGCGATCTGCAGCATTATCAGGCGCTGTATCGCGAGCGGCTTCTGGTGTTGCCGCATATTGCGGATATCG
Source organism: Salipiger aestuarii (assembly GCF_003259905.1). Taxonomy (GTDB): domain Bacteria; phylum Pseudomonadota; class Alphaproteobacteria; order Rhodobacterales; family Rhodobacteraceae; genus Salipiger; species Salipiger aestuarii. The sequence continues at coordinate 64,666 of NZ_QLMG01000018.1, read as the reverse complement.
AGGCGCTGATGCATGTGAGCCTTGTCAAATCCGATGAGACCGTTCCCCTGTGAGGACGCTGTGAGCCTTGACCTGGACGCCATCGACCGGGCGCTGGTGCGGGCGCTGGCCGGGGACGCCACCGCGAGCGCGGGAGCGCTGGGGCGCACACTAGGGCTGTCGCAGCCGGCGTGCTGGCGGCGCATTCAGCGGCTGCGTGCTGCGGGGGTGTTTCGGGGCGCGCGGCTGGATCTGGATCTGGAACGGCTGGGTTTTGGTGTCACGGTGTTTCTGGGCATCAAGCTTGCAACGAAGGGCCGGGTGAGCCTTGAGGATTTCGAACGCGCGGTGCGGGCGATTCCCGAGGTGCAGGTGGTGGACCATGTGCTGGGCGCGTTCGACTACCGGCTGCGGGTGGTGGCACGGGATCTGCCGGATTTCGAACGGGTGCTGCGGCGGCGGATCATGACCTTGCCGGGGGTCGGCAACGTGGAGGCCAATGTGGTTCTGAGCGAAGAGCGGCGTCCTGGCCCGTTGTGAGTGCGCGGCGTGACGGGGACGCCGCTCGCCTTGCGGCAATCGCCCCGCCCGCCGTCCCGTCACGCGCCCCGAGGCCGTTTTCATTCCGGGCCGGATGGGCTAGCCATTGGGGCAAAGGCGATAAGGAGAGTGCCATGGCGCCGCACGACGTAGACCCCAACGGGCTTGATGAATTTTCAGTGGTGTTCACCGACCGCTCGCTCAACCACATGTCGGCGGGCTTTCAACGGGTGATGCGCGACATCTCGGAGATGCTGCGCGCGGTGTACGGCGCTGATGGGGTGGCGCTTGTGCCCGGTGGCGGCACCTTTGGCATGGAAGCGGTCGCCCGGCAGTTCGGCCAGGGGGCAAAGGCGCTGGTTGTGCGCAACGGCTGGTTCTCGTTCCGCTGGTCGCAGATTTTCGATGCGGGCGGATTCGGTGGCGATGTCACCGTGATGAAGGCGCGGCAGGTTGCCAACGCACCGACCTCGCCCTTTGCGCCGGCGCCCATCGACGCGGTCTGCGACGCCATCCGCCGCGAGGAACCGCAGATCGTGTTCGCGCCCCATGTCGAAACCTCGGCGGGGGTGATCCTGCCTGATGACTACATCGCCCGGATGTGTGCCGCCGCGCATGAGGTGGGGGCGCTGATGGTGCTGGATTGCATCGCGTCGGGCTGTGTCTGGGTCGATATGCGCGCGACAGGTGTGGACGTGCTGATCTCGGCCCCGCAAAAGGGGTGGTCGGCGACGCCCTGCGCCGGTCTGGTGATGTTGTCCGAACGGGCGCTGGCGCGGCTGGACGAGACGACGTCGGACAGTTTCGCGATGGATCTGAAGAAATGGCGCGACATCATGGCGGCCTATGAGGCGGGCGGCCATGCCTATCATGCCACCATGCCCACCGATGGGCTGCGCATGTTCCGCGACGCGATGGCCGAAACCAGGGCGATGGGGTTCGAGGTGGCCAAGGCAGCGCAATGGGCGCTTGGCAACAGGGTGCGCGCAATGCTCGCCGCGCGGGGCATTGCGTCGGTCGCGGCCGACGGTTTCGCGGCACCGGGCGTCGTGGTCAGCTACACCGACCGCGCCGAGATCAAGTCGGGGCAGGCCTTTGCCGAACATGGCGCGCAGATCGCGGCGGGCGTTCCGCTGCAATGCGACGAACCGGCGGGGTTCTCGACCTTCCGGCTTGGGCTGTTCGGGCTGGACAAGCTGGCGGATGTCGATGGCACGGTGGCGCGGCTGGACAGGCTGCTGGACGCGGTTTTCCCCGGCTGACGGATTAACCCCGTTTCGGCCCTTTCTGTGGCGACGGGCCGGGGCGGGCCGGCACGAAACCGTGCCGGTCGGGAACTTGTGGATTGACGCCGGATTGGAAAATTCAGCATTCAGAAACACTTGCGGAATGCCTGCCCGCAATTCGGGCAGCCTTTCACGGTCGCTGAATATGCGCGCACCCGGACCGATTGTGTAGTGACAACCCTATCCTCTTGGGCTAATTCCACCCACGCAAGGGGTGCCGCGCTTGTTCAGGGATCAACCATGAATGGGATCGGCTTTCAAGAGGGAGCAGAAATGAAGCCCGAGACCTTTCTTCCTGACGATTACAGTCCGGCTGACACCGAGCCGTTCATGAACGATCGTCAGCTTGAATATTTCCGCCGCAAGTTGCTTGCCTGGAAAAATGACATTCTTGCCGAAAGCCGCGACACCATCGAGGCTTTGCAGGATTCCACCCGAAACATTCCCGATGTCACCGACCGTGCCAGCGAGGAAACCGATCGGGCGCTTGAATTGCGCACCCGCGACCGTCAGCGCAAGCTGGTTGCCAAGATCGACAGCGCCCTGCGCCGCATCGACGAAGGCGAATACGGTTATTGCGAAGTCACCGGCGAACCGATCTCTCTCAAACGGCTTGATGCGCGCCCCATCGCGACCATGAGCCTTGAAGCGCAAGAGCGCCATGAACGCCGCGAAAAGGTTCACCGCGACGACTGATGGCGCCGGCGCCGGCGCCCACGAGACATCGCGGCCCTGGCACACACCAGACACAACGCCGGGGCAAGCCGCTCCGGCGTTGCGCGTTCCGTCAGCGCGGGGCAGCAGGATGAAGGACAGGCGGGCATGACGTTGACAGGCAGGCGGATCGTCGTCGTGGGCGGAGGCATTGGCGGACTGGCCGCGGCCCTTGCCCTGAGTCTGCGCGGCGCCGAGGTCAAGGTCCTGGAACAGGCCGAGACCATCCGCGCGGTCGGCGCCGGCATTCAGATCAGTCCGAACGGCGGGCGTGTGATCCAGGCGCTGGGGCTTGGCGGCGCGCTGGCGAGCCGGTCGTGCCCGGCCAGGGCGGTGGTCCTGCGGGATTACCGCGCCGGGCAGGAAGTGCTACGGCTGGACCTGACGACGCTGCCCGCGGACCAAGAGTATCATTTCGTCCACCGCGCCGATCTTGTGGATCTTCTGGCCGAGCGCGCACGGGCCGCCGGTGTTCAGATCCGCCTGTTGCAAAAGGTCGCCGCCGCCGAGCCCGGTACGCCCCCGCGACTGGCGCTGTGCAACGGCGATCATTGTGGCGATGCCGCGCTCGTGATCGGCGCCGACGGGCTGCACTCGGTCGTGCGGCGCGCGCTCTCGGGCGGGGCGGCCCCAGTGTTCACCGGCCAGGTCGCCTGGCGTGCCATTGTGCCGAACGACGTTGACCACCCGCCCGAAGCGACCGTGCATATGGGGCCGGGCCGCCACCTTGTCAGCTATCCGCTTGGGGACGGCGCCGCGGTCAATATCGTCGCGGCCGAAGAGCGCAGCGCTTGGACCCCCGAAGGCTGGGCGCATGAAGATGACCCCGCCAATCTTGCCAATGCCTTTTCCGGCTTTGGCGGCTTCGTCCCCGATCTGCTGAAACGGGTGGATCGCGTGGGGCTTTGGGGGCTGTTTCGCCACCCGGTCGCGCCGCAATGGTATGGGGATGGCATCGCACTGCTGGGCGACGCCGCCCATCCCACTCTTCCCTTCCTTGCGCAGGGTGCCAACATGGCGCTGGAAGATGCATGGACATTGGCCGCCTGCCTCGATGCCGACCCAAGCCAGCCCTCGGCGCTTGCCCGGTATCAGCACCTGCGCAAGCACCGATGCCGGCGTATCGTTGCCGCAGCCACCGGAAATGCCTGGAAATATCATCTGACAAACCCGCTGATCCGGGGGGCGGCGCATCTTGGGCTTGGCCTTGCGGGGCGCGTCGCGCCCCAGCGCATGCTGCGCCAGTTCGACTGGCTCTACGGGCACGACGTCACGGCCTGACGCCAAGCCCGCAGATCGGTGTGGGTGCAATATCCCTGCGGCGGGCGGATAAGCCGATAGGGGCGGCGCACCCTTGGTCGTCAATCCGCCCCGTATAACGGCACGGTCGAAATCGCCAGTTTGGCCGAGCCGTCCGCCAGTTCGCGTGCATGCACCAGATAGATCAGCGTCTGATTGGCCTCATCAAAGATCCGCTTTACGCGCAAGCTTTTGAACACGATGGAGCGCGAGGTGCGAAACACATCCTCGCCCCCCTCGCTGCGGTCGATGTCACCCACCGTGATCGGGCCGGTCTGGCGACAGGCGATCGACGCATTCGACGGGTCCTCGAACCAGTTGCCCTTGGACAGCCGGTCAATCAATCCGCGATCGAAATAGGCGATATGGCAGGTCACGCCTTCGACCTCCGGATCGGCGACCGCCTCGACGATCACGTCGTTGCCGGTCCAGTCCACACCCACATCGCCCACCTGCTCCGCGCTGGACACAAAGGGAAACAGGCACAACAGCGCGGCAAGGCGGGCAGGGGTCATCGGGGCGAATCCTTCGCGTGTGGCATCAAAAGACAACGCGACCGTGATCGCCCGTGTCCGGCGTGTCACCCGTCAGATTGGCCTTTGCGATCTCGTACATGAAACTGGCGCCGCCGTCACCCGCCCAGATTTCGGCATCGTGCGGGGTGAACTTTACCAGTTGCACGGCAGAGTCGTCGCGCCCGTCTTCGAACCAGGCGGCGGCAAAGGCATTCCACAGCTCGTCGAGTTTCCCGCTGTCGTTCACCGCGGTCAGCTTTCCGGACACGTTGGCGTAAAGATGCGCTTTCGAATCGGCGACATGAAACAAGGCCTCACCGCCGCTCTGCGCACCCCGGTCGGCGGCCGAGCCGCGCGCGGTGATGAACCAGATCGCGTTGTTGTCGGCGTCCGCCTGCGGTGACATCGGCACCGGGCGCTCGTCTTCGGCCGACAAAAGCCCCGCGCGTACGTCCTTGAGTTGGTTCCAGAAAGCGTTTTTGAGATCGTTGGACATGGTAGTCTCCTTTTACCCGGTCTTGCCCGCCCAACGCCGGGGCGGGGCGTCGCGTTCCTTTTCCTTGACGGATCGGTTCACGCCCGCCATTATATGAACAAGCGTTCAAATAAAACGTCAGGAGGAGGGCAAGGCATGTTCAACGCAACGATGAGCTTCGATCTGGGAGAAGACGTGTCGGCCCTGCGCGACCTGGTGCACCGCTGGGCACAGGATCGCGTGCGCCCGATGGCGGCCGAGATCGACGCCTCGAACACGTTTCCAGCGGCGCTCTGGACCGAAATGGGCGATCTGGGGCTGCTTGGGATCACCGTCCCCGAGGAATACGGCGGCGCGGGCATGGGCTATCTGGCGCATGTCGTTGCGGTCGAGGAAATCGCGCGTGCATCGGCCAGCGTCTCGCTGAGTTATGGGGCGCATTCCAACCTTTGCGTGAATCAGATCAAGCTGAACGGCACCGACGCGCAAAAGACCAGGTACCTGCCGGGGCTGGTGTCGGGGCAGGCCGTCGGCGCCCTTGCGATGTCGGAAACCGGCGCGGGATCTGACGTGGTCGGCATGAAGCTGCGCGCCGAAAAACACAACGACCGCTTCGTACTGAACGGCAACAAATACTGGATCACCAACGGGCCGGATGCGGACACGCTGGTCGTTTACGCCAAGACCGACCCGGATGCGGGATCCAAAGGCATCACCGCCTTTTTGATCGAAAAATCCATGACCGGATTTTCCACCAGCCCGCATTTCGACAAGCTGGGGATGCGCGGATCGAACACCGCCGAGCTGATCTTTGACGATGTCGAGGTGCCGTTCGAGAACATCCTGGGCGAAGAGGGGCGCGGGGTGCGCGTGCTGATGTCGGGGCTGGATTACGAACGCGTGGTGCTGGCGGGCATCGGGACCGGGATCATGGCCGCGTGCCTTGACGAGGTGATGCCCTATCTGGCCGAGCGCGAACAGTTCGGCAAACCCATCGGCAGCTTTCAGTTGATGCAGGGCAAGATCGCAGACATGTACACCGCGATGAATTCCGCGCGCGCCTATGTCTACGCGGTCGCCAAGGCCTGCGACCGGGGCGATGTGACGCGGCAGGATGCGGCGGCCTGCTGCCTTTATGCCAGCGAACAGGCAATGGTTCAGGCACATCAGGCGGTGCAGGCGATGGGCGGCGCGGGCTTTCTGGCCGATGCGCCGGTGGCGCGGCTGTTCCGCGATGCCAAGCTGATGGAAATCGGTGCGGGCACGTCCGAGATCCGGCGGATGCTGATCGGCCGCGAGTTGATGTCTTCGATGGGCTGAGCCATGCAACCTCTTGAAACTGCTGAAGCCGAGATCAACGAACGCCGCCTGCTGCGGGGGTCACAAAGCTACGAGGAACTGCGCGACAGTTTTCGCTGGCCCCGGCCCGCGCGCGTCAATCTTGCGCATGACGTCTGCGACAGTTGGGCCAAGGCGGCGCCATCGCGCACCGCGATCGTCGATCTGCGCGGCGAGACCCCGCACGCTGTCAGCTACGGCGCGCTGCGGCATCTGTCCTGTCAGGTCGAGGCCTGGCTGAGGTCGCAGGGTGTGAGACGCGGGGATCGTGTGGGCGTACTTTTGTCGCAGGGGCCGCTTTGCGCCGCGGCACATATCGCGGCCTGGCGGATGGGGGCGGTTTCGGTCCCGCTTTTCAAGCTGTTCCGGCACGATGCGCTGCAATCCCGGCTGACTGACAGCGGCGCGCAGGTGGCGGTGACCGATGCGGAAGGGGCCGCGATGCTCGCCCCCTTCGATCTGGCGCTGCTGACCGAGAATGCCTTGCCCGCGCCGGGCGACTGGCCTGCCGCCGACACCGGCCCGGACGATCCGGCGGTGATTATCTACACCTCGGGCACCACCGGCTCCCCCAAGGGGGCGCTGCATGGGCATCGGCTGCTCGCGGGCCATCTGCCTGGGGTAGAGATGAGTCATGACCGGCTCGGGGTCGATGGCGACGTGCTCTGGACACCGGCGGACTGGGCCTGGATTGGCGGGCTGTTCGATGTGGCAATGCCGGGGCTGTATCTGGGTGTGCCTGTCGTGGCCGCGCGGATGGCTCGGTTCGACGTTGACGAATGCCTCAGAATCATCCGGCAAGGCGCTGTCAAAAATGTGTTTTTCCCGCCAACGGCCCTGCGGATGCTCAAGGCCGAAGGCGCGCGCGTCGACGGGTTGCGTTCGGTGGCAAGCGGCGGCGAACCGCTGGGTGCCGAGATGCTTGCCTGGGGCCGGGAGGCGTTGGGCGTGGGGATCAACGAATTTTACGGCCAGACGGAATGCAACATGGTTGCAAGCGCTTGCGGGGCGTTGTTCGCGCCGCGCCCCGGCTGCATCGGCAAGCCCGCGCCGGGCTTTCGCATCGGTGTGATCGACGATGCCGGGCTTGAAACCACGGGCGAAGGCGATGTTGCGATCGCCCGAGGAGCCGGCTCCATGATGCTGGAATACTGGAACAATCCTCAGGAGACAGAGCGCAAGTTCCGCGGCGACTGGCTGGTGACGGGGGATCGTGGGCGTTGGGAAGACGGGTATCTGCGCTTTGTCGGGCGCGACGATGACGTGATCACCTCGGCGGGGTATCGCATCGGCCCGGCCGAGATCGAGGACTGCCTGCTGACCCATCCCGGCGTTGCCACGGTCGGCGTCGTGGGCAAACCCGACGCGCTGCGCACCGAGATCGTCAAGGCCTATGTGGTGCTGAAACCCGGTGCGCAGGTCGCGGCCGACGCACTGCAGGACTGGGTCAGGAAACGGCTTGCAGGGTATTCCTATCCAAGAGAAATATCCTTTCTCGATGCGCTGCCGATGACCGTCACCGGCAAGGTCATTCGCAAGGATCTGCGGGCATTGGCCGCGCGCGAACATTCGGCTGTCAAACCCACTGCTGAGACCACGGAGAATACATGAAACTGCAATCGCAGGCGCTGCCATCGTCCGAGGTCTTTCAGACCAATCGCGCCGCCCATCTGGACGCTCTTGCCGAAATTCAGGCCGCCGCCGATCGGGCGATCGCGGGCGGCGGTGAAAAGGCGCGTGATCGGCACATCTCGCGCGGCAAGATGCTGCCGCGCGAACGGGTGGCGAACCTGCTGGACCCAGGCTCGCCGTTTCTGGAAATCGGCGCCACGGCGGCGCATGGCCTGTATGACGGCGCGGCGCCCGCCGCCGGGATTGTCGCGGGCATCGGTCTGGTCAATGGCGTTCAGGTCATGGTGCTGTGCAACGACGCCACCGTTAAGGGCGGCACCTACTATCCGATGTCGGTCAAGAAACATTTGCGCGCGCAGGAAATCGCCGAGGAAAACCGGCTGCCTTGCATCTATCTGGTAGACAGCGGCGGGGCGAACCTGCCCAACCAGGACGAGGTCTTTCCCGACCGCGACCATTTCGGGCGGATCTTTTACAATCAGGCGCGGATGTCGGCGGCGGGCATCGCGCAGATCGCCGTTGTAATGGGGTCCTGCACCGCGGGGGGCGCCTATGTGCCGGCGATGTCGGATGTGACCATCATCGTGCGCGACCAGGGCACGATCTTTCTGGCGGGGCCGCCGCTGGTCAAGGCGGCCACCGGCGAGGTGGTAACGGCCGAGGATCTGGGCGGCGGCGACGTGCACACGCGCCTGTCGGGGGTGGCGGACTACCTTGCCGAGGACGATGCCCATGCGCTGGCACTGGCACGGCGCGCCGTGGGCGGGCTCAACCTGTCGCAGATCACCCATGCGTCGCTGCAATCGCCCGAACCGCCCGCCTATGATCCCGAAGAGATCCTGGGCGTGGTGCCCGGCGATCTGCGCACGCCTTACGACATCCGCGAGGTCATCGCGCGTCTGGTTGACGGGTCACGCTTTGACGAATTCAAGCCGCGCTACGGCGAAACGCTCGTCACCGGATTTGCCCATGTGGAGGGCATTCCGGTGGGCATCGTCGCCAACAACGGCGTGCTGTTTTCGGAGGCCGCACAAAAGGGCGCCCATTTCATCGAGCTGTGCTCGCAACGGCGTATTCCGCTGGTGTTCCTGCAAAACATCACCGGTTTCATGGTCGGGCGCAAATACGAAAACGAAGGCATCGCGCGGCACGGGGCCAAGATGGTGACAGCGGTGGCCACCACGTCGGTGCCAAAGATCACCATGCTGGTCGGCGGCTCGTTCGGGGCGGGCAATTACGGCATGGCGGGGCGGGCTTATCAGCCGCGCTTTCTGTGGAGCTGGCCCAACAGCCGGATCTCGGTGATGGGCGGGGCGCAGGCGGCAGGCGTGCTGGCCACCGTCCGGCGCGATGCTATCGAGCGGTCAGGCGGCACATGGTCGGAGCAGGAAGAGAGCGATTTCAAGCAACCCACCATCGACATGTTCGAACGCCAGTCGCACCCGCTTTATGCCAGCGCCCGGCTTTGGGACGACGGCATCGTCGATCCGCGCAAGTCGCGCGCGGTGCTGGCGTTGTCGCTGCGCGCCGCGCTGAACGCCCCCGTGCCGGAAACGCGCTTTGGCGTGTTCCGGATGTGACGGGGCAGTGGCGCAGATGCGATTCAAGAAAATGATCGGAGGCTCGGGATGTTCAACACGCTGCTGATTGCCAACCGGGGTGAAATTGCCTGCCGGGTAATCGAAACCGCCCGTGCCATGGGCTTGCGCTGCGTCGCGGTGCATTCGGACGTGGACGCGGGGGCGAAACATGTCGCCATGGCGGATATGTCGGTTTGTATCGGCGGCGCGTCCCCGGCGGAAAGCTACCTTCGCGGCGACGCTATCATCGCCGCGGCGCTGGCGACGGGCGCGCAGGCGATCCATCCGGGCTATGGCTTCTTGTCCGAAAACCCCGAATTCGTCGATGCGGTCGACGCGGCGGGGCTGGTGTTCGTCGGGCCCGGCGCGGCGGCGATCCGGGCCATGGGGCTCAAGGACGCGGCCAAGCGGCTGATGGCCGAGGCGGGCGTTCCGGTGGTGCCGGGCTATCACGGTACCGAACAGGATGCGGGTTTTCTGGCAGAGCAGGCCGAGGGCATCGGCTATCCGGTGCTTATCAAGGCTGTTGCCGGGGGCGGCGGCAAGGGCATGCGCCTGGTCGAGCGCGCGGCTGACTTTGCCCAAGGCCTTGCCTCGGCGCAGGCCGAAGCGCGCGGCGCGTTTGGCAACCCCGCCGTGCTGATCGAGAAATTCGTCACCGCCCCGCGCCATATCGAGGTTCAGGTGTTTGGCGATGGCACCCGCGCCGTACATCTGTTCGAACGCGACTGTTCGTTGCAACGCCGCCATCAGAAGGTGATCGAAGAGGCGCCCGCGCCAGGCATGACCGCGCCCATGCGCGCCGCCATGGGCGCGGCCGCGGTGCGCGCGGCCGAGGCGATCGGTTACAAGGGCGCGGGCACGGTGGAATTCATCGTTGACGGCTCGGAGGGGCTGCGCCCCGACGGGTTCTGGTTCATGGAGATGAACACCCGGCTTCAGGTGGAACATCCCGTGACCGAGGCGATCACCGGCGTGGATCTGGTCGAATGGCAGTTGCGCGTCGCCTCGGGCGAACCGCTGCCTTGCGCTCAGGACGACCTGACGATCACCGGGCACGCCTTCGAGGCGCGGCTTTACGCCGAAGACGTTCCGTCAGGATTCCTTCCCGCCACCGGGCGGTTGTCGGAACTGGCCTTTCCGGGCGATGTGCGCGCCGACAGCGGGGTACGGGCGGGGGATGTGATTTCGCCCCATTACGATCCGATGATCGCCAAGCTGATCGTGCATGGTCCCACGCGCGACATCGCCCTGCGCAAGCTGGCGCGCGGACTTGCGGGCACACGGGTGGCGGGCACGGTGACGAACCTTGCCTTTCTCGGGGCATTGGCCCGGCATGGCGGTTTTGCGCGGGGCGAGGTCGATACCGGCCTGATCGGGCGCGATCTGGACCAGCTTGTCGGCGGCGCGGAACTGCCGGCGCGGCGGGTCGCACAGGCGGCCATCGCGGCGGCGGGGCTGTGGGATGGCGGACCTGTGCAGGCGGGGTTCACGCTGTGGGCGCCGCTGCAACGCACGGTACTGCTGGAACGGGGGGACGATGCGCTGTCGGCGGTGATCCAGGCGCACGGCCCCGGCTGCATCGACGTCACGGTCGATGACACGCGCATCCGCGCGCAGCGCGACGGTACGGGATGGCGGATCGACGGCCAGCCGGCGCCCGGCCTGTTCGTCGATGGCGCACAGATCACGATTTTCGAAGACGGCGGGCAGGTGTTTCGCATCGTCGACCCGCTGGCGCGGGCCGCTGCGGCGGGCGCGTCGGGCAACCTGATCGAGGCGCCGATGCCGGGGCGCGTGGTGTCGGTGTTCGCCGCTGCGGGGCAGGCGGTGCGGGCGGGCGACCGCCTGGCGGTGCTTGAGGCGATGAAGATGGAACACACGCTAACCGCCGCGCGCGATGGCGTCGTCGCCGAACTGCTGGTGACCGAGGGCGCGCAGGTCGAAGCCGGTGCCGCGCTGATCCGGCTGGAAGAAGAGGACCCCGCGCCATGATCCGTCTGCACCATGTGGCCCAATCCCGTTCGATGCGGGTGCTGTGGTTGCTGCACGAGCTGGGGCTGCCTGTCGAGGTGGTCCCCCATTCGTTCGACCGTTCATTGCGCACGGCAGAGTATCTGGCCCTGTCTCCGGCGGGCCGGGTGCCCGCGCTGGAACTGGACGGGACGGTGATGTTCGAAAGCCTCGCGATGATGGAATACCTGTGCGAACGCCATCCGGGGCCGCTGTGGCGCGCGCCGGGCACGCCCGAGCGGGCCGACTGGCTGAGCTGGCTGCATTTCTCCGAAACCATCAGCCATCATTGCGCGACCTTGACGCAGCAGCACATCATACTGCGCGACGATCACATGCGCTCGCCCATCGTGATGCAGCTTGAGGCCAGGCGCCTTGGCAAATGCTACGCGGCGCTTGACGCGCGGCTGGACGGGCGCGACCATCTGCTTGGGGCGTTTTCGGCCGTGGATGTGGCGGTCGGACAGGCGGTTTACACAGCGCGCCACTTTGCCGCGCTGGACGGGGTCGACCGGGTGGCCGGGTGGTATGATCGCATCACGGCACGTCCGGGGTTTGCCGCTTCGCTGCCGGGTACGGGCGCGCGGCTTTATGAGCGGGAGTTCTATCCCGCGTGGGATAATTGAGGGGGCAGCCATGACAGGCTTTGTCGAGATTTTCGAGGTCGGTCCAAGGGACGGTCTTCAAAACGAGGCCCGCGCGATCCCGGTGGCGGAAAAGATCGCGCTGGTCGACTGTCTGTCGCGCGCCGGGTTCCGCCGCATTGAATGCGCCAGTTTCGTGAGCCCGAAATGGGTGCCGCAGATGGCCGATTCGGGCGCGGTGCTGGCCGGGATCACACGCCGCGAGGGCGTGACCTACGCGGCCCTGACGCCCAACATGAAAGGCTTCGATGCGGCGATGGCGGCGGGCGCCGACGAGGTGGCGATCTTCGGGTCGGCCTCCGAAGGGTTCAGCCGGGCCAATATCAACGCCGGTATCGACGAAAGCCTCGCGCGGTTCCGCCCGGTGGTTGCGGCGGCAAAGGCCCGCGGCGTCAAGGTGCGCGGCTATGTGTCCTGCGTGGTCGAATGTCCCTATGACGGGGCTGTGTCCCCGGCTGCGACGGCGCGCGTCGCGGGGGCACTGCGGGCGATGGGCTGCTACGAGGTATCGCTTGGCGACACCATCGGACGCGGCACGCCCGAGGCGGTCGACGCGATGCTGGGCGCCGTTACCCAAGAGATGGGGCCCGATTGCCTGGCGGGGCATTTCCACGACACCGCAGGCCGCGCTCTGGCCAATGTCGAGGTGGCGCTGGCGCGCGGCCTTCGGGTGTTCGACGCGGCGGTCGGCGGGCTTGGCGGCTGCCCCTACGCGCCAGGCGCCGCGGGTAATGTCGCGACCGAAGCGGTGGCGGTCCGGCTGGCAGAGCTTGGCTATCGGACCGGGCTGGCGCTGGATGTGCTGAACGACGCGGCGGCGCAGGCACGGGCCATGCGCGGATGACGCATTCGGGCCAGTCGGGGGCAATGATCGAAGCGGTTGACGCGGGGCGGCACCGCTGTCGCTGACGCGAAGGCATAAACCCGTGCCGGACGGGTCGATGATCTAGATTGGACCCGCCGTGCCGCTTGCGACCGTGCGCGTCGTTGTGCGTATGACCGAGGGGCCGACATTCTACGCCGGTTCTGCGCCGGTTCTGCGCCGGTGATGATCCGGCCCGAGGGTGCGCGAGCGGTTCCCGAACGCGCGGCTGTTCGATGCCCGAAGCGGTGCGGTTGTGCCTGTTGAACCGATGCGTGGCGGCCAAGGCGCCGGACGCGGCATTCGTGGCACAGGACGACCCCATCTTTCCAGCGCGCCGCAGGGTGCGCGGGGACAAGGCCCTTCTGAACGCGCGGGCGGGGCGGGTTGGCGCGGATCAGATGGAGGGGGCCATCGACGCACCTGCCGCCCGCCGGGAAACCGACCGGGCACGCGACGGAATCGCGGCGTTTGTCGGCAAGCGCTCCGCGCCCTTGGCGTGACGGTGGCACGTCTTTCAGCCGCGATGATATATCGGGCGGGCCTGCGGACGACGGTCGGGGCTGGCCCTGAGTGAGTCTTGCGCTCAACCGGGGCGATGATCGGGATATGTATGCCAGCGCATGCGATAAAAATACCGAGATCTGTCGCTTTCGCGGTTATCTGCCCGGTATGCTTCTGAAAAATATGGGGTTAACCTTTTCCTAATATTTTCGCTGCTTGTTGACCCTGCACACGACGAGGTCTAAGTCAGGTCCAGCAAGGCAACATCGCCATGGTCCTCGCGCCGGATGATCGGCGCGCCTCGCCTAAGGAGCCAGCCAGTGGAAGAGATGCTGCGGGAGTACCTCCCCATCCTCGTGTTCCTCGCCGTCGCAATCGCGCTTGGCGCCATTCTCATACTTGCCGCGGTCGTGCTTGCCGTGCGTCACCCGGACCCGGAAAAGGTGTCCGCGTATGAATGCGGTTTCAATGCCTTTGACGATGCGCGGATGAAATTCGACGTCCGGTTCTATCTGGTGTCGATCCTGTTCATCATCTTCGATCTGGAAATTGCTTTCCTGTTTCCTTGGGCCACCGCCTTCAAGGATGTCAGCGACACCGGCTTCTGGTCCATGATGGTGTTTCTGGGCGTGCTGACCGCAGGCTTTGCCTATGAGTGGAAGAAAGGGGCGCTGGAATGGGAGTGATGACGGGGGCGAACACTGCCGGCGGCGACCGCGAGGTCGCAACCCAGGCGTTGAACCGCGAACTGTCCGACAAGGGGTTCCTGCTGACCTCGGTCGATGACGTGATCAACTGGGCGCGCACCGGGTCGCTGCACTGGATGACCTTTGGTCTGGCGTGCTGCGCGATAGAGATGATGCATTCTTCCATGCCGCGCTATGATCTGGAACGCTTTGGCACCGCGCCGCGAGCCACACCGCGCCAGTCGGATCTGATGATCGTGGCGGGCACACTGACCAACAAGATGGCGCCGGCGCTGCGCAAGGTCTACGATCAGATGCCCGAACCGCGCTATGTGATCTCGATGGGGTCCTGCGCCAACGGCGGCGGCTATTACCACTACAGCTATTCCGTGGTGCGCGGCTGTGACCGGATCGTGCCTGTCGACATCTATGTGCCCGGCTGCCCGCCGACGGCAGAGGCATTGATGTACGGGCTGATGGCGCTTCAGAAAAAGATACGCCGCACCGGCACCATTGTGCGCTGAGGGAGAAGATATGACACAGGCACTCAGGGATCTTGGCGGTCATATCGAGATGAAGCGGCCCGACTGTGTTCTCGGTTGGGATGTGACGTTGGGCGAGCTGACCATCGACGTCGCCCTCGCAAACATCGCAGGCTTTGTCGAGTTCCTGAAATCCGATCCGTCCTGCCGGTTTTCGTCGCTGGTCGATATTACTGCGGTGGACTACCCGGAGCGGGCGAAACGCTTCGATGTGGTCTATCACTTCCTGTCGATGTATCAGAACCACCGGGTGCGACTGCGTGTCCCGGTGCGGGAAGACGATGCTGTACCGTCGATCACCGGGCTCCACCGCTCCGCCGACTGGTTCGAGCGCGAGGTTTTCGATATGTTCGGGCTCATCTTTTCGGGTCATCCGGATTTACGCCGTATCCTGACCGATTATGGCTTTCGCGGCCATCCCCTGCGCAAGGATTTCCCGACCACAGGGTATGTGGAGGTGCGGTATGATGAAGAGCTCAAGCGCGTGGTGTACGAGCCTGTGAAGCTTGTGCAGGAATACCGGCAGTTTGATTTCATGTCGCCTTGGGAGGGCGCCACCTACATCCTTCCCGGTGACGAAAAGGCCGAGGCGAAGTGATGCGATTCACACCCCTCACCAAGATTTTTCGTACGAAAAATCTTTGCTTCGACTGCACGCGCCAAGCAAAAAATCTTCGTACGAAGATTTTTTCGTACCCCACGACAAGAGGTCTGGAATGATGGACGGCTCCAAATTCGATGACGGCAGCGTGGATGCACTGTCCGGCGAACAGCAGATCCGCAACTTCAACATCAATTTCGGACCACAGCACCCGGCCGCGCATGGCGTGCTGCGTCTTGTTCTGGAACTCGACGGCGAGATTGTCGAACGCTGCGATCCGCACATCGGTCTGCTGCATCGTGGCACCGAAAAGCTGATGGAAAGCCGCACCTACCTGCAGAACCTGCCCTATTTTGACCGGCTCGACTACGTCGGAACGATGAATCAGGAACACGCCTGGTGTCTTGCGATAGAGCGGCTGACCGGGACGATCGTGCCGCGCCGGGCGCAGCTGATCAGGGTGCTGTACTGCGAAATCGGGCGCATCCTGAACCACTTGCTGAATGTCACGACGCAGGCCATGGACGTGGGGGCGCTGACGCCGCCGCTTTGGGGCTTTGAGGAACGTGAGAAGCTGATGGTGTTCTATGAACGGGCCAGCGGCGCGCGGCTGCACGCCGCGTATTTCCGTCCGGGCGGCGTTCATCAGGATCTGCCTTTGGCTCTGATAGATGACATCGAGGCCTGGTGCAGTAGCTTTCCCGGCATGCTTGACGACATCGACGGGCTGCTGACCGAAAACCGGATCTTCAAGCAGCGCAATGCCGACATCGGCATCGTGACCGAGCAGGATATCCAGGACTACGGCTATTCGGGCGTGTTGGTGCGCGGCTCGGGGCTGGCCTGGGATCTGCGGCGGGCGCAGCCCTACGAATGTTACGACGAGTTCGATTTCAAGATCCCGGTTGGCAAGAACGGCGATTGCTATGATCGCTATCTGTGCCGCATGGCCGAAATGCGCGAAAGCGTGAAGATCATGCAGCAGGCTCTGGAAAAGCTGCGGCTGCCCGAAAACCAGGGCGATGTACTGGCGCGCGGCAAGATCACGCCTCCGCAGCGATCCGAGATGAAGACCTCGATGGAGGCGCTCATTCACCACTTCAAGCTTTATACCGAGGGCTTCCATGTCCCCGCGGGCGAGGTTTATGCCTGCGTTGAGGCGCCCAAGGGCGAATTCGGGGTTTATCTGGTGGCGGATGGGACGAACAAGCCGTATCGCGCCAAGCTGCGCGCGCCGGGCTTCCTGCATCTTCAGTCGATGGATTACCTGTGCAAGGGGCACCAGCTGGCGGATGTGGCGGCGATCCTTGGATCGCTGGACATCGTGTTTGGCGAAGTCGACCGTTGACGGGGCGGGGGCGGCGTGCCGCCCTGCTCATTGGCCGTACGCGACACCGCGTTTCGGCAGACAGAAACAAAAGGACCCGGGAACCCGTGATGTTGTACAAAAGCCTGGCCTTGCTGCCGATCGTCGCTCTTGCCGGGTGCGGCGTGCTGGTGATGCCGCCCGAGGGCACCGATGACGCCGATCTGGTGGCATTCGACGAGGCGGTCGCTTCGATCGGTTGCGATCTCGTGACCGAGGCCGATTATCTGCCGGTCGAGCTTCAGACCGGGATGGGCCGCGAACAGCTTTTGCAGGTGGCGCAATATCGGATCAACGCCGGCGATGCGGTCGTTCTGGAAGGCGGCGGGCTGCGGCTTGTCACCGGGCGTTGCGCGCCCGCCGCCCCCGCCGCGCTGCCCGAGGCGGCGGGCTGATGCTGCGCGCGTTTGTCCTTGCCGCGCTTGCGCTGGCACCCGTGGGCGCGCTGGCCGAAGCTGGCAGTGCCGACTATGCGTACGTGTCCGCATTGGCCGCCGAGGGGTTCGAACCCTTCGCGGTCTCGCAGGTGGGCAACGCCAGCTTTGGAATGCGCAAGGGGGCAGAGATGTACCTTTGCTTCATCATCGATACCAACGAAAACCAGACCCGACGGCAGACCGTTTTGCTGGCCGAACTGGCCGGAAAGGCGCCCGACCGCGCCGTGCCGAATATCCCGCTCGTCTGCGTGCTGACCCAATAGGAACCGCCCGATGCTTCGCCGCCTTCACCCCGAACAGCCCGAAAGCTTTGCTTTCACCGATGCCAACCTCGCATGGGCCGAGGGGCAGATCAGCAAGTATCCCGAGGGCCGGCAGGCCTCGGCGGTGATTCCGCTGCTGTGGCGGGCGCAGGAACAGGAAGGCTGGCTCAGCCAGCGCGCCATCGAAACCGTGGGCGAAATGCTGGGTCTTGCCTATATCCGGGTGCTGGAGGTCGCGACCTTTTACTTCATGTTTCAGCTGGCGCCGGTCGGCTCGGTCGCGCATGTCCAGATCTGTGGCACCACGACCTGCATGATCTGCGGGGCCGAAGACCTGATGGCCGTCTGCAAGGACAAGATCGCGCCAAATGCGCATATGGTGTCGGCCGACGGCAAGTTTTCCTGGGAAGAGGTCGAATGTCTCGGGTCCTGCGCCAACGCACCGATGGCCCAGATCGGCAAGGACTACTACGAAGACCTGACCGCCGAAAAGCTTGCCGGCATTCTGGATGAGCTTGCCGCCGGGACCGTGCCGGTGCCGGGGTCACAGAACGGACGGTATTCGTCGGAACCGCTGGGCGGCGCGGTCGTGCTGACCGAGCATGTCGAGGGGCGGGCGCAATACAATGCCTCGGTCGATCTGGCGACA
Source organism: Salipiger aestuarii (assembly GCF_003259905.1). GTDB lineage: Bacteria > Pseudomonadota > Alphaproteobacteria > Rhodobacterales > Rhodobacteraceae > Salipiger > Salipiger aestuarii. Next base: position 46,741 of record NZ_QLMG01000018.1, on the reverse strand, counting down.
CGGATCGGCGACACGGTCAAGCGCATTGACGGCACCGAAGTGCCGCTGCGCACGCCCTGGCGCGACAGGCGAGACGAAAAGGGCGACGCGGCGCCCGATGTCCACACGCCCAAACTGTCCGGAGGCGCCACTGCCGATGAGACCGGCGTCGACAAGCGGGAGGCGCCCGTCGACAACGCCGCCAAGGTCGAAAGCCCGGCAGACGACGGAACGTCATAGCGGATCGCGGTGGGCGATCCGATCAAGGGGGGCACAGCAGTATGGGCAAGGGTCCGATGAACGCAGCCAGCAACAGGGAAACATGGATCGCCGTCGGCTGCGTCGGCGTCGTGGTGTTTCTGTTTGCGCTGGGTGGCAAGGGAATTCTGGCGGCGCTGCTGCTTGGCCTGCTCGCAGCGGGGCTGCTGGGCGCGCTGCTGGTCTGGCTCGCGGCGCCGGTGCCGCAACCGACCGCCCTGAAACCGTCCCCGATCGCGGCACCCGTGATGACCCCCAAGGCCCCGGTGGCCGAAGAAACCGCACCGGCCCATGCGGCGGTACAGGATCCGCCGCAGGACTGTGCATCGGCGGACTCCGTGCCGCGGGCGCCCGTTTCCGAACAACCGCCAAACGCGGGGGGGGACGCTGCGGGCGCGCCTGCCGACGGTAATGGCGCCAGCACGGGCCCGTCGATCAAGCCGTCCGCGGCGCTTGCCGGCGAGGCCGAGCTGGCCTCACGCAAGGGCAGCTGGCGGTATGACCCCGCGCCCGATCCTCGCCCCGCTGCGCTTGAGGGGCCGCGCGGCGCCGCGGACGATCTCAAGCAGATCAAGGGTGTGGGTCCGGCGCTTGAAGCGCAGCTGCACGCGCTGGGGATTTATCATTTCGACCAGATCGCATCCTGGGGCGCACCGGAAGTCGCCTGGATGGATGACAATCTGAAAGGATTCCGGGGCAGGGTGTCGCGCGACGACTGGACCGGTCAGGCCAAGACGCTTGCTGCGGGGCAACAGACGGAATTTTCGAAGCGGGTTGACGACGGCGGGGTCTACTGATCCCCCACAACAAGGAACGACAAATGACGGGCAAGAACCGACAGGACCGGCAAAGGCGCGTGATCGCGTTGGTGATCGCCGGAACGGGGCTTGGCTGGATCGCTGCCATCATGGTGGGCGAGCTGCTGGGCTGGACCCAGCGCACACGGGCTTTCTTTGATCTGGCGGCCATCGCCGGGTTCGGGACGGCGATATGGATGATCTACGGGCTCTGGCGCGCGCGCCAGAAGGACCGCGCGAACGAGGAGTGATGCGATGCTGAAGGACGAGGACCGCATTTTCACCAACCTGTACGGCATGCACGACCGCTCGCTCGCGGGCGCGAAACAGCGTGGCCACTGGGATGGGACGGCGGACATCATCGGCAAGGGCCGCGACTGGATCATCGACGAGATGAAGGCATCCGGCCTGCGCGGGCGCGGCGGCGCGGGCTTTCCCACCGGGTTGAAATGGTCGTTCATGCCCAAGGAATCAGACGGGCGTCCGGCCTATCTGGTGATTAACGCAGACGAATCCGAACCCGCGACCTGCAAGGATCGCGAGATCATGCGCCACGATCCGCACACGCTGATCGAAGGCGCGCTGATCGCCAGTTTCGCGATGCAGGCGCATACGTCGTATATCTATATCCGCGGCGAATATATCCGCGAGAGAGAGGCGTTGCAGGCAGCGATCGACGAATGTTACGAGGCGGGGCTGCTGGGCCGGAACGCGGCCGGGTCGGGATGGGATTTCGACCTGTATCTGCATCACGGTGCCGGGGCGTATATCTGCGGCGAGGAAACCGCGCTGCTGGAAAGCCTCGAAGGCAAAAAGGGCATGCCCCGGATGAAGCCGCCGTTCCCGGCGGGCGCCGGGCTGTACGGGTGCCCGACCACGGTGAACAACGTCGAATCCATCGCCGTCTGCCCGACCATCCTGCGGCGCGGCGCCTCGTGGTTTTCGGGCTTCGGGCGCAAGAACAATTCCGGCACCAAGCTGATGGCGCTGACCGGCCACATCAACACGCCCTGCGTATTCGAAGAGGAAATGTCGCTGTCCGTGCGCGAGATCATCGAAAAGCACGGCGGCGGGGTGCGCGGCGGCTGGGACAATCTCAAGGCGATCATCCCCGGCGGCGCGTCCTGTCCGGTGCTGCCGAAAGCCGCGCTTGAGGATGCGATTTTCGATTTCGACTGGATGCGCGAGAACAAGTCATCGTTCGGCACCGGTTGCATGATCGTGATGGATCAGAACACCGATGTCATCAAGGCGATCTGGCGGCTGTCCAAGTTCTTCAAACACGAAAGCTGCGGGCAGTGCACGCCCTGTCGCGAAGGCACCGGCTGGATGATGCGCGTGATGGACCGGCTTGTCACCGGCGACGCCGAGGTCGAGGAAATAGACATGCTTCTGGACGTGACCAAGCAGGTCGAAGGCCACACGATCTGTGCGCTTGGCGACGCGGCGGCCTGGCCGATCCAGGGGTTGATCCGGCATTTCCGTGATGAGATCGAAGATCGGATCAAGCACAAGAAGACCGGCCGCGCGAGCGCGGTCGCGGCGGAATAGGACGGGCGTCATGGATGCCCTACGACCCGAGATGAAGTCCGAAAGATGGGGATGAGCAAGGTGATGATGCGGATCGGACTGTCGATCATGGCTGCGGCCGGGCTTGCGGGCTGTGGCCTGGTGGATAATGGCACCGCGGTGCAATACGGCGGCATGACCTTCAAGGGGGCCTCCGAGGGCAACAAGGCCGACCGGGCGCAGTTCGTGTCAACCGGCGGGCCGGTCAGCGCGTCCATCGACGGGGCAAGCAGGGCCGCAGCCTATCAGGGCACGGTCTATTGCATCAACGTCCTGGGCACGTCCGATGTCGATTGGCAGATCGGGCCGGACACGCCACAGGGCCAGATGCCGGTCGCGCGCGATGACGTGGTGTTTCGGGGACGGTGCGTCGAGTGAGCGGGGATCTGCATATCACACCGGGCTGGCGGGTGCGTGATTGGATGATCACTGCGCCAGGCTTCAGACTCCGGCGCGTCGGGGATGTTCCCGGCGTCAGGTTCTGGAGAAAGACGATGAAAAAGATCGCCATGGCCACCACGATCACCCTGATCGGATTTACCGCGCTGCCCGCGGTCGCGCAGGCACGCGCGTCGCTGGGCGAGGTCGCCGCGATCCGCAACGGGTTGCTTGCAGTCGGCATCGCCGACGAGATCCGCAAGGTGTGCGACGACATCGACGGGCGCATGATTACGGCGTTTACCTATCTGACCCAGCTCAAGGGGCAGGCACGCGACATGGGCTACAGCGACGAGGAAATCGACGACTACGTCACCTCGAAAACCGAAAAGAAGAAATACCGCGCCGAGGGCGAGGCCTGGCTGGTGTCACGCGGCGTGACGCTGGGCCAGCAAGACGGCTATTGCCGGGTCGGCCGCGAAGAAATCGAAAAGGGCACGCAGATCGGCGTGCTGCTAAGAGCGAAATGACACGGGCCGGTCAGGCGGGCGGTTGTCGCGCCGCGCCTTCCGGCCTCGGGGAAATTCTGTTGGGAAGATGCCAATGACTGACCTGCGCAAGATCATCATCGACGACCGCGAGATCGAGGTCGATCCGGCCCTGACCTTGATTCAGGCCTGCGAAGCGGCCGGGATCGAGATTCCGCGCTTTTGTTATCACGAACGGCTGTCGATCGCGGGCAATTGCCGCATGTGCCTTGTCGAGGTTGTCGGCGGCCCGCCGAAACCCGCCGCGAGCTGTGCCATGCAGGTGCGCGACCTGCGCCCCGGCCCCGAAGGCGCGCCGCCGGTCATCAAGACCAACTCGCCCATGGTCAAGAAGGCGCGCGAGGGGGTGATGGAATTCCTGCTGATCAACCATCCGCTGGATTGCCCGATCTGCGACCAGGGCGGCGAATGCGATTTGCAGGATCAGGCGGTCGCCTACGGCGTCGATTTCTCGCGCTTCCGCGAACCCAAGCGGGCGTCGGACGATCTGGATCTGGGTCCGTTGGTCGAAACCCACATGACGCGCTGCATTTCGTGCACCCGCTGCGTGCGCTTCACCACCGAGGTCGCGGGGATTGCCCAGATGGGTCAGACCGGGCGCGGCGAGGATGCCGAGATCACCAGCTATCTGAACCAGACGCTGGATTCCAACATTCAGGGCAACATCATCGACCTGTGCCCGGTGGGCGCGCTGGTGTCCAAACCCTATGCCTTTACCGCGCGCCCATGGGAGCTGACCAAGACCGAATCCATCGACGTGATGGATGCGCTCGGCTCCAACATCCGCGTCGATACCAAGGGGCGCGAAGTGATGCGTTTCCTGCCGCGCAACCACGACGGCATCAACGAGGAATGGCTGGCCGACAAGTCCCGGTTTGTCTGGGACGGTCTGCGTCGCCAGCGACTGGACAAGCCCTACATCCGCAAGAACGGCAAGCTGAGCCCGGCCACCTGGCCCGAGGCGCTGTCGCTTGTGGCGCAAAAGCTCAAAGAGGCTGAAAAGGTCGCCGGGCTGATCGGCGATCTTGCTCCGGTCGAGGCGGCCTATTCGATGAAACGGCTGGTCGCCGGGCTGGGCGGCAGCGTGGAATGCCGCACCGACGGCGCAAAGCTTCCGGCGGGCAACCGCGCGGCCTATGTCGGCAACGCGACCATCGAGGACATCGACACCGCGCAGTTCGTCCAGTTGATCGGCACCAACCCGCGCGACGAGGCGCCGGTGCTGAATGCGCGCATCCGCAAGGCGTGGCTGAACGGCGCCAGGGTCGGGCTGGTGGGCGAAGCTGTCGACCTGACCTATGATTACGACCATGTCGGCCGCGACCGTCAGGCGTTGTCGTCGCTGCTTGGAACCGATCACGACAAGGTGCTTGAGGCACGGTCGTTGGTGATCGTCGGGCAGGGCGCGCTGCAAGAGGCAGATGGCGGCGCGGTGCTGTCTTCGGCGATGCAACTGGCAGCAGACACGCAAAGCAAGTTCATGGTGCTGCATACAGCGGCCAGCCGGGTCGGTTCGCTGGATGTGGGCGCGGTGACCGAGGGCGGGCTTGCGGCCGCCGTCGACGGCGCGGATGTGATCTGGAGCCTTGGCGCCGACGAGGTCGAAATCGCGGACGGCCCCTTTGTCATCTATCAGGGCAGCCATGGCGACCGGGGCGCGCATCGCGCCGACGTGATCCTGCCGGGCGCCGCCTACACCGAGGAAAACGGGCTGTTCGTCAACACCGAAGGTCGCCCCCAACTGGCGCTTCGGGCCTGTTTCCCGCCGGGCGAGGCCAAGGAAAACTGGGCGATCCTGCGCGCGCTGTCGGCCGAGATCGACGCGACGCTGCCCTGGGACAGCCTTGCCCAACTGCGTCAGGCGCTGGTCGGGGACGTGCCGCATCTGGCAAGGATCGACGAGGTTCCGGGCAACACCTGGGCCATGACCGAACCGGGCAGCCTTGGCGATGCCAGCTTTCGCTATGCGGTGCGCGACCACTGGCTGACAAACCCGATCGCGCGCGCGAGCGTGCTCATGGCCGAGCTTTCGGCCAATGCGAAGGCGCGCCACAGCGCCCCGTTGGCGGCGGAATGATCCGGGCGCGTCTTATCCCTCTGGCGGCACTGAGCGTGCTTTCCGCCTGCGAGCCGAGCTCGCGGCAGGAACTGCCCTTCGTGCCGGACTATCAGGGGGTCGAGACGCGGTTGCTGGACGGGGACCTTGTGAGTTTCCTCGTCGAAATGCGCGGTGCGCGCGACACCGGCGACGTCGAGGATTATGCCAATTGCGTCGCGGCGCAATACGCGCTTATTCGCGGTTACGGATTCGCCCGGCATGTGCGCACGAATGTGGCGCAGGAGGGTGGTCTCTGGCGCGGAGATGCTGTTTACACGATCTCGGCGGCGCTGCCCCGAGGGCTCAAGACCATCGACGCTGAAGTCGTCGCTCTGGCCTGTGCCGAGAACGGAATACCGATGGTGTGAGGGACGCTTGATGGCAAACTTATTCGCAACCCCATTCGGGACATTCGTGATCATCCTCGCCCAGTGCCTTGCGGTTCTGGCCTTCGTGATGATCTCGCTGCTGTTCCTGGTCTATGGCGACCGCAAGGTCTGGGCGGCCGTGCAGATGCGCCGGGGGCCAAACGTCGTCGGGGTCTACGGCATCCTGCAATCGGTGGCCGACGCGCTGAAATACATCCTGAAGGAAGTGGTGATCCCGGCGGGGGCCGACAAGGTCGTGTTCCTGCTGGCGCCGATGATTTCCTTCGTGATGGCGATGATCGCCTGGGCGGTGATCCCGTTTTCCGACGGATGGGTGCTGGCGGACATCAACGTGGCCATCCTGTATGTCTTGGCGATCTCGTCGCTTGAGGTTTACGGCGTGATCATGGGGGGCTGGGCATCGAATTCGAAATACCCGTTCCTTGGCTCGCTGCGGTCGGCCGCGCAGATGATTTCCTATGAGGTCAGCATCGGGTTGATCATCATCGGGGTCATCATCTCGACCGGGTCGATGAACTTTGGCCAGATCGTGCAGGCGCAGGACACCGGCTGGGGCTTTTTCGGGTGGTACTGGTTGCCGCATTTTCCGATGGTGATCCTGTTTTTCATATCGTGTCTTGCGGAAACCAACCGCCCTCCGTTCGATCTTCCCGAAGCGGAATCGGAACTGGTCGCGGGCTATCAGGTGGAATATTCGGCCACGCCCTTCCTGCTGTTCATGGCCGGCGAATACATCGCCATCTTCCTGATGTGCGCGCTGACGTCGCTGCTGTTCTTCGGCGGGTGGCTGTCGCCGATCCCCGGCCTGCCGGACGGCGCGCTGTGGATGGTCGGCAAGATGGCCTTTTTCTTCTTCCTCTTCGCCATGGTAAAGGCGATCACCCCGCGCTACCGCTACGACCAGCTGATGCGCCTGGGCTGGAAGGTGTTTCTTCCGTTCAGCCTGGTCTGGGTTGTCTTTACCGCCTTTGCCGCAAGGTTCGACTGGTTCTGGGGGCTGTTCGCCCGCTGGACGACCGGAGTATAAAGCATGACGCAAATCGACTACGGACGCGCCGCGAAATACTTTTTGCTGGTGGATTTCATCAAGGGCTTCCAGCTGGGGTTCAAGTATTTCTTTGCCCCAAAGCCGACGCTGAACTACCCGCATGAAAAGGGCTATCTGTCACCCCGGTTCCGCGGGGAGCATGCGCTGCGCCGTTACCCCAACGGCGAGGAACGCTGCATCGCCTGCAAGCTGTGCGAGGCGATCTGCCCGGCGCAGGCCATCACCATCGACGCCGAGCCGCGCGACGACGGCAGCCGCCGCACCACCCGATATGACATCGACATGACGAAATGCATCTACTGCGGCTTCTGTCAGGAGGCCTGCCCGGTGGATGCCATCGTCGAGGGGCCGAATTTCGAGTTTTCCACCGAAACCCGCGAGGAATTGTTCTACGACAAGACCAAGCTGCTGGAAAACGGCGACCGCTGGGAAGCCGAAATCGCCCGCAATCTGGAACTGGATGCGCCCTACCGATGACCGCTGACGCGCCGCATATGGATGCCTGTGCCCGTGGCAACGCCTTCCCCGGGGGGACCAATCCCGGCGGGATGAAGGATGGTTTGCATGCGCGCTACGGCCATCTGTTGCCGGGGCTGGCGCGTGATCGGGTGGAATACAATGGGCGCAGCTATACGCGCGGCGTTCCGGATGCGGGCCAGCGCGAGCGGTGCTCCATCGCGGTGCCGACGGCGATGGGGGGGCGGTCGCGCCCTCAGCCTTGGATCTGGATCCACCTCGCCGCCGCGCCGCCTTGTGGTCAAGGCCGCGAAGCAATCGCCGAAGCGATCTGCCAGATGGCGCTGTACGGCGGCATGCCCGCGATGTTCAACGCGCCGAATGCCGCGATGAAGGTCTGTGAGGCCGAGGAGAACAGCGCATGAGTGATGCCAAGACACCGTTCGAGCTGATGATGAGACAGGCGCAGGAGATGGCGAAGTCCTTCAATCCGGCGCTCGAAAGCTTTTCGCCCAAGGGCTATGAAAAGCTCTGGCCGACGATGCCCAAGGACATGATGGAATTCTGGTTCGGGCGCGGTCTTTCCAAGAATGGGCTGGACGCCAAGACCCGGCTGTTGCTGACGCTGGCGGGGCTGACCATGCAGGGCGCGCAGGCGGATACGCCGGTGCGCATGACCGTGCGCCACCTGATGGAGGCCGGCGCCACCAAGGACGAGATCGCCGAGACCATCGCCCATATGTCGATGTTCGCAGGCATTCCCGCCATGACCCGCGCCATGGAACTGGCGCGCGAGGTCATGGAAGACAACAAGGATGACGACGCATGATGGTTTTCGCCTTCTACCTGTTCGCCTTTTGCGCCATCGTCGGTGGGCTGTTCACCGTCATCAGCCGCAACCCGGTGCATTCGGTGCTGTGGCTGATCCTGGCGTTTCTCAGCTCGGCGGGGCTGTTCGTGCTGCTTGGGGCCGAATTCGTCGCGATGCTGCTGGTGATCGTCTATGTCGGGGCTGTCGCGGTTCTGTTCCTTTTCGTGGTCATGATGCTGGACATCGACTTTGCCGAGCTCAGGGCGGGAATGGCCAAATACATGCCGTTGGCGTTGTTGATCGGTCTGGTGTTCCTGATGGAACTGGGCATGGCCTTTGGCGCCTGGGAAACCAGCGGCCTGGCGGCGACGCAGCTGAGCGCGCCCACGCCGGTGGGGGTGCAGAACACCACCGCGCTGGGGCTGCTGGTCTACGACCGCTATTTCCTGGCGTTCCAGCTCGCGGGGCTGATCCTGCTGGTGGCGATGATCGGGGCCATCGTGCTGACGCTGCGCCACCGCAAGGATGTGAAACGCCAGAACGTGCTGGCCCAGATGTATCGCGACCCCGCCAAGGCGATGGAGCTGCGCGACGTGAAACCGGGGCAGGGCCTGTAGGCCCGTCGCCCGCCGGCGCCCCGCGGGGGGCCGCAAGACGCGGGGCGCTGCGCCCCGACCAGAACAAAGCGCCCCCCGCGGCGGGGGCAGGAAGAGGGACAGCGATGAGCATAGCCAGCTGGATAGCCATCTTTTTCGCGGGCATCTTTTTGCCCGTGTTCCTTGCGGGGGGCCGGTCGCGCCGCCAGAAAGGAAACCGCACATGATCGGGCTTGAACATTATCTGACCGTCGCGGCGGTGCTGTTTGTTATCGGCATCTTCGGGATCTTTCTGAACCGCAAGAACGTCATCATCCTGCTGATGAGCATCGAATTGATCCTGCTGGCGGTGAACATCAACTTCGTGGCGTTTTCGTCCTATCTGGGGGATCTGGCGGGGCAGGTGTTCACGCTGTTCGTGCTGACGGTCGCGGCTGCCGAGGCGGCCATCGGCCTTGCGATCCTGGTGTGCTTCTTCCGCAACCGCGGCTCGATCGCCGTGGAAGACGTCAACGTGATGAAAGGCTGACCCGAGATGGTGACGATCATTCTCTTCGCGCCGCTGGTGGGTGCCATTCTGGCGGGCTTTGGCTGGAAAATCATGGGCGAGACGGCCGCGCAATGGACAACCACGGGACTGCTGATGCTGGCGGCGCTGCTGTCCTGGGTGGTGTTCCTGACCCTGGGCGAGGCGCATACCGTCACGCTGTTCCGGTTCATCGAAAGCGGCACGCTGTCGACCGACTGGGCGATCCGGGTCGACCGGCTGACCGCGATCATGCTGATCGTGGTCACCACGGTATCGGCCTTGGTGCATCTGTACAGCTTTGGCTACATGGCGCACGATCCCCAGTTCGAGAACACGCCGTACCGGGCACGGTTCTTTGCCTATCTGTCGCTGTTCACCTTTGCGATGCTGGCGCTTGTAACCGCTGACAACCTCGTACAGATGTTTTTCGGCTGGGAAGGCGTGGGCCTCGCGTCCTATCTTCTGATCGGGTTCTATTACAAGAAACCCTCGGCCAACGCGGCCGCGATCAAGGCGTTCGTTGTGAACCGGGTGGGCGATTTCGGCTTTGCGCTGGGGATCGTTGCGCTGTTCTACCTGACCGACAGCATCCAGTTCGACCAGATCTTTGCCGAGATGCCGCGCATCGCGGAAACCGAGCTGCGCTTCTTGTGGCGTGACTGGAATGCGGCGAACCTGATCGCCTTTTTGCTGTTTGTCGGCGCGATGGGCAAATCGGCGCAGCTGTTCCTGCACACATGGCTGCCGGACGCGATGGAAGGCCCGACCCCGGTGTCGGCGCTGATCCACGCGGCGACCATGGTGACGGCGGGCGTTTTCCTTGTGTGCCGCATGTCGCCGCTGATGGAATTCGCACCGCAGGCGACCGCCTTCATCACCTTTCTTGGCGCGACGACCGCGTTCTTCGCCGCCACCGTCGGCCTTGTGCAGAACGACATCAAGCGCGTCATCGCCTATTCGACCTGTTCGCAGCTGGGCTACATGTTCGTGGCCGCCGGTGTCGGGGTCTATTCGGTGGCGATGTTTCACTTGCTGACCCACGCGTTTTTCAAGGCGATGCTGTTCCTTGGCGCCGGGTCGGTGATCCATGCGATGCACCACGAACAGGACATGCGGAACTACGGCGCGCTGCGTCACAAGATCCCCATGACCTTCTGGGCGATGATGATCGGCACGCTGGCGATCACCGGGGTCGGCATTCCGCTGACCGGCTGGCTGGGATTTGCCGGATTCGTGTCCAAGGATGCGATCATCGAAAGCGCCTGGGCCGGCACCGGCGGAGGCTATGCGTTCTGGATGCTGGTCATCGCGGCGCTGTTCACCAGCTTTTACAGCTGGCGGCTTATGTTCATGACGTTTTACGGCAAGGCGCGCGGGTCGCGGCACACCCATGACCACGCGCATGAATCGCCCAGGGTCATGCTGATCCCGCTGGGGGTTCTGGCGGTGGGCGCGGTGTTCTCGGGGATGGTGTTCTACAGCAGCTTCTTTGGCAACCATGACAAGGTTCTCAGCTTTTTCGGCATGCCCGCACATCACGTCGAGGCGTCCGAAACCCTTAGCGAGACCGGCGGCGAGACCGGGGCGCATGGCGCCGAAACGGCGGGCACCGGCACCGCGGGCGAACCTGCCGGGGAAACCGGCACGCCTGACGAAGCCGCGCCAGCCCACACCGCATCGGCCGGGCTGGATTACGGCGCGATCTACATGGACCCCGAAAGCACGGTGATGGACGATGCGCACCACGCGCCGGTCTGGGTCAAGCTGTCGCCGTTCATCGCGATGCTGATCGGGTTCGGCACGGCTTACTGGTTCTATATCGTGAACCCGACGCTGCCGCGCCGTCTGGCCGAAAGCCAGCGCCCGCTGTATCTGTTCCTGCTCAACAAATGGTACTTTGACGAGGCCTATGACTTCCTGTTCGTCCGCTCGGCCAAGGGGCTTGGCCGCCTTTTGTGGAAACGCGGTGACGGCGATATCATCGACGGCAGCATCAACGGGATCGCCATGGGGGTCATTCCGTTCTTCACCAAACTCGCGGGACGCGCGCAATCGGGCTACATTTTCACCTATGCCTTCGCCATGGTGGCCGGGATCGCGATCCTGGTGACCTGGATGACGATCCTCGGAGGGGCGCACTAATGGACAACCTTCTTTCCATCGTCACCTTCCTGCCTGCTCTGGCCGCGCTGATCCTGGCGCTGTTCCTGCGGGGCGGCGACGCGGCGGCGGACGCCAACGCCAAGTGGCTCGCAATGATCGCGACCACGGCGACGTTCCTGATCTCGCTGTTCATCCTGTTTCAGTTCGACCGCTCTAACACCGGTTTTCAGATGGTCGAACAGGGCGACTGGGTCATGGGGATGCAGTACAAGATGGGCGTCGACGGCATCTCGGTTCTGTTCGTGATGCTGACCACGTTCATGATGCCGCTGACGATCCTGGCAAGCTGGGGCGTGAAAAGCCGTGTCAAGGAATACATGATCGCCTTCCTGTTGCTGGAAACGCTCATGCTGGGCGTGTTCATGGCGCTGGACATGGTGCTGTTCTACCTGTTCTTCGAGGCCGGGCTGATCCCGATGTTCCTGATTATCGGGATCTGGGGCGGCAAGAACCGCATTTATGCGTCGTTCAAGTTCTTCCTTTATACGTTCCTTGGCTCGGTGCTGATGCTGGTGGCGATGGTGGCGATGATCACCGATGCGGGCACCACGGATATTCCGACCTTGCTGACGCATGATTTCAGCTTTGCCAGCTTCGATGTGCTGGGCATCCATGTGGTGGGGGGAATGCAGACCATGCTATGGCTGGCGTTCTTCGCCAGCTTTGCGGTCAAGATGCCGATGTGGCCGGTGCACACCTGGCTGCCGGATGCGCACGTCCAGGCGCCGACCGCCGGGTCGGTGGTGCTGGCGGCGATCCTGCTCAAGATGGGGGGCTACGGTTTCCTGCGGTTTTCGCTGCCGATGTTCCCGGTCGGGTCCGAGATACTGGCACCGCTGGTGTTCTGGATGAGCGCCATCGCCATCGTCTACACCAGCCTTGTGGCGCTGGTGCAGGAGGACATGAAAAAGCTCATTGCCTATTCGTCTGTGGCGCATATGGGCTATGTCACCATGGGCATTTTCACCGCCAACCAGCAGGGCGTGGACGGGGCGATTTTCCAGATGCTGTCGCACGGGTTCATTTCGGGCGCGCTGTTCCTGTGTGTCGGGGTGATCTATGACCGGATGCACACCCGCGACATCGACGCCTATGGCGGACTGGTGAACCGGATGCCGGCCTATGCGCTGATCTTTCTGTTCTTCACCATGTCGAACGTCGGCCTGCCGGGCACGAGCGGTTTTGTCGGGGAATTCCTGACGCTGGTCGGGATCTTTCAGGTCAACACCTGGGTGGCGCTTTTCGCGACCTCGGGGGTGATCCTGTCGGCGTCCTATGCGCTGTGGCTGTATCGCCGGGTGGTGCTGGGCGACCTTATCAAGGAAAGCCTGCGCACGATCCAGGACATGACATCGCGCGAAAAGTGGATCTTTGCGCCGCTGGTGGTGATGACGCTGTGGCTGGGGGTTTACCCCGCGGCGGCACTGGACATCATCGGGCCGTCGGTCGAGGCGCTTGTCGGAAACTATGAAACGGCCATCGCTGCCGCCGATCTTGGCGGTACGTCGGTGGCCGAAGCCAACCATTAAGGGGGCGGGACATGATCTCGGCTGATCTCAACATCATCCTTCCGGAGATCGTGCTGTCGGTCTGCGCCATGATCGCGCTGGTAGGCGCGGTCTATACCGGCAAGGACAGGATGGCCTCGGTGCTGGTCTGGGCCAGTGCGGCGCTGTTCCTTGTCGTGGCGCTGTGGATCGGGTTTTCGAACGCGCCCGAACGGATGGCGTTTTCGGGCATGTTCAACGACGATGCGTTCTCGCGCTTTGCCAAGGTGGTGATTCTGGTGTCCGCATCGGCGGTGCTGGTGATGTCCGAGGGCTACATGAAGCGGTTCGGCATGTTGCGGTTCGAATACCCGGTTCTGGTGATTCTGTCGGTTGTCGGCATGATGGTCATGGTCTCCGCGGGAGATCTGATCACGCTGTACATGGGGTTGGAACTGCAATCCCTGGCGCTGTATGTCGTGGCTGCGCTGCGTCGTGACAGTGAACGGTCGACCGAGGCGGGGTTGAAGTATTTCGTGCTGGGCGCGCTGTCGTCCGGGCTGTTGCTGTACGGCGCGTCGCTGACCTATGGCTATTCCGGCACCACGCTGTTTTCGGGGATCATCGCGTCGGCGACAGCGGATCACCTGTCGGTGGGATTGCTCATCGGGCTTGTGATGATGCTGTCGGGTCTTGCGTTCAAGGTCTCGGCGGTGCCGTTCCACATGTGGACGCCGGATGTCTACGAAGGCTCGCCCACCCCGGTCACCGCGTTTTTCGCCACCGCGCCCAAGGTCGCGGCGATGGGGCTGTTCGCGCGGCTGATGTTCGACGCCTTCGGCGGCGTCATCGCCGACTGGAGCCAGGTCGTGGCACTGTTGTCGGTGCTGTCGATGTTCCTGGGGTCGATCGCGGCCATCGGGCAGAAAGACATCAAGCGGCTGATGGCCTATTCGTCGATCACCCACATGGGCTTTGCGCTGATGGGGCTGGCGGCGGGGACCGAGCTGGGCGTGCAGGCGATGCTGGTTTACATGGCGATCTATGTCACCATGAACGTCGGCGTGTTCGCCTTTATCCTGTCGCTCAGCCACGACGGGCAGCCGGTGACGGATATCGACGCGCTGGGGCTTTACGCGAAAAAGGAACCGGGCCGCGCGATGGCAATGCTGGTGCTGCTGTTCAGTCTGGCGGGTGTGCCGCCGCTGGTGGGGTTCTTTGGCAAGCTTTATGTGCTGCGCGCGGCCTACGACGCGGGGCTGGTGTGGCTGGCTGTGGCGGGCGTCGTGGCGTCGGTCATCGGCGCCTATTATTACCTGCGCATCGTCTACTACATGTATTTCGGCGAAGACCGCACCGACCGTCTTGACGCGGGCGGCTCGCCGATCCTGTGGGGGCTGCTGATGGCTTCGGCGGTTATCATGCTGGTGGGTGTCGTGAACCTGTTCGGCGTCGAAGGGGCGGCAGCCGCGGCGGCCGCGGTGCTGGTCAACTGACACCGCCGAATGAAGAAGCGGATCAAAGGGCGGCGCGCCGGACGGTGCGTCGCTTTTTCTGCGCGCCGGGGCGGTCTTGCGACAGATGAAAAGGGAGGGCGCGGTGACACACTGGCCTGAGGGATATGGCCGGCGGATGCTGACCGAAGTGGACAGCACCAACGCCGAGGCGCAGCGTCTGGCGGGCACGTTGTCCGGGCCGGCATGGATCTGCGCGCTGTCGCAGACGGCGGCGCGCGGACGGCGCGGGCGCCCCTGGGCGAGCCCTGCGGGCAATTTCGCGGCGACGCTGCTGATGATGCCCCGCGAGGAAGCGCGCGTGCTGGCGCTGCGCAGCTTTGTGGCCTCGCTTGCCCTGTATGACGCGTTCGTGGCCGCGACGGGGCGGGTGGACGGGCTTGCGCTGAAATGGCCCAACGATGTGCTGCTGAACGGCGGCAAGGTCGCGGGTATCCTGCTGGAAAGCCTTGAGCCGCGCCGGGGCAGCGCCCATCTGGCTATCGGTATCGGGGTGAACCTGGTCGCCGCACCCGCCGCCGAACAGGTCGAACCCGGTGCGCTGCGCCCGGTATCCTTGCTGTCGGAAACCGGAGTGGGGGTGACTCCCGACGAATTCCTGACCTTGCTGGCGGCGGCCTACGCGCTGCGCGAGGCCAGCTTCGTGACCTATGGTTTTGCCGCAATCCGCGAGGCATGGCTTGCGCGCGCCGCCCGTCTGGGCGACATCATCACCGCGCGCACCGGCACGGCTGACATCACCGGCACGTTCGAAACCGTCGACCAGGCGGGGAACCTGGTTTTGAAAACCGCATCGGGACGGCAGGCGATTCCGGCGGCGGACGTGTTCTTCAGAGGAGGGGGGGGCGATGCTTCTGGCCATTGATTGCGGCAACACCAACACGGTGTTTTCGATCTGGGACGGGACGAAATTCCTGGCCACATGGCGCACGTCGACCGAACACCAGCGCACCGCCGATCAGTATTACGTCTGGCTGACATCGCTGATGCGGTACCAGAACATCGAAGCCCGGATCACCGACATGATCATCTCGTCCACGGTGCCCCGCGTGGTGTTCAACTTGCGTGTCCTGGCGGATCGCTTTTTCAACACCCGGCCCTATGTGGTGGGCAAGCCCGATTGCCGCCTGCCGGTTTCCGTGCGGGTGGACTCCGGCACCGCCGTGGGGCCCGACCGTCTTGTAAACACGGTTGCGGGATACGATCTGTACGGTGGCGATCTGATCGTTGTCGATTTCGGCACCGCGACCACGTTTGACGTGGTGGCCAACGACGGCGCCTATATCGGTGGCGTGATCGCGCCCGGCGTGAACCTGTCGCTTGAGGCGCTGCACCTTGCCGCCGCCGCCTTGCCGCATGTTGACATTTCCCGCCCGCACAGCGTTGTGGGCACCAACACCGTTGCCTGCATGCAGTCAGGCATCTTCTGGGGCTACATCGGCCTCGTCCGCGAAATCTGCAACCGTATCAAGACCGAACGGGATCGCCCGATGAAGGTCATTTCGACAGGTGGGCTGGCACCTCTTTTCCAGCAATCCGAAGACCTCTTCGACGAGTGGGTGGATGAACTCACGATGCATGGTCTGACCGTCATCCACGCATATAACAAGAGGCAGGAGGCCTCATGACAGATCGCATAATCTATCTCCCCCTCGGGGGCGCCGGCGAGATCGGCATGAACTGCTATGTCTATGGCTATGGTGCGCCGGGCAAGGAACGACTGATCGTCGTCGACCTTGGGGTCGCTTTCCCCGACATGGACACCACGCCGGGCGTCGACATCATCTTCGCCGACATCGCCTGGCTGGAAAAGAACCGCGACCGGATCGAGGCGGTGTTCATCACCCACGCCCACGAGGACCACATCGGTGCGGTGGGCCATTGCTTTGAACGGCTTGGCGTGCGCATTCACGCGCGGGCCTTTACCGCCAATCTGGCGCGTCAGAAGCTGGCGGAATACGGTCTTGGCGAAGACACGGTCAAGACCTGCTCGGCCTGGCCCGAAACCACCAAGGCCGGCCCCTTTACCGTTGGGTTCCTGCCGATTTCGCATTCGATTCCCGAAAGCTCGGCGCTGGTGATCGACACGCCGCAGGGGCGGTTGATCCACTCGGGCGATTTCAAGCTGGACCTCAACCCGATGGTGGGCGAAGCGTTCGACCCCGACCTGTTCGCCGAAGTCTCGGCCAAGGGCGTCAAGGCGCTCATCTGCGATTCCACCAATGTGTTCTCGCCCAATCCGGGCCGGTCGGAATCCGAACTTGGCGGCAACATCACCGAACTGGTCGCCAGCGCGCCTCAGCTGATCGTGGCGACGACATTCGCGTCCAACGTCGCACGGGTCAGGACGCTGGCCGAGGCGGGGCACCGCGCGGGCCGGTCGGTCTGTTTGCTGGGCCGCGCCATGCGCCGCATGGTCGAGGCGGCCATTGCCACCGGCGTTCTGACCGATTTCCCCACGGTGGTGCCGGTCGAGGATGCCAACCAGATCCCGCGCGAGAACCTGATGCTGATCGTCACCGGCAGCCAGGGTGAACGCCGTGCCGCCAGCGCGCAGCTGTCACGGGGCAAGTACAACGGCATCGAGCTGAAGGAAGGGGACATGTTCCTGTTCTCGTCCAAGACCATTCCCGGCAACGAGAAAGGCGTTGCCCACATCATGAACAATTTTTCGGAAAAAGGCGTGGATGTCGTGGATGAAAGCAATGGGCTTTACCATGTGTCGGGCCACGCCAACCGCCCCGATCTGGAACGGCTGCATGATATCGTATCGCCCCAGATGGTCATTCCGATGCACGGCGAACACCGCCACCTGCGCGAACATGTCAAGCTGGCCAAGGCCAGGGGCCGCGCCGGTGTGCTTGCCGTGAACGGCATGATGATCGACCTCAGCGGCAACACCCCCACGGTGGCCGAATGGGTTGACGCGGGGCGCACCTATCTGGACGGCTCGGTCCAGATCGGCGCGATGGATGGCATCGTACGCGACCGGATCCGCATGGCGCTGAACGGGCATGTGCTGGTCACGGTGATCCTGGACGAGGATGACGAGCCGCTGGGCGAACCCTGGTGCGAGCTGATGGGCCTTCCCGAAACCGGCCGCAGCAATGCCTCGCTCGTCGAGGTGCTCGAAGAGGATATGAGCCAGTTCCTTGGCCGGGCCGGGGCCAAGACCCTGACCGACGACGACAAGATCGAGGAAGGTTTGCGGCGCATCGTGCGCAACAGCGCGCAGAATGAAATCGGCAAGAAGCCGGAGGTCACGGTGGTGGTCAGCCGCCTGAGCTAAGTTGGCAACAGCGCCGGGGCGCCGCGTGCCGCGGTGCGGCAGTTTTTTGCCTTTCGGTGTCCCGCGCGCTAGATTGTCCGTCATGAATGTTGATTCCGCGGCGCAGCTTCCGGATCTGGATGCCTTGATCGCCTGCCCCTCCTGCGATGCCCTGTATCTTGAGCGCGACATCGCGCCCGGAGAAACGGCGACCTGCGCGCGCTGTCATGCGACGCTGGAGGCGCCGCGCAACACGGCGATGACGCGGATCATCATGCTTGCCCTTGCGGCGATCATCCTGATGGGGGCGGCGATCTTTTTCCCGTTTCTCGAACTTGAGGTGGCGGGCCGGTTTCACCGCGCTTCGCTGCTCGATACGGTGCGGGCGTTCTCAAGCGGGCTGACCGCGCCGCTGACCATCGCGATGGCGGCCCTGGTCGTGATTCTTCCGCTGACCCGTTTTGGCGCGATCATCTACACGCTGGCGCCGATGGCGTTCGGCCACCACCCGTGGCCGCACGCGGACAGCGCCTTTCGCATGGCCGAGGCGCTGCGCTCCTGGGCCATGGCCGAGGTGTTCATCGTCGGCGTCGCGGTGGCGCTGGTCAAGGTCGCCGGCTTGGCGCACCTGGGTATCGGACCGGCCTTCTGGGCCTTCGTCGGGTTGGTGATCGTCACCGTCCTCAAGGACAATTTCATGAGCAGGCTGACCATATGGAAAACGCTGGACGCGCGCCGCAAGTCCTGACCGCGCATGCGGCGGGCTTGGTCGGCTGCGTGCAATGCGGGCGTGTTCACCGCCCGGATGTCATGTACTGCGACCGCTGCGGCGCGGTGGTGACCCCGCCCGATCCGAGCAGCCTGCAACGGGTCTGGGCGTGGCTGCTGGCCGGGCTGATCGTGTACATCCCGGCGAACGTGTTCCCGATGCTGCGCACGTCGATACTGGGGCAGACCACCGACAGCACCATCTACGGCGGGGTCGTCGATCTGGTGCACCATGGCTCTTACGGGATTGCGGCGATCGTGTTTGTCGCCTCGATCATCATTCCCTGCGCGAAATTCGTCGCCATCATCTTTCTCGCGCTGACCGTCCAGCGCAGGGTCCGGATATCGACCCATGCCCGCCACAAGCTGTACGAGGTGGTGGAATTCATCGGCCGCTGGTCGATGATCGACGTTTTCGTGGTCGCGATCCTGTCGTCGCTCGTGCAGCTCGACTTTGCGGCTTCCATCAATCCCGGCATCGCGGCGGTCAGTTTCGCGTTGTCGGTTGCATTCACCATGATTTCCGCCGAGAGCTTCGACTCGCGGCTGATCTGGAACGCAGACGGGGAAGATTACAACAATGGCTGAACCTCAACCGGCCCAGATGAAGGTCGAAGGCCCCAAGCGGTCGTTCTGGCGCAACCTGTCTCTGGCCTGGCTCGTGCCTATCGGGGCGCTGGCAGTGACGCTTGGCGTGGCCTGGCAAAGCTACAACGAACGCGGCACCCTGATCGAGATCCGCTTCGAAAACGCCGCCGGAGTCGTGCCCGAGGAAACCACCATCCGCTACCGCGACGTGACCGTGGGCATGGTGGAAAAGATCGAGTTTTCCTCCGATCTGAGTTCGGTCGTGGTGACGGCGTCGATCGACGATCTGGTGGCCGAAGGGCTGACCCGCGACGCGCAGTTCTGGGTGGTGCGCCCCGAGGTCAGCGCCTCGGGCATTTCCGGGCTGTCGACCGTGCTGTCGGGCGTTTATATCGAGGCCGGGTTCGTGCCGCAGACCGATACCGGCACATCGGCGGCCGAATCCACCACATTCGAGGGGCTGGACACCCCTCCGCTGGTCAAGCCCGGCATGAAAGGCACCCGCATCGTGTTGCGCGCGGCGACCGGCACCCAGCTTTCGGCGGGTGCGCCGATCTTTCACCAGGGGATCGAGGTCGGGCGGATCGAAACACCCCGCCTGATCGACAGCGGAAACGGCGTCATCGCCGACGCCTTCATCGACGCGCCCTACGACAAGCGTCTGACCACGGCGACACGGTTCTGGGACACCTCGGGGTTCAACGTCAGCTTTGGCGCCGCGGGGTTCAATTTCTCGGTCGAAAGCCTGTCGACACTGATCCGCGGCGGGGTCGCCTTTGGCACCGTCTTTTCGGGCGGCGAGCCGGTGCCCTCGCGCTATGTCTTCGATCTGTTCGATGATTCCGAAGCGGCACGCGACAGCGTCTATTCCGACCTGACCGACAACGCCGTTACGCTGACGATCGCCTTCGATCAGTCGGTCAGCGGGCTGACGGTCGGCTCTCCGGTGACCTTCAGCGGTTTGAAAATCGGGCAGGTTCAGGCGCTTGGCGCCTTTATCGACGATGTCGACGGCGAACAGGAGGTCAAGCTGCGCGCGTCGGTGTCCATCGACCCGCGCGCCTTCGGACTGGACCCGGACACGCCGCAGGAAGATACCCTTGGCTTTCTGGGCGACAAGGTTCGCGACGGGCTGCGCGCCCGGCTGGCGTCCGAGGGGTTGTTCAGCACCGGCCTGATGATCGAGCTGATCGAATTGCCCATCGGCCAGCCGACCGCATCCTTCGATCCCGACGATCCGCAGATCCCGTCGGTCGAATCCAATATCGACGATCTGACCACCACGGCGCAGGGGGTGCTCACCCGCATCGACAACCTGCCCATCGAAGAGATGATCGAACAGATCACCGCAACGCTTGGCTCGATCGAGCGGCTTGTCGGCAACGAAGAGATGCAACAGGTGCCCGGTTCGGTCAACGGTCTGCTCACGGACGCGCGCGGGCTGATCGGCAGCGAAGGCTTCCAGACGCTTCCCGACGAGCTAAGCGCCACCGTCGGCGAACTTCGCACCATCGCCGAGGACCTGCGCACCGCCGATCTGGTGGGTACGCTGACGCGGGCGCTGGACAGTGCGGCGAACGCGGCGGACACGGTCAACGCGATGGCCGGCGATCTGGAAGGCGCGGCGTCGGAAATCCCGGGGCTGGTGGCCGAAGCGCGCGCGCTGGTCAAAAAGGCGAACACCTTGCCGCTGGAGGCATTCGTCAACCGGGCGAGCGACCTTCTGGACAGCGCCGACCGGCTGATCGACAGCGAGGACGCGCGTGCTTTGCCCGGCGCTCTGACCCGCGCGTTTGACGAAGCCCAGCGCGCGCTTGCCGAACTGCGTCAGGGCGGCGTGGTCGAAAACGCCAACGCCACGCTTGCCTCGGCGCGCGACGCCGCGGCGGCCATCGAAGAGGCCGCGCAGACGCTTCCGGCGCTGTCTCGGCGCATCGGCTCGCTTGTCGGGCAGGCGGAAACCACCATCGGCGGTTACGCGGACAATTCCGAGTTCAACCGCGAGACCGTTTCGGCCCTGCGCGAGGTACGCGAGGCCGCCGAGGCACTGACCAAGCTCGCCCGCCAGATCGAGCGCAACCCCAATTCCCTGCTATTCGGACGGTGATGCCCATGTTTCGTTATATCCCCCTTGTGCTGGTCCTCGCGGCTTGCGGAACCGATCAACGCTACCTGATCGATCCGCCCCAGGTGGCGGGATCTGCCCGCGTGCAGGTCGCCACGCTGGAAGTGCGCGACGTGTCGCTTCCCGCCTATGCCGAGGCGTCCGAAATTCTGGTCGAAGGTCCCGATGGCGGGCTTTCCCCGATCCAGAACGCGCTCTGGGCGGATGATCCGGTACGCGCGATGACGCTGGCGATTGCCGAACAGGTCGCGGCGGGGTCCTCGGCCACGGTCGCCCCCGAACCCTGGCCGCTGCAAGAAGACGCGCAGGCCGAGGTCACGGTGACGGTGGCACAACTGGTCGCGCAGGCCGATGGCACGCTGCGGATGACCGGGCAATACGCCCTGTCGTCCTATGACCGGATCGTGCGCGAACGCATCGTGCCCTTCAGCATCGCGCAGCCGATGAGGGACAATTCGCCCAACGCCGTCGCGGCGGCGACCGGCGCGGCCATTTCGCAGCTTTCGGCAGACATCATCGGGTCGCTGGCGCGCTGATCGGGGGGTCTCGTCCGGTCATGCAAAGCCCGGTGTTTACACACGGCGTCCGCAGGGGCGCCGTGTCGCCGGTTCAGCTTCGGCTGTCGGGAAGCGAGATATTGGCGACCTGCTCGGCGATGGGATCGGTCGACAGCGGGTGGCGCTCGACCTCGTAATCGGCGCTGTCGTGCATCCGTTCCCATTGGCCGCGCCGATACACCTCCAGCGCGCCGAACTGGGCCTTGTAGCCCATCTTGGTCGATCCCGGCACCCAGTAGCCCAGATAGACATAGGGAAGACCGGCCTCACGCGCGATTTCGACGTGATCGAGGATCATCCATGTGCCCAGGCTTTTCTTGTGCAATTCGGGTTCGTAGAAGGAATAGACCATCGACACGCCGTCATCCAGAACGTCGGTCAGGCACACGGCCTTGAGCGGGCCGCCCCTGCCGTCGGTATATTCCACGACACGGCTGCGGATCGGCGTTTCCTCGACCATCGCGGCAAATTCAAAGATGTCCATATCGGCCATGCCGCCATCGGCGTGGCGCGCATCCAGATAACGGCGAAACAGCGAAAACTGATCCTCTGTCGCCCAGGGACTGGAAACGCGGCGCACAAGGTTGGCGTTGCGTTTCAGCGCGCGGCGCTGGCTTTTCGCGGGCTGGAACCGGCGCACGTCAATGCGGGCGGACAGGCAGGCGCTGCAATCGGAACAGGACGGACGATAGAGCACGTTTTGCGACCGGCGAAACCCTTGTTTCGACAGGCTGTCGTTGAGTTTTTCGGCAGTATCGCCCTGAAGGGCGGTGAACAGTTTGCGTTCCATCCGACCGGGCAGGTACGGACAGGGCTGCGGTGCCGTTACATAAAATTGCGGTGCAAGCGGCAGCGAATGGCGCATGGGTGTCCCGTGTCAGGTTCGGTTTCGAAGGGTAGCAATGAATCGCCCGACCGCCAAGCCCCCCAGAAACAGCGAGATGACAGGACGAGGAAAATTGCGACCCAGGGCAAAGGAAAGTGTTTGTTGCGGAATTTGCAAGCCCGGCGGCTTGCAAATCACGGGCGTTTGTCTGCCCGTCGCGGTCGCGCGACGACGCCGTCTCAGGCGCGTCGGTTCAGCGCCGTCGTGCCAAGCAACAGGTCGGTCAGGCCCTGGCCGCGTTCCGTGGCGATCATGCAGACGATCGAGATCAGTTGCAGCGGCGCCATCGACACCGAAACCATGTAGCCCAGCGTGTGCAGAAACGCCTGGGGCAGATCGAACCGCTGTCCGCGCCAGTCGCGAAATTCGATCGCCATAAGGCGCATGCCCCAGGTGGCAGAGCCGCTGGCGAGGGTGATGACGCGGTAGGCAAAGCTGATGACCATCCACAGGGCAAAGAACACGAAGGCGCCCAGGAAGGCGGTAAAGACCAGCGCCACGAGGACCAGCAGGGCCACGATGATTGAATCGACCACCCAGGCAAGCCCGCGCTTGATCGCGACGCTGTCGTAAAAGCCGCGCTGGGTCACGGGATCGGGCAGGTGGGAAAGGGGGCTGTCGGAAAACATGGGGCTCTCTGAATTGGGGGGGTATGAAATTGCGCATGGCCCCCAGCGCGGGGCCATGCGTTGCCCGGTCAGGCGTCCTGCGCGGCGTCTTCCCTGACGTTGCGGGCTTTGTCGGCGCGGTCGTTCATGAACTGGTCGAACTCGGCCTTGTCCCGGGCATCGCGCAGCCGCTGAAGGAACTCTTCGAAATTCTTCTGCTCGTCTTCAAGCCGACGCAGCGTGTCTTCCTTGTAGGCGTCAAAGGCGGCGTTGCCCGAAGAGCGCATCGCGCTGAAGCCATGGCTGTAGCGCGCGGTCTGGCGGGTGAATTGGCGATTTTTGCGGCAGGCGGTTCCGAACATGCGATTGCTCCAGATCATGTAACCAAGGATGGAAAGGCCGATCGGCCAGAAGAGGATGAAGCCAAGAACCATGGCGACGATCCACGCGAACTTGCCGCGTTGGTCCAGCCAGGCTTCGGAACGCCTCAGCCAGCCGGGGTTGCGACCTTGGGTGGCATATTCCTGTGTGGCGGCGGTCATGGGGGTTGGTCCTTTGTCTCTCGTCAGGGTCATGTGAATGTCTTTCACATTACATGAGATCGGGATCGGGGCGGGTTCTTGCAAGGGGCGTATGTGAATGTTTTTTACATTTACATTATTCGCCGTGTGCTTTCAATTGCTTGCAAGATTTCAGAAAGGGATGGGCCGCTGTTCCTCGATCGCTTCCATGGCAAAATAGGATGTCACCGTCTCAAGTTCCACATCCTCGATCAGGCGTTTATACACCTCGTCATAGCTGTTCATGTCGTGGGTGATGATCTTGAGCAGGTAGTCGTAATCGCCGCCGATGCGGAAAAAGTCGATGACGTCGGGAATGGTCGACACATGGCTGCGAAAGCGTTTCAGCCAGTCCGCCGAATGGTGCCGCGTCCGGATCATCACGAAAACCACCAGCCCGGCGCCAAGCTGCGCGCGATCCAGCACGACGGTGTGGTTGCGGATCACCCCGGCGGCATCCAGCGCCCTGAGCCTGCGCCAGCAGGCGTTCTGCGACAGGCCGACCCTGTCGGACAGGGCGCGCTGTGACAGCGAAGCGTCGCGTTGCAGCTCAGTCAGGATAAGGCGGTCAATATGATCTATTTTCAGGCTCATGATTGGGTCATACGATAGAATTTCTGCCTCATAAAGAGGAATTCATGTGAGGTATTTTGCGTTCGCTGTGACATGATCCGAAACATACACCCCTGGATGCAAAACGGACCGCTCATGCCGCCTCTTGATGATTTTGCCGCAACGCTGCGGCGCCCCGATCTTGCCGACTGGTTGCGCGGCGGTCTGATCGGCGACGGTGCAACGGTCGAGGGACCCTTTGGCGCGCGCCCGCTGGTCTATGCCGATTACGTCGCCTCGGGGCGTGCGCTTGCCCAGGTCGAGGATTTCATCCGCGACACCGTGCTGCCCTATTACGCCAACAGCCACACCCAAGCCTCCTATTGCGGGGCGTTCATGACCCGCCTGCGCGAAGCGGCTCGCGCCGAAATCGCCCGGATCGTCGGGGCGGGCGACGGCATGAGCGTGGTGTTCGCCGGCGCCGGATCGACGGCGGGGCTGAACAGAATCGTCTCGTTGCTGGACCTGTCGGGCACCGTGGCACGCGGCGGGCGGGCGGTGGTGCTTGTCGGTCCGTATGAGCACCATTCGAACCTGCTGCCCTGGCGCGAGTCCGGGGCCGAAGTGATCGAGATTGCCGAATCCGCCGCGGGTGGCCCCGATATGTCCGATCTGGAGGCGCGGCTGACCGCGGCCGCAGGCGCGGAAATCGTCGTTGGCGCCTTTGGCGCGGCGTCGAACGTGACCGGCATCCTGACCGACACCGATGCGGTGACGCGGATACTGCGCCGCCACGGCGCGCTGGCGATCTGGGATTTCGGTTGCGCCGCGCCCTATGCCGAGATGCGGATGCGTCAGGGAACGGATGCGGAAAAAGACGCTATCGTTCTGTCTGCGCACAAGTTTCCGGGCGGGCCGGGGGCCTCTGGCCTGATGATCCTGCGCGATTCCATTGCGCGCCGCGCGGCCCCGACGCTGCCGGGGGGCGGAACGGTCAGCTTTGTGTCCCCCTGGGGGCACCGCTATTCGGATGCGCTGGCCGAGCGCGAAGAAGGCGGCACTCCGAACGTGATCGGTGACATCCGCGCCTGCCTTGCGCTGCTGATCAAAGAGGCGCTTGGGCAGGACTGGCTGGACGCCCGTCAGCGCACCCTGCGGTCCCGTGCCGATGCGGTCTGGCGGCGCAACCCCCGGATCGAGATGCTGGGCCTGCACCGTCCCGATGCGCTGCCGATCTTTTCGTTCCGCGTGCGGAACGGGCAGGGCGGGTTGGTGCATCACCAGTTCTTTACCCGTCTGCTAAGCGACGTGCACGGCATCCAGGCGCGCGGAGGCTGCGCTTGCGCGGGGTCCTACGCGCACAGGCTGCTGGGGTTGGGCAAATCCGAATCCGACGCGATGTTCGCGTGTCTGGACGCGGGCGAGGAACTGGCCAAACCCGGCTGGGTCCGGCTCAACCTTTCGGCGCTGATGACCGACAACAAGGCGGATTTCGTGATTGCAGCGGTGGACAGGCTGGCCCATGAGGCGCCAGACTATCTTACGCATTATGACGTCGATCGGGCCACGGCCCGGTTTACCATTGCCATGTCAGAAAAGAGCCTCGCTTCGTGACCAGTCCCTTGTCCGCGCGTGCGTTCCGCACGCTGTTCGCCGCCCAGATCTGCTCGCTTGTCGGGGTGGGTTTTCTGACCGTCGCGCTGTCGCTGGCAGCCTGGCGGCTCGGCGGCCCCGAATCCGGGGGGCAGGTTCTGGGCCTGCTTCTGGCGCTGAAGATGGTGGCCTATGTCGGCCTTGCGCCGGTGTCCGAGGCGTTGCTCGCGCGGGTGCCGCGCAAAGCGGCGATGGTGGGGCTGGATGCAGGCCGGATGCTGCTGCTGGTGCCGATGGTTTTTGCGGTCGCGCCCTGGCAGATCGCAACGCTGGCCTTTCTGTTCTTTGTGCTGGCATCGGGGTTTACGCCACTGTTCCAGTCGGTGATCCCCGACGTTCTGCCGGATGAGGCGCAATACACCCAAGCGCTGGCCTGGTCGCGCATCGCCTACACGCTGGAATCGGTGCTTAGCCCCGTCATCGCCGCGATGATGCTGAAACTGGTGGATCCGAACGCACTGTTCCTGTGCGCCGCTCTGGCCTTTGTCGGGTCGGTCGGTTTCTTGCTGGCAACGCCGTTTCCCGCGCGCGGCACGACCTTGCGCAAGGGGCCGTTCATCCAGCGCGCCTTGCGCGGCATGACGATCTATAGCCGCACACCGCGGCTGCGCGGGCTGTTCCTGCTGACGCTGGCGCTGTCGTTGAGCATGGCCTGGGTGCTGGTGAACACGGTGGTCTATGCGGGCACAAGGCTGGGGGACGCCGATGGGCTGTACCCTGTGCTGATGGCAGGCTACGGGGCCGGCGCCGCGCTGGGGGCCGTGAGCGTGCCGCGCCTGCTGCGGCGCATCCCCGAACGACGGGCGATGATCTGGGGCGTGTTCGGCTTCGCGGCGGTCGGCGCCCTGTTCGCGCTGCTGCCACAGCCGTCCCTGGCCGGGTTGCTGGTGGTCTGGGCCGGCTTTGGGCTGACCTCGTCGCTGGCGCTGACGCCGGGCGGCCTTGTGATCGCAAGATCGGCCAACCCCGATGACCGCGCGGCGGTGTTCGCTGCGCAGTTTTCGCTCAGTCACGCGGGCTGGCTGGTGGCGTATCCGCTGGCGGGCGCTTTGGCCGCGTCGCTGGGGCTGGAACCGGCGCTGCTGGCGCTTGCGGGGCTTTCGGTGCTGACGGCGGGTGTCGCGATGCGCGCCTGGCCCGCGTTTGATCCGCTGGAACGGGTGCACACCCACCCCGATCTGCCGCCAGACCATCCGCACCTGCGCCGCCATGACGGTCAGGGCGGGCAAAGCCGCCACGCCCATGCCTATCATATAGACGATCTGCATCCCCGGTGGGCAAACGCCCAAGTTTGATGCTGAACCGCACCCCGACTTTGATGTAGGAAGATTCGTATGCAAACGAACGATACATATTCGATCGACGGACAGGGGCTGGCAGCGCTCGAAGCGCGTCTGGCCGAGGATCTTGCGTTTCTGTGCCATCCGGGCAAGGGATGGGTTCCCCCGCGGGACGGGGTCACCGATGTGGTGATTATCGGCGCCGGCATGTGCGGCATGGTCGCCTGGCTGAACCTGACTTCCGGTGGCATCCACAACATCCGTGTGCTGGATCGCAATCCCGAAGGGTACGAGGGGCCGTGGCTGAACTATGCCCGCATGCAGACCCTGCGCTCGCCCAAGGTGCTGACCGGCCCCGCCGCCGGGCATGGCGCGCTGACCTTTCAGGCGTGGTTTCGTGCGCAGTTCGGGGCCGAAGCCTGGGACGCGCTGGACAAGATCCCGCGCCCGCAATGGATGGATTACCTGCGCTGGTACCGCCGCGCCGTGGGGGTGCCGGTGGAAAATAACGTATCGGTGGACAAGGTCGAACCGCAAGGCGATCTGCTGAACCTGACGCTGGGCAGCGGCGAGCAGGTGCTGTGCCGCAAGCTGGTGTTCGCCACGGGCCGCGACGGCACCGGCGGGCCGAATATTCCGGGCTTTGTCGACGGGCTGGATCGCGGTTTCTGGGCCCACAGCGCCGATGACATCGACTTTGACGCGCTGCGCGGCAAACGCGTGGCGGTGATCGGCGTCGGGGCGTCGGCTGTGGACAACGCGGCCGAGGCACTGGAACATGGCGCGGCCGAAGTCCGTCACCTGATCCGGCGCGACACCATGCCGACCGTCAACAAGATGATGGGCATCGGCTCGTTCGGGTTTACCGCCGGGTTTGCCGATCTGCCGGACGAATGGCGCTGGCGTTTCATGCAATACAGCTTTGCCACGCAGACGCCGTCTCCGCACGGATCGACGCTGCGGGTCAGCCGCCACCCCAATGCCTTTTTCCATTTCGGCAAGGCCACCACGCGCGTCGAGGATATCGGCGACGAGATCAGGATCCATTTCGCCGACGGTACCTCGCATGTCTGCGATTTCCTGATCCTGGGCACCGGCTTTGTCATCGACCCGATGGCGCGCACCGAATTTGGCGATGTCGCGGGCGAGATCCTGTTGTGGCGCGACGCCTATACCCCGCCCGAAAGCGAACAAAGCCGCGATCTGGGGAATTTTCCCTATCTCAACCCCGATTTCACCTTTCGCGAAAAGACACCCGGCGCGGTGCCGTGGCTGCGCCATGTTTATTGCTTCAACTACGGATCGTCGGCGTCTCTGGGCAAGGTTTCGGGCGATATTCCGGGCGTGTCCGAAGGCGCGGCCTGGCTGGCGCGCTCCATGGCGTCCACGCTTTATTCAGAAGATATTTCAACGCATTGGCAGGCGATGCTGAACTACGAACAGCCCGAGCTTGACGGCAGTGAATGGACAGCCTCGGACCTGCCGCAGACCAGCAAGGAGAAAGTCGCGTGAGCCTCTTTCAGACCACCGCGCTTGACACCGCAGGCATCGACACCGGCCCGGTCGCGGATGCGGTTCGGACCCGCGCCAACATCATGCAGGCCACGCAGGCCGCCGAAGACGCGGTGATGGCACCGTTATACGCGGGGGCCTTTTCCCACGACCTGCGCGCCGCCCTTGCCGCGCGCATGGCGCAATCGGGGGGCGTGCCCGAACTGGCGACACGCTACCTTGCGCGTGCCGGAGACATGGCGCCGCTGGCCGATCCCGCGTCAGACGGCGCGGCGCAGGGCCTGGCGCATATCATCGCCTTCGTCGATCGCGCGGCCAACGCCACCAGGGATGTCGCCGCAAGCGACATTTCGGGGCTGCAAGCGGCCAGCGTATCGGATGCCGACATCGTGCGCCTGTGCGAACTGGTCGCCTTTACCGCCTATCAGCTGCGCGTTGTCGCCGGCCTCAGGCTGATGAAAGGGGGTGCGGCGTGACCCGCATCGTCCATAAATTCACCCGCACCGTTCCGACCTGGCGGCCGCGCCTGAGGCCGGTCGACCTTGCCACCGCCACGCCCGAACAGCTTTCGGCGCTGTCGGTGACGCCCTCCAACACCAAGGTGTCCGATTATGTGCTGACGCTGGCGCATGACGTCGAAAGCCTCAAGGTACGCTCGCCGCTGTTCAATGCCATCATGTACGACGCAGGTGGCATGAGCCGCGCCGAGCGCGAGCTGGGCGCCATCGGCGCCAGCATGGTCAACCGCTGCATCTATTGCGCCGCCGTGCATGCGGACCGCCACGCCAAGCTGGAAAAAGACACCGCCGTCACCGACGCGCTTTTCAGCAAGGGCGAAAACGCCGATCTGTCTGCGCGCAACCGGGCGATTTTCGATTTTGCGCGCAAGCTGTCCGAAGCGCCGGTCGCCGCGACGCCCGAAGACATGGCCATGCTGAAGAAGGTGGGGCTGAGCGACGAGGAAATCCTTGATCTTATCCTGTCCACGGCGCTGTTCGGCTGGGCCAACCGGCTGATGCATGTGCTTGGCGATCCGGTCCGCGACGAGGTCGGCGCATGAGCCGGGTTGGTATCGCGGGCGCCGGGTCCATCGCCTTCGGCTCGGCGGCGTTGCTGCATGTGAACGGGCATGATCCGATGCTGTGGTCGCCCTCGGGGGCATCGACACGGGCACTGGAGGATGCTCCGCTGACCGCCACCGGCGCGATTGACGCGCAATTTGCGCCGCGCGTCGCCACATCGGCCCAGCAGCTTTGCGAAGACAACGACGCGATCCTGATTGCGCTGCCCGGCTATGGCCACAAGGCCGTGTTCGACGCGCTTGCCCCGCATATCCGCGACGGCCAGCATGTCATCGTGTCCAGCCACGCCAGCTTTGGGGCGGTCTACCTGACCCGGTTGCTGGATGCGCGTGGCATCACCGCGCCGATCACCGCCTGGGGTACCACCGCCGTCACCGGGCGGCGGGGCGAGGGCGCGACCGTCACGGTCAACACCGTGCGCGGGAAGGTCGATCTGTGCACCGTGCCCGAGACACGGGCCGATTGTGCCCGTGCCGTGTGCACCGGGCTGTTCGGCGATGTCTTTGTGCCGCGCGACGGTCTTCTGGCGATCATGCTGTCCAATCTCAACCCGCAGAACCACCTTGGCATCGCGCTTGGCAACATCACCCGGATGGAGCGCGGCGAGACCTGGTCGCAGGGCCAGAACGTCACGCCCAAGGTCGGCGCCCTGCTAGAGGCGCTGGACGCCGAACGCCTTGCCATCGCTGACGCGCTCGGGCTGCAGACCAAGACCATCTTCGAACATTTCTCGGCCAGCTTCCATGTGCCCATGTCCAGCATCAGCGAGATGAACCAGCAGATGCATGCGCAAGGCAACGGCGGCACCGGCCCGGCCACCGCCGACAGCCGCTATGTCACCGAGGACGTGCCCTATGGCCTTGTGCCCACCGCCGTGCTGGGCCGCCTTGCGGGGCGTCCCGCCACCCTTCACGAGGCCGGAACGCAGATTTTCGGGGCGATGTATGGCCGCGATTTCACTGCTGAAAACGACATTCTGAACGCGCTGGACCTGACCGGTCACACGCTTGACGACCTGCGCGGGGCCGCCCGTACCGGCCTTTTGCGGAAAACGCCGGAACCGGCGAACTGAATAAAAAAAAGATACGGACCCACCCAACAGAGAGACCGCCATGACCAGACTTAGCATGAACCGCCGCAAGCTTCTGACCACCGCTGCCCTGTCCGGTGCCGCCCTTGCAACCCCGGCCTATCTGCGCCGCGCCCACGCCCAGTCGGGCGGCGAGGTCAACATCTGGACCTATAACGATTTTGTCCCCGAGGCGTTCAGGGAACAGTTCCAGGACGAAACGGGCATCAAGATCAACGTCCGCCTCGTCGACGACCAGGGCAAGCAGTTCAGTCTGCTGGCCGCCGAAGCGCCCAACCCCACGGTCGACATCATGACCGTCGCCGGCCACCGTTTCCTGCAATTCATCGACAGCGACCTGCTGGCGCCGCTGGATACCGATCGGCTGTCCAACTGGGGGAACATCAACCCCACGTTCAGCGAATCCGACTGGGCCACGATCCAGGGTCACAAATGGGGCGCGCCGATCCTGTCGGGGATGGAGGTGCTTGCCTACAATTCCGACATCGTCAGCGCCGAGGAGGCACAGACCTGGGACACGCTGTTCAGCGAAACCTACGCGAAACAGACCGCCTATATCATTCAGGACATGATGTCGATCATCATGCTCAAGATGGGCTATGACGGCAACATGGTCGAATATCTCGACAACCCGGAACGGGCCGCGGCAATCGTCGAGGAAGCCAAGAATTTCCTCATCGAACACAAGCCGCTGGTGCGCAAATATTACGATGGTGGCGCGGAGTTCCAGCAGATGATGGTCAATCAGGACATCGTTCTGGGCCATTCGTGGAACGGACCTGCGGCCGCGCTCATCAACGACGGTTTCCCGCTGGGAATGACCATCCCGCGCGAAGGCTCCTACGGATTCGTCTACACGTTCAACATCGCCAACAACGCGCCGAACATGGACAACGCCTACACCTTCCTGAACGCGATCCTTGCGTCGCCCGAGGTTGGCGCGGCGATGACCAAGGCATCGGGGTTCATCTCGACCTACAAGGGTGCGTCGGAATACCTGACCGACCTGGAAAAGAAATCGACCTCGTTCCCCGAAGAGCAACTGGCCAACCTTCAGTTCTTTCGCGCCGAGGCGAACGAGATGAAATACGGCCTGGTCGATCCGGCGGTCGAGGCCATCAAGGCCGCCTGACCCCGCCCGGTCAACAGGCCGGTCACCCCACGGACCGACCGCCCGGCCCTGCGCCGGGCGGCACGGCGTTTCCCGTTCGAAAGGGTTTCCTTCATGACCTTCCCGGCATCCGCGCGCGAAGAACGCGGCGCCACCGCCGCCCGCGACCGCACGTTCTGGGGCAAGCTGTCAGGCTGGGCACCTTACGGCGCGGCGTTGCGCGTGGCGACGGCATCGCCGCGCCGCCAGTTCCTGATCCTTGCGATATGTCCGGTGATCTGGGTGTTGACCCAGCACCTTGGGCCGATGGTTCAGATGCTGCGGGTGTCGCTGACCGATGCCTACCCGGTCGCCCCGGGCACGCCGCAGCATTTCACCATCGAACATTACCTGGCCTTCTTTCACGACCCGCTGTTCTGGCAGCCGTTCTTTCGCACGCTGAGCTTTGCGGGGGTGTTCACCTTCTGTACGCTCGTGCTGACCTATCCGGTGGCGTATTTTCTGGCCCGCCACGTCCGTCCGAAAAACCGGATGCTGCTGCTTTTGCTGTTGCTGATCCCGTTCTGGGTGGGCGAAATCGTGCGCACCTATGCCATCATGATCCTGCTGGGCAACACGGGGGCCGTGAACCTGGTGCTGAAGTGGATCGGGCTGATCGACCGGCCGATCCCGTTCATGTACACCAGCTTTTCGATGGGCGTCGGCATCGTCTACCTGACCGCGTTATATATGCTGCTGCCGCTGTACTCGGCGTTGGAAAAGCTGCCGGCGTCGTTGAATGAAGCCGCTGCCGATCTGGGAGCGGGCGCGTGGACCCGATTCCGCCGCGTGACGCTGCCGCTGACGCTGGAAGGCATCTCGTCAGGCTGTACGCTGGTGTTCCTGATCTCGACCGGGTTTTACGCCACGCCGGTGCTGCTGGGCGGGCCTTCCACCACGGTGTTTGCCGAAACCATAGCGGGGTTTTTTCATGTCGCGGGCGACCAGTGGCCGACCGGCGCGGCCTTTGCCATCATCATGTTCCTGGCCGCGCTGCTTGTCACCGCCGCGTTCCAGAAGCTCATGTCCAGCCTGCGCAAGGGAGACAGCAAATGACCCGGCACAACCGCATCCTGCTGTCCTGCGTCTACTGGGCCTTTGTCGCCTACGTGTTCGTGCCGCTGATCCTGATGGTGCTGATGGGGTTCAAGGACAGCAAGTTCATCGGCTTTCCGATCCGCAGCTATACCACCGACTGGTACACCGGCGTGTTGCAGGACACCGAAACCCTGACCGCCTTTGGCTATTCGGTCGCCATCGCCGTGCTGTCCACGGTGATTTCGGTGCTTGTCGGAACCTGGATCGCCGTGCTGCTCGAAGGGCGCAAGTTCTGGGGCAGGGCGGTGATCCTTGGCATGACGATCCTGCCGGCGCTGATCCCCGGAATCATCTCGGCCATCGCGTTCCGCATCTATGCACGTCTGCTCGGGATCGAAACCGGCATGGGCGCCATCGTCTGGAGCCACGCTGTCCACAACGTGCCTTTTGTGGTGCTGGTGGTCATGGCCCGCCTGTCGACCCTGCCCAAAAGCCAGATCGAAGCGGCGCGCGACCTTGGTGCCGATCCGCTGATCGCTTTCCTGCGCATCACATTCCCCTATCTTGTGCCCGCGATCATGGGCGCCAGCATCTTCTGCCTTCTTCTCAGCTTTGACGATTTCGTCCGGTCGTTTTTCCTGGGGGGCTACGAGCCGACCCTGCCGGTGCTGATCTTTGCCAAGCTGAAATCGGGGATGTCCCCGGAAATCAACGCCATCGCGACCGTTGCGCTGGTCCTGACCGCCGTGATCGGCGTCTGGGCAGAACGCTTTACCCGCCGCATGAACAAGGACTGAGCCATGGCCGACCCTCTCGTTCGCCTCGACAAGATCACCAAACGCTTCGGCGACACAACGGCGCTGTCGGAACTTGATCTCGATATCGCGCAGGGGGAATTCGTCACCTTCCTGGGGCCGTCGGGCTGCGGCAAGTCGACGACGCTGCGCATTCTGGGGGGGTTCGAACAACCCGGTTCGGGACGCGTGCTGCTGCGCGGCGATGACGTGACCCGGCTCCCCCCGGAACGACGCAACGTGAACATGGTCTTTCAGGACTACGCGCTGTTCCCGCATATGACGGTGAAGCAGAACATTGCCTTCGGGCTGGAACTCAAGGGTATGGGCAAGGCCGAGATCGCGGCCCGCCAGGACGAAATCATGTCGTTTCTCGAACTCGGAGCCTTTGGTGGCCGCTATCCGGCGCAACTGTCGGGCGGCCAGCGCCAGCGGGTCGCGCTGGCGCGGGCGCTGGCGCCGGACCCGGCGCTGCTGTTGCTGGACGAACCGCTGGGCGCGCTGGACGCCAAGCTGCGCGGACAGGTGCAGCAAGAGCTGAAATCGATTCAGCGACGCACCGACAAGACCTTTTTCTTCGTGACCCACGACCAGGAAGAAGCTCTGACCATGTCCGACCGCATCGTGGTGATGAACAAGGGAAAAGTGGAACAGGACGGCACGCCGGAGGATCTGTATTTCCATCCCGCGTCGCGTTTTGTGGCGGAATTCATCGGCGAAACCAATCTGTTGACCGGCGATCTGCGCGGCACCGACGGCGATGCCGTCGTGATGGACTGGTTCGGGCAAACCCTGCGTGGCCACGCGCCGGGCGGCATTCCGCAGACCGGCGCGCCGATCACCGCCTCGGTGCGGCTGGAACGGCTGGGCTGTCACGCGACACGTCCGGCGACGGCGAATGCCGTGCAGGGGCGTGTGGTGGGCAAGACCTTCCTTGGCAGTCGCATGGCGCTGGATCTGCTGGTCGACGATGCCCGGGGCGCACGGCTGCGGGCCTACGTGGACGCGCGGACGGGCCAGTCGGTCGGCGACGCCCCGGTCTGGATCGGCTGGGACGAATCCAGCATGGCCGTTCTGCGCGACTGATCGGCAGTATCGGTCAAGTCGGATCAAGGCAGCAGCAACAAGCGCGGCGGGAACAGCCGCGGGTAGGGCGGCGATCAGTCGGCCATCCGGGTCTGCCGCATCTTTTCAAGATGCCGCAACAGCGATGTCAGAAGATCAAGTTCCTCCGGAGGACCGGTAAAGCGTACACCGGCCTTGTTCCCGTCGGTCCAGCGCGGTGAAATGGAAAAAATTCCGGCGCCGGGGATGATCAAGCTGTCCATCACCTCATCGCGCTTTCGCGGGCTGCCCGGAAACCGCAGCTGTGCCCCCGACATCGACAGATCGACCGTGCGGCATTTGGTCTGCGCACCGCGATCGTATTCCACGATCACGTCGATGCCGCATGCGATTCGCATGACGGCGCGACGATTCTCATATTGGGCAGGGGGTTTTTGCATGGACGAAATTTCTCGCAATTCCTTTTATGAAACCTTACCTGTTGCGCCGCATGACCATGCAAAACCAATCCAGGCTGGACTATTGCAGAAATTTCATCGGCAAATTGCCGTCGCGCCGTTCTACCGGGCGGCCATGAGCGAAATCAGGGCCATATCGGCAGATAAAAGGCCCGGCTCCAACAGGAACCGGGCCTTTGACAACCGTCGTGGCCGAAGATCAACCAGGCCATATCGGCGCGCTAGCTCGCGCGGCGCTCTTCAAAGCTGAGTGCGATGAACTCGGGCATGTGATCGCCCATCCCCACGACATTCGAGTCGCGGTCACGTCCGCGCCCGCCACGGTCAGCGCGGCTGCGTGAGGGGGCGGCGGGCTTTCCCGTCGGCTCTGGCGCGGTGTCGGTCTTTTCCGCGGCTTCGGCGACGCGGGGTTCGGGCGTTTCCGCCCGCTCGGTGCAGGACGAACGCCGCGAGCGCGCAGGCTTCTGTTCCGCCACGGGCGCCGGATCGGCGGTTTCGGCATCTGACACGGCGCTTTCCTCGGGGGCGGTGCTGGCCACACCGGGAAGTGCGACGCGGGGAATGTCCTTCTGCAGCAGCTTTTCAACCGCATCAAAGTTCTTTTCGTCGCGCCCCGACACGATTGTAAAGGCCTTGCCTTCGCGTCCGGCACGCCCGGTGCGCCCGATCCGGTGGACATAATCCTCGGGGTGGCCCGGCACATCGAAATTGAACACATGGCTGACCGAGGGCACGTCAAGCCCGCGCGCCGCCACATCCGAGGCGATCAGCAGGCGGATCGACCCGTCGCGAAACCCGTCAAGCGTGCGCGTGCGCTGGCTCTGATCCAGATCGCCGTGGATCGGTTCGGCGTTGTAACCGTGCTTTTTCAACGATTTCGCCACAACATCCACGTCGACCTTGCGGTTGCAGAAGACGATGGCGTTGGTGCAGGCATCGCCTTCCATGTCGATCAGCTTGCGCAGGATGTCGCGCTTTTCGGTGGCCTCGCGATCGCGGCGGGATGCCTTGAAGAACACCGCGCCCTGGGTGATCGTTTCCGACGCGCTTGCCTGACGCGCAACCTCGATCCGCTCGGGGTTGGACAGGAACGTGTTGGTGATCCGCTCGATTTCGGGCGCCATGGTGGCCGAAAAGAACAGCGTCTGCCGGGTGAAAGGCGTCAGCGAAAAAATCCGCTCGATGTCGGGAATGAACCCCATGTCAAGCATTCGGTCCGCTTCGTCCACCACCATGACCTTGACATCGGTCAGAATCAGTTTGCCGCGTTCGAAATGGTCCAGCAGGCGGCCCGGCGTGGCGATCAGAACATCGACGCCCTTGTCGATGAGCGTTTCCTGTTCCTTGAAGCTGACGCCGCCGATCAGCAGCGCCTTGGTCAGCTTGACGTATTTGGCGTAGGTGTCGAAGTTCTCGGCCACCTGCGCGGCAAGTTCGCGGGTGGGGCACAGCACCAGGCTGCGCGGCATGCGGGCGCGGGCGCGGCCACGGGCAAGCGATGTGATCATCGGCAGCGTGAAACTGGCGGTCTTGCCGGTGCCCGTCTGCGCGATTCCCAGAACGTCGCGGCCTTCGAGAGCATGGGGAATCGCCCCGGCCTGGATCGGCGTGGGGGTTTCGTAGCCTGCTTCTTCGATGGCCTTGAGAACCTTGGGGTTCAGGTTGAGATCGCTGAATTTCGTCATGTGTGTCCGATTTTGGGTGCGGACAGCTGAAACTTTGGCCCGCGCATCTGATATGAGATCGGGCCCGGCTGGCCCTCCCGGAACGGCAATTGCCACCCCGATGAGGCGGCTTTTACCGGAATCACCGGGCAAAGGTCAATCAGACCGTTGATTCCCTGACAAAACGGTGTCGGAGCGGGGCCATGGCGCCGAGGTTGTTTCGATTCCCGCACCGTTTCGATACCGGATTTCTGTCTGGTGTGGTTTGCGCAGACAGTCAGTCTGCGCCGGGAAAATGCCGCGCCCGCAGCGATTCCAGCCCCATCCGGTGCCGACGCAGCAGCCCGTGGCGGGTCAGCCGGTCGATCAGGTCGGGCTGCGCGGTGCAGACTTCGGTGTGGAACCCGCGCAGGGCGTCTTCGCCCCCCGTGCGTTCGATCAGCGCGAACAGATCGTGCAGGTTCAGCGCGCCCGTCGTCCGGGCCTGCGGCTTGAGCTCGGTTCGATAAGACCCTTGCGTCATGCGGAATCGGTAGAGCGACCGGAAATGATCCCAGTCGCCCGCATGAAAATGGCCAAGCTCGGTGTCGGGCAGGGCGCGCATGCCGGGGTTGTCCAAACCGTCCAGCGTGACGTTGTGAATGCGGATGCCAAGTCCCTTCGTGCCGGCCCGAAACAGCAGCTTGCCCGCGACATGGCTCAGAAAGCCGCCGGACAGATGCCGCCCCCAGGTGGGAAAGCAGTCCTGCGCGGCCCGCTGGCGGGCGCGCTGATCTGCCGGGCACGCCTTGAACAGGGTTTCGGAAACATCCGAAACGGGCACCAGAGCCTCGACCGGGCGCACGCGGGCGCACAGACAATCGCGCGGCAGCGCGGCCAGCTGTTCGGCAAGCGGTCGGACGGGCAGCAGAAATTCGTCGGTGTCGATATGGGCCAGCCAGTCGACTTCGGGTTTGCGGTTGTTGGCATGCCGGGCATTGGCGCCCTGACGCAGCTGATGCCTGGCAGGCCGCCCGCCGCGTTTTTCCCACCAGGGCGCATCGGTGCGGAACACCCGCAGCCTGGGATGGGCGGACAGCACGTCCTGCGCGCGGGGCATGTCGTCATCGAGATAGATGAACACCCGGTGCGCGCCCTGTTCCAGATGCCAGGCGGCGAAATCCAGGATCTGCGGCAGAGCGGCATTGGTGGTGGTGACCGTACCCCAGCGCACGATCATGGCAGGTCTGCGAACACCCGTCGCACCGCCGGATCCAGGTCCAGCGGGCGGGTGACCAGCATGCCATGCGCATCGAGTTTCGCGCGCAATTCCGGCGTGTCGGCGCAGACCTCGTCAAAGAACAGGCGCAGGCTCTGGTCGCCATCGTCCTCGGCGGCCAGAAAGGCAAGCAGCTGTGCCTGTCCCATTTCGACCCGTTCCGAGCCCATCCGGTAGGACCCGCGCTCTTGCCGGAACGCAAGATGATCGCAAAAATGCTGCCAGCTCGGGGCGTGAAGATGGGCAAGGACCACATCCGCAAGCCGGCCGCGGTTGGTCACGTCCTCGCCCCGATATTTCAGGGTATGAAGACCAAGGCGGGTGTCGTCGATGCCGGTGCGGGCAAAGATCTTGCCCGAGGTATGGCTGAGGAAGCCGGCGTAAAGATGCATCCCGAAGGTTGGATAGATGTCCTGAAGCACCGTCTTGGGTTGCCTTGCGTGATGATGCGTGCGCTTGAAATGTTGCACAACGCCGTTATCCGCCGCCAATGCCTCGACCGGGGCAACGCGGGCAGCGGCATCCGTGCGCGACAGCCCGGCAAGCTGGTCCCGGATCGGGTGCCCGGACAGCAGAAATTCATCGACGTCGATATGGCCAAGCCAGTCGAGCTGTGTTGCTGTTTCGCGCAGGGCGCGGGTCGCGTTATGCGCCTGGCGCAGCTGGTGCTGATCGGGGCGGGGCTTGCCGGTGGCCTGCCACCAGCCGGCATCGCAGGCAGTGACGTGGATCGCCGGGTGCCGGGCCAGAAAGGCGGCGGTCTGCGCGTCGGGTTCGTCAAGATAAAGATGCAGCGCGTCGGCGCCCAGTTCGATGTGATGCGCCGCAAAGCGCGCGATCTGGCGCAACGGGCCGCGCAGCGTGGTGACAAGCCCCCAGCGCAGGGGTCGCGCGCTCAGGCGCGCCGCAGATGCGGGCACCGGGGCCGGATTGGTGTTCCCTTTGGCGGGCGCGGGGTCTTGCCTTGTCTTGCGGCGGCGCATGATCTGAAAGCGGCGAAACAGCGTGCGGTCGTCGTGGATCAGCAGGTCAAGCAGGTGATGGGCGAGCGGGCGCATGACCGGATCGCCTTCGGCCTCTGTCCAGAGCCGCCCGATCATGTTCACGTCGAGCCCGCCATTGGTGATCGAATACGGGGCCATGTCCATCGGCAGCGCGCCCTGCGCCTTGCGATCCAGTGTAAAGGGCCGGTCTGGGGGATGCCCGGAATAAAGCCGTTCGGATTCATACAGCTTCATCGTCCCGAACAGCACCGACAGCGCCAGCCCGACCGAACGTTGCTGCGCGTTCGCCCCGTGATCGCCGAAGGTGGTCACCGCGGACACAAGCCAGCGTTGATCGAGCCTGGCGATCAGGTGGTCGCCGTGAGA
Organism: Salipiger aestuarii; assembly: GCF_003259905.1. Taxonomy (GTDB): domain Bacteria; phylum Pseudomonadota; class Alphaproteobacteria; order Rhodobacterales; family Rhodobacteraceae; genus Salipiger; species Salipiger aestuarii. The sequence goes on along the minus strand of NZ_QLMG01000018.1, from coordinate 6,795 downwards.
CCGCCAGAGCCGCTGAAACAGCGCGGGCAGATGATCGGCAAAGCTGCGTTTGCGCAGATGCGCGATCAGCAGGGCGTTCAGAAACACCAGTTCGGTCTGGCCGGTCAGTTCGCAGCGCAGATCGTGGCGCTTGCGATGATAGGACGAGCGAAACGGCTTTGCCTCGGCGGGATCGGTTTCGGGATCGGTGACGATCCGCACGGCAAGCGGCGCAAGGTCAAGATCGGCGGGCGGCGGACATTCGCCCGGCGCATAGTCGATCGCGTCGCGCCGCCCCTCCATCTGGGTCAGCACCGCCGGCATGCCGCCGGGCCAGGTCGGGTTCCTTGGTGTGTTCCTGCTCATGCGACTATGATTGGCGTCATCGGGGGCGGGCTGCAATCGCCGCCTGGGGCGGGGCCGTGCTTTGGGCGGGCGGTGATGCAGGGACGCCGCGTCAGCGTGTCAAAGGAGGACCGTGGCACGGCCCGGAGGGCACATGCCGCAGAACAGGATGGAACAACCGGGCCGAAGGCAGGCTCACAGCTGGCTGAGACCGCCAAGCATGCCCGGACAACGGCGTTTGGCGCGGGTCATTCCCGCCCGGTCGCCGTTCAGTATCAGATGCCAGGTCGGCGCGTATCCGGGCGCCTGCGCGCGCGAGTAGGAACAGCCCTGCGGCGAAACCCACGTTTTGCCGGCATAGCCGGGCGCCGGCTGTGCCGAGGCGCCGCCGTTCTGGCCCTGCGTGGCGAGCACGGGATCGGACGCGATGGCAGCGGTGGCCAGGAAAAACGCGGTTGTGGCAAGCGCGAGGGGGCGGGTGATGATCGATGTTCTCATTTGGGTGGGATGCCTGTCGGTTTGGGTCTGTCGGTTTGGGTCGGTTGGTCTGGGTCTGTCGGTCGGAATCTGCCTTGGCTGAAATCGGTCGTGTCTGGACGTGTCTGATACGCCTTTCTGGGCCGGGGCAAGGCACGCCGGGGCACGCCATCCTGACAGAATGCACCGAACAGGTGAACGTTTCCTATAGATATAACATGCCCGGCAATGCGCCGCCTGTCACGGCGGGCTTGGCAAAACCCGCACTTTGGGGCAGAGCAGGGCGCATGAGCATCACTTCGTTTTCCCTGTCGGCCACCGATGGCAAAGCCCGCACCGGCGTGATCCGCACGCCCAGGGGCGAGATCCGCACCCCGGCCTTCATGCCGGTTGGCACCGCCGCCACCGTCAAGGCCATGTTGCCCGAACAGGTGCGCGCCACCGGCGCCGACATCCTGCTAGGCAACACCTACCACCTCATGCTGCGCCCCGGTGCCGAGCGGATCGCAAAGCTGGGCGGGCTGCACCGGTTCATGAACTGGGATCTGCCGATCCTGACCGACTCGGGCGGCTTTCAGGTGATGTCGCTGGCGTCCTTGCGCAAGCTGACCGAAGAGGGCGTGACATTCGCCTCGCACGTCGATGGCTCGCGCCATATGCTCAGCCCCGAGCGGTCGATGGAAATCCAGAAATTGCTGGGGTCAGACATCGTGATGGCATTCGATGAATGCCCCGCGCTGCCTGCGGATCGCGCGCGCATCGAACACAGCATGCACCTGTCGATGCGGTGGGCGCAGCGGTCGCGCGACGCGTTCGGCGACCGCCCCGGCCACATGCTGTTCGGTATCCAGCAGGGTGGCCTGGAACAGGACCTGCGCGGCCAGAGCGCCGAGGCGTTGCGCGCGATCGGCTTTGACGGCTATGCCATCGGCGGTCTGGCCGTCGGAGAGGGGCAGGAGGCGATGTTCGCCTGTCTCGATCACGCTCCCGACCAATTGCCGACGGACAAGCCGCGCTACCTGATGGGCGTGGGCAAGCCCGACGACATCGTCGGCGCGGTCAAGCGCGGCATCGACATGATGGATTGCGTGCTGCCAACGCGTTCGGGGCGCACGGGGCAGGCGTTTACCCGTCACGGGGTGGTCAATATCAAGAACGCCCGCCACGCGGACGATCCGCGCCCGCTGGATGCATCCTGCACCTGCCCCGCCTGCACGGGCTATTCGCGCGCCTATCTGCATCATGTGTTCCGCGCGCACGAGATGATCTCGGGGATGCTGCTGACCGCGCACAACCTGCATTACTTTCAACAGATCATGGAAGGCATGCGCGTCGCCATCGCGGCCGGGCAATTCGAAGCCTGGGAGACGGCGTTTCACGCCGGCCGGGCCGAAGGCGACATCCCGCCGCTCTGATGGTGTCGGTCCGGGCGCGGCGGGGATTTCGTCTCTGTCCGAAGTGCACAGGTGCCGTGCGTTGCCGCGCCAGACCAGTGTGCTAAATGGCGTTTCGCAAGCGATGCCCGTTTGGAGTGGCACCGTATGATAAAGGAGACCCACATGAGTGAAGCTCTGTTCACACCCACGGCCGCCGGCGCGATCGAACTGGCGAACCGGATCTGCATGGCACCGCTGACACGCAACCGTGCCGATGATGAAACCGGATGCGTCGGCGACATGCATGTGGAATATTATCGCCAGCGCGCCGGTGCCGGGCTGATCGTCACCGAGGCGACCCAGATTTCCCCGGTGGGCAAGGGATACATCCAGACCCCCGGCATTCACACCGAAGCGCAGGCTGCCGCCTGGCGCACCGTGACCGATGCGGTTCACGAGGCGGGCGGCAAGATCGTCGTGCAGCTTTGGCACGTCGGGCGCATCTCGCATACATCGCTGCAACCGGGCGGGGCAGCGCCTGTCGCGCCCTCGGCCATCGGGGCGGGCGCCATGACCTTCACCCATAACGGGTTCGAGGAGACCTCGGTGCCGCGCGCGCTGGAACCGGCCGAGATCGACGCCACCGTCGCCGATTACCGCGAGGCCGCGCGCCTTGCCATGGTCGCCGGTTTCGACGGTGTCGAGGTGCATGGCGCCAACGGCTATCTAATCGACCAGTTTCTCAAGACCGGGGCCAACACCCGCGACGACGCCTGGGGCGGCCCGATCGAGAACCGCGCGAAGTTTCTTTTCGACGTGCTGAATGCGGTCACCGACGAGATCGGCGGCGACCGGACCGGCCTGCGCCTGTCGCCGTTTTCGCCCGCAAACGAGATCGACGACAAGGACCCGCAAGCGGATTTCGAATATGTGGTGCCCCGGCTGAACGACTACGGCCTCGCTTATCTGCACATGATCGAGGGCGCCACCGGCGGATCGCGCGACCTGCCCGAGGGCCAGAGCATCGGGGCCCTGCGCAAGCTGTTCAACGGCCCCTACATGGCGAACAACGGCTATGACCGCGCCATGGCAATCGAGGCCGTGGCGTCGGGCGCTGCGGATCTGGTGGCTTTCGGGCGTCCGTTCATCGCCAATCCCGACCTCGTGGACCGGCTGGAACGCGACGCGCCGCTGAATGAGGGCGACCAGTCGACCTATTACGGCGGTGGCACAGAGGGGTACACCGATTACCCCACGCTGGAAGACGAAGCCGCCTGACGTCCGGGTGATCACCCTTTCGCGGTCCGGGCAGGCAACGCTTGCTCCGGGCCGTGTTCCGGTGCATCAGCGGGCACTGCATCTTTCCTACAGGGGAACCGAACCATGGATTACAGCAAGTCCGGCGGCGGAAAGCCGAGCAAGAACGCCCCGCGGTTCAACCCGAACGGCGCGTCGCCCAAGGGCAAGGCCGCCCAGGGCGGAAAGTCCAGCAAGGACGAACTGCTGGCGCGCATGAAGGCTGCCGCCCAGGCGAAAAAGGACGGCAGCGCGCCCGGCGCCTGATGGACCGCGCCGCGCGTCCGGACGTCTCATCATGCGCGCCCCCGGTCGTATCATCATGCGCGCCTTTTGGCATGAAGGTCTGAACACAGCCGGAAACCTTGTTTTCAATTGCCAACTTGCACGTTGGCCGCGGCAACGTCATGTTGTCCCAAACTTGGGCCGCAGTTGATTTGTCGATCGGGCGGCCCCACCTAATGCAGTGTCTAGGGGATGGCGGTAGCCGCCGGAACACCGGGGCCGGTCCATCCTGCCAATCGAAGGAATGCTCATGCAACAGGCTCTCAATTCCTCATATCCTGTGCTGCCGCTGCGGGACATCGTGGTTTTCCCGCATATGATCGTGCCGCTGTTCGTGGGGCGCGAAAAGTCGGTGAAGGCGCTCGAAGAGGTGATGGCGGACGACAAGCAGATCCTGCTTGCCGCCCAGATCGACCCGGCCGTCGACGACCCCGACGAATCCGGCATCTACCGCGCTGGCGTTCTTGCCAACGTGCTGCAACTGCTCAAGCTGCCCGATGGCACCGTCAAGGTGCTCGTCGAAGGCCAGAGCCGCGTCAAGATCACCGAATACATCGAAAACGACAGGTTTTTCGAGGCCAAGGCCGAATATGTGTTGGAAATGCCCGGCGACCCTGCCGCGATCGAGGCGCTGACCCGCACCGTGTCCGAGGAATTCGAACGCTACGCCAAGGTCAAGAAAAACATCCCCGAAGAGGCGCTGTCGGCGGTCTCTGATTCGCATGAACCGGCCAAGCTTGCCGATCTGGTGGCCGGCCATCTGGGCATCGAGGTGGACCAGAAGCAGGAACTGCTGGAAACGCTGGCGGTGTCCGAACGCCTGGAAAAGGTCTATGGTCTGATGCAGGGCGAACTGTCGGTGCTCCAGGTCGAGAAAAAGATCAAGACCCGCGTCAAGTCGCAGATGGAAAAGACCCAGCGCGAATATTACCTGAATGAGCAGATGAAGGCCATTCAGAAGGAACTTGGCGATGGCGAGGACGGCCAGAACGAGGTCGCCGAGCTTGAGGCGCGCATCAACGAGACCAAGCTGTCCAAGGAAGCCCGCGAAAAGGCCGATGCAGAACTGAAAAAGCTGCGCAACATGTCGCCCATGTCCGCCGAGGCGACGGTGGTGCGCAACTATCTCGACTGGATGCTGTCGATCCCGTGGGGCACCAGATCCCGTGTCAAAAAGGACCTTGGCCGCGCGCAGGAGATCCTCGATCACGATCACTACAGCCTTGAAAAGGTCAAGGAACGCATCGTCGAATATCTCGCGGTGCAGGCGCGTTCGCAAAAGCTGCGTGGGCCGATCCTGTGCCTGGTCGGGCCTCCGGGCGTTGGCAAGACCTCGCTTGGCAAGTCGATGGCCAGGGCCACCGGGCGCGAATTCATCCGCATCAGTCTCGGCGGCGTGCGCGATGAATCCGAGATTCGCGGCCACCGCCGGACCTATATCGGCTCGATGCCCGGCAAGATCATCCAGGCGCTGAAGAAGGCAAAAACCACGAATCCGCTCATCCTGCTCGACGAGATCGACAAGATGGGGCAGGACTTTCGGGGCGACCCTGCCTCGGCCATGCTTGAAGTGCTTGACCCCGAACAGAACTCGACCTTTGTCGATCACTACCTTGAGGTCGAATATGACCTGAGCAATGTTATGTTCGTGACCACCTCGAACAGCTACAACATGCCGGGTCCGCTGCTTGACCGGATGGAAATCATCCCCCTGTCGGGCTACACCGAAGACGAAAAGCTGGAAATCGCCAAGCGTCACCTTCTGGACAAGGAAGTCAAAGCGCACGGTCTGAAAAAAGGCGAATTCTCGGTCACCGACGGCGCGTTGACGGATATCATCCGCTACTACACCCGCGAAGCGGGCGTGCGGAACCTGGAACGCGAAATCGCCCGGCTGGCGCGGAAATCCGTGACCAAGATCGTCAAGAAAGAGGCCGAACATGTGGATGTCACGTCCGACAACATCGCCGATTTCCTTGGCGTGAAGAAATTCCGCTACGGGCTGGCCGAAGACCGCAATCAGGTCGGGGTGGTGACCGGGCTGGCCTATACCTCGGTCGGCGGCGATCTGCTGCATATCGAGGCGCTCAAGCTGCCGGGCAAGGGCCGGATGAAGACCACCGGCAAGCTGGGCGACGTGATGAAGGAAAGCATCGACGCGGCCTCGTCCTATGTGCGTTCCATCGCGCCGCAGATCGGGGTCAAGCCGCCGCGCTTCGACCGGATGGACATTCACGTCCACGTCCCCGATGGCGCGACGCCCAAGGATGGCCCCTCTGCCGGTCTGGCGATGGTGACCGCCATCGTTTCCGCGCTCACCGGTCTGCCGGTGCGCAAGGATCTGGCCATGACCGGCGAGGTCACGCTGCGGGGCAATGCCTCGGCCATTGGCGGGCTCAAGGAAAAGCTGCTCGCGGCGCTGCGCGGCGGGATCAAGACCGTTCTCATTCCCGAAGAGAACGAAAAGGATCTGGCCGAACTGCCCGACAATGTGAAGCAGGGGCTGGAAATCATCCCCGTGCGCCATGTGTCCGAAGTGCTCAAGATCGCGCTGATCGGCACACCCGAGCCGGTGGATTGGGATGAAGAGGCCGAAGAGGCCGCTGCCGCGCTTGCCGCCAAGGATGGTGACAAAGGGACAAGTGCCGTCGCGCATTGACGGTCGTAACAGACGGACAAAGGGCGCCGCTGACCGCCCCCAAGCCCCTTACCAGATGTGTGGAAGATTGCGCGCTGCCATTGGCAGCGCGCTTTTTCGTTCATTCTCCGAAGAGATCCCGCTCGTAGACCTTACCTTTGGCGAGGCCGAGTTTCATCGCGGGCGTTCGCTTCGTGTCGCGCGATCCCATCCAGTTGTGATGGAATCGGCAGATCTCGATGATCTTGACCGGCATCTCGGGCTTGTAGAGGAAGTGCCGATCCCAGGCGCGTCCATTCGCGCTTGGCGTGGAGACCGGCCGTGAGGCCAGCCGCACATTGCTGCGAATCTTGTGGAAATAGCTATCCACGCTCCGCAGCGTGGCGAGACGCATCAACC
>NZ_QLMG01000017.1 GCF_003259905.1 Salipiger aestuarii | reverse complement strand
ATGGATGCCTGTTCGGGGGCATCCAGAACGAAACCGGTTCGCGCCGAGGGGCGGACCATCTTGCGATCAGCCCCCGAAATCCGGCACGCCCGCCGCTCCGACACTCCGACACTCCGACCAGGGCCTTCAGCTGCGCAACTGCCTCGCGCTTCACCGCAGGCGTCACCCCTTTGTTGAAACCAGTTCCTTCATCGCCGCCAGATCCAGCATCTGCTCGGCCAGCAGCTTCCAGAGCTTTGCGTTCTCGTCCTCCAGCGCTTTCAGCCGCTTGGCTTCCGAAACCGTCATGCCACCAAATTTGGCTCTCCAGTTATAGAACGTGCCTTCCGACATGCCGTGCTAGCGGCACACTTCGCGACAGCCTCGTGCCCAGCCAAGATGCCGATGATCTGTTCGTCCGTAAATCTTGTTCGCTTCATTGGCCGTCCTCAAGTTAGGTCGGGCTCTGATCAACGGGAGGAAAAACCCCCTGGCAGGTCCCGGGGCTCAGGAAATGGATCGAGTTCTACAATCACAAGCGCCCGCATTCCTCACTTGGCGGCAAACCACCCGCCGTGATCTACCGGCACAAAATTGAAACAACAAACCCCCGATCAGCCGATGAAAAGAGTAGCTTAGTAGCTCAACAATCTCTGTCCCGGCTTTTCTCCCGCGCCAGACGTCGACGCGTCGGTGACAAAGAGGGCGGAGTGAGAAAGCCCGCAGAGAACGGAGCGTGCGACCATGGCCAAGGCCACCGCACCATCCATGCCGAGGCCCACCCCCTGATGGTCAGGAAGGCAGAGGACGCCGCGTTGTTCGGCGTGAGCCGCCCGACCCTGCGCAAATGGGTGGCGCGCGGGTCGGTCCCAGAGGGCACGCAGATCGACGGCACCCGGCTTTGGTTGCGCGACGATCCGGTGCGTACCGCGCGCAGGCTGACGGGCTATGTGGAGGGCCAGCATCTCGTCAAAAACCCATGCCGCTGTTTTTGCGGCATTATCACCCTGCAATTGGTGCGGGCGGCGGGAATCGAACCCGCACGGGCCATGCCCTAGCGATTTTAAGTCGCTTGTGTCTACCGTTCCACCACGCCCGCACCGCAGACCCCTTTCGGGCGCCTTCGCAGTGTCCTACCCGCGGTCGGGAAAAAGAACAATCCGTTCGCGTCCCGCGCGGGCTGCTTTATTCGGCCGTTTCGGGTGCGATTCCGGATTCCTTGACCGCCTGCATCGCCACATAGGTCGAAGTCGTCGAGACATTCGGCAGCGTCGAGATCTTTTCCGCCAGCACCCGCCGATAGCTGCGCATGTCCGCGGTCCGTACCTTGAGAAGGTAGTCGAAATTCCCGGCGATCAGATGCACCTGTTCAATCTCGGGCACCTGCGCGACCGCTGCGTTGAAATCCTCGAGCGAGGCTTCGCGGGTGTCGAACATGCGCACCTCGACAAAGGCGACATGGTCAAGCCCCAGCCGGATCGGATCCAGGATCGCGCGGTAGCCGCGAATGACGCCCAGATCCTCGAGTCTGCGCAATCGCGCCTGGGTGGGGCTTTTGGACAGCCCGATGCGCCGGGCGAGTTCGGTGATCGAGAGTCGGCCCTCGGATGCGAGGGTGGTCAGGATCGCCCGGTCGAAGCGGTCGAATTCGTCCTGATCGTGTTGCATCGGAATCACCCCGCTTATCGGGCGAAAAGATGCGCCCACGACACTCATTAAGTCGAAACGACTTCTCTTATCCCTGTATGATGGCGAAAATCACCGAGGACAAGACATGCCCCGCGACATTGCCCCCGAAATCCGGCCCCTGATCGACCTGAACATGTACGCGCCCGAAACCGAAACTGTGGCGCGGCTGCGCGACACCGCCGCGCTTGCGCGCGAAGACCGCGTCGCGATCAGCACCCGCGCCGCGCAGCTTGTGCGCGACATTCGCGCCAGCACCAGGCCGGGCCTGATGGAGGTGTTCCTGGCGGAATACGGCCTGTCCACCGACGAGGGTATCGCGCTGATGTGCCTGGCCGAGGCGCTGCTGCGGGTGCCTGATGACGAAACGATCGATGCGCTGATCGAAGACAAGATCGCCCCGTCGAACTGGGGTAAACATATGGGGCGGTCGTCCTCGCCGCTGGTCAATGCGTCGACCTGGGCCTTGATGCTGACCGGCCGCGTGCTGGACCCGACCGCCCGCCCCGGCCCGGCCGGCCACCTTCGCACCGCCATCAAGCGGCTGGGCGAGCCGGTGATCCGCACCGCCGTGGGCCGGGCCATGAAGGAAATGGGGTCGCAATTCGTTCTGGGCGAGACCATTCAAAAGGCGATGAAACGCGGCGAAGCGATGGAGGCAAAAGGCTACACCTACAGCTACGACATGCTGGGCGAAGCGGCGCGCACCGAAACCGACGCCCTGCGCTACCTTGACGCCTATTCCAAAGCCATCGCCGCCATCTCAAAGGCGGCCCGGCACGATGACATCGCGTCAAATCCCGGAATCTCGGTCAAGTTGTCGGCGCTGTTCGCCCGCTACGAAGAAGGCCAGAAGGCCAAAGTCATGCGCGTTCTCGTCCCCCGCCTTGTGCAGCTGTGCGAACAGGCCAGGGCGGCCGGCATCGGACTGAACATCGACGCCGAGGAAGCTGACCGCCTGTCGCTGTCGCTGGACGTGATCGGCACGGCCTTTGGCGCCCCCACGCTGGCGGGCTGGGACGGGTTCGGCGTGGTGGTGCAGGCCTACGGGCTGCGCGCGTCCGAAACCATCGACTGGCTTCACGCGCTGGCGGGCGCGCACGATCGCCGCATCATGGTGCGGCTGGTCAAGGGCGCCTATTGGGACACCGAAATCAAGCGCGCGCAGGTCGAAGGGCTGGACGGCTTTCCCGTGTTCACCAGCAAGACCAACACCGACATTTCCTATATCGCCAACGCGCGCAAGTTGCTGGGCATGACCGCGCGCCTCTATCCGCAGTTCGCCACGCATAACGCCCACACCGTCGCCGCCGTTTTGCATATGGCGCAAGCCGGTGGCGTGGCGACCACCGCTTTTGAATTTCAACGCCTGCACGGCATGGGCGAAACCCTGCACGGGCTCGTGAAAAACACCGGCACCCGTTGCCGCATCTACGCCCCCGTCGGCGCCCATGCCGACTTGCTGGCCTATCTGGTGCGCCGCCTGCTTGAGAACGGCGCCAATTCGTCTTTCGTCAACCAGATCGTCGATGAAGAGGTCGACCCCGAAACCGTCGCCGCCGACCCGTTCGAGCCGACAGGCACCCGCCCCCTTCTTGCCCGTGGTCCCGAGTTGTTCCTGCCCGAGCGTGCCAATTCCAAAGGCTTTGACCTCACGCACCGCCCGACGCTGAAGCGCATCGACACGGCCCGCGCCCCGTTCCGAACGCACAGCTGGCAGGCCGGTCCGCTGATCGCCGTGGACGCCCCGGCCGGCACCACGGCCCCTGTTCCCAACCCCGCCGATCCGTCCGATACCGTCGGAAAGATCGCCTGGGCCAACGCAGACACAGTGCGCGCCGCGGGTGCCGCCGCGCGCCCGTTCGATGCCACCCCGTCCGAACGCGCCCGCATCCTGAACGCCGCTGCCGACCTGTTCGAGACGCATTTCGGCGAACTCTTCGCCCTGTTGCACCGCGAGGCGGGCAAGACCCTGCGCGACGCGGTGGCCGAGCTGCGCGAGGCGGTGGATTTCCTGCGCTACTACGCCGCCCGAGGCATGGAGCCCGCCGCCCCCGCGCGCGGCGTCTTTGCCTGCATTTCGCCATGGAACTTTCCGTTGGCCATCTTTACCGGGCAAGTGACGGCGGCGCTGGCAACCGGCAACGCGGTGCTGGCCAAACCCGCGGAACAGACATCGCTCATCGCGCACAGGGCGGTGCAGTTGCTGCACCAGGCGGGCGTGCCGCGCACCGCGCTGCAACTGCTGCCCGGTGCGGAGGATGTCGGCGCGGCGTTGACCTCGGACAGCCACGTCGCGGGCGTGGCCTTTACCGGCTCGACCGACACCGCGCGGATCATCCATCGGGCGATCGCGAAACATCTTGCGCCCGGCACGCCGTTGATTGCGGAAACCGGCGGGCTGAACGCGATGATTGTCGACAGCACCGCCCTGCCCGAACAGGCGGTGCGCGCAGTGGTGGAATCAGCCTTTCAGTCGGCGGGCCAACGGTGTTCGGCCCTGCGCTGCCTGTACGTTCAGGAAGACATCGCACCGCATCTGATCAACATGCTGGCCGGCGCGATGGATGCGCTGGTGCCCGGTCAGCCGTGGAATCTTGCCACCGATGTCGGCCCGGTGATCGACGCCGAGGCATTTGACGGCATCAAAACCCATGTCGATGCCGCGCGCGCGCGGGGCGATCTGATGCACGAAATCCCGGTGCCCGGCACCGGCCATTTCATCGCCCCCGCGATGATCCGGGTCAGCGGCATCGGCGCGCTGGACCGCGAGATCTTTGGCCCCGTGCTGCATGTCGCCACCTTTCGCGCCGATGAGCTGGACAAGGTGATCGACGCCATCAACGCCACCGGCTACGGGCTGACCTTCGGGCTGCAAACCCGCATCGACGACCGGGTGCAGCATGTCACCGAACGCGTCGCGGCGGGCAATCTATACGTCAACCGCAACCAGATCGGCGCCATCGTCGGCAGCCAGCCCTTTGGCGGAGAGGGGCTTTCGGGCACCGGCCCCAAGGCGGGCGGGCCGCTTTATTGCGACCGTTTCCGGATGCACGCCGCGCCCAGACTGCGGGGCAGCTGGTCCACCGCCGAGGTCGCGTCCCGCCTGACCGCCGCGATCGGCGCTGCGGGCAAGGCCCCCCAGTCCGAAACCGTCGAACTGCCAGGCCCCACCGGCGAGGCGAACCAGTACACCACCCACGCCCGCCCGCCCGTACTGTGCCTTGGGCCGGGGGCCGGTTGTGCCGCCGCGCAGGCCGACGCGGTGCGCCGTCTGGGCGGTGTCGCCGTCTGCGCCCAGGGCAAGGTGTCCCCAGAGATGCTGGGGCGGACAACGGGTATTTCATCGGCGCTTTGGTGGGGTGACGATGGCAGCGCGCAGGCCTATCGCGCAGCATTGGCACAACGCGGCGGCGCGATCCTGAGCCTCACTACCGGCGCCCCCGACAGCGGCCATGCGCGGGCGGAAAAACACGTCTGCATCGACACCACCGCATCGGGGGGCAACGCCGCCCTGCTGGGCGGTCACATGTGAACGTCCTGCGCCGGACGCCGGCGCGCCGTCTCGCACGACACGATGGCGCTTGACCTGACACGCCAGCACGCCACTGTGCGCGGCATGTTCCCGATCCGCGATCACAACCCCTCTGGCAGAACGCCTTATGTCACCTACACGCTGATGCTGGCGAACATTGCCATTTTCCTCAGCTATTGGGGACTGTTCCGTGATCCGCGCGCGATCAACGCGTTTTTCTTCGACTGGGCGCTGATTCCGGCGCTGATTTCCGAGGGTCAGGGATTCGCAGGTCTTGGCACGTCGATGTTCCTGCATGGCGGCTGGATGCATCTGGCGGGCAACATGCTGTTTTTGTACATCTTCGGCGACAATGTCGAGGATGAGCTGGGGCATTTGACCTATCTTGGATTCTACCTTGGCTGCGGCGTCATCGCGGCGCTGGCGCAGTATGTCACCCAGCCGTTTTCGCCGGTGCCCACGGTCGGCGCGTCGGGGGCCATCGCCGGGGTGATGGGCGGCTACCTTCTGATGTTTCCGCGAGCCCGCGTCGACATCCTTGTCATTCTCATCATCTTCTTCAGGATCCTGCCGGTGCCCGCATGGGTGGTGCTGGCGATCTGGTTCGGGTTGCAGGTCTTTGGCGAACTCGGCGCGCCGGGCGATGGCAGCGGCGTGGCGTATTGGGCGCATCTCGGAGGGTTTCTGGCCGGGCTGGTGCTGATCCTGCCCGCCTGGCTGCGCCGGGGCGGCCCCGCCTTTTGGCATCGCACCCGCGGACATCCGCCGCATCCCGAGGTGCGCTACACCGACACCACACGCATTCCCAAGGTAGGACGCAAAAGATGACAGACCCGGTCCGGATCACCTGCCACTGCGGCGCCGTCGAGCTGAAGGTCACATTGACCGACGGGCTGCGCACCGCGCGCCGCTGCGATTGTTCCTATTGCCGGCGCCGCGCGGTGCCCGCGGTTTCGGCCCCTTTGGGCGGTATCGAGGTGGTCAGAGGGCACGACGCGCTGACGCTGTACCAGTTCGGCACGCATACGGCGCAGCATCATTTCTGTTCGATCTGCGGCATTTACATGTACCACCGGCGCCGGTCGAACCCGAACGAATACGGGGTCAACATGGGCGCCATCGATGGCGTGAACCCGGCAGAGCATGAACCGATCCCGTGGCACGACGGCGTCAATCACCCGTCGGATCGCTGACGCCCCCCGGACCCGGCCCCATGGACCGAAAGGCGGCGGGCAAGCTCAGGCCCCGCGAATGGTCTTGGAAAAACTCGTGTAGATGGAATTGTTCGCGCACAGAATCGACCCGGATTCCAACGGGTCCTGATCGGGGCGGATGCCTTCGATCAGCGCGCCGGCCTCTTGCGCGATCAGATACCCGGCGGCCACATCCCACAGTTTCAGTTCGCGTTCCCAGTAGCCATCGTAGCGACCCGCCGCCACATAGGCGAGGTCCAGCGACGCAGCACCCCAGCGCCGCACGCCCGCGCATTCCGGCATCAACCGGCCCAGATCCTTGAGCATCGCGGGCAGCGTGTTCTTGGCGGCAAAGGGGATGCCCGTGGCGAACACCGCCTCGATCATCCGCGCGCGGCCCGACACCCGCAGGCGGCGCGAGTCGTTCAGCCAGGCGCCCGCGCCCTTTTCGGCATAGAACATCTCGTCCTTCGCGGCGTCATAGACCACGCCCGCGACGATCTGTCCCTTGTGTTCCAGCGCGACCGAAATCGCCCAATGCGGCATGCCGTGCAGGAAATTGGTGGTCCCGTCCAGCGGATCGACGATCCAGCGACGGGTGGGATCCACGCCATCCTGCGCGCCGCCCTCTTCGGCGAGCCAGCCGTAGGTGGGCCGCGCGCCAAGCAGCTCTTCCTTGAGGATCTTTTCCGCCGCGATGTCGGCGCGGCTGACAAAGTCGCCCGCGCCCTTCATCGAGACCTGAAGGTTCTCGACCTCGCGAAAGTCCTTTACCAGAGACCGCCCCGCCTTGCGTGCCGCCTTGATCATGATGTTCAGATTGGCGCTGCCTTGCATGTCCGGATCCCCGCGATTGGTTCAGGCCGCGCGTATACGCGGCCCGCAGGGTCTTGCCAAGGCCGGAAGGCGCAGATGGTAACCGCCGCGGCCCTGAGGGCCGCGATGCCGGTCAGCCCGACCTATCCCGGCGCGGGACACGACTATTGGTAGACGACACCCTTTTCCCCGACCGGCGCATAGGCGCGGGGCAGGTAGGATTTGCGGACCGCCGGTTTTGCCCTGTAGACGCGCCTCGACGGCGCAGGATCGTAATAGGCGCCCGCCGTGGGAATGCCGCAACAGATCACCCCGCCAAGGATCACCGGCTGTTTGCCACCCGGACAGTAATTGCCCTGCGGCCAGGCCTGCACCAGCGGCTGGCGACTCAGATCGGCGGTGGCATCGCCGGTATAGGCATCGTTCCAGGCAAAGGCGCCGGACGCGGAAAAGCTAAGGGCCACCACGGTGGCAAGAAAACTGACTGTGCGCATTCTATCTATCCCCCAAGGAAATCCGATCTGTCGGAAAGCACTGCGGGAAATCCTAGCAGCGTTGCACCATTCGTCAACGAAATGGCGCCTGCCCCGGCACCTGGCGCGGCTTGCGATGCCGATTGCGCGACAGACGAGCCGAAACGCCGGGAGTGTTTCCTGCCCCACGACAATCACTCACACAGGTGTCACTGGCCTAACCGCTCAAAAGATGGTTTATGGGCCGACTTTCGGTGCGCGCAACCGCACCGCAAGGCCATGGAGACAGAATGACGACGCTGAAACGCCCGCCAAGCGACACGAAACCTGCGTTTTCCGCCGCGAAATTCGCCGGTATCACCACCGCCATCGGTTTTGCCGGCGCAGCCGTCGGAGGCGTGCTGATCGAGATCGGCAAGCGCCAGGGTTTGTCTTCAGGCGACGTGCTGCGCGATGTCGCGGCGGTCTTTGACCTGCCGTCGATGGCGGGCGGCGTAACATGGCTGACCGTTTCGCTGCTGGTCGCTGCGGGGGCGGTGGCGCTGGTGACCGCTCTGACAGTCCAGGCCCGCCGCAGCGTTGCGGTGCTGGTCGCGGTGCTGTCGCTGACAATGGCGGTGGACGATCAGTTCATGCTGCACGAACGCGTCCTGCCCCACGTCACCGGGTTGCCCGAAGCAGCGTTCGTGGCGGTCTATGCGCTGCTCGGCGCGGCCATTCTGGTGCTTACGCTGCGCGAGTGCGGCAAGCGCGGCACGGCCGGTCTGTGGCCCGCGCTGGTTTTCATGGGGCTGTCGGTGATCACGGATTTCGATCTGCTGGGCGATTCGTCCTATGCCACCGAAGATTTGCTGAAGCTCGCCGGTTTCTCGGCATGGACAAGCTTCTGGATGGGTTACGCGCGGATGCGGCTGCGCCCGGCCCCGGCCTGACGGCGCCTGCTGCCTGACTCCGCCCCCCCCTGAACTCCGGCCCCTGCCTGAACTCTGGCCCTATCCGAGCCGGTCCGCCTTTTTGCGCACCAGTACCGTGCGCAGGTCGTGCATCGCCAGCAGCAGCGCGTCGGTCACCGCCTCCAGCTGATCGTCGGACGCCTTTGACTGTGCCCACTGCGCCGTCATGTTCAGGTGATCGACAGCCCGATGGATGTCATCGATGTCGCGCATCGCAAGCAGCGCCTTGCGGTCGCTGATCCAGGCGCCGATCGCCGCCAGATCGGTCTTGTCAAGCTGCCGGTCGCCGTGGGGTCTGATCTCATCCCTGTTCAGATTGACGACCGCGATCTGCTCCATCTCGATGCGGCGCTGGCGGTTCTCGGTATCGACCCGAAACACCGCCGCGCCATTGTCGCGGACGCGAAAGAAATGCCGCGGCAGACCGGCGGTCATGCAAGCCCCGTGCAAAAGGTCGCGATGCGCGTGCAGGCTTCTTCCAGGGCGGCATCCGAGGTCGCATAGGAAATGCGGAAATTGGGCGACAGGCCGAAGGCCGCGCCGAACACCACCGCGACGCCGGCTTCTTCCAGCAGCGCCTTGGCAAAGGCCGCGTCGTCGGCGATCAGCGCGCCCCCGGACGACGTCTTGCCCAGCAACCCCGCGATCGACGGATAGACGTAAAACGCCCCCTCCGGCACCGGACAGGCGATGCCGGGAATGGCGTTCAGCCGTTCACAGACCAGATCGCGGCGACGCTTGAACACCTCGGCGCGCGGCGCAAGGTAATCCTGCGGGCCATTCAACGCCTCGACCGCGGCCCACTGGCTGATCGAACAGGGGTTGGTGGTGGATTGCGACTGTATCTTGCGCATGGCGGTGATCAGGTCGACCGGGCCGCCCGCATAGCCGATGCGCCAGCCGGTCATGGCATAGGCCTTGGACACGCCGTTCACCGTCAGCGTGCGGTCATACAGCGCCGGTTCGACCTGCGCGGGCGTGCAGAATTCGAACCCGTCATAGGCCAGGTGTTCGTACATGTCGTCGGTCATCACCCAGACATGCGGGTGCTTCATCAGCACATCGGTGATCGCTTTCAGCTCGGCACGAGAATACCCCGCGCCGGTGGGATTGCTGGGCGAATTGAACAGGAACCACTTGGTTTTCGGCGTGATCGCGGCCGCGACCTGATCGGCGGTGATCTTGTAGCCAAGCTTGGGCTGGCCGTCGATGATGACGGGGGTGCCCTGCCCCAGCTTGACGATATCGGGGTAGCTGACCCAGTAGGGCGCGGGGATGACGACCTCGTCGCCGGGGTTCAGCGTCGCCATGAACGCATTGTACAGCACCTGCTTGCCGCCGGTGCTGACGCTGATCTGCGCGGGCGCATAGCTTAGCCCGTTTTCCCGCGCGAACTTGTCGCAGATCGCCTGTTTCAGCTCGATGATGCCGTCGGGGGCGGTGTATTTGGTCTTGCCCGCGTGGATCGCGGCAATCGCGGCGGCCTTGATGTTGTCGGGGGTGTCGAAATCCGGCTCTCCGGCGCCAAGGCCGATCACGTCCCTGCCCTGCGCCTTGAGCTCGGCGGCAAGCTGGGTCACCGCGACCGTGGGCGACGGTTTCACGCGGGCGAGGGTATCGGACAGAAAGGCCATGGGGGCACCGTTTGTATTGAGGTCCCGACTGTCATAGGATGCCCCCCGCACCCGTTCAAGCCGCTTGCCCGCCGATGCTGCGGCATGGCGCCCTGAACTGACGAGGACGGCGCAATGACAGACGACTGGTACGGCCCCGACGCCGCCACCTTCGGTGATCGCGTGGCAGCGGCGCGCGACGCGGCGGGCATGTCTCAGGTCGCGCTGGCGCGTCGGCTCGATGTCAAGCTCAAGACGTTGCAAGGCTGGGAAAACGACCTGTCCGAACCGCGCGCCAACCGGTTGCAAACCCTTGCCCGATTGCTGGACGTGTCGGTGGCCTGGCTGCTCACCGGCGAAGGCGACGGCGTGCCCGGCCCCGACGCGGCGCCGGACGTTCTGCCGCAGGATCTGCGCGAGGCCCTGCTGGACATCCGCGAGCTTCGCGCCCAGATGAAGACTGCGCAGGACCGCCTTGCACGGCTGGAAAAATCGCTGCGCCAGATCCTGAAGGACACCATATGACCCAGCTTCCCTTTGCCCAGATCCCGCCTGTCCGCCCGCCCGAGAACGAGCCGGCCGAGCACCGTCTGAAACGTCTGCGGATGCGGTCCATGCGGCGCGGGATCAAGGAGATGGACATCATTCTGGTGCGTTACGCCGATGCCCGGCTGGCGGGTATGGATGGGCCTATGCTCGACACCTACGAGGTCCTGCTCGAAGAGAATGACCAGGACCTGTATCAATGGGTTTCCGGGCAGCTGCCCGCCCCGGAACGGCTGCGCTTGATGATCGCGGACATCAAGGCCACCGCCTGCACGCCCTGATTTTTCCAATAATCCGCCGCGATTTAACGCAATCTTGGTGATTTTGCCCGAAATCTGCCTGAGATGTAAATCAGGCGGAGACGGTTATGAGCATTCATGCCTCCATGGGCAACAAGCCGCTAAGCGGTTACATGGCCGGGTATCTTGAGACGCTGTCTCTTGTCGAACGGCTGCACCGGTTGCTGCTCGACGTGATAAAGGACGAGTTCGAGCGTACCGGCGTTATCGAGATCAATGCCGTGCAGGCGTTGCTACTTTACAATATCGGCGACAACGAGGTGACGGCGGGCGAATTGAAATCGCGCGGCTACTATCAGGGCAGCAACGTCAGCTACAACCTCAAGAAACTGGTCGAAATGGGCTATATGCACCACCAGCGGTGCGAGATCGACCGCCGCTCCGTGCGGGTCAAGCTGACCGTCCAGGGGCGCGAGGTGCGCGATACGGTGCAAACCCTGTTCGAACGCCATTCAGAGGGCCTGGAAGGGCGCAACGTCATCGACCTTGACGGGCTCGACATGATCAACAACGGCCTTCGCCGGCTGGAACGGTTCTGGACAGATCAGATTCGCTATATCTACTGACGCGCCAGCGGCGGCATCGGCCGCCGCGGTCTCTGCGGGTCAGATCGCCAGCGAAGCTGCATTGCCCGCCCCGCAACACCAAAGCTGCCGCGTCAAACCGACGCCTTCAGCCAGAGTAGCGCCGGCCAAACTTTTGAGAACCGTGGGAAGATCGGCCTGTCGCGCGTCGGCATGCCACGCGCAGAACGTCCAGGGCTTGACCGGCTTGATCAGGCCCCAGGAACCCGGCCCTTCGATCGGGTCGGTCGCGGCGCGAACGTGACCAATGCAAACACGGTCGCGCCACGTTGCGATCCCTTCCCCTCTGCGGTGGGCATCGCAACGGGCTTCATGGTCAGCGCGCGTCTGCCCCTGCAACGACCCGCAGGCCGGGCTGGAAATCGTGTGCGGGGGACGGGGCAGCGGCGCCTTTGCGCCCCAGCGTTCCGGCATAAAGCGCAAGCATGATCAACGGCGCCATGATGACGAGCCCCACGCACAGGCCAAGCAGATAAAGTGTCATGAGCGTTCCTCCTCAAGAGGAAGGCTACCACGGAATCGCCGCGACACAACGCCGCAATCACAGCGCGGTCGCATTTTGCGCCCATCGGCAGCGGGCGTCAGCGGGTCAGCGCGCCGACAATCATGTCGTTGAGTTCGCGGAACAGTTTCAACGTCATGGCGCGGCGAAAATCCGCATACCCTTCGGCAACCTCGACAAAGGCACCCGGCCCATGGGCGACCTCGCCGCGAAAATAATGAACAACGCGCGGGTCCGACCCCAGAACCGCAAGGCCGTTCACGGTCACGCCGGCAAAGGGAAAATGGGCGTAGGCCTGTTGCGGGCGAAAGCCGTCGTTGGTGATTCCATCGCCCGACACATCGATCACCTGGCGGGTGCAGGCGGGCGCACGTTCCAGCACCCCGGCACCGTAACCCAACGCGAACCCCATCGCGGTGGGGAAACGATCATGGCTGCGCGGCGCGGCCAGCACGGTGTCGACCGCCCGCTGCAACGCCGCCTCATCGGCCAGCAGCACCCAGTCCAGCACCACCGTCGACTGGCGCCGCCCGCTCCATTCATAAACCGCAAGCGCCACGCGTTCGTCGCCCTCAAGCAGGGCGCGACGCACGTCAAGGTCCGACAGCGCCGCCGCGAGCCCTTCTTTTTGAAGCCTGTATTCCGCCTCATCCACCGAAGAGGACACGTCGAGCGCAAGCAGCAGCGCCAGCCGGCAGCCTTCGGCCCGTGCCGCGGACGATGCCGCGACACAAAACGCGACAACCGCCGCCAGCCGGAGCGCCGCCCCTACCAATGCCCGACGTTCGCCATGCTGGCCCAGGGCTCCCTCGGCGCAAGCGCGTCGCCCTGTTGCAGCAGCTCGATCGAGATATTGTCGGGCGACCGGACAAACGCCATGTGCCCATCGCGGGGCGGCCGGTTGATGGTCACGCCCGCGGCCTGTAGCGTCTCGCACAGATCGTAAAGGTCGGGCACGGAATAGGCGAGATGGCCGAAGTGGCGCGAATCGGACGGCAGCCCGTCGTCGCCATCCCAGTTCCAGGTCAGTTCGACATCCGCCGTGCCGTCGTTCTGGTCGGGCGGGCACAGGAAAACCAGCGTGAATCGCCCCTTTTCGCTGTCGGTGCGGCGCCGTTCTACCAGGCCCAGCAACTTGTAAAAGGCCACAGACGCGTCCAGATCCTTGACCCGGACCATGGTGTGCAGATATTTGATGCCCATGGGGATGGTTCCTTTCCGTTCGATGTCCCGGAAAGACTAGAGAGCGGCGCGGATAAGTCGAGCCTGTCCGTTCAGAACGCCGACCGCAGCCCCAGTTTCAGCCCGAATTCTTCGGCGTCATACTGGCCGTAATCCGATTCGGTGCGCTCGCCCTGCACAGTCAGCGTGGGCACGAATCCGTAGTAATCCAGCTGCTTGAATTCGGCGGTGACCTGCGCGCCGAGGGTGGTGTCCAGACGCCCCTGCCCCGCGACTGGGCCGCGCGCGTAATCGCGGGTGCCGGCGGTCACAGCGAATTCAAGGCCCAGCCCCAGGACCGGCTGCCCCAGCGCAACCCGCGCCCCTGCGGTCCAGCTGCCGTAATCCAGCGAGGCGCGGTCGGAACTGCGGTCGGAGCGCGTCAGATCAAGGCCAAGCCGATGGCCGGCCTCACCGACCGCCTGGCGCCAACCGGCCCCAAGGCGCCATGATTCGGAATCGGCCGTGCGTGGATCCAGCGCGGTTTCGCCCCGCACCCCAGCGCTGATCACCACCGCCTGTGCGCCCCCCAGCGTCCAGGATTGCGCTGCGGAAACATCCGTGAAGCCGGTATATTCTTCGGCTCCGTACCAGGTCTTGCCCAGCGAAACCGCCAGCTGAAACGGCCGTTTCGCATCGCCCGCGACGCCGCGATGGGCCAGAGACAGCTGTGCCACCCCAAAGGCGAAATCCGCGCCTTCGGCGTCAGGCGCCTTGTCCCGAGCATCGTCGGACAGCACAAAGCCCGAATGCGAGAGCGCCAGCATCACGTCGGTCTGCCGGTGACGCGCATCTTCGTGCAGCCGGTAGCGCAGACCGAGCGATTTGGCGAATTCCGTTCCCGAAAGCGCCTGCGCGCTGCCCTGAAGCTCGGCCTCGACCACGCCGAAATACGGCAGATCGAAGGTGCCCGTCGCCTGACGCGAGCCGTTGTTGACGTTGCTGGCAGGCGAGACCGAAAAGCTCAGATCGGCAGCCCAAGGGTTACGGGCGCGCACATACAGGAAATCACGCTCGGCGATTTTCCTGAGGGTTTCATCGGGGCTGACCTGTATCGCCTGGCGCAGGCGCAGCTGCGCGATGCCGTGATGCCCCTGCGAACTGGCCACCTGCGCGCTGATCATCGCGGCGGCAAAGCTCTGGTCGTCGGTCACGGCAAGGCCGCGCAGGGCGGCCGCCCCCGCCCGCGCCTCGGTCCAGTCGGACAGATCGCGCGCGGCGCGGGCGCGCAGCAACTGGGCGTCAAAGTCGGTGCTGTCGCGTTTGACCAGCGCCTGCGCCCAGCTGAGCGCAACATCGGGCCGCCCGGCACCATAGGCCTGCAACGCCCTGACGCGCAGCGCATCCGCTCCGAGCGCCACGTTTTCATCCGCAAGCACCGCCGCCCCCGCGCCCATGAGGGCACAGAGACCGGCTACGGCCAGGATCGTCTTGCGATGGATGAGCGGTCGCATGATCGCGCGGACCCTGGGGATGCTTAGCGAGTGACCATGAAGCCGCCGGTTTCGCGGGCCAGAGTGTCGCCGACGGTTCCCTCTATCACGATGATGCCGACGATTTCTTCGGCCGTCACGTCGTTGTCGGCACCGTCGGACAGAACGGCGTAGAACGATCCGGTTTCATGGGTGGCGCCATCCACCATGGAAAAGGCCGTACCGGACATTTCGCCATTGCTGCGGGCCACGCCCGGGCCGATCTCGAACTGGATCGTCGGAATGTTCACATAATCGGTCGAAATATCGACGCCGTTGCTGTCGTAAATCCGGCGATCAGTGATTGCGCCGCGCACACCGTCACCCTCGTTGTAGTCTTCGAAATCAATGTACACCTGCGCGTCGGCGGTGCTGTATTCGATCTTGCCCGTGCCCTGGTAATCGCGCAGGCCCCCATAGGATCCCGAATAGCTTGCCTGCCCGGAGGTCGGGATCGTGACCCCTCCGTTTCGCTGGTACACAAAGCCGCCAAATCCGTAATCGACAAAAGCCCCCGTGCGAACGATCGCCAGCTCTGTCTGGCCCGATTGGCTGACCGCGTAGATCGCCTTGTGCTGCAACTGCGGAATGACGTCGCCGTTCACGGGATCGGTGACCGTATCGGCATTTTCGTAAACCGCGAAGGGGCCGAGCGCGCCGGTGATCTCGGCGAGCGGGCTGAAATCGGCGCGCGCGTAGGTGTTCGCGCCGTCAAAGGCGAGGTTGTCGACGTAAAATGTGTCGGTATCGGGGTCGTATGTCGGATCGACGATCATGCCATTGCCGGCGCCGTCATCGACCTCCATGCGGGTGATGGACTGGCTGGCGGTCGGGTTCACGCGCGAGCCGGGCAGCGGAAAGCTGTCGGGCTCCTCAACGGTGTCTTCGTCGGTGCTTTCGTCGTCGCCGGAACTGGTGTTGCCGTTGCACGCGGAAAGCGCGCCTAGAATCGCCAGGGCGATTGCGAACCGGGTGATCATTCTGCTGCCTCAACTTTTGTTTATGCGTTGTTGTCCGCATGTCTTTGCCGCAAGTAACAGAGCTGCGAGGACCCATGTCAACTTTTCGTGCAGACCGGCCGGACCGATACGACGCAGGTGCGGCAGCAATGCCACCCCGGCGGGCCACGATCTTTTGCGGATGCTTCCATTGGGCGCTGGTTTGCGTGTAGACCGACGCACAAGACACAGCTGCAAGAGGACTCCCATGCCGCTCAGCCCCGAACAGCAGGCCGAAATCGACGCCGAGCGCGCCGCCCCGCGTGAGACGCTGCGCGCCACCGCTCCGGGGATGGAACGGCATCTTTATACCGCGATCCCCGTGCTGGATCACGGCTTCGTCCGCGTGGTGGATTACATGGGTGACGACGCGGCGATCTGTCAGGCCGCGCGGGTCAGCTACGGGCGAGGCACCAAGTCGGTCAGCAACGACGAAGGGCTGATCCGCTACCTGATGCGGCACTGGCATTCGACCCCATTCGAGATGTGCGAAATCAAGCTGCATGTGAAGCTGCCGATCTTTGTCGCGCGCCAGTGGATTCGCCACCGCACCGCCAATGTGAACGAATATTCCGCCCGCTATTCGATCCTTGACCGGGAATTCTATGTCCCCGAGCCTGAACATCTGGCGGCGCAATCGGCGCTCAACCATCAGGGGCGCGGCGAAACGCTGTCAGGCGCCGAGGCTGACCGCGTGCTGCGCATCCTGCGCGACGATGCCGGGAGCGCCTATGACCATTACGCCGAGATGATCTCGACCGAGGGGCAGCAGGGGCTTGCGCGTGAACTGGCGCGGATGAACCTGCCCGCGAACATCTATACGCAGTGGTACTGGAAGGTGGATCTGCACAACCTGCTGCATTTCCTGCGGCTGCGCGCCGACACGCATGCGCAGTATGAAATCCGCGTCTATGCGGATGCGATCTGCGACCTGGTGCGCGACTGGGTGCCCGCCGCCTACGCCGCGTTCGAGGATTACCGCCTGGGCGGTGCCCAGCTTTCGGGCAAGGGCATGGACTGCATTCGCCGGATGCTGAAGGGCGAAGCGGTCACGCAGGAAAGCTCGGGCATGTCCAAGGGCGAATGGCGCGAATTTCAAGCGCTGCTGGACGGTCCTTCCGCGTGATCCCGGTTGCCCGTCTGTTCCCGGGCGATCGAGGGACAGATGGGTCGGGCCGGATCCGGAAACGACCGCAACAATGCGCCCGCCCTTCAGCCCGGCGCGACTGGCATCGTTTATCGCATCACCCAGGGCGCGGTAATACATAGCGCCGCCGGGTTCGCGATCCGGTTGCTGACCGCGACCCCGGCACTGGGGGACCTTGGGCAACACCCGGATCTGCGGGCGCTGGTCGCAATGCGCCCCTGCCGCAGCTGGTCTATCCCGCGGGGCCTGGGCCGGCCAACCCTCTGGCCGTGGCGCGCGTCGACACCACCGAGGTCGAAGATCAGGTCGCCGGGGTCCGCGGGGCCGGTGGCGCTGGTCCTGTGGTGCCGGCCCTGAACGGCGGCGGGGTCTCGACGTGCCCGGTTTCTTGCGCGATGATGACCTCGGCACCCGAAACGCGGCTCGCGGACTTGCGGTGCCACGCTACAGACAGCCAGGACGGGCCCCATGGAGGCGCATGAAAAAAGCCACGCACGACCTTATAAAAACGGCGCTTTTGTCGATCTCTTTCGCCGGCCTCGTAGCGGGGCTGGGGTTTTATGTCGGCAACAGACCCGATGCGGCCGGCCTTGTCTGGAGCGCCGGCGTCATTCCGGTGTTGATGGCGCTTGGCGTCGACATCGTTCGCAGTCTTTGGCGCGGCGAGGTCGGGCTGGACATCGTCGCGGCCCTGTCGATGACAGCGGCGCTGACCTTTGGCGAAACCCTGGCCGCCGCTGTGGTCGCGGTGATGTATTCCGGTGGCAGCTTTCTGGAAAGCTTTGCCGAAGGCCGTGCCCGTCGGGACATGCGCGCCCTGCTGTCGCGCGTCCCTCGCACCGCTTACAGACATCTCGACGGCGCTCTTGCAGAGGTGCCGCTGGAGGACATCCTACCGGGCGATCTGCTGTTGATCCGCCAGGGCGACGTGGTGCCTGTCGATGGCACGGTCGCGTCGGACATGGCATTCCTGGACACCGCCGCCCTTACAGGTGAATCGCTGCCCGCCCGTCTTTCGCAAGGGGCCGAGGCCATGAGCGGCGCCACCAATGCCGGCAAACCGTTCGATCTGCGCGCCACGCGCCGGGCCAGCGAAAGCACCTATGCGGGGATCGTGCGGCTGGTGGACCAGGCGCAGCGCTCCAAGGCGCCCATGGCCCGGCTGGCGGACCGCTGGTCGCTGGGCTTTCTGGGGGCGACCGTCGCGATTGCCGGGGCCGCGTGGTGGTTCACCGGCGATCCGATCCGCGCGGTCGCGGTGCTGGTCGTGGCCACGCCCTGCCCGCTGATCCTGGCCGTGCCGGTGGCGCTGGTCGCTGGATTGTCGCGCGCGGCGCATTTCGGAGTGCTCGTCAAGGGCGCGGCGCCGCTGGAGACGATGGCGCGGATCCGCACGCTGATCCTCGACAAGACCGGCACGCTGACCGATGGCCGCCCTCGGATCGTGTCCGTCGACAGCACCGGCAGCATGGACGCGACCGAAATTCTGCGCCTGGCCGCCTCGCTCGATCAGGCGTCGAAACACCCGGTGGCACGGGCTCTGGTTGCGGCTGCAAAGGCGCGGGGCATCGCGCTGACCGTCCCGTCAGAGGTGACGGAAACGCCGGGGGAAGGCGTCGCCGGCGCGGTCCAGGGCCACAGGGTGATCGTCGGCGGCGAGGATTTTGTCGCCGGTCGGCTTGGCGATGGGGCGGGCGGGATTCCGCCGCATGTCGCCGGATCGGTCCTTGTTGCGGTGGCTGTGGATGACCGCATGGCCGGACACCTTGTCATGGCCGATCCGCTGCGCGAGGGCACGGATGCCATGCTTGCCAGGCTAAGGCGCAACGGCGTGGCGCGTATCCTGATGGCGACGGGCGACCGGGCGGCGGTGGCAGAGCGCGTGACCCAGGGGCTTGGCCTTGACGGGGTGCGCGCGGGGTTGACGCCCGAGCGCAAGGTGCATCTTGTCCTGTCCGAACGCACGTCAGGACCGGTGATGATGGTCGGCGACGGGGTGAACGATGCGCCTGCGCTGGCCGCCGCCGATGTCGGGGTTGCGATGGGGGCACGGGGGGCTGCAGCCTCGGCCGAAGCAGCGGATGTCGTTCTTCTGGTCGATCAGGTCGACCGCCTTGCCACCGGGATCGAGATCGCGCGCCGGTCCCGCCGTATCGCCGTGCAAAGCGTTGTTGCCGGAATTGGCTTGTCGGTCGCGGGCATGATGGCGGCGGCGCTGGGGTTTCTGAGCCCGGTGCAGGGCGCGCTGATCCAGGAAGTGATTGATGTGGCCGTCATCCTGAACGCGCTGCGGGCGCTGCGCATCCGGCCCGACACCGCGACGCCGGCCACAAGCTCTGACCCGGCGTCATAGAGCGCCTTGCCCGCCGCGCGGCGGCGAGGGGTTTCGCGCCGCTAGAGCCCGGGCAGGCAATCGCCCGCTTTCCCCCCGCAGCATTCGTGCAAAAGGAAGGCGACCAGCCCGCCCACAGCTTCGAAATTCGGAGCATAGCGGATCTCGCGGTGATGGCGTTGCGTGGTGACCAGCCCGGCCCGTCTGAGCGCGGACAGGTGCCCCGACAGGGTCGAGGGCCTCAGGTCGAGCAAGCGCGCAAGTTCCATCGCGGGCGTGCCGCCGGGGCCGCGCCGCACCAGCAGGCGAAACACCGACAGCCGCGTGTCATGGGCAAGCGCGGCGAAGGCGTCGATGGCAAGAGGCTGATCCATGTTTCGTAAATACGCGAAATGACGTATATTGACAAGCCCGCCCCCGAAGGCATACCAGAAACCCAATTCGGTATTCCGCGAAATGACAAGTCAATCGTGCATCCCAAGAGGTCCAATGCCCGACGCCCCTGCCCCGATGGGCCCCTTTGAACGACTTCTGACCCTGTGGGTCGCGCTTGCCATGGTGGCGGGCATCGGGATCGGTGCGCTGGCGCCGGGTCTGATAAGCGCCATCGCGGGCGCCGAGGTCGCGTCGATCAACCTTGTTGTCGCCGTCCTGATCTGGGCGATGGTCTATCCGATGA
This sequence comes from Salipiger aestuarii, assembly GCF_003259905.1. Lineage (GTDB taxonomy): Bacteria > Pseudomonadota > Alphaproteobacteria > Rhodobacterales > Rhodobacteraceae > Salipiger > Salipiger aestuarii. Next base: position 64,489 of record NZ_QLMG01000017.1, on the reverse strand, counting down.
TGGTGGGGGTCGACTTCGGCGCGGTCGCCGGAGTGGCACGCCAGCCCAGGGGCCTGCTGGTCACGCTGACGGTGAACTGGCTCATCAAGCCCTTTACCATGGCGCTGCTGGCGGTGCTGTTCTTTGACCACGTCTTTGCGCCCTGGCTGACGCCAGAGGATGCGGCGCAGTACACCGCCGGGCTGATCCTGCTTGGCGCGGCGCCCTGTACCGCGATGGTGTTCGTGTGGTCCCAGCTGACGCGCGGGGATGCGACCTATACGCTGGTGCAGGTGTCGGTGAACGACCTTATCATGGTGGTGGCCTTCGCGCCCATCGTGGCGCTTTTGCTCGGAGTGACCGAGATCGCGGTTCCGTGGGACACTCTGGTGATCGCGACGGTGCTTTATGTCGTGCTGCCGCTGCTTGCCGGCCTCGTGACCCGCAGGGTGCTGGGAACGGACGCGGCGATCGAACGGTTTTCGGCGCGCGTCAAACCGCTGTCCATGGTCGGGCTGGTGGCGACAGTCGCCATTCTGTTCGGGTTGCAGGGCCAGGTGATCCTTGCCCGTCCGGCCGTGATCGCGCTGATCGCGGTGCCCATCGTGATCCAGAGCTATGGCATTTTCGCGCTGGCTTATGGCGCGGCTTATGCGCTGCGCGTGCCTCACAGAATCGCAGCGCCTTGCGCGATGATCGGAACCTCCAATTTTTTCGAACTGGCAGTGGCGGTGGCGATTTCGCTGTTCGGCCTGAACTCTGGCGCGGCGCTTGCCACGGTGGTGGGCGTACTGGTCGAAGTGCCGGTGATGCTGTCGCTCGTGGCGTTCGCCAACCGCACGCGCAGCCGCTTTCCCGGCGGGGCCGCATGACCGCCGATGACCGTCGCCATGATGGCGCCGGATTTCCCCGTCCCGGTGGTGACTTCCAGCCCCTTTTGTCGAAATATCCCATCGCATCCGCCACATATCGCGGCAGTATACCTCAACGGCAGACGAAGTCGCGATGCCGGCCTTCGTGCCCTCCGCAGCGGTCGCCGCCGCGCTGAACGTGCACAGCGCGACAAGCACTGGCCCTCTCATCCAGCCGGTGAAAGACATCGGGTCTTCTCCTGCTCTCGTGGTTTCAGGCTGCCGCAGGCCGATGCCGCGTCCTCCTGAAGGGCCGCAGATCGTGGCGCGGTGTGCCCCGTGTCACCGCCGACGGCGGCCCCGTCTTGCGCGAACTATGATGTTCGGGCGCATCCATCAGTTTCAGGACGACGATCTGTTCGCGGCTGACCGACCGCACTTTTGCCTACACCAGAAAGAGCACGCGCGCCCGACGCCTCTCAGGACCAGAGGTCAACGGCAATCTCGGACGGTTCTCCGATAAAGAAATCCGACACGAAAGACATCACGCGACCTGCCGGACCGACAAGAAGGCGAGGACAAGGACCAGCGTTGCGACGCCGATCCGCAGCCGGCGGTGGCGGCGGTTGCACAGGGCATCTGCGCCGCGCCCGGGTCCTGGCCGGCGCCAGAAGCTCCCAAGGCCTGGCGGTCGGATCGCGATAGCTGTTGTCGGGGCGCAGCCGCGCGCCCGTCGGCAGCGCCTCGGGGTCGTGGTTGACGTGGCGTGTTTCCCGCTTCCCGGACGGCGCGGAACCGGGGGCCCGTTGGACGTGTGACCCCCGAAGTGCGAGGTTCGCCAAATCCGATCCGATCTTGCCCGGATTATGGTTAACTACCGGGTTTCGCCATGCGGTACCAATATCGAAGCTGCTGCGGTGCAGCGCGAGGCCGCACCATGCCCGCTCCAGCGCCGGCGCGATCCCCTGCCCGACGCCGATTGAGCATAACGCGCCGATGTCAAAGATAATTCCAAAGCCGCCGTGCCCACGATCCGCGCCCCCGACGCCCCCGGCGGATGGCCCAGCGCGATGGCTTCGCCCTTGGGGTTAAGGTGCAGATCCGCATCCTCGATCCGCAGGGCGCGGGTACAGGCCAGCGCCTGCGCGGCGCATGCCTCGTTCAGTTCGATCACGTCAAAGGCGTCCAGCGTCATCCCCGTCCGGTCGAGCAGCTTGCCAATGGCGGGGGCCGGATCGAAGCCCATGATCCGCGCGGGTGATCGGCGGTGCGGGCATAGGCGCAGATGAAAACCTCGGGCATGGGAGCTCATCTTGTCGGGACGGCGACGCGTGCCGCGATTGCAGCACGAGAATATCCGGGTTCACCGCACAAACCACTGTCAAGTTCTGCGATGCGGCGTTATAGCATTGATTTGGAAGGAACAACAGCGGGGAGGAGGCCCGATGACCGGCATTCACGAAGTCCACCCCAACGACGCCGTCCTCGTGCCGCAGAACCGCGCCGACGCGCTGGTTCGGCTGACAAAAGAGACGGTGTTGCGCGGCGCCGATCTGTCGCCCGGCATGCAACTGCTGTTCGACGCCGATGAGCAAAAGGCGCGCATGCGCAGTTTTCCGGATCACCGCAAGGAGACGCAGCCATGACCGACATTCTCAAGGGGCTGAAGCTGGTCGAAATCTCGGCCTTTATCGCCGCCCCCCTCGCGGGGCTGTCGCTGGCCCAGATGGGGGCCGAGGTCATCCGCATCGACCAGCGCGGCGGCGGTCCGGACGCCGCCCGCTGGCCGCTGAGTCCCGAAGGCGAAAGCCTGTACTGGCAGGGTCTGAACAAGGCCAAGCGGTCGGTCCAACTGGACCTGCGCCATGAGGACGGCCAGCGCACGGCGCGCGCCCTTGTGCAAGACGCGGGCATGCTGGTGACCAACCGCCCCGATACTGGCTGGCTGGATTACGACCGCCTGCGCGAGCACCGCCCCGATCTGATCATGCTGGCGATCCGGGGCACCCATGACGGGCGCGGCGCGATAGATTACACCATCCAGGCGCGCACCGGACTGCCCTTTCTGACCGGGCGGGCACGGGCGGATGCGCCGGTGAACCAGATGCTGCCCGCCTGGGATGCGGTCTGCGGTTTGCTCGCCGCCTCGGGTCTGCTGGCCGCCGAGCGGCGGCGGCGCGAGACAGGCATGGGCGGGCTGATTGAGCTATCGCTCGAAGACTGCGCGCTGTGGATGCTGGGCAACCTGGGAATGCTGGCCGAGGCCGAACTTGGCCCCGCCCGACAGCCCACCGGCAACGATGTGTTCGGTGCCTTCGGCAGCGATTTCGCCACCCGCGACGGGCGGCGCGTCATGGTCGCGGCGCTGTCCAACCGTCAGTGGCATGCCCTGACCGAGGCCACCGGAACCACCGACGCGATGGATCACCTTGCCCGCGCCTTCGATGTCGATCTTACGACCGACGCCGGTCGCTGGACCGCGCGCGAGCCAATCAAGCTGCGGCTCGCGCAGTGGTTTTCCGCTCGTGACCACGCCAGCGTCGCCGCGACGCTGACGCGCCATCGGGTGCTGTGGGGTCCGTATCAGACCATCACCGAACTGGTGCGGGACGATCCCACCTGTTCCGAGGCGAACCCGCTGTTCGCCCGCGTCGCGCAGCCCGGTGCGGGCGCGTATCTTACGCCCGGCATCCCGCTTGATTTCGGCACCCCGCGTTCGCCCGCGTCACGCCAGGCCCACCCGCAGGGGGCAGACACCGATGACGTGCTCTCTCGGCTACGTCCGCTTTTTGCCCAGAGCTGAACCGTCGAAGCCATGATGAACAGCGACCTGGGCATCGACCCCCGTCTTGTCGCTGTCAAAACCCATCAGCGGATCGCCCTGATCCGCATCAGCGCGATGCCCTGTGCGCCCCGATGCGGTCCGCGACGGGCAGGGCTTGCGCCTAAGGCGCTGTGCGATCCGGTTGACGCTGGCCAGCGGGCGCGGTTCTTGACCACCTGTGAACCGGCCGGGCCCAGCCCGGATCTGGACTCGGGTTGGTCGGTCGGCGCCCGGCTCGCTGGAGAACGCGCCGCGGTTCGAGGCGCCGCATCAACCGACGCAGGACCTCGGCGCCGATCTGTACGCAGGCACCGCCAGCCCCCCGAGCCGGACCCCAGCACCGGCGGCCCGTGGCGGCACCCAAGCCCCACCGGCCCGGCAATGCAGCGACGCGGCACATCTAGCCTGGAGAATGTCTCAAACCCGTCGGTGCGATCCACAGAATAGCCCCTGGCGGCGCTGCCCGCGGCCCCGTCCCGGTAGCGCGGTCGCGATGAGGCTGCGCTCCCCCGGGCGCACTGCCCGCATCAGTCGCCCATCTTTTCGCCATGCGGCCCCGCCGCGATCCCCCGCAGTAGCCCGGGTTGCCGAAGTGCTGCGGGTGGGCCGTTCCCGCCACCGCGCCGGACGCGTCGATGCCCGTCAGGTCGAACAGACCGAACGGCGCCATGCGAAATCCGGCGCGTTCGCGCATCATCATGTCGGTGGCCGACGCGCCGCCGCGCGCCGGACTGCGACGGCACACGGCTGCGCCCGCGATCTTGCGGCCGCGTCCTGCGGAGACAGTGTTCCACTGGATGTTCGTCGCAATAGCCGTGCCGCCATGATCGCCCCCCGGTTGGCGCCATCGGTCCCGGCGCGGTTGCAGATCGGCGTGGCCCGCGCCCTATTCCTGCGCCGAAAAGCCCGGTGCCCGTCTGTTCTGGGGCGGTACAGCAGCATCCGCGCCGGTTCCTGCGCGATCTGCATGCCGGCAAATTTCTATCAAAGCCCCCTCATGGCCGCGCAGCGCGCGCCCGATTTGCGGGCGCGCTGCGACGTGATCGCGCTTCGCAGTGAACGCATATTCCCTCGGGCGCGCCCGTCTGCGCCGCATTGCCAAGCCGTTCCGCGTTGAACCCGCGCGGCCCCGGCAGCAGGTTTTCGGGGGGCCATCCGCCCGTTTGGCAGATAGCGGTCCTTTTGCACCGGGGTGACTTCTTAGCCGGCGAGGGTGCGGATCGCCTTTGCCGGATCGCATCCGCCTCGCGCGGATCGGCCAGCGCCCCTGACGATGGCATATACCAGTGTGTCGCCCTAACCGCGGTCGGCTTCGTGGGACGACGCCCATAAAGCCCGCCAGATGCCATTGGCGCGCCGGGGTCGGACGTCAGGGTGTTTTCGAATTCGTACCGCTCGCCTTGGTGGAACACCCCCAGGGATTCAACCACGCGCCCGGCGTCGTCTTCAACCCGAGGCGCGGTCTCTGCGTTGGCCAATCACGGCTTTAGCCGCGTGATCGCCCCGGCTACGGCGTCATGTTTCACCGCGAACGCCGCCCGCGTTTCTGAGGCCGACGCCGAAATGCCGCCCTGCGGGAACGGTCCCGTGGCGGTCGATCCGGATACCCGTAGTATTCGGGCGGTCGGGGTCGTCATCGGCCCGGTGATGCGCGCAAGCGGCTGAACGGCGGGATGACGTGGATCTGACCTGCGTGCATCGCGATGGCATCCGTAGTCCCCCACCGCAGATCGCAGGCCGGCGCCGTTCATAGTTCGAACACGTCGATGCCGGGCAGCGCCGGGTCAATCATGCCGCCGTCCATCCCGTCTGCCGCATCGTAAAGCGCAAAGGCGTCGGCCGCGGCGTGAACAAGTCCGCATGCCGCCGCCCCCCCGTACCCGGCGTAGACCAGGGCATCGTCGATGCTATGGTCATAAAGCTCATCCGGCGACGCGACCGAAAGGCTCGCCTGCCGGGCCTCGGCGCTGCCCGCCGCATGCGCTGCGTCGCCGAGCGGCGCAGGGCTGCGCGTGCCCCCCAGCACCGTCACGGTCACGGTCCCGAAGACGGGAAAATTGTTTGCGTCGCGCACGACAAAGCCGATGTCCACCTGCTGGCTGTCACCGTCTTCAAGCGCCACGAAATCCGAACCGGGATCAAAGCTCAGCACCCGCCCATCAAGCCGGGCGCTGCCCAGCGCGGGCTGTTGCGCGATCTCGTAGCGCAGCGTTTCGGGGCCTTCGTTGGCGTCGGGATCGTCGGCCAGCGTCGCCAGGTCAAGCGTCGCCGCGCCGCCGGATTCTGTCGCGATCAGGCTGCCGTCGGTGACGATGGGCAGATCGTTCAGCCCGTAAACCGTAATGCTGATGGTACCGGCGCCGGTGGCGCCGTGGATGTCGGTAACCTGCACCCCGATGTCGACCGTGCGCAGCTCACCGTGGATCAGCGCGGCGAAATCGTCCCCCTGTCTGAACAGCAGGGACTGGCCGGAAATCTCGGCGGTGCCCGCCTGCGGCGCCTGCGTCACCGCGTAGGACAGCGCACTGGAATAGCCGTCGGTGTCGATGTCCGACCCAAGCCGGGCCAGGTTCACGGTCTGGCTTGACGCGGTGGTCGGGACAAAGCCGGCTTCGTCCCGCATGGTGGGGGCGTCGTTGCGCCCTTCGACCGTGATCGTCACCTGCGATGTGGCACCATGGCCCTGGCTGTCGGTCGCGATCAGCGTGGCCACGATCTCCTGAGCCTGGCCTTCGGACAGGGACTGGAAATCGCTGCCGGGCGCATAGCGCAGCACGCCATCCACCAGCGACAACGCGCCCTGAGTGGCGGCGGTGGTGGCGGTATAGACAAGGGTTTCCGGCCCGTCTTCGGCATCCCGATCATCGCCAAGCGGGATCACGTCAAGCGTGACCTCGCCAGAGTCCTCGGACAGGGTCAGCGCAGCACTCGACAGCACCGGCGTGTCATTGATTCCATATATCGTTGCCGACAACCGGGCGCTGCGGGCGCCGCTGGCATCCGAGATCATGTAGTATACGCTGTCCGTCACCACCTGCCCGCCGTTAAGCGCGTCAAGCGACTGCGCATCGCCGTCAAGCGTATAGACGTAGCTTCCGTCCCGGTTGATGCGGAAGCTGCCGTAGGTGGCCGCGATGTCGGCCCCGACATTGTCCGCCGCCCCCGCGACACGGGCCACGACAAGCGGCGCCAGCGGATCGCTTGCCGCGTCGTTGGTCAGCACGTTACCGGTAAAGCCACGGCCCTTGTTTTCCTCGTTCAATGCCAGCACGTCGTCGCCCGCGATCAGTCCTTCGGTGCCTGTCACCACCTCGATCGCCTCGATCCCGTCGAGGGACAGGCCCAGAGTCACGAAATCCACTTCGATGATGCTGTCCATCCCGATGCGCGAGTGCCAGTTGGAAAGGTCGGTGACAAAGCGTGGGTCGGCCGCCTGTTCCGGGGTGAGCAGCAGCCGCAGCACATCCTGCCCGTCACCGCCATCAATGCTGTCGATCAGCGTATCGCCGGACCGCCAGACGATGACGTCGTCGCCCGCGCCCGCGTTCACGCGGTCAGCGCCGGCCCCGGCGAGGATACGGTCGTCCCCCCCTCCGCCATCGATACGGTCGTCGCCCGCGCCGCCGTCAAGCCGGTCGCGGTCGCGCCCCCCGAACAGCGTGTCATCGCCATCGCCGCTGCGCAGCACATCATTGCCGTTGCCCCCCAGCAGGCGGTCGTTGCCGCGCCCGCCCATGAGCGAATCAGCCCCGTCAAGGCCGGACAGGGTGTCGGCTCCATCGCCGCCCAGCAACGTGTCGTTGCCGCGCCCGCCGTTGGCCAGATCGTTGCCGCCATCGCCCGACAGCCTGTCGGCCAGATCACCGCCGAACAGCCGGTCGTCGCCGCGCCCGCCGAACAGCGTGTCCGCGCCGCCCGCGCCGGTGACAACATCCGCGCCGTCGCCGCCAAGCAGCCGGTCGCGCCCCGCCCCGCCGTTCACCGTGTCGCGCCCCACCCCGCCGTTCAGTGTATCGTTGCCATCCTGCCCGAAAAGCCGGTCAACGCCGCTGTTTCCGTACAGCCTGTCAGCGCCGCCGCCCCCCAGCAGCCGGTCCCACCCGTCGCCGCCGCTGAGCAGATCGTTGCCCGCGCCGCCCGACAGCGTGTCCGCCCCGGCGTTTCCGTACAGCCTGTCAGCGCCGCCGTCCCCCAGCAGCCGGTCCCACCCGTCGCCGCCGCTGAGCAGGTCGTTGCCCGCGCCGCCCGACAGCGTGTCCGCCCCGGCGTTGCCGTAGAGCCGGTCGGCGCCGCCCTCGCCGTCGATCTCGTCATGGTCGCCGTGGCCGCGTGCGGTATCGTTGCCCGCGCCCAGCAAGAACCAGTCGGCGCGGTCCGTGCCGGTGGCGTTTTCGGCACGGATCCCGTCAAAGATCCGCACCTTGCCCGCGTATTGCCCCAGTTCCAGCGTGTAATCGCCGATCTGCGCATCGAAAGTCGCCTCGACCGCAAGAAAGGCGCGCATGGTGGCGGGGGCCTTGTAGATCAGAAAGTCCTGGCGGGGCGTGACCACCAGCCCCCCCATGGCGTTGTAGAGTGACACGTCGAGCGACCGCAGGGTGTCGCTCTCGGGGGTCACCGTGGCGACATAGGTATAGCCATCGACAACGCCGCCTTCGATCTCGAACCAGTCTTCTTCGCCAAGGATGTTGGCCCGGGCGTCGGGGCCCGTGTCGTCGATATGACCGGTCCGCCGCCCCGGCCGTTCGATTGTGTCCGGGGTCAGCCGGTTGCCGCCGTGGTCGTCGGCGGGCGAGATCCAGATCTCGTACCCGCCGATGCCCCAGCCCGTCCGGCCTGGGGGCGGATCGCTTTGCACGGTGATGAAGACCTCGATCTCTTCGCCCGCGTCCCAATAGGGCGCGATGTCAAGCGACAGGCCCGCCACAGCCACGCCGCCGCTGGTGCTGCCGCCCAGCGGCTCGTAATGCCCCGAGCCGAGCCAGATCCCCAGCCCTCCGCCCGGCAGGCTGCTGGCCTCGTTGAGATCGACGTCGATGTCCCGAAGCGCAACGCGGGTGGTCGGCCCGACCGCGCTGCCGACGTGAATGTCGTATTCGAACCCCGCCCGCAGGGTGACGCTGAACACATCGACATCACCGCCCGCTTCAAGCTCGCCGCTGACGACGATGTCGGGCGCGGTCAGCGACGCGGTGGGCGCGGCGGTGATCTGCGCCGCGGTTTCCGGCGTGTCGCCCCAGTCGTCGCGCACGAAACCGCTGCCGTCGCCTTCGACCACCGTGATCTCGTAGGTATACGCCGTCGCCCCGTCGAGCGTGCCGCCGAAATAGGCGCCATAGGAGGATGAGAACACCCGCGACCAGACCCCCACGACCGAGGTGTACCAGCCCGAAAAATCATCGAGCGTATAGACGCCCAGATCGTACAACGGGTGGTCCCGCCCTGCGGTCTCTAGCGTCACGCGGTCGTAGCGGTCACCCCAGTCGACCACCGGATCGGTGATCGCGACCGCGCCGTCCGCCGCGAAGGTGTCGGCGGCGCCCGGCCATGTGACCCCGGCCGGCGCGGACCATGTGGTTTCGGTATCAAGGGTGAAAAGCGCGTTGCGCAGGATATCATTGCCGGTGGTCAGCACCACGGTATAGGTGCGTTCCGCTTCGGCCCAAAAGGTGAACCAGCCGCCGATCCCGGCGCCCGGACCGGACAGGCTGTAGGTGGTGCCCACCTCCAGTACGGTCGGTGTGCGAAAATCGCTTCCCAGATCCGATGGCATGTCAGCATCCCCCCTGCCTGACCCCGACGCGGGGCGCGATCAGGTAAAGCCATGAAAACCTTTACGCAACGCCAATATTGCACGGAAACGCGGCTTTGACCGAAGGTGTTGTGCCCCGGTCGCAGTCACGCGCAGTGCGACCGGGGCCGGGTGTCTGGTTCCCGGCCTTGCGTTCCCAGTGTTTGATTCCGCGCGCGTGATGACCCGGGCGATGCCCACGCAACGCGCCTTGCGGCATCGCACCGATCGTCAAGGACAGCGACACGTCTTGTTCGATCACCACGCCGCGGTCGATGTCGATGGCCTCGGGCCCGCGCCGCGCCAGATCGCTGTTGGACGCCAGCTTGTTCCGCGGCGCGGGCCTGGCACCAAAGCACGATCCGCAGCCGGTGGAAACGACCGTCAGCGTGGCGCCCGACGCCGCCTGCCCGGTGACCGCGCCCTGATCGTATCCGGGGCTGCCCACATAGACAAAGCCGACGGTGCCGTTCCGGTTTACCATAGGCATGGGCGCCCATCAGCGGTGCAAGGCCACCCTTGGCCACCGCCCCGACCGATTTTTCCAGAATGGGGGTCGCCCGCCCGTCTTGTCGCCGGAGCTTGGAAGTCTTGTCCAACGACGCTCCGCTCGCCGCGGCGCAGTCGCGCCACCGGTCGATCACCGTTTCGATCTTGACCCTTGTTTCGGGCGCTGCACGGGCGGCCAGCATGTGCTCGGCCCCATGGATTTCGGGGGTTTCCGACAGGATCAACGTACCCACCTCCGCGACTGCAATGTCCATCGCCAAGTTTCGGATGGTCGCGATCGCTCTTGCGCCTGCGCATCGGCGCGTTGATCCCCTCGCCCCGGCTGGACATGCCATGTCCCTGGTCGTGCACAATGGACGCGACGCGCCCGACGCCGGGGGGATTTCGGCGGCAGCACGCGGTTCGGATCGGCGGTGATGGCATTGCACGCGGGGCTTGAATGATTCGCCGAACCAGGATGCCAATGAAATATTGCATCCCCGCCCGCCATCCGGGTGCGGATAGCCGGCGAAGGAGGTGCGCGCGGGCGCCTGGGGCAGACATGCGGTGACGGCGCTGTGGGCCTGGCCGCACCAGGCCGCGCATAATTTTGCAAATGCGGATGGACGCCCGCCGCGATGCCTTGCGACGCGACACCCATCATCCGCCCGTACTTGCGGTTCCGAGCACCGGTCGCGATGCCGGCGGCGCGGTGGTCCAGAAACCGATTGGCGAACCGTTGCTGCGTCACCGCGCGGTAGGCGCGCAGCCCGGTCGCGGGCCCGCCTGCGCCTCAACGCCCATCACTGTGCGGACCTTGCCGCCCGCCGGCGTGCCGCGCAGGTTCGCATGCTGACATCGGGGTCGGCGCCCGCATCGCGCCAGAGCGACGCCATCACGGTGTACCCAAGGTGGAGGATGCGCAGCTTCCGCCATTCGATCCGTTCCCAATCCGGGAGCCGCCGCGCGTTCGATGATCGAGACGAGGGCGGGGCTGGGCGCTGCCGTCGCGCGCGCGTCGCTGCGGCGGCGGTCAGGTTGGCGTCGGGCACGCCGGTCTTTTTCGTCCATGCCGCCATCGGCCGGCACGCCCGGCGCGGCGCGGCGCGGCGCGCAGAAGCGCTGTCATGCTGGACATCGGCGGTCCTCTGACGGTTTTCAGCGCGGCTTCAAGCCTCGCGCCACCTTTCCCGGTCTTTCTGCAAAACCGCCTTGTCACGGACGGTCAAAGGCCCCCGTCCAGAGGATGGCCGCGCGCCCAGAGAGAACCGGGCTGTCAAGGCCCCCGTCAACGCGACTCTGGACCGGCTGTCGCGCCTGATTCCGGGCGAGACCATGGAACCGCAGGCGGGTGTTGCGGCGCACCTGGCGATCAGCCTGCGCCGTGCCCCAGCCGCGGCAGGCAAAACCACCGGGCGCGGGGCGACTGAAAACATCACCCGCTCCGCCGGCCTCCTGTCCAGCCCCCGCGGGGCGCTTGCGGCAGTGTCGGTGGCGGTCGGCCCGACACGGGGCTGAAAAACCTGCCGGGTTGCAGATTTTATCCGTTGAACGGCCTCTGCTGCGATAAATGCGGGGCGGATCATTGAATGGCGGGGGTTCTTAACCTCACCTTAAAGGGCTTTGGTGAAACCTTCCACCGTTTCACTGCGGGAGAAGATCCATGCGATTCCGTTTCCGCGCGGCAGACGTTTTGTCGAAAGCCGCGTCGCTGACCGCCTGGCCTGCGGCGCCGACAACGCGGCGGGTGCTGATGATTGCGCTTGCGGCGCCGATTGCCCCGGTCCCGGTGGTGATCGGGGCTGCGGCCTTGCTTCCCGGAGGAATCGCCGCCCGGCAGACATTGCTGGGCGTGTGTATCATCGCCGGGCTGGCATCCGCGATCTGTGCCGTCGCGCTGCTGTATTATCTGCTTGAAAGGGCGGGCGCACGCCGACCGAATTCACAGATCGAGCGCATGCTGGCCGCCCTGCTTGACGAAAGCGACGGGCGACCGCGCGCGGCACAGATCGGCCGTGCACCGGCCGCCACTCCGCACAAGGTGTTTCGCAAGGCGCAAAAGGATGCCCTTACAGGGCTGTGCAATCGCCTGGGCTTTGGCGCAGCCGTGCCAGTGCGCGGCGTCGGCGCGCTGATCTACGCGCGGATCGACGGCTTTCCCGGGCTGGTCGATTCGCTGGGTACCGCCGGGGCCAATCGGCTGCTGCGCCATGCCGCGCAGGTTTTGTTGCGCCCGCTGACGCATGACGACACGCTCGCCCGACTTTCAGGAGAGACTTTTGCCGCATGGCTGCCCGGCAGCACCGAAGAGCAGGCGTGGCAGATTGCCGCCAGGCTTCGCGCCGCCGTGAACGATCGGGTTCTGGTTCGTGGCAGAGGGGTCGGCCTGTCGGTCGGTCTGGCCGTCAGCGATGGCGTCGCGGATCGCGATACGCTGCTGACCCGCGCGGGCGCGGCACTGGATCTGGCCCGCGCAGGCGGGCATGGCGTGGTCCAGGCGGTCGATGGCGACGCCTCTTTCTTGTTCGAACAGGAGCGGCTGCGTCGGACCGGCTGATGACCGTCTGTCCCACACTCGCCCGGCCCCCGGCGGTGCCGAACGGGCGGCGCAGCGCGATCTCAGGAACCGTCTCGGATCTGGGTCAACGTGCGATAGGGCGTCAACGCCTCTTTGGAAACCGCAAGATCCAGAACCGCGCCCGTGGGCGAGGCCATAGCCCGATCAAATGCGTCTCCGAACGCGGCGGTGTCGTTCACCTGCTCGCCGTGCATGCCACAGGCCCGCGCGATGGCGGCGAAGTCCGGGTTCATCAGCTCCGTTCCACTGACCCGTGCAGGAAATTCCCGTTCCTGATGGGCCCGGATCGTGCCATAAGTGCCATTGTTCACGACGATGACGATGACTGCGGCCCCGGCCTGACGGGCGGTCGCCAATTCCATCATCGTCATCTGGATATCGCCGTCGCCCGCAAAACAGATCACGGTGCTTTCGGGGCGTTCCAGCTTGGCCGCGACGGCAGCGGGCAGCCCGTACCCCATTGACCCCGATTGCGGCGCCAGCAGTCGCATGCCCGGTCGAAACCGGAAAAACCGCGACGACCAGACCGCAAAGTTACCCGCCCCGTTGGTCAGCACCAGATCGCCCGTTTCAAATCGCTGCCGCAACGCGGCGCAGATCGTGACCATGTCGACCGGGCCGGGCTGTGCCGGAGCCTGGTCGATAAAATTCAAGTAAGATGAGCGGGCCGCTTCCCGCCATTCGCCCCAAGGGCCGACGAGCGCGCTTTCGAGCGCGCGCGCAAAGCGTTCCGGGCAGGCGTGAATGCCGATGGCAGGTCGGTAGACCTTGCCTATTTCGGCATCGGAAACATGCACATGAACGATCTTCTGTACCGGGTCCGGGACCTGTAGCAGGCGGTAGCCGTCGGTCATGTTCTCGCCAAACCGCGTGCCCAGAGCGAGGATCACATCGGCGTCGCGCAGCAACGCCTTGACCCCGGCGGCCATGCCCACGCCGGCGTCTCCGCAGAAGGTCGGCGAGTTGTTGTCGAACTGGTCTTGATACCGGAACGACGACACCACCGGGATGTCCGAAGCTTCGGCGAATCGCTGCAGCGCTTCGCTTGCCGCACGGGCCCAGGGCGCACCGCCAAGGATGATCAGAGGGCGTTCGGCCGTGGCGAGAAGCGCCTTCGTCGCCTCAATGGACTCGGCCGCGGGCGCCGGGCGAAACACCTGCACCGGCCCGCCTGAAGGCCTGACATCGGTCTGATCCATCAGCATATTTTCAGGCAGCGCCACGACCACAGGCCCCGGACGCCCCGCTGTGGCCATGATCCATGCGCGTGACAGAAGTTCGGGCACCCGATCGATATCGTCAATCTCCGTGACCCATTTCGCCATGGAGCCAAAGACCGCCCGGTAGTTCACCTCCTGAAAGGCTTCGCGTTCGCGCATTTCGGTGCCGATCTGGCCGACCAGCAGCATCATCGGCGCGCTGTCCTGCATCGCCGTATGCACGCCGATAGACGCGTTCGTGGCACCCGGACCGCGTGTCACCATGCAGATACCCGGCTGGCCGGTCAGCTTGCCATGGGCGGCGGCCATGAAGGCGGCCCCGCCCTCGTGACGGCAATTCACAAAGTCGATTCCACTGCCCGGAAGCGCGTCGAGCACCGCCAGATAGCTTTCCCCCGGCACGCCAAAGGCCCGGCGCGCCCCCAGCGCCGTCAGGCAATCCACCACGAGTTTTCCGCCGTTGCGCGTCATGTCCGTCTCCTTCGTCACGGACACCGTTCTGGGCCGATCGAACGCGCGCTGCAAGCGGGTCAGGATTCAGTGATTGCCAGAACGGTTTGTTAAGACCCCGGACGTATTCCTTTTGTTGATCCGGCGGCGACCTCCGCCGCCGGTAGTTTCATCCGCGACGCTGCCAGAGGGGCCTTTCACACGATGCCCGAAGATCACGTTCACATCCTGGAACCCGCGCGAAATCGCAATGGCGAAGACGCGTTGGTGCCATTCCTGCTTGGGGCCCGTCATGCGCCCGTCACGATTTCGGCGCGCGACGTCAGTCGGATCGATGCGCACCGCCTGCAACTGCTGCTCGTCGCACGAAAGCAGTGGGCCAAAGAAGGGCTGGCCTTCCGCCTGACAGAGGCGAACGACACCTTCCGCGCCGGGCTTGAACGCCTGGGCCTCGCTTCCGATCACTTCGACAAGGACCCGATTCAATGACAACCAAAGTCCTCGCGATCGACGATTCCCGAACCATCCGGAACCTGCTGCGCGTTTCGCTGGAGGGTGCCGGCTTCGAATACCACTCCGCCAGCGACGGGGTCGAAGGGGTCGAACAGTTCTCGGAAGTCGAACCCGATGTCGTCATCACCGACATAAACATGCCGAACCTGGACGGGTTCGGGGTCATCGAGTCCCTGCGAAAGGGACCGAACCGAACCACCGTTCCGATCATCGTGCTCACCACCGAAAGCGGCCAGGACCTGAAAACCCGCGCCCGTGAAGCCGGTGCCACGGGCTGGATCGTAAAGCCCTTCGACGACGCCTCGCTGGTGTCGGTTCTGCGCAGACTCACTGGACACGCGGTGTAACCATGTCGATGAATTCCATTCGCGATACCTTTTTTGAAGAATGCGAAGAGCTTCTCGAAGCTTTGGTCGAAGGCCTGTCGGCGATGGAGGAAAACGCCGAAGACATGGACGTGGTCAACGCGGTTTTCCGCTCTGTGCACTCCATAAAAGGCGGCGCCGGGGCCTTCGGTCTCAACCGGCTTGTGGGCTTCGCCCATATTTTCGAGACTGTGATGGACAAGGTCCGGTCACAGGAAATCAAGGTGGACGAAGAGCTGATGCTACTCTTCCACCGTTCGGGCGACCAGCTTGCCGATCTGGTCGAAGCCGCGCGCGACGACCGCGAACCCGACGCAGAATCCGAAGCGGCGATCATCAAAGAGCTTGACGCACACCTTGGTGATCAGCCCGAGGAGGAGGACTTCGACTTCGCGGCGGTGACGCTGGACTTCGATGCCCCGCAGATCGACCTGCCCGAGGCTGACGCCGGGCCATCCCTGAGGCGCTTCAATATCCGCTTCAAACCGACCGCGGCGCTTTACGCCAACGGTCACGAACCGCTGCTCCTGTTTGACGCGCTCGCCGAACTTGGGACGCTGTCAGTCAAGGCGGATCTGTCCGGGGTGCCGGATTTCGACGCCTTCGATCCAGACAGTGCAGTTCTCGACTGGACCCTGGCGCTGGACACTTCAGAAGACGAAACCGTGCTGCATGAGGTCTTTGAGTTCGTGGACTCACTCTGCGACCTGGAAATATCGGTTGATGAGGCCGCTCTTCCAGATGTCGAGATGCTGCCCGAGCCGCAAAGCATGGCGGAGGCGCATGGAACGCCGGACCCCGCGATGGCATCGCCCCCCCCCGAAACGAGACCGGCGCCTGACGCCAAAATGACGGAACCCAGCCAGAAATCAGCCTCTAAACAGGTTGCTCCCTCGCGCGATGAACCTCGCGGCCCCAAGCCGACATTGCGTGTCGATCTCGACCGAGTCGACCGGCTGATCAACACCGTGGGCGAGCTGATCATCAATCAGGCGATGATTTCACAGCGTATAGAAGAGCTTGAACTTCCCGCTGTTGCCCATTTGACCAACGAACTGGAAGCATACAAGCTTCTGGCGCGTGACATTCAGGAAGGCGTGATGGCCATTCGCGCACAACCGGTCAAGCCGTTGTTCCAAAGAATGTCCCGCATTGTCCGTGAAGCCTCGGAAGCGACGGGCAAAAAGTCCAAGCTGATCACCGTCGGCGACTCGACCGAGGTTGACAAGACGGTAATTGAACGGCTTGCGGACCCGTTGACCCACATGGTGCGCAATGCTGTCGATCATGGGCTTGAAAGTCCGGAAAAGCGGGTCGAAGCTGGCAAGGAAGCAATCGGGACGATTCGCCTATCGGCATCTCACAGATCCGGAAGCGTCTTCATCGAGATTGCGGACGATGGCGCTGGCCTGAACCGCCCGCGCATTCTTGAAAAAGGTATCGAGAAAGGCCTTGTTCCGCCCGATACCGAGCTTTCGGATCAAGAGATCGACAACCTTCTCTTTATGCCCGGTTTCTCGACCGCATCCGAAGTATCGAACCTATCGGGGCGCGGCGTAGGTATGGACGTCGTGAAAAACGCCGTCGCCGCCCTTGGCGGACGTGTCTCGATCACGACAAGCCCTGGCAGCGGAACAACCTTCACCATTGTTCTTCCTCTCACGCTTGCGGTGATGGACGGGTTCGTCATTTCGATCGCAGACCAAACAATGGTAATACCGATCGCGTCCATAATTGAGACCATTCGACCCAGTCGTCGTGATCTGCACTGCATTGGCACCGACGGAGAAGTTATTTCCGTTCGCGGATCCTATGTTCCGATTGTCGATGTCGCGCGCAATCTTGGGCTGTCCGGCGGCGCAAGGGACATCAACGGCGGTGTACTTCTTCTTGTCAGTACTGAGGGGCAAGGCCTCACGGCGCTCCGCGTCGGAGCGATCCACGATCAACGCCAAGTCGTAATCAAAAGCCTCGAAAGCAACTATGGCGCCATCCCTGGCGTTTCTGCCGCAACGATCCTCGGCGATGGCAAGATCGCTCTTATTCTCGATCCAGACGAACTTGTGAAACTTCATCCGGGTCTTCACTACAGTCCACCCGCATCCCCCCCCAGAATGGAGCTGCGTCATGCTTGATGTCACCGAAGCGCCGACCGAAACCCAGTTCGAATTCATCACCTTTTCCTCGGGCGAGCAAAGTTTTTGCCTCGAAATCACGCAGATCCGCGAGATCCGACGTTGGACGCCCGTCACCAAGTTGCCGCACACTCCGGCGGATGTTCTCGGTGTCATGAATCTGCGCGGTGCGGTAATCCCCATCTTCGATCTGGCTGCGCGATTTGGTTTTGGCGAGACACCGGACAACGAGCGCAACGTCGTGATTGTCGCCGCTGCTGGCGGCACAACGATCGGCCTTCTCGTGGAGTCTGTATCAGAAATTCTTTCCGTCGCGAAATCGGCAATTCAGGAAACCCCCGATATCAAATCCGAGGCAGCACGCCAGGCAATCCTCGGCGTGATCTCAGTCGGAGAGAACATGGTACGAGTCGTTAACCTTGACGCAGTGCTGGTCAACGACATGGGAGGAGGAGTATGAACACCGCCCCGGCGGGGCTGAACACTCGGGAATTCAGTTTCACCGACGCTGATTTCCGTGCGCTCGCCAAACTTGCGCATTCGGAATTTGGTCTCGCCCTGGCTGAAAGTAAAAAGCCCCTGGTCTATTCGCGCTTGGCCCGCCGGCTGAGGGCGCGAGAAGTAAATGAGTTCTCTGACTACATGAAATTGCTCACGAAGACGGACGAGACGGACGAACGATTGCAGTTGATTTCCGCGCTTACCACCAACGTCACCAGCTTTTTTCGCGAGAAGCATCATTTTGCGACTTTGCGCGAAAAGCTGGTGCCAGAATTGGCACAGCAGGCGCGCGTCCGGATATGGTCGGCAGGGTGCTCATCGGGCCAGGAACCCTTTTCCATCGCGATGACGCTTCATGACAGTTTACCCGAGCGCGCGCGCCGAGATGTGCGCCTCCTTGCGACGGATATCGACCCTGCAGTTGTGTCCCGGGCTCGTGCGGCGAAATACCCCAAGGAAGAGGCAGAGACAATCCCCGAAGATCTCCGGCGCCGGTGGACCACAACCTGCCCGGATGACCCCGACAAGGTCGCGATTTCGGCGGCAATGCGCGATATGATCTCCTTTGCGGAGCTCAATCTGATGCAGGAGTGGCCATTCAAGGGGCCGTTCGATGCCATCTTTTGCCGAAATGTAGCGATCTACTTCGATCAGAACACGCAGAAACGCCTCTGGGCGCGCTTCACAGACATGCTGCGCCCCGGCGGTTACCTGTTCATCGGTCATTCCGAGCGGGTCACCGGCGACGCGCTCGCCACCCTGACAACGGCCGGGGTCACCACCTACCGCAAGAACGGCGGCGCCGACACGGGCAACGCCGCGCATTAGGAGAAAAGAATGAGTCTCAAGGATTCCCTCCGGGTCATGGTGGTCGACGACATGGCCACCAGCCGTGGATTGATCACTCAGGCACTCGATGAGATTGGTATCAAGAACTACCTGACAGAAAATGACGGCCAAAAGGCGCTTGCGCGAATTCTGGGAAGCCCAGTTCACTTGATTCTGTCCGATTTCAACATGCCCAACATGGATGGCTTGGGTCTGTTGCAGGCCGTGCGAAAAAACCAGGCGACCCAGCGTATGGGTTTCATCCTCGTCACGGGCAAACCGACTCCTCAAATGGTAGCGGATGCGAAGAAATGGGGATTGAACAACATGATCAAGAAACCCTTCACGTCGCAGTCCATGAAGCAGTGCATCGAGAGCGTGGTCGGGAAGCTCTGATATGCTCATTTCGGACGCGCATTTGACCCCTAGCAAGGCGGGCCGGCTCTTGTCGCAAGAGATCCGGCACCTTCAGCAACGCCTTGAACGGCTCGAGCACGGAATGGAAGAGGTCTATACCGACGGGAGCGCGCGTCTTGGCAACGTGGCCATCACGGCGCTTCAGGAGCTCGACATGCTTGCCCAATCAACCGACGCACTTGCCACCTACGTTGAGAAGCTGGCCGCCAGGCTGGACGATCATCACACCGTCGACCTGACAAGGGAACTTTCGGCAATTCCTCTGCGGGATCTCGGTCGCCGCCTGAGCGGATCGGACCATGAGGAACTTAGCGCGAACCCTCCAGAGCTTTTCTGACTTCGAAACTAGGCTCGAAACTGAAGGCGGTACAGCCGCCGACGGCTTCGGAAATCGATCGGGACGGCATCGGTTCAAAGCATATCATGCCTGGGGGCGCTGTTTAACATGAGAAAGGTATCGTGGATGAGCACGATCACGCTGATCATCGCAGTCCCGGACATGGGCTTGCGCCGAAAGATCGCGACGGACCTATGCGCCGCCCCGATGGTTCAAATCATCAGCGAAACGCGTGATCTTATGGCAACCTACACAGAGGTTGAGGAGAAGACACCGATGGCCGTCGTGATCTCGGGCCAATTGGCGCGAGAACCTGAATTCGAGGTCATGCGCGCGCTCTTCTCCGCTTTGGATGTGCGCTGGCTTGTGATCAGCGATCAAACCGGCGGAGGGTGGCGCGACCAGGAATCCCCGTGGGAGCGGAACTCGGATCTTTTTCCGATCAGCGGCAGCATCAGCGGTGCGGAACTGATTGAGCGACTTCAAACCGTCACACGCAGATCTCGGCGACACGGCGCTGCGTCCGGCGCCGTATCACCGGCGCGCCAAACGATCACAAACCCGGCGCCCCCTGCTGAAATGGCGGACTCTGGGGCGTTTATTCTAATCGGCGCATCGACCGGAGGTGTTGATGCCTTGATTTCGGTGCTGTCGTGCTTTCCGCCCGATTGTCCCCCGACCTTCATCGTGCAGCATACCGGCGGCGGGTTCGGTGAAAGCTTGACCCGACTGCTTGACAGGCAATGCGCAGCCGAAGTGCGCGCCGCACGGGATGGTGACCGGATCGGCCGCGGCCAGATCGCCCTTGCAGCAGGAAGCAGGGCGCATATGCGGCTTGGGGGCGGGCGCCCGATGCGCATCACCCTGCTTGCCGGGACGCCGATCTCCGGCCACATGCCCTCCGTAGATGCCATGTTCCAGTCTGCGGTGCCGGGGGCAAGCCGTGCGGTGGCCGCATTGTTGACCGGAATGGGCCGCGACGGCGCGCGGGGACTCAAGGCCTTGCACGATGCCGGCGCCTGCACCATCGCCCAGGACGAAGCGACGAGCACGGTCTACGGAATGCCCCGCGCCGCAATGGAACTTGACGCAGCACGTCGGTGCCTGCCGCTGCAAAAGATCGGGCCCGAAATCCTGCGTGCCTGCGCTGCGATCCCGCCCAGAGCAACGCAAAGGAGGGCCACAACATGATGCAAGCTAACGAAACACTCGTGAATGTCGTTCAGGGCGAATATCATATCTCGAATGACGTTAATTGCGTCCTGTCCACCGTCTTGGGGTCCTGCGCGGCCGTCTGCCTGACCGACTCGGTCGCAAGGCTTGGCGGCATGAATCATTTTCTCCTTCCCAGCCGATCCGGCGCCGAAGGAGAGGATATCCGGTATGGTGCCTACTCCATGGAATTACTGATCAACAACATGCTCAAGCAAGGCGCCCAGAAAAATCGCCTGGTGGCCAAGCTTTTCGGCGGTGCCAAGATGCTGTCTCACTTGCGCGACATCGGCACGTCGAACACTGCATTCGCAAAGGAGTTCCTGCAAAACGAAGGCATCCCGGTCGCGTCCGAAAGCATCGGGGGCCATGCCGCAAGACGCATCCGTTTCTGGCCGACAGACGGGCGCGTGAAACAATATATAGTGCCCGGAGAGGTCGAGCGCATTGCACCGACCGTCAAGGTGCCGCCGCCGCCAAGCCACGGTGAGATCACGCTTTTTTGAAAAACTGTTGCACGGGCCCGGTTCGCCGGTCTCTTCCCGAAAGATCGGCCGGATATGCACGCGGCGGCACAAAAAGCGCGGCCCGGTGTCGTCGCAACCTGACGCGTGGCACCGTCAGCGGGAATGCTCGTCAGCGCGCCGCTCGTCAGTTGGTCCCGTCGTCGGCTGGACCCGTCGTCAGCTTGGATCAATCTGCTGGAAAGCGCTGCGCAACGCATCAGACCAGGCGTGGCTCATGCGTGCGAACCCTTCGTCATCGGCTTCGATCCGACGCCGCCGGCCGATCCTGAAACTGTCGGCTTCGATGATCGCGAAATCCAGTGGCATGCCCACGCTCAGATTTGACCGAAGCGTCGAATCCATGGACAAGAGCACAGCCTTTTCAGCATCTTCCAACGTGGTGGACGGGTCGATCACCCGATCGAGGATCGGCTTGCCGTACTTGTGCTCTCCGATTTGCAAAAACGGGGTGTCCGAGGTCGCCTCGATGAAATTGCCCTCGGGATAGATCAGGAACATGCGCATGGGTCCGCCCTTGCGTTGTCCCGCCACGATCATCGACGCGCTGGCGCTCTGGCTCATCCGCTCCATCTTCGCGGAGACTTCAGCAGTCACGTCGGACAGTGTATTTCCAACGATCTCGGCCACTTGCAGCATCGTCGGCGCCCGCAGAATGGATTTGTCGTTTTCGGGCTCCTCGATGGCATCGTTGAGCAGCGCCATGGTCGTCTGCGTGATCGACAAGGACCCCGCCGTCATGATCCCTATCGCCCGCTCGCCCGGTGTTTCGAACAGAAACATCTTGCGATAGGTCGCGATATTGTCGAGCCCCGCATTCGTTCGGGTATCGGACAACAGGACAATCCCCGCGTCCAGCATCAATCCAACGCAATAGGTCATTGCGACTCCCCTGCACAAACGGCACCGCAACGGCTATAAAGAGCCGCCGGGCGGGGGGCAATGGCGTTGCGCAGTCGGGGCCGCGCTATTGCTGCTGCTGCTCGGATGTGACCTCGACTTCAACCTCAAGGTGTTCCTCGGGTGAACTGCCCTGCACAAGCCCGCGGATCGGGGCCGCGTCCTGCGCATCATAACCCGACCCAAGGCGGATATAGCGTTCGTCCGGGCAGCACCGATTGGCCGCATCGAACCCGACCCAGCCCAGTTCGGGCACGAACAGTTCGGCCCAGGCGTGGCTTGCTTCGTTCGGGTCGTCGGCGCCGCCCGCCTGAAGGTAGCCCATGACATAGCGCGCGGGGATGCCCGCCACATGCGCGACCGAGATCAGCGCATGGGTATGATCCTGGCAAACCCCCTTCCCGCCGGCCAGAGCCTCGGCCGCGGTGGTGTGCGGTCGGGTTTCGCCCGGCGCGAATTCGATCGCCTCACCGACGGCCGCGGCAAGCGCATGGGCCCGGTCAAGTTCCGTCGCGGATGTCATGCCGTCCAGCGCCGAGATCGCCAGATCCCGCAGATCCTGATCGGCCTTGATGTGTCGCGTTGCACGCAGATATAGCGAAGCTGGTCCCTTTTCGCGATGATCGCGCAAGACGCCGAACAAATCCGAGGTTTCCACCTCGCCGGTGACAACGACGCTGAGCGTGTCAATGGGGCCACGCCAGCTGGCCAAGGCGGTGCGGTCCCCCGCCCCGTCGATAAATTCGGCGCCGCGCAGCGCGCCTTCGGTCGCGACGTCCCAGCGCAGCACTTTCTGCGAGGCGCAATCGCATGGCCACAGCCGCAGCGACTGGACAACCTCGCGCACGGGCTCTTCGAAACGGTAGCGGGTGGTATGACGAACGGTCAGTCTCATGCGGGGATCCCCCGAAGATATACATCCTGCACCGTGTTGGCCAGCCCGGCGTTGCGGGCGACAAACCGTTGCAGAAACTCGTGCAGACCTTCGTCAAAGATGTCATCGACGGTGGCGCGGGACAGATCGTCGAACAGCTGATGCGCGTCCTGCTGGGCACGGGTGCCGTTGGCATAGTTCTGCGCGATGTCGTCGAGGTGATCGCAGGTCCACTGGACGCTGGACAGCAGCGAGCGGGGGAACTTGCGGTTCAGGATCAACAGATGCGCGATCTTTTGCGCCGTGATTTCGCCGGAATAGGACCAGTTGAACGCGCGCTGAGCCGTCATCGACTGCAACAGGAGCGCCCATTGCGACTGGTCCAGCCCCGAGCCGACATAGCTGAGCGACGGCAGCAGAACGTAGTATTTCACGTCGATCAGCCGGGCGGTGTTGTCGGCACGCTCGATCGAGGTGCCGATGCCCATGAAGGCATAGCCATCGTTGCGCAGTTGCGTGGCCGAAATGCAGCCCCGCACCAGATGGCAAAAACGCTGCGTCCATTCGGTCAGATCGGTGACCATCAGCTTGCTGCGTTCGACCCGCTGCAACTGCTTGAGTTCCTGATAGGCACTGTTGATCGCATCCCACACCGTCGAGGTCAGCGCCGTGCGCACCACGCGGGCGTTTTCCCGCGCGGCGTTGATGCACGACAGCACCGACGCCGGATTGTCGGAATCGAAGAACAGCCAGGTTTCGATGTTGCGCTGGTTGGTATCGCCGTATTTTTCCTTGAACTCCTCAAGCGTGCCCTTGGCCTGAAGCACGGCTTCCCAATCGTTGCGATACCCCCCCGACGGGTCGGGCAACAGCGCGGTGCGCGCCCCGACTTCCAGCAGACGGGATGTGGTTTCGGCGCGCTCGAGATAGCGGGCCATCCAGTACAGGTGATCTGCGGTGCGGCTCAGCATTGTGTGTCCTTCCGCCCTTATTCCGCCAGGACCCAGGTGTCCTTGACACCTCCGCCCTGCGACGAATTCACGACGAGCGAGCCTTCGGTCAGCGCCACGCGGGTCAGTCCGCCCGGCACCAGCTCGATCTTTTCACCGACAAGGCAATAGGGCCGCAGATCGACGTGGCGGGGCGCGATACCTTCTTCGACAAAGGTGGGCACCGCCGACAGCGCCAGCGTGGGCTGGGCGATGTAGTTGTCGGGGTTCTGACGGATCTTGTGGGCAAAAGCCTCGATGGTGGATTTATCCGCCTTGGGGCCGACCAGCATGCCGTAGCCGCCCGAGCCGTGAACCTCCTTGACGACAAGCTCGTCAAGGTTTTCCAACACATATTTGCAATCGTCCTCCTTGGCGCATTGCCAGGTGGGCACGTTTTCCAGCACCGGCTCTTCGCCAAGATAAAAGCGTATCATCTCGGGCACATAGGTATAGATCGCCTTGTCGTCGGCGACCCCGGCGCCGGGGGCGGAACAGATCGTCACGCCGCCCGAACGGTAGACGTTCATCAGCCCCGGCACCCCCAGCATGGAATCGGGGCGAAAGCACAGCGGATCAAGGAAGCTGTCGTCGATCCTCCGATAGATCACGTCGACCTTTTTGGGGCCTTCGGTGGTCTTCATCCAGACGAAATCACCCTCGACGAACAGGTCCTGCCCCTCGACCAGCTCCACCCCCATGAGATCGGCCAGGAAGGAATGTTCGTAATAGGCCGAATTGAACTGGCCCGGCGTCAGAATGACGATTTTCGGCTCGGAGACGCATTTCTTGGGCGCCACCGAGGCCAGCGTGCGTTTCAGCGCCGAGGCATAGCCATCGACCGGCGCGATGCGGTTTTCCATGAACAGCTGCGGATACATGCGCATCATGATTTCGCGGTTTTGCAGCATGTAGCTGACACCCGACGGCGTGCGGCAGTTGTCTTCGAGCACATAGAATTCGTCCGGCCCGGTGCGCACCAGATCGACCCCGACGATATGACTGAACACGCCCCCCGGCGGCCTGAAACCGATTGCGGCCTTTTCATAGGCTTCGTTGTTGGTCACCAGATGTTCGGGGATCTTGCCCGCCCTGATGATTTCGCGGCGGCCGTAGACATCGCACAGAAAGGCGTTCAGCGCCGCGGCCCGCTGGCGGATACCCTTGTCGAGCTTGCGCCATTCCTCGGCTGTCATCACCCGCGGAAACATGTCGAACGGAATCAGCCGTTCCGGGTCGCCCCCCTCGCCATAGACCGCAAACGTGATGCCGACCCGTCGAAACAGCGCCTCGGCCTCGGACTGCTTGAGGTTTCGCAGTTCCGGCGGCATCGACCGATACCACGTTTCGAGATTGGCATAGGCGGCGCGCACGTCCGGCCCATTCATCATCTCGTTGAAGATCTTGGCTTGCGTGGCGCTCATGCTCTTCCCTTCGTGTTCTCGCCTCAAATTCCACGTTTCACCGCAAGAGTGAAAGCCCCCTTCCGAAAAATCGTTCAGAGACCGCCTGTTCCGCTTATTTTACAGGCAATCGGCCCGTAATTCGAATCCACGCACATGTCGAACACCGGGAATTTCCGAAGCGAGACCCCTCACCGTTTCGGTTTAGCACAATTATCGGACACCACCGTGAAAAAAAGCGCATGAATTAATCACGCATGCAAGTCACGGCATATGCCGCGCGATTTCCCCTGCGGCACCCCGCGACCTCGGATAACAACAGGGCCGCGCCTGTCTTGGGCCGGCGCAATACGGGGATGTCGTGGCGCAAGAGGAAGCATCCGAAAGCGCCGGGGCGCAGATATTAAAAGCGACGAACACCACGGGCCGCGACAGTCGGGCCTTGCACGCGCAAGGTCTGCGTCGGCCTGCAACAGTCGCACACAAGGGATGTGATTTCATGATCGAGATGATGAAGCTTTCGGGGGTCGCCGCCGCGGCGCTGGCTTGTGCCGGTGCCGTTTCGGCGCAGGAAACCGAATGCCCGATCAAGGTGGGCGTGCTGCATTCGCTGTCCGGTACGATGGCGATTTCAGAGACCACGCTGAAAGACACCATGCTGATGCTGATCGAAAAGCAGAACGCGGCAGGTGGCCTGCTGGGCTGCGAACTGGAAGCGGTGGTAAAGGACCCCGCGTCCGACTGGCCGCTGTTCGCCGAAAAGGCGCGCGAGCTGATTTCCAACGACGAGGTCGACGTGACCTTCGGGTCGTGGACCTCGTCCAGCCGCAAGGCCGTGCTGCCGGTGCTCGAAGAACTGAACGCGCTGTATTTCTATCCCGTCCAGTACGAGGGCGAGGAATCGTCCAAGAACGTCTTTTACACCGGCGCCGCGCCGAACCAGCAGGCGATCCCGGCGGTCGACTATTTCCTGGATGAGCTGGGCGTCGAGAAATTCGCCCTGCTCGGCACCGACTATGTCTACCCGCGCACCACCAACAACATCCTTGAATCCTACCTGACCTCCAAGGGCATCGCGGCCGAGGACATCTTCGTCAACTACACCCCCTTCGGCCAGTCCGACTGGTCGACCATCGTGTCCGACGTGGTGGCGCTTGGTGAGGACGGCAAGCAGGTCGGCGTGATCTCGACCATCAACGGCGATGCCAACATCGGGTTCTACAAGGAACTGGCGGCGGCGAACGTGTCGGCCGACGACATCCCCGTCGTCGCCTTTTCGGTCGGCGAAGAGGAACTGTCGGGGCTGGATACGTCGAACCTGGTCGGGCACCTGGCCGCGTGGAACTACTTCATGACCGCCGACACCCCCGAAAACGCCGCGTTCATCGACGAATGGCACGCGTTCATCGGCGATGACAGCCGCGTCACCAACGACCCGATGGAAGCGCATTACATCGGCTTCAACATGTGGGTACAGGCCGTCGAGGCCGCAGGCACCACCGATGTGGACGCGGTGCGCGAAAACATGTGGGGGTTGGAATTTCCGAACCTGACCGGCGGCATGGCGGTGATGGGCACCAACCATCACCTGTCCAAGCCGGTTCTGATCGGCGAAATCCGCGCCGACGGCCAGTTCGACATCATCTCGCAGACCGAGCCGGTCGCGGGTGACGCCTGGACCGACTTCCTGCCCGAATCCGCCCCGCTCGTATCCGATTGGAAAGAGCTGGACTGCGGCATGTACAACACCGAAACCTCGACCTGCGTTCAGACCAAATCCAACTACTGATCTGATCCAAACCGCGACGGGCGCCTGTTTCACGGTGTCCGTCGCCTGCCCCCAGGACCCATCCGACATTTTCGGGAAGGCTGCCGATGCTGCGCGCGCTCTCTCTCGTTCTGACGCTGGCACTTTGTCTGGCCTTGCCCGCACACCGGGCCATGGCACAGCAGACAGGCCCGCTTCAGGCGCTTCTTCAGACCCACGCGGACGAGGTCGCCAGTCCGGGCCGCCAGAGTGTCGGGCCGCTGATCGCCGATCTCGTCGCCTCCGGCCTGCCGCAGGTGCCCGACTTTCTCAACCGGTGGTCCGACCGCGATCTGGTGCAGGACGAGGCGACCGGCCTGTTCTATTATGACGGCACGCCCCCGGTGGACGTGGACACCGGCGCGCCGGTCCGGCTTGACCGCGCAAGCCTGTCGGCGGTGCGTCCCAATGGCGGGGTGCGCCGGGTGATCTCGACCGCGCTGGTGCAATTCCAGCTGTCGGACCCCGACATCGCGGCCCGCTCGGCGGCGCTGGATGCCATCGCCCGCGCCCCTGAGCCGGATCAGCTCGCCCCGCTGCGCGCCTCTCTCGCCAGCGAAACAGACCCCGCCCTGCGCGCCCGCAAGGAACAACTCGTCGGCATGCTCGCCGCCCGCTTCGGCGCGAACAGCGACGACCGCGTCGCCGCGATCGCCGCCCTGTCCGGCGCGCTGTCGGTCGAGGTCCGCGCGGTGCTGAACCAGATCCTGACCACCTCGCCCGGAGTGGCCGAAACGCTGCCACCGGAGGTGAACGTCGCACGCGTGCTTCAGGTCGGCGACGACATCCCGATCCAGGATGCCTATGCCCGGCTCGTCGATGCGGGCCGCGCGCCCCCCGCGCAGGACCGCGACCAGATCAAGGCCGCGCTGACCGCAAACGTCGCGGGCGGCGAAGTCGGCGGTGTGCCCGTCGGCGCGCTGGATTCCGAAACCGACCGGCTGCGCGCCTATGCCGCCCTTGCTGAGGCCGGCGCCGCGCCGCCGCTGGTCACGCAGGACACCATCGAGGCGGCGCTCGCCTCGCACGTTTTCTACGAAGCCTACGCCGAGCCGGATACGGCCGTCACCGACGCCGCGCGCGCCGCGCTGGACGAGGTCGAACAACGGGTGTTCTTCAACCAGATGCTGGATCTGACGCTGGACGCGCTGTCGCTGGCGTCGATCTACTTTCTGGCGGCCATAGGACTGGCCATCACCTTCGGGGTGATGGGCGTCATCAACATGGCGCATGGCGAATTCATCATGATGGGCGCCTATACCGGCTATGTGGTGCAGCAGATCATCCCCGATTACACGCTGTCGCTGATCGTGGCGCTGCCACTGGCCTTTGCGGTGACGTTCGCCGCCGGTGTCGCGATGGAACGGCTGGTGATCCGCTGGCTCTATCACCGCCCGCTGGAAACGCTGCTGGCGACCTTTGGCATCTCGATCGCGCTGCAACAGCTGGCCAAGAACATCTTCGGCACGCAGGCGCGCCCCCTGACCTCGCCCGCCTGGCTGGATGGGGCCTGGGTGCTGAACGATGTGGTCAGCATCGCCAACATCCGCATCGCGATCTTCGTGCTGGCCCTGATCTTTCTGGCGCTGATCCTGTTCATCCTGAACAAGACCCGCGTCGGGCTGGAGGTGCGCGCCGTCACGCAAAACCCCGGCATGGCGGCGTCGATGGGCATCAACCCCGACAAGATCAACATGCTGACCTTCGGTCTGGGGTCGGGCATCGCCGGGATCGCGGGCGTCGCCATCGGGCTTTATGCCAAAGTGACCTCGGAAATGGGCGCGGACTATATCGTGCAAAGCTTCATGACCGTGGTCGTCGGCGGCGTCGGCAACGTCTGGGGCACGCTTGCGGGCGCGGCACTCATCGGCATTCTTCAGAAGGGGATCGAGTATTTCAACCCGTCCAACACGCTGGCGGCGCAGACCTACATGATCCTGTTCATCATCCTCTTCATCCAGTTCCGCCCCAAGGGCATCGTCGCCCTCAAGGGCCGCGCGGCAGGAGACTGACCATGCAGCGTCTTATCCATGAAACGCCGCCCGCCCATCGTCCCCGGCCCGCCTTTGGCCAAGGTGTTTCCCGCCGCGTCAAACAAAGGCACCGCGCCCCGGCTTCATCTTGCCCGATAAACTCCGGGGGGCTGCGCAGCAGCGGGGGCAGCGCCCCCTCGACGGACGATCACCGGAGGTCCGCATGAAACCGCAAAGCTTTCTCAGCCAGAACCGTTCGGCCCTGTGGTTCTTGCTGTCGCTCACCGTTTTCGCGCTGATCGTGACGGTGCTGTCGGACGCCATGGGCAACGGCATGATCTCGACCAGTTTCGTCAAGACGCTGGGCAAGACGCTGTGCCTGATGCTGGTCGCCATCGCGATGGACGTGGTGTGGGGCTATACCGGCATTCTCAGCCTTGGCCACATGGCGTTCTTCGGACTTGGCGGCTACATGATCGGCATGTGGCTGATGTACGCCCGGACCGAGATCATCGTGACCGAAAGCCTGCGCGCCGCCGCCATCCCCCCCACGCCGCAGGAAATCCACGACTCTGTCGGCACGCAGATATTCGGCGTTGTCGGCAGCTCGGAGTTTCCGGCGATCTGGCTGTTTGCACACAGCTTCTGGCTGCAGATCGCGATGGTGGTGCTGGTGCCGGGGGTGCTGGCGCTGGTGTTCGGCTGGCTGGCATTCCGCAGCCGGGTGACGGGCGTCTACCTGTCGATCCTGACACAGGCGATGACCCTGGCGCTGTCGCTGTACCTGTTCCAGAACGAGGCTGGCCTGCGCGGCAACAACGGGCTGTCGGGCTTGCAGAACCTTCCCGGACTCGAAGACCTGCCACAGGCGACGCTGTCGCTGGCGTTTTTCTGGGCCTCAGCGGTGGCGCTCGGGGCGGGGTATGTGCTGTTTGCCTGGGTCGTGTCGGGCAAGATGGGGTCGGTCATCCGGGGCATTCGCGACAATGAAAGCCGGGTGCGGTTCCTTGGCTATCACGTCGAAAGCTACAAGCTGTTCGTCTTTACCCTGACGGGCATCGTCGCGGGCATCGCGGGGGCGCTGTATTATCCGCAGGCGGGCATCATCAACCCCAACGAGGTCGCGCCGATCGCGTCGATCTATCTGGCGGTCTGGGTCGCCATCGGCGGGCGCGGGCGGCTGTACGGCGCGGCGCTTGGCGCGGCGCTGGTGTCGCTGCTGTCGTCCTGGTTCACCAGCGGGGGCGCACCCGACATCCCGCTTGGCTTTTACACGCTCCATTGGACCGACTGGTGGCTGGTGCTGCTCGGCGTGAGCTTTGTCGCCGTGACGCTTCTGGCGCCCAAGGGCATCGGCGGGCTGTTCGACCTGCTGGGCCATCGCCACCCCGTGCCCGAGCGGGTCGGAGACTTCGGCCCCGACAAGGGCGCGCGCCGCACCGTCGAAGGGGAGGAAGAAAGATGAAGACGCTTCTGGAAATGTCCGGCGTGTCGGTCAGCTTTGACGGATTCAAGGCGATCAACAACCTCAGCTTTCGCATCGGCGAGCCAGAGCTGCGCGCCATCATCGGGCCCAACGGCGCGGGCAAGACCACCTTCATGGACATCATCACCGGCAAGACCCGCCCCGACAGCGGCACCGTGGTTTACGGCGAAAAATCCATCTCGCTGCTCAAGATGTCCGAAAGCGAAATCGCCACGGTCGGCGTTGGGCGCAAGTTTCAGAAACCCACGGTGTTCGAGGCACAGACCGTGCGCGAAAACCTCGCCATGGCGCTGAAGAACAAGCGCGGGCCGTTCGATGTGTTGCTGTATCGCAAGACGCAGGCCGGCGCGCGGCGCATTGGCGAACTTGCCGAGACCATCGGCCTGACCGATGCCCTGCCCCGCATCGCCGGCGAGCTGAGCCATGGCCAGAAACAATGGCTGGAAATCGGCATGTTGCTGGCGCAGGACCCCCGGTTGCTGCTGGTGGACGAACCCGCCGCCGGCATGACCCCGGCCGAGCGCGAGCACACCACCGATCTGCTCAAACGCGCCGCGCAAAAGCACGCCGTCGTCGTGGTCGAACATGACATGGAATTCATCCGCCGCCTCGATTGCCGGGTGACAGTGCTGTGCGAAGGCTCTGTGCTGGCCGAAGGCTCGCTCGATCATGTGACCTCGAACCCCGAGGTCATCGAAGTCTATCTGGGCCGCTAGGCGCGAAAGGACCGCATCATGCTGAGCGTCGAGAACCTGACCCTCAAATACGGGCAAAGCCAGATCCTGCATGGCATTTCGCTGACCGCGGAACCCGGCAAGGTCACCGCCGTGACCGGCACCAACGGGGTCGGCAAGACATCGCTGCTGAAAGCCATCGCCGGGCGGCACCCCTATTCCGGCGGCACGATCACGCTGGATGGTAAACCGCTGAACCACCTGTCGGCGTTTCAGGCGGGGCGCGCCGGGATCGCCTATGTGCCGCAGGGGCGCGAGGTGTTTCCGTTGATGACCGTGCAGGAAAATCTGGAAACCGGCTTTGCCTGCCTGCCCCGGTCCGAACACACGGTGCCGCCGCATATTTTCGATCTGTTCCCGATCCTCAAGGATTTCCTGCACCGGCGCGGCGGTGATCTGTCGGGGGGGCAGCAACAGCAGCTCGCCATCGCGCGGGCGCTGATTTCGAAACCCCGCGTGCTGTTGCTGGACGAGCCGACCGAAGGCATCCAGCCAAACATCATCCAGCAGATTGGCCGGGTGATCGCCCAATTGCGCGATCAGGGCGACATGGCCATCATTCTGGTCGAGCAGTATTTCGATTTCATGTGGGATCTTGCGGACAGTTTCGTGGCTGTCCAGCGCGGCGCGGTGTCGCTTGCGGGCCGCGCCGGCGAAATCGACCGCGAGGATCTGCTGGCCAGGGTGTCCATCTGACGTGACAACGGGACGAGTTTCTGCGGTGCGGCGCAACTTTTCCTTGCACTGAGCGGATTTAGCGCCGAGCCTGCGCCCAAGGGAGAACCGCTTGCATGCTGCCAGAGGCAGACGGAATGTATCGCACCGGCCACCCCGTGCCAGCTGGTGCGGCGCTCTTCGGCGCGGCCTGTTTTCCGGATCGTCAGCCAATCGACATATCGGGCCTCTCCGCTGCCCGGCCCATCCCGTTTTTCACACCATGACTTTCGACAGGAGGATCCCATGACATCCATCAGATTGCCGCTTCTGGGCAGCGCCGCGATGGCCCTGGCCCTGGCGGCCAACGCCGCCGGCGCCGAAACCATCCGCTTCTGGACCACCGAGGAACAACCCGAACGCCTGGCCCGCCAGCAGGCCATGGCCGACGCCTTTACCGAAGCCACCGGCAACGAGGTCGAGGTGATCCCCGTCACCGAATCCGAACTGGGCACCCGCGCCACGGCCGCCTATGCTGCGGGCGATCTGCCAGACGTGATCTATCACCCGATCAGCTACGCGCTGCCCTGGGTCGAGGCGGGCATCCTGGACCCCGATGCCGCGACCGACGCGATCGAGGATCTGGGCGCGGACACCTTCGCCCCCGGCGCGCTGGAAATCGCCGCCTTCGACGGCGGGTATGCGTCGGTGCCCGCCGATGGCTGGACCCAGATGATCGTCTATCGCAAGGATCTGTTCGACGAGGCGGGCCTTGAGGCCCCGACATCCTTCGCCAACGTCGAGGCCGCGCTGGAGGCACTGCACAACCCGCCCGAGATGTACGGCTTTGTCGCCGCCACCAAGGTCGACGAGGATTTCATGAGCCAGGTTCTGGAGCATGTCTTTCTGGCCAACGGCGTGTCGCCGGTCGGCCCCGACGGGTTCCAGCCGCTCGACGAGGCAAAAACCACCGAGGTGCTGGAATTCTACAAGGCCATCGCCACGGCGTCGCCTCCGGGGGATCTGTACTGGGATCAGTCGCGCACGCTGTATTTCTCGGGCAACGCCGCGATGATTATCTGGTCGCCGTTCATCCTGGATGAACTGGCGGGCCTGCGCGACAGCGCGCCGCCCACCATCACCGATGACCCGACATCGACCGAACTGGCATCGAAAACCGGCATCGTGACCACGTTCTCGGGGCCGTCCAACCCGGATGGGGCCGCTTGGGCGTTGATCAACATGTTCGGCATCACCGGCGATGCTTCGACCGACGACGCCATTGATTTCGTCAAGTATTCGATGGACCAGGGCTATGTCGACACGCTGTCCATCGCGCCCGAAGGCAAATTTCCGGTGCGCCGTGGCAACGCCGACGATCCCGAGTATTTCGTCACGCAATGGGCCGAGCTTCCGGTCGGCGTGGACCGCAAGGCGCCCCTGGGCGAACTGTATCCGCAAGAAATGATCGACGAGATCGTCAGCGGGCTGGACACCGCCCAACGCTGGGGCGTCGAAGACGGGCAGCTGGCGCTGGCGTCCAAGATGATCAACAGCCAGGTCGTCAACCGCGTGGTACGCGCATTCATCGACGGGCAGATCGACGCCGCCGGCGCTGTTGCCGAAATGAACGACGAGCTGGCCAGGATCCGGTAACCCCTCTCGCCGTTGCCCTCGCCCCGCCCGGGGGCGGGGGCTTTTGCTTTCTTCGGAGCCCGCAAGATGACCGACGCCACCCCTCCTACCGGTACCGGGCCGCTTGGCCGGCGCGAGGCGCGCCTTGCCTGGGGGTTGCTGGCACCGACCCTGATCGCGGTTTCGCTGGTGGTGCTGCTGCCGCTGCTGGCGGTCTTCTGGATCAGTTTCAAACCGGTTGGCCTGGCCGACCTGCGCCCCCCCACGCCCATCGTGCGCGAAGATATTCGCGGCGATCTGGAAGCGGCGGGCGACAAGGCCGTGCTGCGTTACCGGCTGCGCAACTCCTCGCAGGACCAGCAGATCCTCGGAGTGACGCTTGTCGACACCTGGCCCGACGGGCTGACCCCGACCGAAATCGACCCGCGCTGCGACATCGCCGAGGGGCGTCTTGCCTGCGATTTCGGCGACTGGGAGGGCGGCACCCGAGACGAGCTGCGCGTTCCAGTGACCGCCACCGCCGCCTATTTCGACGGGCCCGGCGCCGGGGACAGCGACCCGATCATCGACGGCAAGGCCAGCAACATCCTGACAAACCTTGACTTTACGCTGGAGAATTTTGCGCAAGTGTTTGACGGGTCGGAATTCTGGGCGGTGTTTGGCATCACCCTGTTCTACACGGTCTTCGGTACGCTGGGGGCGCTGGTCATGGGGCTGTTCGCCGCCCTTTTGCTCAACAAGTCCTTTCGCGGTCAGGGATTTTTGCGCGGGCTGTACCTGTTCCCCTATGTGGCGCCGGTGATCGCGGTGGCCTTTGCCTGGATCCTGCTGTTCGATCCGTTCTCGGGGTCGGCCAACGCGCTGCTGATCCAGATGGGCGTCAGCAGCGAGGCGATCAACTTTTTCGGCGAGCGCCCGCTGGCACTTATCATGGTAACGCTGTTCGAGATCTGGCGCTATTTCCCGCTGTCCTTCCTGTTCATTCTGGCGCGCATGCAGTCGATCGACACCGACATGTACGAAGCGGCGGACATGGACGGCGCGTCTCCGTTCCAGAAATTCCGCTACCTGTCGCTGCCGCAGTTGCTGGGCATCCTGTCGGTGCTTTTCCTGCTGCGCTTCATCTGGACCTTCAACAAGTTCGACGACATCTTCCTGCTGACCGGCGGCAACGCCGGCACGCGGGTGCTGACGGTGAATGTCTATGAACAGGCGTTCGCGCTGTCCAACATCGGCGCGGGGGCGGCGGTCGCGGTGCTGATCTTCTGCTGCCTGCTGCTGTTTTCGGTGTTCTTCTTCAAGGTCATCAGCCGGGAGGAAGGACTATGAGGATCGCGTCGCCCCCCCGCCCCGCCCAATGCCATCCCGAGCGGGCGAAAACAGGAGTCCAGTCATGAAAGCGGTGCGTTTCGGGTACATGACGGCGCCGGTTCTGGGGGCGTTGTGGTGTTTCGTCATCGCGGTGACGATGGCGGTCGCGATGAGCTTTGCCACCGGCGCAGCCTTCCGCCCGACGCTGCTGACGCTGCCCTGGGGCGCCGCCATCGGCATGGCGGCGCTGTATGGGGCGCCCGCGCTTTGGGGGGCGGCTCTGGCGGCGGCGCTGGCCGGCATGTTTGGCGCAGGCCCGATGGTGTCGGGCGACATCGGCATGCTGGCGCTGGTCGTGGGCCACGGCGCGGTGGCGCTGTTCACCGCCCTTGGCCTTGCCAAGATGACCGAAGAACTGCGGCCGGGCGCCCTGTCGCGCCACGAGTTCGAGGAATCGGTGATCCGCTTCCTTACCGGCTTTGGCTATATCTTCTTTACCGCCATCGTGGTCATTCCGTTTTATGTGATGGTGATGACCAGCCTGAAAAATCAGGCGGCGCTGATGGCGAACCCGCTGGATTTCTCGCTGGATCTGTCGCGCGGCTGGCACCTGTTCGACAGTTATTACGAGCTCCTGACCCAGTATAGTTTCGGCAGCTACCTGTGGACGAGCTTTTACATTTCGGTGTTGACGGTGTTCATCACGCTGGCCTTTGCCATCCCCGGCGCCTACGCCGTCGCGCGGCTGCGGTTCAGGGGACAGGCGATGTTCTCGCGCTCGGTCCTGCTGATCTACATGGTGCCGATGATCGTGCTGGCGCTGCCGATCTACATCGCGTTTTCGATGACCGGCCTGCGCAACACGATCTTTGGTATCGTGATGATCTATCCGGTGACGACCATCCCCGTGGCGCTCTACATGCTTCAGGGCTATTTCCGGGGCCTGCCGTCCGAGGTCGAAGAGGCCGGGCTGATGGACGGGCTGTCACGCCTGGCCGTGATCTGGAAGATCACGCTGCCGCTGTCGCTGCCGGCCCTGGCATCGGTGTCGCTGTATGTGTTCATGATCGCCTGGAACGAATTCCTGCTGGCGTTCATGCTGCTCGACGATCCATCGAAATTCACGCTGACGCGGGGGATCGCATCGCTCAACTCGTCCGAGATTCCACGCCAGCACCTGATGGCCGGTTCGGTGATCGCGACGGTGCCGATCATGCTGATTTTCCTCGGGCTGGAACGGTTCATGACCAAGGGGCTGACCGCGGGTTCGGTCAAGGGATAAACGGTCGCCGCTCCGACGCGGCAGGAGAAAGAACGAATGGCAAGCATCGAACTGAAGTCCGTCGAAAAATGGTACGGCGAAGCGCAGGTTATCAAGGGCGTCGATCTGGCCATCGAGGAAGGCGAATTCATCATCTTCGTCGGCCCGTCTGGCTGTGGCAAATCCACCCTGCTGCGGATGATCGCCGGGCTGGAGGAAACATCGCGCGGGCAGATCATGATCGGCGCCACCGACGCCACCGCCGAGCCGCCCGCCCGACGCGGCCTTGCCATGGTGTTCCAGAGCTACGCTTTGTACCCGCACATGAGCGTGCGCGACAACATGGGCTTTTCGCTCAGAGCCGCGGGCGTGCCCAGGGCCGAGATGGACGCCAAGGTCGATGAGGCCGCCCGTGTGCTGAAACTGGAACCCCTTCTGGATCGCCGCCCCAAGGATTTGTCGGGCGGGCAGCGCCAGCGCGTTGCCATCGGGCGGTCCATCGTGCGCGACCCCACCGCCTTTCTGTTCGACGAGCCCTTGTCGAACCTTGACGCCGCCCTGCGCGTCGAAATGCGT
Source organism: Salipiger aestuarii (assembly GCF_003259905.1). Taxonomy (GTDB): domain Bacteria; phylum Pseudomonadota; class Alphaproteobacteria; order Rhodobacterales; family Rhodobacteraceae; genus Salipiger; species Salipiger aestuarii. The sequence goes on along the minus strand of NZ_QLMG01000017.1, from coordinate 27,872 downwards.
TACGAAATCGCCAAGCTGCACCAGTCGCTGAAATCGACGATGATCTACGTTACCCATGACCAGGTCGAGGCGATGACCCTTGCGGACCGCATCGTGGTGCTTGAGGCCGGCCGCGTCAGCCAGGTCGGCAGCCCGCGTGAGCTGTACGAGCGGCCCGGCAACCTGTTTGTCGCGCAGTTCATCGGCTCGCCCAAGATGAACGTCTTCGCGGCGACCACGCCCGAGCTGCGCCTGCCCGCCCCGCTGCCCCGGACGGCGGCGCATTTCGGCATCCGCCCCGAACACATCGCCCTTGGCGCAGCGGGTAGCGGGCAGATCGACGGCACAGTCGATGTGCTGGAATATCTTGGCGCCGACACCTATGTGATCGCCGATTGCGGCAGCGCGGGCAAGCTCACGATCCGGGCGCATGGCGACACCGGCCTTGCCCCCGGCCAGCCCGTCGGCCTGAAGTTCGAAGACGGCCAGACCCACCTTTTCGACGGCGACGGCCTGGCGATCCGCCAGGGTCGATCCGACAGGGCCGTTTTCTGACGAATTGTCCCAGGGGCGGTGCCGAGAGGCCAGGGGGGGGCAGGCCGCGCGCCCTTTGCCGCACCGCTCCTTCGGCAATGGGCAGGCGCAGCGCACCATGCTAAAGGCTTGCGGCAATGCCAGGTCCGGAAGCCGCCCCATGATGTCTCTCCCCCTTACCAAAGACCTTGTGCTGATCGGGGGCGGTCACGCCCACGCGCTCGTCCTGCGCATGTGGGGAATGTCTCCGCTGCCTGGCGCCCGCGTGACCCTTGTAAATCCAGGCCCCACCGCGCCGTATTCAGGGATGCTTCCGGGCTTTGTCGCCGGGCATTACAGCCGTGACGATCTGGACATCGACCTGGTAAGGCTTGCGCGTTTCGCCGGAGCGCGGGTGATCCTTGGGGCCGTCGACGGCATCGACCTCGACGCGCGTCAGATCCACCTGCCCGACCGTCCGCCGGTCGGCTTCGATGTTGCCTCGGTCGACATCGGCATCACATCGGCCATGCCCGATCTGCCGGGATTTGCCGATCACGCGGTTCCCGCCAAACCGCTGGGCCCTTTCGCCCAGAGGTGGGCCGCATTCCGCGATGGCACCGGTCCTGCCAGCGTTGCCGTCATCGGCAGCGGCGTTGCCGGAGCCGAGCTGGCCGCCGCGATGGCCCACGCCCTGCGCGACCGATCGCGGGACGCGCAGGTCCACCTGGTCGACCGGTCCACCGCCTTGGCCGCGCTGCGCCCGCGCGCGGCACGGCGGTTGCGCCGGGCGCTGGCCGCGCAAGGCGTGACCCTGCACGAAAACACCCCCGTGGCCGGCGTCACGCCAGAGGGCCTGCGCCTGGAAAACGGCGACATCATCGCCGCACATTTCGTCACCGGCGCCGCCGGGGCCTGGCCCGCGCCCTGGCTTGCGCAAAGCGGGCTGGCCACGCAGGACGGTTTCATCGCCGTAGCCCCCACGCTGCAAAGCTCTGACCCGGGCATTTTCGCCGCCGGAGACTGCGCGCACATGACCCGGACGCCGCGCCCGAAAGCGGGCGTCTTTGCCGTGCGCCAGGCGCCAGTGCTGTTTGAAAACCTGCGCAGGCGCCTGGCCGAGGACGGTGCCCTGCGCAGCTACCACCCGCAAAAGGACTATCTCAAGCTGATCTCGCTGGGCGAAAAATCCGCTCTTGCCGACCGGTTCGGCCTTGCCCCGTCGGGATCGCTGATGTGGCGCTGGAAGGATCGCATCGACCGTAAATTCATGCGCAAGCTTGCCGATCTGCCCGAAATGGCGCCGCCCCCGCTGCCGGTCCCGCGCGCCGCGGGCACGTCCGATGCGCTTGGTGACAAACCCATGTGCGGCGGCTGCGGCGCCAAGGTCGGGCGCGCGGCCCTTGGCGCGGCGCTGTCCCGCCTGCCCGCGCCGGTTCGCGCCGACGTCACCCCCTTGCCCGGCGACGATGCGGCGCTGCTGCTGACCGGCGGCGCGCGGCAGGTGATGACCACCGATCATTTGCGCGCCTTCACCGCCGATCCGGTGCTGATGGCCCGGATCACCGCCGTGCACGCCCTGGGCGACATCTGGGCGATGGGCGCGCAGCCCCAGGCCGCCACCGCAAGCATCACCCTGCCCCGGATGTCCGAAGCCCTGGCCGAGCGCAGCCTTTCGGAAATCCTGATCGCCGCCGGCGAGATCCTGCGCGGCGCGGGCGCCGAGATCGTCGGGGGCCACAGCTCGATGGGCGATGAGCTGACCATCGGCTTCACGTTGACCGGCCTGTGTGACCGCGCGCCCATCACTCTTTCGCGCGCGCGGGAGGGCGACGATCTGATCCTCACCAGGCCCATCGGTTCGGGCGTTATCATGGCGGCCGAAATGCAGGGCCGCGCGCGCGGCGCCGATGTGGCGCAGGCCCTGGCCAGCATGTCGCGCCCCCAGGGGGACGCGGCAAAGCTGCTGCGAGACGCCCACGCCATGACCGATGTGACGGGCTTTGGCCTTGCGGGGCATCTGCACGGCATCCTGACCGCCTCTGGCGTCGGCGCGCGCCTGGTACTGGACGCCGTCCCCCTGCTTGCCGGGGCAGAGGCGCTTGCCGCGCAGGGCGTCCGCTCGACCCTGTATCCACAGAACCTTGCGGCCATTCCCGGTCTTGCCCCGGACAGCCCCCGCGCCGAGCTTTTATGCGATCCGCAAACCGCCGGAGGGCTGTTGGCCGCCATTCCCGATGGCGCCACAAAGGTGCGGCAGTTGCGCAGCCTTGGTCATGACGCGGCGGTGATCGGCTGCATTGCCGGCGACTGGCCCGGTCATATCGAAATCGTCTGAAGCCGCTTGGCGATCCGGTCCGCAAGCCGCTCCAGCGCGGCATCGTCCAACGCCGGCGTTTCGAACCGCTCCAGCACATGTGGCGTCATCGCCGACATGGATTTGTCATAGGCCGGATCGTAATGATCCGCCGCAAGCGACTGGCACAAGGCCAACCGCGCGCCGTCCTCGATCATCCGCTCCCAGGCGTCCACCAGCGCATGGCCGCGATGAAAGCGCAGCGGCGACAACTGTGTTCGAAGCCGCGCACCGTCAGACAGAATGTCGTCATAGGCCCGGTCAAGATAGGCCGCGCGCGCCTCCAGCGGCGCCGACACCTCGATCCATGGCGCGGTCTTCATGCTGTCCCACAACGATGGCGGCAGGATGATCTGCCCGATCTTGCTGCTTTCGGCTTCGACAATCACCGGTCGCTCCGGATCCAGCCGTGCCAGCTGTGCGGCCAGCTCGGTTTCGAACCCCTTCTGGCTGGGTTGCCCGCCCGGCATCGCCCCCAGAAGCGAGCCGCGATGGCGCGCCAGACCTTCAAGGTCGATCACCTGCGTGCCGCGTGCCGCGAGCTTGGGCAAGAGCGCGGTCTTGGCGGTCCCGGTGTAGCCGCCGAGCTGCAGGAACCGATGCGTCAGCGGTGTGTCGTAAAGCGCGCGGGTCACCAGCCTGCGATAGGTCTTGTAGCCACCATCGACCGCTTCGGCGCGCCAGCCGATTTGCTGCAACATCCAGGCGAAAGACCCCGAGCGTTGCCCGCCCCGCCAGCAATAGACCAGCGGGCGCCAGCCGCCCCCATGATGCGCAAGCGGCCCTTCGATATGACCCGACGCGTTACGAAACACCAGAGCGGCGCCGATCTTGCGCGCCAGAAAAGGGCTTTGCTGCTTGTAGATGGTGCCGACGCGCGCGCGCTCTTCGTTGTCGAGCACGGGCAGGTTTATGGCGCCGGGAATATGGTCCTCGGCGAATTCGGCGGGGCTGCGGACGTCGATGACGCTGTCAAAGCCATGCGAAAGGATGCCCGAAAGGGAGTCAAAGCTGCGTGCCATGGCCGAAGCTCTACCCCGGAGCGCCGCCGTGTGAAAGCGCCATCACGCACGCATCGGCGGATGCGATTTTTCCTGCAAAAAGGCTCTGGACACCGCCTGTCGGCTCGGCTATCTCCGCCCCACCCGAAGGGCGCTGCCCTTCAACCCGTGCCCGGGTAGCTCAGGGGTAGAGCAGTGGATTGAAAATCCTCGTGTCGGTGGTTCGATTCCGCCCCCGGGCACCATTCAAACTCTTGATATTGCTCGATATTCATTTTTGAGCCTTTCAGGGTTTGACAGTTTTCTTGAATGGTTTGACAACTTTTGATCGGCGTTCGTTCTCCTTTTCGAGTGTTTCCATCGTGATCCGGTTGCGGTCCGCCAAGTTGGCAGACCGGGAATAGTGGCGGGCCATAGACGGGGTTTTCTGCCCCAGCAGGTCCGCAATCTGGCGTTCCTCAAGCCCCGCCTCGCGTAGCGTCGTGGCCACGGTGTGCCGCAGCCCCTTGAGGGTCAGACCGGGTTGCACGGCTCCCTCAGTTTCCAGCTTTTTCTTGAAGCGGTGCCAGACCGTCGAAAAGCCGTTGTAGGTCCAAGGCTTCCCGGTGGACGTGGCAAGGATCGTCACCGCGTCGTGGGCCGGTGCAGCGTCCAGAGCCGCTTGCAGCGTCGGGCCGATAGGAATGGCGACCTCGTGCCCCGTCTTGCCCCGGACGCCCCAGATCGTGTTGCCGTCGATCTGGCGACGGGTCAGCTTGAGCGCGTCGGACGGATCAAGGCCGGTGTTCATGATCAGCGCGACCGCCACCCGGACGTGAGGCGCGGCCCGATCCAGCACAACGGCGCGTTCCTCGACCGTCCAGGGCCGGTTGGCATAGGGCCGATCTTTCGGGCGCGGCTTGGGAATGACGCCCGCCGCATAGTCCCGGTCGATCAGACCTTTCGGAATGGCGTAACGGAAAACTTGGCTCAGAAAGGTGCGGACCATGTTTGCCCGCCGCCAGCCGATCTTGCCCGCCGCCTTGTCATGGATGCCAGACATAAGGGGCGTCTTGATCGCGGAAACGGGCGTGTCACGGATCGGGTGCAGGAAGTCAGCGCACTTGCGATAGTCGCGCTTGGTGGCATCCGCCAGATTGCCAAAGTGCTCAGTCTGGAAATAGGCATTGACCAGCCCGCCAAGCGTTCCCGGCTTGGGGGATTGCGCCTTCCTCGCCTCGGCAATGGCTGCAATGCGGGCGCATTCCGCGAAAAACTCAGCCGATCCCAGCGGGGTCTTTTCCAGGTCGATCTTGTGGCCAGTGGCGCGATGATAGCAGCGCGGTTTCCCGTGCCGGTCATCGAATATCTTGAAGCCCTTTACCCTGATGCGCGTCATTACAGCTTGCCAAGAATGGCGTCTTGCGTCGCCATCTCAGCCCCTTCCTTCATTGCGTCAATCCACTTATCCAGGTCGCGCTTGTCCCAAAGGATCGTGCCGGGGCGCATCTCGACCGGCTGGACCGGGCATGTCGCCTTGAAGTGCTTGACGGGCAAGCCGGTATAGTCCGCCGCCTCAGTTTGTTTCAGCATCCGCTTTTCAATGACGCTGATATTGAGGTTTGCGTTAGCCATTGTCGCCACCCCGCGCCAATTCCTGCAATGCCTTGAGCGCGTTCGAGTAGATCACCCGATCCACCGCCCCGAAAAACTCATGGTGTTCGGTGGGCTTCTCAACGTGGAACACAAATTCCCAGCCATAATGCGCGGGGGTGCGCTCATCGTCGGAAACCTCATTCCAGCCCGATGCCTTGCCCTCGATGTAGCGAGCGCCGTGCAACAAGAATGATATTTCAAAGCGCCCGTAAGCATCCCTGACGCGGAATTGATCCCAGTCTTGAAAAGACCATTCGCCAGCAAAAAGTGACGCGAAAAGTTCCTCTAGAAAGCCCGCCAGATCGTTGGGCATGTCCGAAAGGAAGGAAGGCAGATACGGGTTTTCGTAAACGTCCGCGCCCATCAGTCGGCTTTCGTCGGGGTCAACGTCACGAAAGCCGCCGCCGTCCATCGGGTCGATTTTGACGATAAAGGGTTGCGCCGCCTCAAGCGTCTTGACCGTCTCAGCGGCGCGCGTCGGGGTGGCAAGCGTGGTGCCCAGCAGCAGAGCGCGCCCAAAGTCGGTTGGCCACATTTCGGGGGCGTTCGGTCCACGCCCGCCGGTCGTGAAAAGCCCAGCTTTGCGCGCGACCATAACAAGCGAATTGGTCCGCGCGGTGTCGCCGCCGTTCATTTTTTCGATCAATGCTGCCAAGTGCTTGAGCTTCGCCATGCCATAATCCAATGCCTCGAATCCTAAGAAACCACATTTCAAAGGCGCGGTCAAGCCAACGAAACGCGGTTTCTTTGGTGCTTGAGGTTGGACGCTTCACACCTCATTCCCCCAATCGACCAGCCGCAGAGCGTCGGACGGATCAACACCCGCCTCTTTCGCTTGCGCCAAGGCACCCACTATCGCCGTGATCGCCCGCGCCCGTCCGCCTGCATCGAAGGCTTGAAGGGGCCGCATCACGTCCAGCGTGACCGCCGATCCCAGCTTGTCCGATGCTTCCTCGGCAATGCCCATGGCCACAGGTTGCAGCACCCATTGCGCCAAATGCCTTTGCGCTTCCCTGACCATCGGCCCGGTTGTGGCGGGCGCAGTAAGGCCGGGCAGGACGCCAAAGGCCATGTTGATCGCATCCCGCGCCGCCGCCAGCGTCTCGCGCGTCATGGCTTTCGACAGGTCCGGGGAAAGGTCGTGGGGCTTCCAGTCCTGCATCGGGGCCGGTCCGCCCGCCGCCGCGACGTTGACGGATTCGCGGATCAGCACCTTGCCCCGGTTGCCCCGGAAACCGCGCGCCATCGCTTCCAGGTCGGTTTGCGGTGCCTCGGGAAAGGGCACGATCATGCTGGCCAGCGGTGCCGTCTCGAATACCTCGGCAAGCGCCGTCTCGACCGCGTTCAACAGCCCCGCCGTCAGTTGCGCCCGCTTGAGCGGGGCCGTGCCATAGTAGGGCGCGGACACGTCACACCCGATCCGAAAGTGCAGCACCTCAGCCGCCAGCGCGGTTTCAGACCGTCCGCCGCCCGCCTCGGATACGGACACGCGGTAAGCCGTGGGCCGTCCGTCGCGGGTGCGCAGATCCCAATCGGAACACGGAACAAGCCCCGCGTCACGGATCAAGAATAGCGCCTCGCCCCGCAGGGCCAGAGACCGGGCGCAGAGCGTCAGGGACCGCCGGTCCAGTAGATCGGTGCCGGATACATCGGCAAGCCCTAGACCGCCTTCCCAGAGCGTCACAGCGCCTTGAGCCGTGGCCGTCAGTTCGGCAATGCCGCGCCGCCCCGATACATAGGCTTCCCGCGCTGCCATGATCTCAGCCGTGAAACCCGATCCGCTGGACCGGGTTTCCTCAGCCGTCTTTCGCTTGAATGGCCACATGCTCAGGCCCTCCTTTTGTAAGGCCGCAGCAGGTCCGCCGCGCCGCTCAGTTCCATTGCGCGCGCCACCCAGGCCGGGTTGCGCTGATAGCTTTCCTCGATCGCGCCACCCATGTTGACGGAATAGCTGGACACGCCCGCCCGATCCGTCGCGTCCGTCAGGTATTCGGCAAGCCGCCGGAACGCCTCAGAGACAGCCGCGGGAACGTCGCCGCCCCCCACGTCCGCCGTGATCCGATAGGGGCCGTCACCGGGCAGATCATAGCCGCCCCAAGGGGACGCCGCCGGAGTGCATTCCACCCATGCGCCGCTTTCCCAGACCTCGACCGTATTCAGGGTGGCGGGCGTCAACGGGGCTTCCCATGCGCCTTCCCCCTCGACCGTCCAGACCACTTCCCGCACCGCCCAGCGCATCCGGCAATAAGCCTCGATCCGCTGCCAGAGCGCCGCTTGATCCAGCATCGCCGCCGGAACGCTCAGGCCCGTGATGTTCGGATAGCTGGCCGGGATTGCCTCGACCTCTTTCAGTGTCGCCGCCATGTCAGAGCCTCCACCGATTGAGCGCATGGGCAAGCGTCCGGTCCTCGACCGCCGCGCATGGTGTCCAGTTGCGCGCCTCGATCTGCGCTTGGGGATAGGCGGGTTTCGTCACGGCGCTGATCTCGATCAGTTCCGCAGAGCGGACCACCCGCAAAAGCCCGTCGCTATCGCGCCTCACCAGGTCGCCGCCGTCCGTCACGCGAAAGCCGGGGCTGATCCCGCCCACCAGCCCCGCCGCAAGGGTGCCCAGGAAGTCGGTGACATAGCCCACGCCGCGCATTTCCGGGGCAATCGTCGCCTCGAAAGTCAGGGCGTCATCGCCGTCCCTGATCTCAAGGCTTCCCGCCGCCCGCGATGCAAGCGGACGGTCGAAGTCGTGATGCACCAGCAAGTGAACGTCACCGCCAGCCGCGACCGATGCCCCGAAAGCCCGTGCCTCGAATACTTCCCGTCGCCGTTCCCGACCGCCTTGCAAGACAGTCGGGACGGCATACGGGAACCGGCCCCGCAGGACGGTTGCCCCGTCCGCAGAGGTGCGGACCTCAAGCCCGCCTTTGGAACCGGCCCAGAGCATCACTGAATGCCCGTCAGGATGCGGGTTTGCACCGCGCGGGAAATGGTCACGTCCATCGTGGCCAGCGCCGTGAGCCGCAGCCCGCCCGATTGCGCGTCCGAATACGGATCGCGGATCAAGTCGATTGCGCCCCACGTCCCCACGAAGAACGGGGGAACACCGCCCGCCGTGGTCGTCAGGACCGCGCTTGTCGCCGCAGGATCGCCGGTCGGATCGGCAAGGGCATTGTGGCTCATCGTGATGCCGCCCAGCGCCGCCGTCAGACGATCCCATTCCGTGATCCCGCTGCCCGCGTCCCAAATGTCCGCGTCCATCGTGTCCCAGACCTCGGGACGGATCAGCAGCCGCACATCGCCGGGGCCGCTTGCCGCGTTGCCGGTGATGAAGCTGACCACCTCGGACCGGAACGCCCCCCAGGTCGGGGCCGCAGTAACGGCTTGCTCATTGATGCCCCAGCCGGATGCACCCGCGAAAAGGCCGGTCGGCTCGCCCGCCGATCCGCTGCCCAGGAACACGGCGCGGTCAAGGGCTTCCTCGATAGCGCCGTTCATGTCGCGCCGCACCGCTTGCTCAAGGCCGCTGCCGGATTGCTTGAGCGTCTTGCGCGTGATGCGCATCTGGACGCCCAAATTGTGATCCGGCTTCAAGGGCCGATCAACGGTCGTGTAGGCACTCGGGCCAGTCACGTTGCCGGTTTCCGAAGTCGCCCACCCCGCCGTCACGCTGGACGTGGCAACGGGATATTCGACCTCGCCCACGCCCACGTTGACCATCTGGCCACCCATGCGGGCCGCGACCGATCCGGCAAAAAGCCGCTCGATGATCGGGGCCGTGCGGATCGGGTCGGGGGTGCCGCTCGCCACGGTTTCACCGGCCCGGATTTCCAGGGCTTCCCACGGCACCGGAACGCCGCGATAGCCGCCACGCGACCGCAGTTCAGTGACGATCTCGCCCGTCTTGCCGTCCAGGGCGCGGCCCTCATCCAGAGCAAGGGCCACTTGGCGCATTTCAAAGCCCGCCATGACCTCGGCCCATTCCCGGCTGGACCGGGTTTCCAGATCGGCCCCGGCTTCCCGCCGTTCCTGATCCTCGGCAATGAGCGCCGCACGATAGCGGGTTTCATTGGACCGATATTCGCGGTCCATTTCTTCCATCTGGCGGGTTTCATCCTCGGACGGCTTGTCCTTGCCGACCAGTTCCGAAAGCGTCTGGCGGATTTCGCTTTGCCGCCGTGCGATTTTGACAGAATCAAGCATCTGATTTCCTTTCGTGCTCGATAAGGTTTCGGCCCGTTTCACGGACCAGCTTTTTCCACGCCTCGCGGGCGGGGTCGGGTCGGCCTAAGCCGATCTCGATACGGGTCTTGCGGGAATGACAGCGCCCGCAGAGCGTTTGCAGATTGGACAGCGACCACGCCATATCCGGCCGATCCCTGACCGGCTCGATATGGTCGATCTCAAGCCGGTGCCGGTTGCCGCACTGGACGCATTGCCAATCGTCGCGCTCAAGCGCCTGCATCCGCAGAGCCTTCCAGCGCGGGCCGCGCGTGATCCGCCGGGAATGGCGGGCGTATTCCTTCCGATCAGACATAATCGCGCCCCTGAATTTCATAGAAAAACAGCGTTCCGCCGGGGGCGTGGGGCACGACACGGACAATCCCCAGAACGGTCGTGCCAATCTTGATCTTGTCAGTCGTCTTTGGCGTGATCGCCAAGCCTTCGACCGAAACCAAAACCCGCTGATCGCCAACATCCATCAGCCCAGAGGCAATGAATTCCTCATTCACGGTCGAAGCGACCACGAAGGCCGTGCAGGGATAGGCCGTGTCAGGACCGGGGGTGTATCCCCCGTATTCGTCAACCGTGCCCTCACCGGGCCGCAGCAGCGTTGCCGCTTGCCCGTGTTTCGCTATCAGCCGCGATGCGGTTTCCATCATCCCCATGCGATGCGCCCTCCCTTGTGAGCGGGGCGGCCCATCATCCGGGCACCCTCAGCGACCGCCAGCACCGTTGCCGCCGCCGCGTCGATCCGGCCCGTGGACCGCGCCTTTGCCAATTTCAGATTGTTCGCCGGATCGCGCAGCGTGACCGCATCCGCGAAAGCGGACCGCAACAGCAGCGACGGGGCGGTTTTCACCTTGCCGTCATAAACCGCGCGCCGGAACCGCTCGCAATCCTCGCCGCCATCCTTGAAACCTTGGCCGCGCCAGATGATCGGGCACCGGATGCCCGCCCGGTCTATCGCCTCGCCAAGTTCGGCTTGCTTGTATCGGTCCGCCGTGATCGCCGCGACCGGCTCGCCTTCCACATGGGCCATGACCTCGACCAGCCAGGGCGCGACGGGAACCGTCTGATCGCCAAGGGTGGACAACTCGCCCCGATCCTGCATTTCGACATAGCGCCCGGACACGCCGTCATTCTGGCCACGGTCCAGCAGGGAAGGCTTTGACGGGAAGGTGCCCAGAGCCTCAAGCCGCCCCGTCTCGGGCCAGTAGAATGCCGCTGCCGTCATGCTGGCAGAGCCGCCCAGGTCGATCCCGATGACCACCTGACCTTGCCGGGGGGGTAAGTCCGCCGTCTCGCAGGACAACCATTCATCGACCGTCAACAGCAGGTCGCGGGTTTCGCCGCTGACACGCTCATTGCGGTTGTAGAGCCGGAAACTTGTCAGGGTCGATCCGCCCCGCGCAATTGCGCGCCGTGCCTGACCTTGCAGCCATTCAAGGCTTGAGCCGATCCCATAGGCTGCGCCGGGGTTGGCCAGCTTGAGGCTTTCAAGATCGTCCGCAGGAAGGCCGGGGGCGGGCCGATGCTCTTGGCGATAGACGCCATCTTGTTCCTCATCCAGCCAGACGGAAAAAGGGTGCGCATCATCCGCCGCACTCGTGCTGATAATCAGCGCCCGCCCGCCACGCTTGCCCAGACCGGACAACAGGGCGTGTTCCAGGGCGTCCCCCTGATCCGCCTGCCAATGCCCCCGCTCATCCATGAGCACCAGCGTTGGGGCTGATCCCAGAGCCGTCTTGCCGTCCGCCGCAATAGCCCGGACGAAGTGTCCGCCGCCGTCGCCGTCATACTCGATTTCAAGCCGGGGGCTGCGCCGGATCGTAAAGGCCGCTTGCTCATCCTCGGGAAGCGACCGGATGAATCCCACCACGAAGTCAAACGCGATGCGCGCCTGATCCCGCGTCCGGGCCGCTATCAGGATTTCCCGCCGGGGCTGACGATCCCATTCCCCCTTCACCGCGCCCAGAGCGATACCCGCAGACAGCGCGGTTTTCGCGTTGCCCCTGCCGATGCTCAGACAGGCCACGTTCACCCCGTCCGCCAGGGCACCCTTGACGAATTGCTTTTGGAACGGGGCCAGCTTCACCGCCTGACCGGCTTTCGGCCCCTCGGGGATGCTCAGGCTTTCAAGGAAGCGGATTGCTTTGGTGGATGCCTTCATGCCGCCACCCCCGATCCGCACAGCGCGAAAGCGCAAGTCAGCCCCCCGGTTTCATACCCACTCAGAAACGGGGGCATTGGGACCAGATGCCGCCCGCCATTTGCGGCGTGCACCCACCCGCCAAGGGCGGGTGCAACGCTCGGGGTATAAGGGGTATGTGTCGCACCCCCGTTGACCGGGCGTTGGCGGGGGGTTGCACCGGGGGTTGCACTCAGTATTGCACCGGGGGTTGCACCCTTACTCTTGACCATGATCGGCCCCCTTTCTGGCAATGTGTGACCGGGCTTTTGCGCCGCTGCCGTGGCTGGCAATGACGATCTCGCCACGTCCGAAAAGCGCATCCATCGCGCTCTTGAGCGCCCGCTTTGTGCAGCCCTCAGCCTCGGGGTGGCTGGCGAATTGCGTCGGGGCGTATGTCGGGCCGGGGCTGGCAGAGACGTAGCGACCTTGCGCCGTCAGAGTGTCCAGCAGCTTGAGGAATACCCGCTCACCCCGTGCGCCCGCCGCCAGTGCATCAAGCCCCGTGGGCTGCGCCTCAGCGACGAATACGCCCGCTTCCCACTTGAGGTTGATCTCGCCACCCGTGCGCCCGTAGTTGGCTTTCTTGGTGGACAGCACCCGTGCGTCAGGGTCAGGCTCAAAGCCGTTGTCGCTGATCCGCGACAGGTAGAGCCGCGACCGGACAGAGTTATTCCATGCCGTCGATCCTGACGTTCCCGTGCCGCTATTGAGGCCGGTCAGGGACGGGTGGCCCAGCAACAGGACCGCGCATTTCCGCTTGATCGCCAGACCGCGCAGGATGCCCACGAATTGCCGCACCTTGGCCCGGTCGTTCTCATTGGCCGGATACACGTCCGCCAGGGTGTCAATGACGATCAAGGCCGGGGCTTCCTCAGCCGCCCGCTTGTCCAGTTCCTCGAATAGCGCGGATTGCATCAGGGCGATTTGCGTCTCGACCGCCAGCAACGCATCCTCGCCCGCCAGTGACCGCAGGGTAAGGCCCGACAGATCGTCATAGTCCCGGCCCTCAGCCGTCAGAATGTCATCAAGGCGACGGTGCAATTCGTCGTCGTCATCCTCGGCACTCAGGAAGATCACGCGCCCGGTGTTCGCCGTCTTGCCGATCCATGCCGTTTGCGCCGCGACCGCGACCGCCAGTTGCAGCGCCAAAAGGCTCTTGCCGGTGCCCCCGTCGCCGCTGAAAAGCGTGACGGTCTTTTGGGGCACCAGCCCGTGCACCAGCCATTGCCGGGGCGGGACCGGCTTTCCCTTGAGCGATGCCGCCGAATAGAATTGGCTCTCGCGCGCCGGCGCCGGTTGAATGATCGTCGGGCCGCGCGGGGCTGACTGATAGTCGGGCCGGTCTTGGGGGTGCTCAGGCTCTTGCAGGCCAGCCGTCAGGCCGCTCCTGATTGTGGCGCGCACCGCTTCGGGGCCATCCTCTTGAGCAAGGCCCGACCGTTGCGCCGCTTCCATAAGCGCCGCCTCGACCTCAGCCGCTTGCAGGTATCCCGACGCGACCTTGTGGCCCAGCTTGAGCGCCGCGTTGTTCAGCGTCGTGTTGCGGGTGCCGTTCATCGCGCCCGCCACAATCGCCGCCTCAGCTTCCAGCGCCCGCCTCGCCCATTTTTCGCCGCGCTTGGTATCCTCAAGCGACCGCAGATCGGGGGGATACTCGGGAAGGTTACAGGCACCCATAGCCGCCCCCTTCCCATTGGTATTCATCGCGGGTGATGGAAGGCAGGGACGGGGGCAGGACGACATAGCCGCCGTCCCCCCGAATATCGACGCCCGCCGCCAAGAGGCCCGCAGAGTTCTTGAGCGGGCCGTTGTAGCGCATGAACACATGCAAGCCGCCGCTCGGGGTGATGGATATGACCGGGGACAGGGAATAGGGGTCGATCCCGACCGCCCGCAGATTGGCCAGCCCGTCCACCCCGTTCTTGCGGTCAATGTCCAGCACCACCACGCCAGACGGCTTGCCCGTGGGCATTCCAATCATGGCCAGGGGCCAGCGCGCCCACCATGCCTTGACCGTCTCGGGGTCAGTCGTGGCCCGCCGCTTGGTCAGGTCCGGGTGGCCATCCTCGCCCTTGCCCCACTTGACCAGCGGCTTTTTCTGGCCGTCGATCATAAGGGCCGGGAACACCGGATAGCCCTTGGCCGCGTAGCCCAGGGCCGCGCTCAACAGTTCCTTGCGAAAGAGCGCCGCGCGTTCCTCGGGGGTGCCCAGGTAGGGCCACGGCTCGGAAAGCATCGCTTGGGGGGTCAGAGCGTTCATACCAGCGCCCCCCAATGCATTGCCAAGATCGGGAAAAGTGCGGTATACTCTGGCAACGAACAGACGCCTTCCACAACGTCTTTAGCCCCGGTTGCGATTGCCGTCGCGCCGGGGTTTTCGTTTGTCAGATCGGCCCGCGCCGGTTTGACAATTTCCGCGTAAGTATTTGATCCGCCGTCAGAGGTTTGACGTGCTGTGATCCCATAAGTGCTTGTGTTGCTTTGAATAGCGCCGGATTGAAAATCCTCGTGTCGGTGGTTCGATTCCGCCCCCGGGCACCATCCTTATTTAGAATTGTTTACTATCAGCTACTTAGGTTGCGATTTTGTCCCACCGGGAACAACCGCCGCCAAAAGTGGGACACTTTCGTCCGGGGTTTGTTCTCGGGAAAGACGGCGAAGCGCGCTTTCCGCACGGGTCTTCTGACTGGCCGCCCGCGTGTAGCGGGTGACTTCCTTGCTGGTCCGGTGCCCGGTGATGGACATGATTTCCTGTTCCGTGCATCCCTGCTCGGCCAGACGCGCGGCGGCGGCCTTGCGAAGCCCGTGGACGGAACAGTTCTGAAGCCCGGCTTCGTCGCACCACTTGCGGAAGCGATTGCCAAAGCCGTTGGACGTGAACGGGCGATTGAAGGCGGTCACAAGGAACGTCAGGTCCCCTGTGGGCGTGGCGTCGATAACCCGCTGCAATGCAGGAATGACCGGGATTTCCATCCGCACGGGCTTCCGGTTCCTGCCCTTATGCTGTGTGAAGGTCAGCCACCCGTCGCGGACGTGTTGCTTGCCGAGCACCACAAGATCGGCGCGGCGCTGGCCGGTGTAGAGGGCAAGCGCCAAGGCGAGCCGCGCGGGCGTGCCAATCGGGTGCGCCTCTTCGTATTTTTCAATCTCGGCCAGCGTCCACGAATGGAAGCCGTCCGGGTTGCCTTTCAGGTATTCGACCTTCTCCGCCGGGTTATCGTCGTGGTGGTCATAGCGAAGCGCGTAGCGGTAGAGCTGGCGCACGGCCTTCACCATGCCGTTGGCGGCCTCGGGCCGGTCGGCCATCTCATCGCGGCGGACGCGGATATGGCGTGGCAGCAATTGAGCGAAAGGTTTGTCCCCGTCGCCCTTGTGCTCGCAGAAGCGTTCGAGGATGGACCGGCGGACCTTCTGGGTTCGGGGGTCAAGCTCCTGAAACATGGCGCTCTGGAAGTATTGGACGCAAAGCCACCTGAAACTCTTCGGCACGACACGCCCGGCCTTGTCGGTCTTGACCTCTTTCGAGCCAGCGGCGGCGGCGCGGTAGTCTGCCAAGAACTCAGGCGAACCGGTGGGGCCGCGTAAGCGGACTTTCGGTCCGTTGCGGCGGTAGTAGAGGCGGACGTTGCCATGGCGGTCCACGTCCTCCGCCACGTATTTCAATCTGAATTTCATCGAATCCTCTGACATCTATTCGTCCCACGCATTGTGGCCGGACTCGTCTCCACCGGGCAAGGCGTCAAAAAAACGGTCCAAAGCACGCACGTCCCAGACGCGCCGCCCGTCAATTTTCTTGGCTTTGGGCATCCGCCCGTCGCACACCATTGCATCAAATTTGGACGCACCAACTCCGATGTAGTCCGCCGCTTCCACGCGGGACAGCCCCCGCCGCGTGGGCGGCGGCAACGGTGTCCGGGTATGTGTGGAAGCGGCGGGCATTGGCTCAGAACGTGCCGTTAAGGCGGACGCGGACTGACCCGGAAGGGTTGCCCGCTGCCGAGACGGCCACGCCGATCTTGGTGTTGCCGCTAGCCGTGCTGGTGACGGCAGTATCGGCAGCCTTCCAATAGATCGCATCGCCCACGGCCAAGTCATCGGTGGAGACTTTGGGCATGTCGAAAACGCCGGTCGTGACAATCACGAGCGGATCGCCAATGGCGGTGTCACCGGACGCGATGCCAAAGAGATTGCCGAGTTTGACGCCATCGCCAGAGTTGGCGGCGGCCATGGCGGTCACGGTGATGTTTTCACCGGGTTGCACGAAGTTGCGCATTTCAGGTTCCTTTCGAGGTGCGGAAGTTGAGGGTTGTTGGCGTGCGACGACCGGCCAGCTCGGCAATATGCCGATCCAGAGACGCCAGAGCGGCGGCCATTTGGGCGTCGGACTTGTATTCGACTTCTTCGCCGTTCTGGTCGCGAAAGCGTCGCACGCCACCCGCACGCGCCTTCAAGAGCGCGTCACGGGCCTGCGTCAGCTGATCGAGCGTCAAAGCCATCAGGAAGTCGCCACACGTTGAGCACCACGCCAGTCGAGCCAGCCCGCGCCAAAGTCGAGGAAGCCCCGGAAGGACAGCCCCAGCGTGTTCCAGCTTTCGCGGCGTTGGACTTGGACGCCCTCGGCCCCGCTCATGTAAGCGTAACGAAGGCAGGCCAGCCGTGCCGGGTCAGCAAAGAGATACCACGTGCCCGACGGCAAACGGGGTTCCACCAGCAGCCTCAGCTTGCCCGCAAACGGGTTCACGTCCGCAGTGGTGCCGGGTTGGATCGCGGCAAGGATTTCCTCGGCCTGGGTTTCCAGATCGGCGGGCACCAGAAGGTAGCGTGGCGGGGCGTCGATGATCGTTTTGCCATCGGTGCCGGTGCGCAGGCGCATGGCTTCGCGGTTCTCGGTCAAGGTTGCCTTGGACGGCAGCCCAGCGGTGCCGCCGATGTTGCCTCGGCTTGCGTCGAAGACGGGTATGCCGTCGCGCATGTCAGGGTTGCCAGTCAGCATTGCCACCATGATCGCGGCTTCAGTCTGGGCAGCGGCTTCGCCAAAAGCACGCACGGTGTCTGACAGAAGGTTCAAATCATCATTGATGATAAGATTCCGGGTCAAGTCGATCCGGCGGCCAAAGGTCTTGAGGTTGATGGACTCGCCTTCTTCGGCCCGGCTGGTGGACGTGAACTCGCCATTCTCGGCCATCTCTTCCAGCTCGCCCATTTCGCCAAGGCGAATTGCGGTGCTAGTCTTGAAGTCCCGGAGCGTTTGCTTGCGGCAAAGCGCCTTCAGGGGGCTTTCGGCGGCCCGGTAGGACGCCATTGCGGTCTTGCCGGTCGCGTCCATGACGGTTAGGGCGAAGTCGCTGGTGCCGTGCGCGGCGGCGCGGTGCAGTACTTCGTCCCGGCTCATGCCGCGCGTGCTGGTGCCCATGCGATCCACGGCCTCGCGGGCCATGTCCATCAGGCTCACGTCGGCAAAGGTGCGCGACGCCTCGGGCAGCTCTTCCAGCCCGCCCATACGATAGGCCAGCGCCTCGGCTTGCCGGGTGCGGATGGTGGCCGGGTCTTCGTTCGAGCCATGCAAGCGGACCACGGGGGCCGACCGGCGGGTTTGCTGGGCGTCGAAGACGGCAGCCTTGGCGGCGGTCATGTCGGCCTCGTCGTCAATGAGCTGGTCGGCCAGCTCCGGGCCAAGCCCGGCAGCGCGGACAAGCCCCCGGATGTCGTTCCGGCGTTGCGTTTCCGCCTCTTGCGGCGAAAGGGTTTCGATAGTCTCAGGCATGGGGGACTCCTCTTGGTGCCTCAGTCGTGCGGCGGGGTCCGCCGGGTTAGAGGTCAACGTGACCTCGGTGAGACGCCACCCGGTCGGGCTCTTGACCCGGCCTTGCGGCGTGTTTCGTTCGGTCCATCCAGTGACGCGGTAGCCAATACTGACTCCGCTTACGGTGCCGTCTTCCACGCGCTGCCGGATCGGCGCGGCGTCATCGGCGGACGTAATTTCGATTTCGGCCACCACGTTGTCGCCTTCGATAGTGACGGCATGGACGCGGCCAATCTGGTGGCGGACGGACGCAGTGTTGTGCGAGTCGAGAACGGGCAGTCCGGCAATCGAGAGGTCCAACGTGTCAGCGGTCAGGACTTCGTGAAACGCGCCCCGGGCGTCGCGCCGTGTGACAGGCGACGGGGTGGCGATCACTGCCAAAACGCGGCGCGTCTCAGGGTTGTAACTGTTTGGGCGGGTCGTGGCGGCCCGTGTCATTGCGTTATCAAGGGGCATTGGTGGTTTCCTTTGCGCTGAAGGTCAGGCCAAGCTCCGCTTCGCGGGCGCGGTCGGCGGCAATCTCGCGGTCCAGCTCGGCCACGTTCCAGCCGAGTTGCGCGACGGCTTGGCGGCGGCTGGTCAGCCCCATGTCGAGGGCAGCACGTGCTGCTTCCATGTCCTTTTGCGGGTCCACCTGCATCGGGCGCGGCGGCAGCCATTCGGCCTTTTGGGCGGCAGTAAGGTCAGTCACATCCAGACGTCCAGCAACGTATTCGTCGGTGACGAAACGCCGGAAGACGGGATTCAAAAATTGCGGGACCAGCGTGTGATAAACGTATTGCTCAACCTTGGCTCGGAACGGCAAGAGTCCCGCCCGCAGGCTGGAATAGTTGGCTTGGCTCAGATCGCCGTCCACGAGGTGCTGGGGCACGCCCAGCCCGGCGGCAATCTGGCCGAGCGTCAGCTTTGCGAAGGCGATGGACTCTTTGGCTTGCTCAGGCGCCGCAAACTTGATGTCAGTGCCACCCGGCAAGACACGCACCACGCCGGGTTCAAGGGAGATGTCGCCACCATCGGCTTCGGGGAAGGCTTCACCAGCGCCGCCCATGTTCGTGGTGTCAGTGACGAAGCCCGCAAACATGGAAGAGATTTTGAGCCCCACCAGCATAGCGTCTAGGGCTTGGTCCAGTTCATTGACGGTCAACAGGATCGGGGCGAGCTGGGAAATGCCGCGCACTTGGCCCGAGCCGAGCTGGCGGAAAATGTGGATCACGTCTTCAGCCGGAACGCGGATAGACTCTTGCGCAGTCGGGAAAAGATCGGTCGGGCGTTGCGGGCGGAAGTGATAGGCGCGGCGCGTGCCATTGGCGGCAAATTCCACGCCCGCCACCACATAGCCCCCGTCGCCCAAGTCGCGGGTGTCGGACTCGTCCAGCGCCTCGGCAGGGTATTGACGCCAAACGGTGCGCCCGTCCCGGTTCTCGGCCACGAAGAGGGCTTCCCCGTCCACGATCTCGGCCAGCACGGCGGCGGCGGTCATGCCCCGGAAGTCGGTGCGGCCCTCGGCGTCCAGATCGGCGTCGGAAAACGCCTTGTCGATCAGCGCGGCCACATCCTTGTCGGGATAGGCCGAATTGGCTTCGATGCCCGCCCCCACGGCTTCGGCTACAATCGCGTCCACGGCGTTGCGGATATAGCCGTTGTTTGCATAGGCGTGCCGAGCCCGGGCGCGCACCGGAATGGCCGCGGCCAGAGTCTCGGTGCCGTGCGAGCCGAAGTGCCGCCCAAAGCCCGCGCCACGTCGGCCACCGGCAGCCGCGTCAAAGGATCGGACGGCCACCGGGGCCGCGTCGCGCTTGAAGGGAATGAGGCGGGACAGCAGGGACATGAGATCAGCCCACCAGCGGCTTCAGAACGTGGTGGAGCGGAAGAACGATCCATGCGCGGCGGGGCATGATCGCTGAGTCGTTCGGCGTCGGGTCATTAGTGATCCAACCAGAGACTTCGCGGTCTTCTTCGCCTTCTTCGGGCCACATGGAAAATTCGAGATGCAGGAACATGGGTTCGCCGTTACGGATGCGAGCCACGGCCAGTTCCATGCCGTCAGGCTCCACCACGTCGGCCTTCCGGGCGCGAGGGTCCACGGTTTCCATGATCGTTGCGACGGCTTTGAGCGTGTCCATTTCCTGCTTCACGCTGGCAAGGGCGTGAAGGACAAGTGCACGGCAAAGGCCGATTTCGTCGAAGAGTGCCGGGGCGGTCGCGCCAGAGCCGCCGCGCAAGGACGGCTTCAGCGCCGCTTCCCGGATTTGCGCCCGAAGCTGGCGGGCGTGAAATGCTTCAGAGTTGCCAGTGATCGGTGCGAGGCGTTGCGCAAGATCGCCAACAGAGAGATACGAAGGGTTGGTCATAGTGCCTCCAGAGAGTTTCCGAGGCTGATTCCTACATTAAAAAATTAGCTTGTCAATTAAATGTAGAGCAAGTATGGATTGAGGCGTGGGTTGGTAGCCTACAATCGAGAGCCAGTGGCCGAGCCGGATTTCTTTTATCTGCTCGGCCACACCAGTCGAAGGGAAAATTTTATGACGCTCCGTAAGAAACTAGAATATCTGGCTTACAAAAACGATCCACCTATAATAGCGGCTGAGTTCGCCTTGCGGCGTTTGAATGAGCTAGGTTGGGATGACTACCCAGAGTTAGGCTTCGATCCCGAATTAATGAAAAGGTTATCTTTTCTCGAAAAAGTCCCTAATTAGCTATCCCGAACAACTCGCATTTCAAGGAATAATCGGCGGCCTTTGTCAGTAAGAGACAGAAATTCTTGAACGCCACCTTGCGTTGCTTTAGATTGTCGTGCTTCTATAAGGCCAAGTGCCAACAGTTGCGCTTTAATGGTCACTCTATCAGCATCGTACATTGAGGTAACTTCTGCCAACCCCCAGTCCTCAGCTAAAGCCTGTACTCCTTTCACGATGACGACATCAACCATTGGTCGCGTCAGGCAACCCGCAATAGAAACAAAAAGATCTGCCCAAGTCGCTCCAAAAGGTTCGTCGTAATAATGGGGGGAGCCGTTACTTCTCCTTGCTTTTCGCCTGCATCTCACCGAAAATGTTGAGCTAAGATTAGCCAAACCTTCTATTGCGGGCTCAGATTTATTTTTAAGCTCAGCTAGCTTTCCTTTTAGCTCGGCGTTTTCTTGCAAAGCCTTGTTCGCTTGAGCAAGAGTTTCGTCGCTAGCGGCAGTGTCTCCACGAATCCAACCCTGCTGAGGCAGATCATTAAATGCGTGAATGAGGGCTTTTAAAACCAAAGGCTCCAAATCTTGCCGAGTATTCCACATCCTCACCAAACGACCATCCATAACTTTTTCTCGAAAGCTATTGAGAGCATCAATTGCTTCTTGTGTTGTCTCGCTTTTACCAAGAGGAATTGTCGCTGGATTATTGTGAACGAATGCAATCACGACTTTCCCCGTTTCGACAGCATAATCATACTCGCGCTCGGTGAAGCTAACGCCACCCTCATCTACAGAGCCATATCGACCCCCGATAACCAACAGATAGTAGTCACATTCGTCAATTACACGCTTAATGTATTCTAATTGCTCCACATCTGCTGCCGGGAAAAGCTCCATACCGGCCGGTATGTGTTTCAAATCAAGAATATTTCTAATAGCGTCTTGTCGCTCATCCGCTAGGTCTCGAAATGTCGATGATACAAAAATTTGATATTTCTTATTTGTCATTACGGCTATCCCTCAAGCCATTTACTTTTTGCAACGATAACGCGGCGTTTCGGCATTGTCACCGTTTCAATCTCTTTGGCGCGTCGGTCCACGTTGGCGTTCACCAGATTCCGCACGGCCATTGCGTAGATCACGCAATCGAGTGACTCCGCTCGGCGGCCCGGGGTGCGTTCCCACTGCCGGATCGGTGCACCCATACGATACCGCACCACAAGCCGTTCAGACGCCAGCTCTTCATAGAAACGCCCTTCCAGCGTGTCAGAGAAGCGGACAGAGCGGCCTCGGGTCAGCCGGTTGATCAGCTGGCCTTTGAGCCCATCCACGCCCACGATGAAGAGCCGTGCACCCCTTGTGTCGCTGGCCTTGATCGCCTGTCGGTCGCCAGACGCGCCCTTCACCGCATAGACACGGTGGCCCATGCGCGGGCGGCAAAAGCCAATGACTCGGTCCATCGTCACGCCATCGCCCGCGTCGATGCCCGTGGCGTCCACGCGCAGGAAGCCGCCCTTGGGGTGCTTCCAAATGGTGTGCAAAGCGTCGTCCAGTTCAGCCCACACATCATCGCCCATTGGGTCGCCATAGATCACATCTTGGCCTAGAATGAAGACTTCATCTCGACTCCAACCCACGAAGACCATTTCCAGTCGGTCGCGCTGCACGTCCACGCCACAGGTGACAAAGAGCACGTCCCCCGGTATCGCATCGGGCAACGCGAAAGGCTCGGCCCGGGCGGCCAGTGCCGCTTCGTCAATCTCTTCGGCAGCCTCTCGCCAACCTTGGCCCATGAGGGTGTTTGTCCAGACTTGCAGTTTGTCGGGGTGCGCCTTCGCCTCCAGAAACTCTTGCGCAATCTTGCCCCAACTCGCGTTTGCCAGTGTGGAGACAAGCGCGTTGAGCCGGAAACCGGCGTGACCTTCCACCTCGGGCCGCGTGATCCGCCAGCGCCCAGCGGTCACCATAGCAGGCTTTTGCCGCTCTTCCGTCACGGCTCCGCAGTTCGGGCAGACATAGGCGGCCTTCAGGGGCTCACCTTCGGGCCATTGTATGTCCGCCCACGTGATTT
This sequence comes from Salipiger aestuarii, assembly GCF_003259905.1. Taxonomy (GTDB): domain Bacteria; phylum Pseudomonadota; class Alphaproteobacteria; order Rhodobacterales; family Rhodobacteraceae; genus Salipiger; species Salipiger aestuarii. Next base: position 5,428 of record NZ_QLMG01000017.1, on the reverse strand, counting down.
CGTGGAAGTCGCCACAGTGTGGGCACGGGCACTCATAGACGCGGGAGTCGCTGTTGGCGTAGCTCCGCAGCACGTTGGACGTGGCCTCAAGCGTGGGCGTGCTGCCGAGCACGATCTTGCGGTTGGGGAAACTTAGGGTGCGGCGTTCGGCCAGCGTGAGGGGCGAGCCCTCGGCTCCCGGCTCCATTGCGTCGGCTTCGTCGATCAGCAGGACGCGGACGTTGTGGCGGCGCAGGTTGCGGGGGCTCTTGGCGGCCACCACCTTGAGGCTGCCACCGGGGAAGCGGCGGGACAGCAGCGTGTTGCGCCCGGCTTCGTCGGTCTCGGCAGACATGAGCCCCTTCAGCTCGGGCGTGGCCGAGAAGATCGGTTCCAGATCGCTTACCACGTAGTCGCGGGCGTCCGCCTCGGTTGGCTGCAAGACCATGATCGGCGCGGGCTCGTTTGCGATGTAGGCGGCCACGGTGCCCGAAAGCAGCGTGGTCAGCCCGACGCGCACCGGCTTCACCACGGTCACGCGCTCAATCAGCGGGTCGGAAATGGCTTCTGCGATGCCGCGCTGATACGGCCATAGCGTGACACGCCCCGGGGTCGCAGAGACGCCCTCCGGCAGCCGCATGGTGGTTTCGATCCAATCCGGCAGGCTCAGACGCGGCGGCGGCTTGAGGGCGGCCATAGCGTTGCGGCGGGTCAGTGTCAGAGTGTCACTCATGTTCGGCAAGCTCCAATAGTACGTCGCGGACTTCTTCATCCAGCGCCGCAAGGTCATGGGGTGTAAGGTGGCCGAGCTTGGAAGCGGCCCGGCTTGGCAAAGCAAGGAAGGCGGCACGCACGTCACGCAGGACGCCAGCCCACGCCCTTTCGACTTCGCCTGCCGTGATCAATTCGCCACGGGCGCGGGCGTTGGCAAAGGCGATTTTGTCGGCTTGCTCTTTTGCCAACCGGAGCTTTTCGGCAGCCAGTTCGGTATCGGCACGGCGGCCAGTGGCTCCGGCGCGGGCGTGATCGCAATAGGCGCGGATCGCGGTTCGGAGCGGGAACCTCTTGTCAGCGTCCCGGGGAATCACGCCTTCCCGTGCGAGGGCCGACACTCGGTTCGGGGTTAGCCCCAGCCACTCGGCCAACTTTCCAGCGGTAACTGTTTCCGGATCAGGTGCGAAAACCAACGCATCAATCTCGGCCAGCTCGGTTGCGGTAAGCGCGGTTGCTTCTGCGTTCATTACTTGCTCCTATTGACGTTGGTAGAAATGGAGGGGTTTTGATGGCACGAAGAAAACTGAAAGAGAAATCTCGGAAGAAACCATATGCGGAAGCGGCAGATGACGAGAAGGTCGCGAGGAACTGGAAGAAGACCATAGGTCTCTATCAACGTGGCGAATACTCTTCGGCAACACTGCGCGCAGCAATCTGCATGGAGTTGATGACAAACTTTGCGATCCGGGACGAGTTGGTGACAACCAAAGGTTTGCCACTTGATTTCGTCAACACTCTCCTGAAGGACGCGAACGGTATTCACAGGAAGTTCACAGGGATACTTCTTCCGATAATGGAAGAATATGAGGAACACGTGCACCTCAAGCAGCTTTGGAACGGGCCGATCAAACAGCTGAATGAGCGCCGGAACCGCATTGCTCATGGCGGGGAGTTTGATAGCGAACAACCCGTCAAGAAAATTCTGGATGATGCTCGCAAGGCAATAGTTGAAATAATGGACATCTTCGGCAGTGAGCAAAAGTTCCCGGAGCCTTAGAACCCGGGTTTCCCGTCTAAAGCTTTCTGTACAGCGGAAAATGCCGGGACTCTGCGTTACCCCCGACGCGACTACACGGGAGGGACCCGCTACGGTAACGCCTGTAATCTCGGCAAAACTCTGCTTTCCGGCTACCGTTACGGGCGAGGTTCGGCAGGGTTGCGACAAGTGCGACATGTGCGCCGGTAATACCCCTATAGGACTCAAGAAGGTTGCTTTAGGCGATAAACCGGAGGACATGTCGCACTTGTCGCAAGTGAGTGATTTCAATAACTTAGATAAGGTCATCGCAGTCACCCTCGTCGTCTTCACGCAGCTTAATGCCAGCAAATCCACGCCCACGAATACCGCCCCTGTCTTTGACGGCCTTGAAACCCGCTTTCTTGAGCTTCTCGGGAAATGTCCTCTGCAAAGAGCCCGGTTCTTCCCTATTGCGATAGGCATAGTCGCTCCACGAACGGTAAAGCTTTGCCGTAGTCTCCACATAGCCAAGGCCAGTCACGTCCATCTCCGGGCCACCCAGCTCACACTCGTCTTCCAGCCAGCAGGAAAACGTGTCTTCCCGTGCGAAGTAGTCCCGCGTGGCCGCCTCCACGACGGCCGCGCGCACCAGCCCATTTTCCTGCCAGTCCAGCGCCCCCCGGATTGCCCACGACAGAATCCCCGGCCACTCGGCCTTCAGCTTCTCGGGCAGGTGTTCGTCCTTCGCGGCGGGTGGGTGGTCAAAGGGCAGGATCATGAAGCGGCGACGGATCGCGGAGTCCACGTCGCTCAGGCCGGGCGCATTGTTACCCACGATGGTCAGCTTGAAGGCCGGGCGGAACTCGAAGCTATCCTGACGCATGAAGCGGGCTGTGATCGGGTCGCCACCCGTTAGCGCCTTTATACGGTTCTCAGCCCATTTCGAGCCTGCTTCCGTTTCGCTTGCAACCGCCATACGCGGCCCGTGGAGACGCGCCAGTTCTTCCGGGTGCGCCTCATGCCGCTGCGCCGTGAGCGTGGACGTGGCGACGTTGGCGGCATACTCGGCCATCAAATCATACAGCACCGAAACTGCCGTGGTCTTCCCAGAGCCGCCGGGGCCGTAGATGAAAAGCAGCACTTGTTCGCGGGTCTCGCCCGTGAGGTTGTATCCAGCCCATTGCTGGAAGAAACGGATCGCCGCCGTGTCGCCGCCAAGGGCTTGGTCAAGGAACGCCACCCAACGCGGGCAATCCAGCTCAGGATCGAAGGAATCGAGCGGAACGGGCGTGACCGCCGTTGCCTTTGATACATAGTCTTCAGGCTGCCCGGGACGGAGCTGGCCTGTCCGCAGGTCCACCACGCCGCCGGGCGTGCCGAGCAGCATGGCGTCACTGTCCCAGCCCGAAGCCGAGAAAGCGAACTCGCGCACGGTGCGCGCGCCGCGTTCAATGGCTTCCCATACGTTCACGTTCTTCAGCGCCTTGGCCTTCGGGTCGCGGGCCGCCAGATCGGTGGAGACGGCTCGGGCGTAGTGTTTGGCGAGCTGGGTTTCCTCGCGCTGCCAGCGGTGCCCCATGAAGCGGAACCACCGCCCGGCGTTGTGATCGAAGAGCAATTCCCCAACGTGCCTATCGGTGAAGGCGTGGATGACACCATCTTGGTCAAGATCGAAGCCCGCCAGCTCATCCACAAATTCAGGCTCTTCGCCGTCGGGGTGCTGGTTAATCCAGATTTCATCGAAGTCGGCCATCAGATCGTCGTCTATCGCGTGCGCGGCTTTCGACACTTCCCGCCCATAGACATGCGTGAGAATGTCCGGGATCGTCTTCACACGCTCATACCAGCGCGAGTCCCGTTCGGCCTCGGGCACCTCATTGAAAGCGGCGCGCAGCTTTTCGCCAACGCGCAACAACGGCTCGCTTTGTGCGGCCCAATGCCCCGCCAGCCGAATGGCGGCGACGTGGAAGTTTTCAGAAGTGCGGATCGCTTCAAGCGCGGCGGCTTCGTCCAGCCGTTCGCCCGGTCCGCCGGTCCCGCCGATAGTCCCGGGCTTGCCCATCGCCCCGGCGTCCAGATCGTCGGATTCGTCAAGATAGCGGCCATCGGCAAGGAAGGTCTGGACCGGCGGTCTACCTTCCACCCCGCCTGCATAGTAGGATTGAGACAGCACGAAGGATTCGCCCGCCAGCGCCCCCTTCAGCACGCCGTTGACGCGCGCCAGAAGGCGATAGCGGTCTTTGGACGGCATGGACTTGTTGAAGGGGCAGATGACGCGCCAGCGCGGCTTCTCGGGCGTATGCGACGGCGTGGTGTAGACAAGCGCTGCAAGACCCGCCGCTTCCAGCAGAGCATGCGCCTCTTCAGGCTGCATTGTTCCAGCGTCGTGGTCGCCTTCCACGCCGGTCACGTGCTCCACATTGTCATTTGTGCGGTAGCAGCCCTTCGCACTCTTCATGTTTCCGAAGGTCGCCGCCTTGATCCACGGCAGCTTGCCTTTGCTCTTGGCGGTCTTGGCTTCGATTTGAACGGCCAGCTTGCGGAGCGAACCACGCACCTCTTTCTTCTCGAAAGCCCATTGATTGGTAAAGTTGGTGAAGGTCATAGGCCGGTCAAGCGGGCCTTGGTCTTTGGTGGCTTTGGCGCTATAATTTCTGGGCATCGTATCTTCCTCTTTCGGTGCCGCGACACGGGGACTTAGCCGGTCCCGCTAGTCGGTTTTCATGGCCCCCACTGGTCGCAACCGGTGGGGGTTTTTGATTCCGAAGGATTGGATTCCGTTGGCCGTAAAGCGCCGAATTGGTGGGACAAAAACCCTGAAAAACCTAATGAAACTATGGGAAGATTGAGTGTCCCACTTTCGCGTAAGTCATTGATTCAGGGTATTTTCTGCACTCCGCCCCCGGGCACCACATTTACCGAAATAAAACAATGGCTTGTGCGTTATTGAGCGATCCGTTGCGTCTGCGCGTTTTGCTGTGGGTATCATTTGGGTAGCGTTTGGCTGGTTGGTACTCTGCACGCCAGTGAAACGTGCAAACTACCTCAATAGAACCACTTTTAATACGTTGGGCCAGTTATGCCCCTACTGTGCCGTGGTGACGAAAACCGGCTCAGGAGCTTCCTGTCCAACAAGCCTCTTCTCTCTCTCCTTGTTTCGGTCCTTGATTGCCGACTTTCTCGCTCTTCGAAACACAGGTGCGTATTGTCCCCAGAGACTGGTCTTTGGTGCTACGGGGCTCACGCGCGCATCCATTGAAGTCTTTGCGATTATCAAGCATCGCCAGAACTCCTCGGGCGTCGGGGCGTTCCACATGCTCTCAACCCAGTGCCGCGCCCACATGGCATTCTCGTGTTCAGAAAACGCATGCCTGGCGGCTGGTCGTGTCGCAAATGCTGTGGAAATTCCCTGTCGGCGTGCTCCGGGCATTTGAAGGCTCGTTTTTTCAGGCGGCGAGGTCAAGAGGCATCGGTTCGATGGGCTGAGAGAGGGTTTCCCAGCCATCGACCTTTCGCATCTGGATCTGGCCTGAGGCGAGCAGCGCCCAGAGCAGCATCGGCACGGTTTCGGCGCAGGGCAGCACGGTTTGGGTCTTGATGCGACGGCGGAACTCCCCGTTCAGGCGTTCGATGGCGTTGGTGGTCCGGGCCGATTTCCATTGCGACGGGTCAAGCCGAGTGAAGGTGAAGAGGCGCGCCCCGGCTTCTTCAAGGCTG
>NZ_QLMG01000016.1 GCF_003259905.1 Salipiger aestuarii | reverse complement strand
GCATTCCCGGCGAAGGCGCGGCTGATGGCATGCCCGGCGCTGTTTGCGCGACAGCCACAGACCGTCCTCGGCCATCCATTTGCGCAGCGTCTCGCGCGATACCTTCAGCCCGTGATGTCCTCCAGCATCTCGGCTGCCAGCGTCGGGCCAAAATCCGCAAACTGCTCCCGAACCAGAGAAACGGCATATTCCCGCAGCCCGGGATCGATCCGGCGGGTCGACGGTCGGCCGCGTGCCTTGTGCCGGATCGAAGCGGCGCCCTCAGACTCGAACCGTTTCAGCAGCCTGTGCACCTGGCGGCGGCTCAGCCCGAGCACATTGGCCGCCGTCACTGCCGTCACTGCCGTCATGCGGCCCTGGGACACCTGACTAAGAACCTCAACCCGATCCAGCTCGCGCTCGCTCATCAAAACCCATCCCACGGTCACGCTCCAATCCTTCCTCGCCGAAAGGGAAGAGTGACACTTCTACTTTGCAGATGTGGGGCATTTTAACTTTGCGCTTACAGCGAATTAAGCCGATAAGTCGGATTATGTTAATTTCGTCTCCAGTACGTTCCATCCTGCACCACCTGCGATTCCGAGAGAAGCTTCTCAAGATGCGCTGCAACATTTCGTTCTGCGGCCATTGCAATATGCGGATCGGATTTCCTGTAGACAGAAGCGGCAATGTTTTTCACCGTATCCGAGGTGTTCGCAAGGTGCGCGAGAATCTCCGCTTCCCGACGCTCCCGATTGGCGAGCAGCCGTTTGGCATAGGGTTGCGGATTCCGCAGAACTGGACCGTGACCCGGCAGGTAAATCTTGTCGTCACGCGCGATCAATCGCTGAAGCTGGGCACAGTAGTCGTGCATGTTGCCGTCGGGCGGGCTCACGATCGAACTGTTCCAACTCATTATATGGTCGCCGCTGAACAGAACCCCGTCCCGGCGCGCGAAGCAGAGGTGATCGCTCGCATGGCCCGGTGTGTGCAGGACAGTGAGATCAGCGATCATCTCTGCGTCCTCCAGGACTCCGTCAGGTTGAAACGCGTCGTCCGGAAAAACCCGCGAGACATACACCGGCAGACCTGTCTTTTCGCGCAAGACCGGGGCCGCGCCGAAGTGATCGGAATGGTGATGCGTGACGAGAATCCCGGTTGGGCTGGTTCCCAGATTCCGGATAATCGCGTCGAGGTGACCGCTGTCTTCCACCGGACCGGGGTCGATAACATACCGACCCTCGGATGTGTCGACGAGGTAGGTGTTCGTGCCATGGTAGGTCATCTTTCCAGGATTGTTCGCGACAATCCTCTGGATGCCCTCGGCCACCTGCACGCATTGCGCACGGGGAGGTTCCGGCTCTGCGAAAAACATGCTGCTCTTTGTCATTGGTTATCGCCACCGTTTGTCAGCCAACGCCCTGCGGCCCGAGGAAAGGACATCGCCCCCTTGGCCGCAAGACGTGAAATAAATTCCGCTGAACGACGGTGCATCCGGCGAAACAACAAGATGTGTCTCTCTGCCTTTGGTTTCGGCATCGTTACAGTCACCCCAAGACGGGATCCGGCGCCGGTCAAGCCGGCAACTGGAAAATGGAAAATGGAAGCCAAGCGTCCGGTCGTCACATGGCACAGCGATTGCGGAACCCCGTGAACAGCAGCACCGCAATCGCCGCCTTCGTGAGGTCCGCGAGCAGGAACGGGTAGAGACCTGCGCTCAGCAAATCCTGGCCATACCCGACAAAACCCCCCAACCAGAGCAGGCCGGTGCCATACATGAGTATCGACCCGAAAAGCACAGCGACAGTGGCGCAAAGTGCTGGCCCAACCCTTCCCAGCATTTGAACCACCCAGCCTGCCGCGCCCGCTGCGAGCACGAATCCAATCAGGAAACCGCCGGTAGGACCCATGATGTAGGCCAGCCCTGCCGGTGCGGGTGGCGTGCCCGCGAACACCGGAAGGCCAAACATGCCTTGCAGAAGGTACGCAGTGACGACAAGACCACTGCGTACCGGTCCCAGAAAAAGCCCAAGGCTCAGAACCACCAGCGTCTGGGTCGACATCGGGACCGGGTAGAAAGGCACCGCGACTTTCGCCGAGAGTGTCAGAAGAGCTGTCCCGATGAGTATTACAAAGAACTCTCGGGACAATCTTGCGACTGGCTGGCGCCGGGTGGTTTCGATGTTCATGACGTTGGTCCTCGTGTCAGCAGATCCTTGATTTTCCTTGAGCGATGGCTCACATGCGCTTGGCGACTTCTTCCAGCATGACCTCGCTCGCCCCGCCGCCAATGGCCTGTACGCGGGCATCGCGCGACATGCGTTCAACGGGCGTTTCGCGCATGTAACCCATGCCGCCGTGGAACTGCACACAGTCGTAAAGCACAGAGTTCACCAGCTCGCCGCAATAGGCCTTGACCATCGAGACCTCTTTCACGCAGTCGCGGCCCGCGGCGTCCTGCCTGGCCGCATGATAGACAAGCTGGCGACCTGCCTCGATTCGGGTCTGACAGTCGGCCAGCCGCTGGCGGATCGCTTGCTTGTCCCAGAGCACACCGCCGAATGCCTTGCGCTGCCTGACGTAGTCCAGGGTCATGTCCAGCGCGGTCTGCGCCTCGGCGCAGGCCATCGCGCCCAGCACGATGCGTTCGTTCTGGAAGTTCTTCATCACCGAATAAAAGCCTTTGTTGACCTCGCCCAGCACGTCGCCGGCCGGGACTCGGACATCCTCGAAAATCAACTCGGCCGTGTCCGAACACAGCCAGCCGGTCTTGTTCAGCGCGCGTCCGACCGAGAAACCCGGCGTGCCCTTTTCGATCGCGAACATGGTGATCCCGCGCGACCCCTTGGCATCGGGGTCGGTCTTGGCCCCGACGAAGAAGATATCGCCATGCACCCCGTTGGTGATGAACATCTTGGTGCCGTTCAGCACCCAGTCCGACCCGTCCTTCACCGCGCGGGTCCGCATGCCCGCCACGTCCGACCCGGCGCCGGGTTCGGTCACCGCGACGGCGGCGATCTTTTTGCCCGAGGTGATCGAAGGCATCCAGCGCGCCTTCTGTTCCGGGGTACCGGCGTTTTCAAGATGCGGCGAGGCCATGTCGGTATGCACCAGCACCGTGGCCGCGAAACCGCCAAAGGTGGACCGCCCGACCTCTTCCGCCAGAACGACGCTGGACATCACATCCAGCCCCGCGCCGCCGTATTCCTCGTCATAGCGCATGCCCAGAACGCCCAGTTCGCCCATCCGGCGCAGCACGTCGCGGGGCACCATGCCCTCCTCTTCCCATGCGTCGGCCTTGGCCGTCACCTCGGTTTGGATGAACCGGCGCAGCTGGTCGCGGATCATGTCGAGGTCTTCATTGAACGGGCCGGCGGCCGCGGTGATGGTGTCCTGTCTGGTCATGTCGTTTCCTCCGGGTCAAGTTTGACGAGTGGGGCGTGTCCGGCGACCGTATCGCCCGGCGCACAATAGATTTCCGTCACCACACCCGCGACCGGCGCGGGCAGGCTTTGCAGCAGTTTCATGGCTTCGAGCACCACGAGCGTGTCGCCGGCGGCGACCCGGTCGCCAAGCGCGACGCGCACCTCGGCAACGGCGCCCGGCATCGGGGCCGTCAGCAGGTCAGCGCCGCTTGCCCCGACGCTGGCGCGGGCAAGGTGTTGATCTTCCAGAGTGCGCAGGTCTGTCACGGTCATTCCCGCAGGGGTCTGCAGATGCACCCGCCAATGATCGCGGGCGCGTTCGACATGGGCGATGCGCGTGAAGGGGACCCCGTCGATGCGCCCGCTCAGGCGGCCGCCTGTCAGGACGGCGCTTTCGACGGTGATGCTCTGGCCGTCCGGAAACAGGGCGGCAAGCTCTGCGGGGGTGCCGGACAAGCGGATCGGCTCATCCCCGGATGTGGCCCAATAGGACGCAGCACCAGACCGTCCCGCAGGGGCCGTGATCCGCCATGCCCCGAGGCTTTGCCAGGGCGACCCGCCCGCCGGGGCAAGATGCATATGCAGCGCCATGGCGGCGAGACCTGTATCTCGGGCGTCGGGCGCGGGCTGTGACCAGCCACCCGGAAACATTTCGGACAGTCCCGAGGTGTGATGGCGAAACGCCTGGAAATCCGCATGGGTCAACAGCGCCCGCTGATAGGACAGGTTCAGCCCCACGCCGCCAACGGCGAAGGTATCAATCGCGGCGACGGCCCTGCGGATCGCCCCGGCGCGGTCCGCTGCATGGACGATCAGCTTGGCCAGCATGGAATCGTAGTGGTGCCCCACGACCGACCCCGCCGCGACACCGCTGTCCAACCGTACGCCTGCGGGCGGAGCCCACAGGGTGATCCGGCCCGTCTCGGGGCTGAAATTCTCGGCCGGGTTCTCGGCGGCGATGCGCACCTCAATGGCGTGGCCGTCGAACCGCACGTCCGATTGCGCCAGCGTCAGGGCCTCGCCCCGCGCGATGCGCAACTGCCATTCGACCAGGTCGATGCCGGTGATGGCCTCGGTCACCGGATGTTCCACCTGCAGGCGGGTGTTCATCTCAAGAAAGTAGTATTCGCCGCGCGCCGGATCGTAGAGGTATTCCACCGTCCCCGCCGAACGATAGCCGATGGACTGCGCCAGCCGCACCGCCGCCGACAGCATGTCATCGCGCACCGCCTCGGGCAGATCGGCGGCGGGGGCCTCCTCGATCAGCTTCTGGTGGTTGCGTTGAAGCGAACAGTCGCGGTCCCCCAGATGCAGCACCGTGCCGTAGCTGTCGCCCAGCACCTGCACCTCGACATGGCGGGCGCGGGGCGCGTAGCGTTCGAGGAAAACCGCCGCATCGCCAAAGGCGCCTTTCGCCTCGGCCCGGGCAGAAGCGATGGCCTCGGGCGCGTCGGCCAGATCGGTGACAAGGCGCATGCCGCGCCCGCCGCCCCCCGCGCTGGCCTTGACCAGAAACGGTGTGCCAAGCGCCTGCGCCTCTTGCAACAATCGCGCGTCGGATTGCTCCGCGCCGCGGTAGCCGGGCAGGACGGGCACACCTGCGGTCTCGGCGGCGGCCTTGGCCTCGATCTTCGATCCCATCATGGCAATCGCGCCCGGTCCGGGCCCGATAAACGCAAGACCCGCCGCCTCGACCGCAGAGGCGAAACCGGCGTTCTCGGACAAAAAGCCATAGCCGGGATGCACCGCGCCCGCGCCGGTCGCGCGGGCGGCGTCCAGAATCGTGGCGATATTCAGATAGCTTTCCGATGGTGCCGCCCCGCCGATGCAGACGGCGTGATCGGCTTCGGCCACGAAAGGCGCATCGCGGTCGGCCTCGGAAAAGACCGCCACCGTTTCCAGCCCCAGCTTGCGGCACCCGCGCTGGATGCGCCGGGCGATTTCGCCCCGGTTGGCGATCAGGACGCGAGTAAAGCTCATTTCACCCGCCAGGAAGGAATGCTCTTGTTGAGGAAACTGTTGATGCCTTCGATGCCTTCCTCGGTCTCCCAAGCGTCGGCCAGACGGTCGGCAGTGTAGATCATGTTGGTTTCCAGATCGTGGGCCGCGACATAGGCGATCAGCGCCTTGGTGTCGGCCACGGCCCCCGGCGCGGCCTGAAGGTGATCGTGCACCACATTTTCGATGGCCGCGTCCAGATCATCAGCGGCGACGACCTCGGTCAACAGTCCGATCCGTTCGGCGCGCGCGCTGTCGAACAGCGCCCCCGACAGCATGGTTTCGCGCGAATGCACCTTGCCGATGCGGGCCACGACATAGGGCGAGATATTGGCCGGCAACAGGCCCAGTTTGACCTCTGTCAGGCCAAACCGCGACCCTTCGGCGCCGATCGTGTAATCGCAGACCGAAATCATGCCGACGCCGCCGCCATAGGCCGGACCGTTGATCCGTCCGATCAGCGGTTTGGGGAGGGTATCGAGGCGGCGCAGCAATTGCGCCAGCGTCGCGCTCTGGTCGACCCGTTCGGCGCGGGATTTGTCGATATTCGACGAGAACCAGTTGAAATCCCCCCCTGCACAGAAGCTCTTGCCGTTGCCGGTGAGAACGACGATGCGCACCGTGTCATCGGCGGCCAGCGTCCCGGTTGCGGCGTAAAGCTCGGCGATCAGCGTACCGTTCAGGGCATTGTGCTTGTCCGGCCGGTTGAGCGTTACCGTGGCAACCCCACGCGCGTCGGTTTCGACATGAATGGTTTCATAGGTCGTCATGTTTTTGGCCTCACATTCTGAATACGGGCGTGTGGCGCCCTGCTTCGGGTACCGAACAGACGATCGCCAGACACAATCCGAGGATATCGCGGGTCTGACCCGGTTCGATCAGCCCGTCATCCCACAACCGCGATGTGGCGTAATAGGGATCGGACTGTTCGCCGTATTGGGCGCGCACCTGTGCCTCGATCTGCGCCAGATCGGCCTGCATCCTTTCAGGCTCGCCACCCTTCTGGCGACGCAGTTCCAACATCACGTTGCTGGCGATGTCGGCGGACATGGTGGCCAGTTCCGCTGTGGGCCAGGCAAAGAGGAAGTTCGGCCCAAAGCCGCGCCCGCACATGCCGTAATTGCCCGCCCCGTAAGATCCGCCCAGAAGGACCGACAGGCGCGGCACCTTGGCCACCGACATCGCATAGACCAGCTTGGCGCTGTCCTTGGCGATGCCGCCGCGCTCGGCCTCCGTCCCGACCATGAAGCCGGAAATATTGTGCAGGAACAAAAGCGGGATGTTCCGCTGGTCGCACATGGATACAAATTGCGCGCCCTTAAGCGAGCTTTCGGACAAAAGCGCGCCGTTGTTGGCCAGGATACCGACGCGATAACCATGGATGCGCGCCGTGCCGCAGACCAGCGTTTCGCCCCAGCCGGGCTTGAATTCGCGGAATTCGCCAGCGTCGATCATGCGCAGCAGAACCTCGCACATGTCATAGGGTTCCTTGCGGTCGGCACTGATGACACCGAGCAGTTCGGACGGGTCATGCGCGGGCGCTTCGCGGGGCGTGTCGGGCTGCATCGGGCGCGATTGGCCAAGCTCGGCCACGATGTCGCGCATCAGCGCCAGCGCATGGTGTTCGTCCTCGGCCAGATGGTCCGAAACGCCCGAGACACGAGAATGCATCTCTGCCCCGCCCAGCGTTTCACCATCGACCTCTTCGTTGATCGCCACCTTGACGATGGAAGGCCCGCCGAGATGAATGCGCGCGTTACCGCGCACCATGATGACCTCGTCCGACAGCGCCGGGATATAGGCCCCGCCCGCCGTGCAACCACCGAACACGGCCGAGATCTGCGGCAACCCGCTGGCCGACATGTTGGTCTGGCGATAAAAGGAATTGCCGAAATGGCGGGCGTCGGGAAAGACGCGGTCCTGTTCGGGCAAATAGGCCCCGCCGCAATCCACCAGATACAGGCAGGGCAGCCGGTTTTCCGCCGCGATTTCCTGGGCGCGGATGTGTTTCTGCACGGTCTCGTGGTAGAATGAGCCTCCCTTTACGGTGGCGTCGTTGGCGATCACCATACAAGGCAGACCGTGGACGATGCCGATGCCGGTCACGATCCCCGATCCGGGGACCTCGCCACCGTATTGACCATAGGCGGCCAGCGACGACAGTTCCAGAAACGCGGTGCCCGGATCCACCAGCAGGTCGATCCGGTCGCGGACCAGAAGTTTGCCGCGCTTGCGGTGCCGGTCGACCATGTCGGGGCGCCCGCCCGACGTCGCCGCGGCAATGCGCGCGCGCAGGGTCTCGACGCGTTCGCTTTGCGCCGCGTGGTTGCGCGCATAGGTTTCGGATGCGGTCAGTACTGTTGTTTCGAGACGCGCCATGGGTCGGATATCCTGTTGCAGTTCGGGCAACCGTCATGCGGCTGCCCGGGAATCCCAATCGTCAGTCAGGACCCGAACACGCGGCCAAGTCGGCCGGTGCTAGATCACGAAGCCACCGCCGCAGATGATGTGCTGGCCCGAGATGAAGTTCGATTCCGGCGCACAGAACAGATAGACCGCGCCCGCGGCCTCTTGCGGTGTGCCGACCCGGCCCAGCGGGATCATCCGTTCCATCTGGGACAGAAGGTCGGGGTTCACGCCGACCTTGATCTCTTTTTCCTCGACCTTGATCGTGCTGTCGCCGTCCGCGCTGCCCTCGGTCAGGCGGGTGCGGATCGGGCCGAAGGCCACGGCATTGACGTTGACCTTGTAGCGGCCCCATTCCTTGGCCATCGTCCGGGTGACCCCCAGAATGCCGGACTTGGCGGCGGCATAGTTGATCTGGCCCGCGTTGCCGCCGGTGCCCGCGATGGACGAGATGTTCACAACCTTGCGGAACACCTCTTGCCCGGCGGCGGCCTCTTCCTTGGCCTTGGCGCTGATCACCGGCTGGGCGGCGCGCAGGATCCTGAACGGCGCGGTCAGGTGGACGTCGATAATCGCCTGCCATTGCTCGTCGGTCATCTTCTGAATGACGCTGTCCCAGGTGTAGCCGGCGTTGTTCACGACGATGTCCAGCCCGCCAAAGCTGTCGACGCCGGTCTTGACGAATCGTTCGGCGAAACCGTCCTCGGTCACGCTGCCGGCGCAGACCACCGCCTCGCCGCCGGCGGCGCGCACCGCCTCGGCGGTTTCATTGGCCGGATCGGCATCCAGATCGTTGACCACGACGCGGGCGCCTTCCGAGGCCAGTTTCAGTGCGATTTCGCGACCGATGCCGCGTCCCGAGCCGGAGACAAGCGCCACGCGCCCGTTGAGTTTTCCAGTCATGGTTTATCCTCCCGAATGACGCCGTCAGACTTTTTCATAAAGCGTGGTCACACAGGCCCCGCCCAGACCCAGGTTGTGCTGAAGCGCCAGACGCGCGCCATCGACCTGGCGCGCATCGGCCTGTCCGCGCAGCTGCTGGACAAGCTCGGTGCATTGCGCAAGGCCAGTCGCCCCGAGAGGGTGCCCCTTCGACAGAAGACCGCCCGAAGGGTTGGTCACATACTTGCCGCCATAAGTGTTGTCGCCGTCATCGACGAATTTCGCCGCCTCGCCGCGCCCGCACAGGCCAAGCGCTTCGTAGGTGATCAGCTCGTTATGGGCAAAGCAGTCGTGCAGTTCGACCACGTCCACATCCTTCGGGCCGATGCCCGCCGCCTCGTAGACCTGATCGGCGGCGCGCTTGGCCATCGAGAAGCCGACCACCTCGCGCATGTCATGGGCGTTGAAGGTCTCGGGCCCGTCCGTCGTCATCGCCTGGGCCGCGATCCGCACCGAGCTGTCAAGCCCATGCTTGTCGGCAAAGGCTTTGGAACAGACGATTGCCGCCGCCGCGCCGCAGGTCGGCGGGCAGGCCATCAGCTTGGTCATCACGCCGGGCCAGACGACCTGCGCCGCCATGACGTCGTCTGCGGTTACTTCCTGGCGGAACAGGGCAACCGGGTTCTTGGCCGCATGACGGCTGGACTTGGCGCGGATCTTCGCGAAGGTTTCCAGCGGCGTGCCGAATTCCTCCATATGTGCCTTGCCGGCGCCGCCGAAATACCGAAGCGCCAGCGGAATGTCCGGATTGCCCACCAGGTCGTCGGTTTCTTCGTCGAACGCCGCGAACGGACTTACCCGATCGGTGAACATCGCGCCGATTGCGCCGGGCTGCATCTGTTCGAAGCCAAGCGCCAGAGCGCACTCTACCGCGCCGCTCTCGACGGCCTGGCGGGCCAGAAACAGGGCGGACGACCCGGTCGAGCAGTTGTTGTTGACGTTCAAAACCGGAATGCCGGTCATGCCGACATGGTACAGGGCCCGCTGGCCGCAGGTGCTGTCACCGTAGACATACCCCACATACGCCTGCTCGACCTTGTCATAAGCCAGCCCCGCGTCGGCCAGCGCCGAACGAGTGGCCGCGGTTGCCATGACATCATAGCTTTCGGATTTTCCCGGCTTCTGGAACGGAACCATCCCGACGCCGACGACATAAGCCTTGTCTTTCATCTTTCTCTCTCCCGCTTTGATCCAAGCGCCATGAGTCGAACGCCATCACATTTTCTACCAGTTGTTAGATTTACATACCGACGGAAGGCACTGTCAACAACGTCACGCGGTGGTGGTGCTTGCCGAATTTTCTAACATGTGTTTGAATAACCTTCCCTCGACGTCTGAAACGCCAGTTCGCTTCCGGCCGTCAGACCCGCACCAGCGTTGGAATGGCGGATGCCGAACATCGGGCGCCTGCTGTCGGACTCCAGAGACGTCCAGTCCGCAAAAGGAAGAAAACAATGGCGTATTGCTATGAATTCAAGGGCTTCGTTCCCGTTGTTCCCGAGGGGACATTCGTTCATCCTCAGGCTGTGCTGATCGGAAACGTCATACTCGGCCAGGGGTGCTATATCGGGCCCGGCGCAAGCCTGCGGGGCGATTTTGGCAGGATCGTGATCGGCGACGGGGCCAATGTTCAGGACAATTGCATCCTCCATTCCTTCCCCGGCCGCGATGCGGTGGTCGAAACCGACGGTCATATCGGCCACGGCGCGATCCTGCACGGGTGCACCGTCGGACGGAATGCTCTGGTCGGCATGAATGCCGTCATCATGGACGGCGTCATGCTGGGCGCGGAATCGATTGTCGGCGCGCAGGCGTTCGTGCGGGGCGAAACGGTGATCCCGCCGCGTTCCATGGTGGTCGGATCGCCGGCAAAGGTTATCCGCGAGGTCAGCGACAAGGAAATCGCATGGAAAACCCGCGGGACGGCCGAATATCAGCAATTGGCGCGCGACTGTCTGGCCGGATTGAAGCCTGTTGACCCCCTGAAAGCGGTCGAGGCCAACAGGCCGGAGATGGCGGCCTCTGATGTCGTGTCGATACAGGAGGCGCGGCAGAAGGCGACCTGACGCGCCGCGCCTTCGGGCCCCGGCGCCAGCGCGGCGCGCCGGGGCGTGATCTTTTACAGCCGGAAGACACCATAGTGCGGATCGTCGATCGGTGCGTTCAGCGAGGCGGAAATCGACATGCCAAGCGCGTTGCGGGTGTCGGCCGGGTCGAGGATACCGTCGTCCCACATTTCCGAG
The DNA here is from genome assembly GCF_003259905.1 of Salipiger aestuarii. Taxonomy (GTDB): domain Bacteria; phylum Pseudomonadota; class Alphaproteobacteria; order Rhodobacterales; family Rhodobacteraceae; genus Salipiger; species Salipiger aestuarii. Next base: position 75,904 of record NZ_QLMG01000016.1, on the reverse strand, counting down.
GTCGAGGTATAGGCTTCGACATCGCGCCGGAATTTTTCCAGCACCGGGTCGCGTATCGCGGCGATTTCCTCTTCGCTCAACTCCTTGCCTTCGCGCTGAAGCTGCCGGATCTTGACGTCGGCCATGGTGTTTGCGGCCTGATCCGCCCCCATCACGCCGATTTCGGCCTGTGGCCACATGAACAGCGTGCGCGCATCCCAGGCCCGTCCGCACATGCCGTAATTGCCCGCCCCATATGACGCATTGGCGATCACAGTAAATTTCGGCACGACCGACCCACCCTGCGCCATCAGCATCTTGGCGCCGTCCTTGGCGATGCCGCGCTCTTCGTATTCGCGCCCCACCATGTAGCCGGTGATGTTCTGGAAAAAGACCAGAGGCGTGCGGTTCTGGTTGCAAAGCTGCATGAAATGCGCGGCCTTGAGCGAGCTGTCGTTGAACAGCACCCCGTTGTTGGCCAAAATCCCCACCTTATAGCCCCAGATATGGGCAAAGCCGCAGATCATGGTGGTGCCGTAATCGGGCTGATATTCGTGAAAGCGCGAACCGTCCACGATCCGGGCCAGAACCTCGCGCATGTCGAACTGGGTTTTCCGGTCCTTGGGGATGATCCCGTAGAGTTCCTTGGGGTCGTAGTAAGGTTCCTCGAAGGAGGCGGTTTCGATGATCGTTTTGGGCGTGCGTTTCCACTGGCTGACAATTTCGCGCGCCAGTGAAAAGGCCTGTTCTTCGGTGGCGGCGCGGTAATCGCCGGTGCCCGAGACCGAGGTGTGCATGACCGCCCCGCCCAGCTCCTGAACGCCGACCTCTTCGCCGGTGGCGGCCTTCACCAGCGGCGGACCCCCGAGGAAAATCGCCCCGGTGCCTTCGATGATGATGTTGTAATCGCTCAGCGTCGGCACATAGGCGCCCCCTGCGGTGCAATGCCCGCCGACCACCGCGATTTGCGGGATGTTCGCCTGGCTCAGCTTGACCTGATTGCGAAAGACGCGTCCGCCCAGATAGCGGTCGGGAAAGACGCCGTGCTGCAACGGAAGGAAACCGCCGGCGCTGTCGCAGATATGGACAACCGGCAGGCGGTTTTCCAATGCCACATCCAGAAGCCGCACGATTTTCTTGACGGTATGGGGATACCATGCGCCGCCCTTGACGCTGGCGTCGTTGGCGTGAATGGCGACCTCGCGCCCCTGCACGATGCCGATGCCCGTCACCACGGCGGCACCGGGCACAGCGCCGTCATATTCGCGACAGGCGGCGAGCGTCGAGAACTCCAGAAACGGTGTGCCGGGGTCCAGCAGCAGCTTCAGCCGCTCGCGCACGCCCAGCTTGTTCTGACGCGCCAAACGGTCGATATCGCGCTGCGGGCGTTCGAAACGCGCCGCGTGCTGGCGGGCGTGAAACTCTTTCAGCCGCTCGGACATGGCCGCGTGATTGGCCCTGAAGTCAGGGGCATTGGTGTCGATCTGGCTTTCGATCCGGCGCATGGTCACTCCTCCTCCGGAGCCAGCAGGGCAAGCGTGGCCTTCAGCCCGAAACTGTCGCCCTCGGCAAATGGTATTTCGGCCACCACGCCGTCGCGCGGCGCGGTCAGGCTGGTTTCGAGTTTCATGCTTTCGATGACAAGCAACCGCTGGCCTTCCTTGACGTGATCGCCGGGCTTTGCGTTCACCGACACGACCACGCCGGGCATCGGCGCGACGATGCGGTCATCGGCGGCGACGCCATCGCGTCCGGCCAGACGCTCGGCGGGATCGATCCGCCCGATCGCGTAGGTCCGCCCGTTCATATGCACAAAAGTCGCGTCAGGGCCGACGGCCAGCCGCACGTCCTGCACGCGCCCGCGCGCGCGCAGCACATGGCCACCGGGCGCCCCGGTGGGGTCCAATTGGCAGGGAACCGCCCCATCGGGCGTGTTGAGGATAAAACGATTGCCGTCATGGGACAGCCAGCATTCGGTCTCGTCGCCGTCGATCTGGTATATCCGCCGCATCAGTTTCTCCACCCGCCCATTTTCCGGTGCATCTCGGGTATCTGCATCACGTCGCTCACCAGCCGTTCATCCGACAGGGCGGCGACCGCCATCAGCAGCTCGGTCACATCTTCGCCCGGCGCGGTCAGCGCCTCGGCCTGCTCGGCCAGAAACCCGGTCGAGACATTGCCCGAGGCGAAATCAGGGTGCGCAAGGATCGCATCGAGATAACCAGTGTTGGTGGTCACCCCGAGGATCACATAATTCCGCACCGCTTGCCGCGCGCGGGCGATGGCCTGCGTGCGATCCGGCCCGTGCACGATCAGCTTGGAGAGCATCGGGTCAAAGTCGGTGGTGACCTTGCCACCGTCCAGAATGCCGCTGTCCACACGCACGCCCTCGCCCTGCGGCTCGTCCAGCAGCAGGATGTCGCCGATCGCGGGGCGGAAATCTTCCGTTGCGTCCTCGGCGCAGATGCGCAGCTCGATCGAATGACCTGACTGCGGAATGTCGGTCTGCGCTGCGCTCAGCCCCTCGCCCGCCGCGATGCGCAGCTGTTCGGCGACAAGGTCATACCCCGTCACCATCTCGGTCACCGGATGTTCAACCTGAAGCCGGGTGTTCATTTCGAGGAAATAAAAGGAGCCGTCCTGCGCATAGATGAACTCGACCGTGCCAGCGCCGCGATAATTGACGGCGCGGGCGATGCCGGCGGCGGTTTCGCAGATCTCGTCTCGCTGTTCGGGGGTCAGCGCCGGCGAGGGCGTTTCCTCGATGATCTTCTGGAACCGGCGCTGGATCGAGCACTCGCGTTCCCAGAAATGGACCACATTGCCCTGCCCGTCGCCCATCACCTGCACCTCGATATGGCGCGGACGTTCGATATAGCGTTCGACGAACAGCCGCCCGTCGCCGAAATAACGCTCGCCCTCGCGGCGCGCGGTTTCGATTTCCGACTCTAACGCGCCGTCTTCGCGCACCACGCGCATCCCCTTGCCGCCGCCGCCCGCCGAGGGCTTGATCAGCAGTGGATAGCCGACCGCGCGGGAGCGTTCGACAAAACTTGCGGGGTCGTCATCCTCGATGGCCGAGGGGGCAACCGGAAAGCCGCGCTCCTCGACAAAGGCGCGCGCGCGGATCTTGTCGCCCATCAGGTCGATGACCTCGGATGTGGGGCCAACGAAGGTCACGCCGGCCTTTTCCAGGGCAGCGACAAAGCCCGCGTTTTCCGACAGGAATCCATAGCCCGGATGCACCGCGTCCGCGCCGATTTTTTTCGCGACCTCGACGATCTGCGGAATGTCGAGATAGGCGGCCACGGGGGTGGGGCCGTCGATGGTCACGACCTCGTCGGCAATCAGATGGGCCGGCCCCTCCTGTTCCAAGCGGTGCCGCAAGACGGCGGTCGCCAGGCCGCGCGCCCTGGCGGTGCGCAGGACGCGGGCCGCGATCTCGCCTCTATTGGCGACCAGAAGTTTGGAAATCCCCATTATCCGTCCTTTCACGCACTCTTGGCGGGGTGCAGCCCGTTTTGCACAGCCAGATCGGCCGGTACGGGAATTTCGATGTCGAGCAGCATCTGCGCGAACCCCTTGCCCTGCGGGTCGATGCGGACCGAGGCAATGCCGCCGCCGCCCAGCGATTCATGCAGCAGGAAGTTCAGCGCATGGCTTCCGGGTAGATCGAAGCGTTCGACCGGGCCGTCGCACAGATGGGCGAAATAGTCTTTCACCGCGTCTTCGGTCAGGGCCGACCGGATATAGGGCAGATATTCGGGCTTGCGCGCCAGAATGCCGATATTGGCGATGTCGCCCTTATCGCCGGAGCGGCCCCAGGCCAGATCGACCAGCCGCACCTTGACCGCATCTGCGCCGGCGTCGCGGCTGTCTGCGTGCGGTACGGCGGGCGGATCGAGTTGCACAGGCGTGGTGGCCACGATGACCGGCACATCCTTGCCGTCGACCTCGACCGCAACGGGCGTGTCGGACTTGTCTTGCAGGAACGAGAAAAGGCGGACCACCGGCTGCACCTTCGGCCGCCCGGCAAAAAATCCGGTCAGACCCTGCGCGGTGGAAATGGCCATCGGTGCGATCTCCCCGGCAAAGATGTTCAGCGCGCGCCTGTCGTCATGCGCCGCACCGATCTTGAGCACCACTTCGCGGGTTCGGGCGCGGGCGTTGGCGCCATAGGCGGCCTCGGCCCCCAGAACCTCGACGCTGACCTGCCGAAAGTCGCCGAGGTTCCTGTCGCGGAAAATCCGGCGGCAGCGGGTCAGGATCGCATCCGCGACGCGCTCGGCCTTGGCTGGCGCGTCGATGGCAGCCAGCGTCAGCGTGGTGACCGCGCGCCAGCCGTCGGCATGGGTGGCCGACACCTTGTAGCTGTCGGTGCGCCCCAGGCCCTTGCCGCCCTTGACCAGCACGCGGTCCGGGCCGACCTGTTCCAGCGTGACGCCGGACCAGTCGCAGATCACGTCCGGAAGCAGATAGGCCCGCGGATCGCCGATTTCGTAAAGCATCTGTTCGCCGACCGAGCCCGGCACAACCAGTCCGCCGGTATCGGGCGTCTTGGTCATGACAAAACTGCCGTCCGGCGAGATCTCGACGATGGGCATGCCCATGTTGTCCCAGCCCGGCACGTCCTGCCAATCGGTAAAGTTGCCGCCCGTCCCTTGCGGTCCGCATTCGATCAGATGACCCGCCAGCGAGCCCTGGCTGAGCTTGTCCCAATCGTCATCGCCCCAGCCGAATTCATGCATCAGCGGGCCAAGCGCCACCGCGCTGTCGGCGCAGCGCCCGGTGATCACGATCTCGGCGCCGCCGTCCAGAGCGGTGGCGATGGGGCGGGCGCCCAGATAGGCATTCATGCTCCAGATATCGTCGGGGAAATCCGCGCCCGAGAACATTTCGGTCACGCCACGGTCGCGGATCTCGTCCGCGCGGTCCATCAGATCGTCGCCCAGAACGACACCGACGGACAGGTCGATCCCAGCCTCTTCCGCCGCCCTGGCAAGCGCATCGCGGCAGCCGCGGGGGTTCACCCCACCGGCATTGGCCACCACCTTGATCCCCCTGGCCTTGATCTCAGGCAACCACGGCACCAGCGCCTTGACGAAGTCCGGCGCAAAGCCCGCCTCCGGCGTCTTGGCGCGGGCGCGGGCCATCAGAGACATCGTCACCTCGGCCAGATAGTCGAACACCAGGTAGTCAATATCGCCGCTGGAAACCAGCTGGCCGACGGCCTCGGGCGTGTCCCCCCAGAAACCGGACGCGCATCCGATGCGCAGCTTTCGATCCGACATAGTCTTCTCCTCCCCGCTGTTTCAGCGGCCCGTCCATTCCGGCTTGCGTTTGGCAGTGAAGGCGTCGAAGCCCTCGCGCGCGTCTTCGGTCTGTGCCATTCGCGGCAACAGCGTTTCCGCAAATCGCATCTGCTGCGGATAGGTCATGTCATCCATCGCGTGGCAGGCGTATTTCCCCAACCGGATCGCGGTCGGCGATTGCGCGGCTATTTGCGCGACCAGTTCGGAGACCTTGTCATCAAGGCCGGCGCTGTCTGTCACATAGTTGACCAGGTCATGGCGCAGCGATTCCTCGGCCGTCAGGGGGATGCCGGTGATGAACATCTCCATCAGCCTGCGCCGTGGCAACACGCGCATCATCGGCGGAACGATGGTCATGGGAAACAGCCCCACCTTTACCTCGGGCGTGCCGATTTTGGCGTGATCCGCCATCACCGCCAGATCGCAGGCACAGATGATGCCCGCGCCCCCGCCAACGGCCACACCGTTGATGCGCGCGATGGTCGGTTTCCGACAGGCGTGAAGAGCTTCGAACAACCTGCCGGCAAAATGCCCCGGATCCGCCGGATCCTGAACGAACGGGCCGCCGTCGGCCCCCGCCTTGAGGTCGCCGCCGGCACAGAAAGCGCGCTCGCCCTCGCCGGTCACCACGATCACCCGGCAATCTGCGTCCGCCTCGGCCACCTGGAGCGCGGCGACGATTCCCTCTGCCACGTCGCGATTCAGGGCATTGCGCTGGTCCGGACGGCAAATTGTAATGCGTATTTCGTGCCCTCGGGCCTCCGAACGGACGACGTTCTCGACCATTTCCGAACCCTCCCCTTCTGTTAGCGCCTTGCTTGCAACCTCGGGTCGCCGAAAGCATGCCTTGATCTAATTTCTAACATGTGTTTGATTTTGGTCAACACTGCACAAGACATTCTTCGGGAGGAAAAGAGATGTCCAGCAAGGACGGACCGGCCATCGCTGAACTGGAAGCCATCAAGGCGAACTATTCGCTGACCGATGAGCAGCGCCAGATCGTCGATCATGTAGATCGGGTGTCGCGCGAGGTGCTGCACCCGCTTCAGGCGCGTATGGATGAGGAGGAATGGTGGCCTGACGATCTGTTCAAACAGATGGGAGAGCTGGGCCTTTTGGGCATCACCGCGCCCGAGGAACTGGGCGGATCTGGGCAGAACGAATTCACCCAGGCGCTGGTGTCCGAAGTCATCTCGAAATGGAATCCGGCCGTGGGGCTGTCGCACGGGGCACATGACAACCTGTGCCTGAACAACCTGCTGCGCAACGGGTCCGAGGAACAGGTCAAGAAATATGTGCCGGGCCTGTGTTCCGGCGATCTTGTCGGCGCATTGGGGTTGACAGAGCCCGGCGCGGGCTCGGATGCGCTTGGGTCCATGGCGACCACGGCGGTTCGCGACGGCGATGACTATGTCATCAACGGCTCGAAGATCTACATCACCAACGGGCCGATCGCCGATGTGGTCCTGCTCTATGCCAAGACCGACAAATCCAAGGGCGCCAAGGGCATTTCGGCCTTTATCATCGAAACCGACAATCCCGGTTTCAAAGTGGCGCGAAAGCTCGACAAGATGGGCTTTCGCGGCTCGCCGACCGGGGAACTGGTATTCGAGGATTGCCGGGTGCCGGCCTCGGCCATGATGGGCGCTGAAAACAGCGGCGTTTCGGTGGTGATGAGCGGGCTGGATCTGGAACGGGCGATGGTCGCCTCGGTCTGCGTGGGCATGGCCGACCGCGCGCTGGAACTGGGTCTGGAATACGCCAAGATCCGCGAACAATTCGGCAAGCCGATCGCAAGTTTCCAGATGGTGCAGTCGAAACTGGCCGAGATCTATACCGAGGTCGAAACCGCCCGCGCCTTCAGCTATCGCGCGCTGGCCGCCTGTGTCGGCCTGCCCAAGGGGGCCGGTGGTCGCGGCGAGATTCACAAGCTGACCGCGGCTGCCTGCCTTTACGCGGGCGAGGCGTTCAACAAGGCCGTCACCGAGGCCTGCCACATCCACGGCGGCTCCGGCTACATGCAGGACACCGAAATCAACCGGCTGTTCCGCGCAAACAAGCTGTTGGAGATCGGCGCGGGCACCAGCGAGGTGCGCAAGATCATCATCGCCGAAGAACTGCTGCGCGCCTGAGGGGGGCAAGACCATGAACAAGCAACTGCGCAACGACATCGACCTTCCGACACATTTCATGACGGACGAACAGCAGGCGCTGGCCGATCAGGCCGGCAAGTTTTTCATGTCCGAATTTCACCATCTGAACGCGGAAATGGACGACACCGATGATCTGCCCGCCTCGGTCTTTCCCACGCTGGGCAAGATGGGGTATCTGGGGCTGAACGTGCCGCCGGAATTTGGCGGTGCCGGGCTGGATTTCACGTCGGCCTGCATCATCACCGAAGAACTGTCGCGCGCGTCGGCGGCCATCGGGCTGACGCATGTGGCCCACGACAACCTGTGCGTCAACAACATCTACCGCAACGCCAATGACGATCTGCGCCGCAAATATCTGCCCGGCCTGTGCAACGGCACGCTGGTCGGCGCACTGGGCCTGACCGAACCCGGCGCCGGGTCGGATGCGCTTGGCTCGATGCGGACAACGGCGAAAAAGGATGGCGACGATTACATCCTGAACGGCACCAAGATCTATATCACCAACGGGCCGATTGCCAATCTGGTGCTGGCCTATGCCAAGACCTCGCCGGAAAAGGGCGCCAAGGGCATTTCCGCCTTCATCGTGGAAACCGACACGCCCGGTTTCAAGGTGGCGCAGAAGCTCAACAAGATGGGGTTCCGCGGCTCGCCAACCGGCGAACTGGTGTTCGAGGATTGCCGCGTGCCCGCCAAGAACATGGTCGGCAAGCTGGACGGCGGCGTGGCGGTCACGATGTCGGGGCTCGACCTTGAACGGGCTATCGTCTGCTTCAACGCGCTTGGCATTGCGCAGCGCGCGCTGGATATCTCCGTCGATTACGCCAAGACGCGCCAGCAGTTCGGCAAGCCGATCGCCAGCTTCCAGATGGTGCAGGCGATGCTGGCCGACATGTACACGCGGATCGAGGCGGCGCGCAGCCTGTCCCTGAAAACCGTCGCCATGTGCGAGGGCCTGGAAGAGGGCGAAGGCGGGCGCGGCGAAATTCACAAGCTCACGGCGGCGGCGATTTTCAAGGCCGCCGAGGTAACCTCGTTCGTGCTGGACAAGGCCGTCCAGATCCACGGCGGGTCGGGGTACATGCGTGACACGGAAGTGAACCGGCTTTACCGGACCGGGCGTGTGCTTGAGGTTGGTGCGGGCACTCAGGAGGTGCGCAAGCTGATCATCTCCGGCGAACTTCTGAAAAACTGAGGGGGAAACCATGAGCGAGAAAAGAACATCGCGTTATGCTCCGGATCTAATGGCGGGCCAGGTTGCCCTTGTGACCGGATCCGGTTCGGGAATGGGTCGGGCGACGGCGCTTGAAATGGCGTCTTGCGGGGCCAGGCTGGCACTGTTCGCGCGCCGCGAAGAGCCGTTGGAAGAAACCGCCGAAATGATCCGCGCGGCTGGGGGCGAGGCGTTCGTCGTGCCCGGCGACACCCGCGACGAGGACAGCATCGAAGCCGCGATGGGCCGCATCAAGGACCATTACGGGCAGCTTGACGTTCTGGTGAACAATGCGGGCGGCCAGTATATCGCCGCTGCGCGTGACATCACCAACAAGGGCTTCGAGGCGGTGATCCGCAACAACCTGATCGGATCATGGCAGATGACCCGCGCGGCCGCGGATCATTTCATGTATGATAACGGTGGTTCGGTCGTCTTCGTCACCGCCATTTCGGCGCGGACGGCGCTGACCGGCTTTGTCCACACCGTTGCCGCGCGGGCGGGGGTGACCGGGATGATGAAAACGCTGGCCGCCGAATGGGGCGAATACGGCATCCGTCTGAACTGCGTCGCGCCGGGAACGATCAAGACCGAGGCGCTTGGCCGCTATCCCATTCCCCCGGAACGGTGGAAAGAACTGAACCGCTCTGTCCTGAACCGGATGGGCCTGGCCGAAGACATCGCCGGCACGATTATTTTCCTTGCATCCGATCTGGGAAATTTCATAACCGGCGAAGACATCTATGTAGACGGCGGGGAAACCCTGCATATGGGCCACGATGCCCGTGACATGATCAATCCCGACATGTTCGACAAACGCGAACGCGGAGACGGTAAAAATGAGTGAGCCACATGTCCTTCTGGATATCTCCGATCGCATCGCCACGGTTACGCTGAACGATCCGGACCGCCGCAACCCGATCACCGGCAACGACATGATCGCCTCGCTTCTGGACACATTTGCCAAGGTGCAGGCGGACCCGCAAGTCAGCGTCATGATTCTGACCGGCGCAGGTACGGCGTTCTGTGCCGGCGGCGACATCAAGGAAATGAACGATCCCGACAGCGTCTTTCGCAAGGAACCGTTGACGGCGGCGCAAAGCTATGTCGACGGTGTGCAGCGCCTGCCGCTTGCGCTTTACAACCTCGACATCCCGACGATCGCGGCGGTCAATGGCGCGGCGGTTGGCGCGGGATGCGATCTGACCATGATGTGCGACATGCGCGTCGCATCCGAGAAGGCGAAGTTCGGCGAGGTGTTCCTGAACCTGGGCATCATCCCCGGCGATGCGGGCAGTTGGTTCATGTTGCGCCGCCTTGGCCATCAGAAAGCGGCCGATCTGACATTCTCGGGCCGCATGGTCGAGGCAAAAGAGGCGCTGGAACTTGGCATGGTGCTAGAGGTTGTGCCGCATGACGCGCTGATGGAACGGGCGCGCGAACGGGCCGCCGTGATCGCCGCGAAACCACCGCGCGCGGTACGCGTCGCCAAGCGCCTGATGCGCAATGCCGAACGGATGGATCTGCCGGATTTCCTGAATTCCGCTGCGGCCTATCAGGCCCTTATGCATCAGACCGAAGACCACCACGAGGCGATCGCCGCGTTTATCGAGAAACGAAAACCCCACTTCACGGGGCGCTGAGGAAAAGAATGCATGCCAGAAGTCACCAAACAGAAAATGGAGCGGATCGCGCAGATGTGGAATGCGCGTGGCAGTGGTCTGATTACCCACATGGCGCTTGATATCGAAGAGGTATCAAGCGCAGGCGTTCGGGTCCGGATGCCGTTCAATCCTGACTTCTGCGTCGACAAGGACCAAACCCTGCTTCATGGCGGCATTCTGACCGCCCTTCTGGACAGTGTTTTCGGGCTTGCGAACTTTGTGGCGATTGATGGCGTCAGCACCATGGCGACACTGGATCTGCGGGTCGATTACCTGCGCCCCGCCTATTCGCGCGCGGATGTCATCGTGCGCGCGCATTGCTTTCGACAGACCCGCCACATTGCATTTGATGCCGGCAGCATCTGGTTCGATGGGCATGAAGACGCGGAAATTGCCCGTGGAACCGCCTCGTTTGCACTGACGCGCGGTGAGACCGGCCTGTTTGGCGCAACGACAGAAGGAAAAGCCTCGTAATGGACCTGCAAACCGTCAACGCCAACGTATCCAAGGTGCCGTTTTTCCGGTTTCTCGACTTCGAGGTCCAGAGGCTTGACAGCCTTCATGCCGATGCAGAGATGACCTTTGCCTCCCGTCATATCGGAAACCCGGTCCTGGAGCTTTACCACGGCGGTATAATCGCAAGTTTCATGGAGGCCACGTCGGCCATCGCGGTCCATCCCGAATTTTCGGACGTTCCCGCCAAGCCGATCAATCTTACCGTGGATTATCTAAGACCGGCCACCAAGGGGCCGCTGTATGCCAGCGCACATGTAACGCGCAAGGGGAAGCGGATCGCGAGTGTCAGTGCGATTTCCTGGCAGACGTCCCGAGATAAACCAGTGGCGGAGGGGCTGTATCACTTCCTCCTGGTTTGATCGCGATGGCGGCTGCGATCAGCGAGCCTCGTTTGGTTCTGCGCAGGCGGTATCTCGCCTGTCGCAAATCCCTTCGAGAAGCAGCTTGATAAGCATGCCAGAGAATTCGGGCAGGGAAAGATACCCTTCGACGTCCGCCTTGTTCGGATCAAACCACTCGACCGTCCAGTTCAAGGCACCCAACATGACCTGACGCAACGGAACAATCTTGATATCCGATCTTATGGCATCGTCCCCCTGCGCTTCGCGCAGAATCCTGTCCCAGAGTTTTCCGTACTGATGACGGATGCCCCCGTGTCTCTTTCTGAAGTGATTGGGCAGCATCCCGTAGCTTCTGATGTTCGCGGACGTGAATTCGCTTGCCTTGAACAGATAGTCCAGATGCGCCCAGATTGCCGTCGCGATCCTTGCGTGATGATCATATGGGGCCTGAAATTCCTGGGCTGCGGCGTTGACACCCAATAGCAGGTCGTTCAACCCGGCGTGCAAGACCTCGTCCACGATCGCTTCTTTGGACTTGAAATGGTAATAGACGCTGCCCGCCTTCATATCGGCTTCTTCAGCGATCTGCCTCAGCGTGGTCGCCTTGTACCCGTTGTCTCTCAGCATGCGCGCGGCGGCTCTCAGGATCTCTGCGCGGGTTTTCGCGGCCTTGTTGATGGATTCAGGGATATCGGTCGAAAAGGAGCGGTCTGGCTTCAGCCCTTTCGTGTCGACGATGCGCCGCGAACACATGCCGTCGAGGATCAGCTTGCTCATCCGTTCCGCGAGAATGCTCACCGGATACCGGTCCACATCGTACCATTCCACGGTCCAGTTCATGGCGCTCAGAATGAACTGGCGGATCACGGTTACCGAAATGTCGCTTCGCAGGTCGCCGGCGCGTTTCGCCTCGCTCAGAAAACTGGTCCAGACGCCTGCGTAGGATGCCCGCAATTCACGATGCGGCGCGCGCGCCTCATCCGACAACATCGGATAGTTACGGATATTGGCCGAAGTAAAATCGCTTTCGGTCAGCAGATAGGTCAGATGCGTTTCGATAAGCAGGGCAAAGGTCTCACGGAAATCCTTCGGATTGTCCTTCGTCGGGCGGACAATCTCGCAGACCCTCTCGTACATTTGCCGAACACCAAGATCCAGAACTTCGCTGAGTATCTGTTCCTTGGATTGGAAATGGTAATAAATGCTTCCTGCTTCGATGCCGGATTCCTGCGCGATGTCGCGCATCGTCGTCGCATAATAGCCCTCATGCCGGAAAAGGCGGGCGGCCGCAGCGAGGATACCGCTGCGGGTCCTCTCTGACTTGCTCAAGTCATCGTCGGTATGCTTGATGGTATCAGATTGTCTCATCATGAATTTTCGATACTTGTCAGCGGCAAGCCTGTCCATTGCAATAAACCTAACAAGTGTTAGAATATGCGATGAGCGGCGTCGAATCAAGTTCTTTGCCAAAATGATAGCGGAAGAGGAGGATCTCCATATGCGAGGGTTGAGTGGAAAACGCGTGATTGTAACGGGCGGCGGCAGCGGCATCGGGCGTGCGGTTTGCGAACGGTTCGGTCAGGAAGGCGCCGAGGTCGCAATCTTTGACATGAACGAAGACGGAGCGAAGGACACCGTTCGCCTGATCACCGAGGCGGGCGGCAAGGCACAGGCCTTCAAGGTGGACATCACCGACCGCGCCCAGGTCGACAAGGCTGTCGCCGAGTTCTCGGCCAATGGTCCGATCGACGTGCTTGTAAACAACGCCGGCTGGGACGTGATCAAGCCGTTCCTCGATACCGATGCCGAAATCTGGAAAAAAGTCATCGACATCAACCTTTACGGTCCGTTGAACATGCATCACGCGGTGCTTCCGGGCATGGTTCAGAACGGCGGCGGCCGGGTGGTCAACATCGCCTCGGACGCCGGTCGCGTCGGGTCATCGGGCGAAGCGGTTTATTCGGCCTGCAAGGGCGGCATCATCTCGTTCACCAAAACCGTGGCGCGGGAACTTGCGCGCAAGGGCATTCAATTGAACGCTGTCGCCCCCGGGCCGACCGACACGCCGTTGTTTGCCCAGGTCGCCCAGGGCGATGCCGGTCAAAAGATCGCCGAGGGCCTCAAGCGGGCCATCCCGATGAAGCGCCTGGCACAGCCTACGGACTACCCCGGCATCATCTGCTTCCTGTCCTCCGACGACGCCGGGTTCATCACCGGGCAGGTGATTTCGGTTTCGGGCGGCTTGTCGATGCACGGCTGAACGCAGGTGGCGGCGTCCGTCACAAGGCGGCGCCGCCAAGTCGGCCAGAAGTTACCTCCCTGACTGGCCGTGCCCAAGGTGCGGCCTTTTTTGCGGTGAAGAAAGGTGAGGAATGTTTCAACCAGACACTGACATTCAGCGTTCAAGCACGCTGGCCTCTTTCCTGAAAGATTGTGGCACGGACAGTTACGAGGATCTTGCCAGCCGGGCCAACACCGACCCGGACTGGTTCTGGGGCCGGATCATCGAGTTTGCCGGCATCCGGTTCCATCGCCCCTACACGCGGTTACGGGATATGTCCGATGGGCCGGAATCGATCCGATGGGCCGTCGGCGGCGCCTTGAACCTGACGGAAACCTGTCTCGATGCCCGCATCGAGACAGGTCTGGCCGACAAGACCGCGATCGACTGGGTCGGCGAAGACGGGTGTCGCCGCAGCTGGACCTATGCCGATCTTGCCGCCGAGTCCGCGCGCGTGGCCTCGGCGCTGGCCCGGCGCGGGGTAAAACCCGGCCAGGCCGTTGGCATCTACATGCCGATGATCCCCGAAATCGACGCCGCCTTTTTAGGCATCGCCCGATTGGGTGCCGTGGCGGTGCCGCTGTTTTCGGGCTTCGCGCCGCCCGCCATCGCCAGCCGGCTCGAGGATTCCGGCGCCGTGGCGGTGCTGACCGCGGATGCCACGCCACGAAGGGGCAATCCCGTCTGGATGGAGTCCACGCTGGTCAAAGCGCTGGAGGAAGTGCCCTCGGTTCATACCGTCATCAGCCTGCGGCGGTTCGGCGGCGCGGCGGCCGATCCGGCCCGCGATCTTGACTGGCAGGAAACTGTCGGAAATGCGGATCCGACCTATCCCGCGCATCCGGCAGAGGCGGACTCGCCACTGCTCATCGCCTATACCTCCGGCACCACCGGGCGCCCCAAGGGCGTGGTGCACACCCATTTGGGTGTGCAGGCCAAGGCGACGGCGGATTTCCTGCTGGGGCTCGACATGAAGCGCGACGACCGGCATCTGTGGATGACCGACATGGGCTGGGTCATGGGGCCACTGACCCTTTTGTCGGTGCTGCTGTCGGGGGCGACGCTGGTTCTGGCCGAAGGCGCGCCCTCGATGCCCGGTGATCCGTTCAGGTTGTTGCGACTTGCATCCGAATTGAAAGTGACCCACCTCGGCGTTGCACCCACACTTGTGCGGCAGTTCATGACGCAGGATCGTGCACCACTGTCCGGTTACGATCTGTCGCCCCTGCGCATCGTTGCCTCGACCGGCGAACCCTGGACCGAGGACGCCTGGCTCTGGCAACGTGACCATATCTGCCGCCGCCGCGCGGTGCCGCTGAATATCTCGGGCGGAACCGAGCTTTTCGGTGCGATCCTGACCTCGACGGTGCTGCATGAGATCAGGCCCGGAGGATTCTCGGCGCAGGCGCTGGGTGTCGGGGCGAAAGTGCTGCGCGAGGACGGCAGCGAAGCCGCGCCGGGCGAGGTCGGCGAACTTGTCGTGACGCAACCGCCCCTTGGCCTGACCCCGGCCATCGCCGGCAACCGCAAGCGGTATCTGGAAACCTACTGGTCAACATTCCCCGGCATCTGGCGGCACGGCGATTGGGTGCGCTGCGATCCGAACGGTACATGGTATATCCTCGGCCGGTCCGACGACACGCTGAACATTGCCGGCAAACGCATCGGGCCGCCCGAGATTGAATCGGCCCTGACCGAGTCCGGAAAGGTGGTGGATGCCGCCGCCATTGCCGCACCCGATGATATCAAGGGCGTGGCCGTGGTCTGTGTCTGTGTGCCGGCTCCGGGTGTGTCGCCTGACGACGCCCTTGTCGAACAGCTCAAGGACCGGGTGGGACAGGTCGTCTCGAAGCCCTTCCGCCCGCGCGAAATTCATTTCGTCGAGGCGCTTCCGAAAACCCGCAGCATGAAGACGATGCGCCGGATCGTGCGCGCGGCCTTCCTGGGCGAGGATCCCGGAGACCTGTCATCCATCAGTAACCCCGAAACCATACAGCCCATCGCAGAGCTGAGAAAGGACAAGCCATGATCACTGTCTTCGGAGCCACCGGCACCACCGGCGCCCCCCTTGTCGACACGCTTCTGGCAAAGGGCGCCCAGGTGCGCGCCGTCACCAGCGATCCGGCCAAGCTCGACGGCCTCAAGGCCAAGGGATGCGAGGCGGTCGCCGCGAATTTCACCGATGCCGCAGCGCTGGAACAGGCCTGCGCAGGTGCGGACAAGATCTATCTGGTGACGCCCGCGCATCGGGACATGCGCCGGTGGAAAGCCGGCGCGATAGAGGCGGCCAAGGCCGCGGGCGTGGGACATGTGGTTCTGGCCACCGGGCTTGGCGCGTCGCCAAAGGCGGGGCTGACCTTTGGCAAGTGGCATTCCGACACCCAGGAATTACTGAAGGAAAGCGGCCTTGACTGGACCTTTGTCCAGCCGACTTACTTTATGCAGAACCTGCTCTGGCAGGCCGAAGGCATCGCAAGGGATGGGGTGTATTACGACGATCTTGGCGGACCCGTGGCCTGGATCGACGCCCGCGACATCGCCGATGTGGCCGCCGAGGCGCTGACCGGATCGGGGCACGCGGGCAAGGTTTATGGCCTGACCGGCCCCGAAGCGCTGACCGGCGAGGACATTGCGGCCGTCCTGTCCGAAGTGACCGGACGATCCATCACCTCTGCGCCTCTGTCTCCCGATGACGCCAAGGCGGCGATGGTCGCCGGCGGGATGCAGGACGAGGTCGCCGCGGCCATGGTGGAACTGGCCTCGATCGCGCCCAAGGGCTATCTCGGGCGCATCGAGACCACGGTGAGCGACGTGCTCGGGCGCCCGGCCCGCCGCTTTCACGATTTCGTCGCCGAGAATCGGGATGCTTTCGTCCAGTGATCTGACGGCCGCGCCGCTCTATCTTGAACTGGCGCCGCCAACGGGCGCTGCGGTGCAGGTCGACCATCTCTTCGTGTTCCGCGACACTGACGTGTTAAGCGCGCGCGGAAGCGGGCGTTTCGCGACCGATCTGTTCACGCTTTCGGTGACGGATCAAGGTGGCGGGACGCGCATGTCGCTCGCGCCGCCCTGCCCGGATTTCGTGCCCCGCCCGTCATCCTTTTGCGGAATCGTCGCCGGGCTGCGGCTGTCGGCGCGACCGGAGCGTCGGCCCGGAACCGTGGCGCCAGAGCCATTGGCCGCCGCGCTTGGAAAGGTCCGGCAGAGCGATGATGCCCTGCCGTCGCTTGTTGCGGCGCTGGACGGTCTTGCAAGCGAGTTGACCTTCGCTGCGCCCCCGCAGACGTTCAGCGACCGGACCGGACGCCGCCGGGCACGGGCAGAGACCGGCATATCAAGGCGGCGTCTTGCGGCGCTCCGCCGGTTTCGCCTGCTGCTTGGACGCTTCGCCGACCCAGCCCTGCCGTTAAGCGATCTGGCGCTGGTCGCGGGCTACTACGATCAATCGCATATGTCGGCATCCTGCCGGGCCTTCGCCGACCGACCGCCCGGTGCGCTACGGTTTCAGGCCACAGAGCGCGCTTTTGGCCTTTCGTTACAAGAACGAGGGATCAAGGACCGGCTAAGATTGGTCATCATGGATGACAGCAAGGAGTGAAATCACGCCATGGCGCAATTCGAGCCGAAGAACCCCGACTTTGACGCGCGGGTGCGCGACAGTTTCGATCTTCAGAAGGTGATGCACACGCTGGGGATCGGCATTGCCGACCTGACGCCCGGTCACATCGTTCTGGAGATGGCGCACAGCGACGCGCTGACCCAGCAGCACGGCTTTCTGCACGCCGGAATCGTATCAACCGCGCTGGACAGCGCCTGCGGATATGCGGCCTTTTCGCTGATGCCCGCCGATGCCGCGGTGCTGACGGTGGAATTCAAGATCAACCTGCTCAACCCCGCCGATGGCCAGCGGTTTCGATTCGTCGCCGATGTGGTGAAACCTGGCAGGACGCTGACGATCTGCGAGGCGCGCGCCTATGCGTTGAAAGGACAGGATGAAAAGCTGGTCGCCACGATGACCGGAACGCTGATGGCGCTGGTTGGACGGACGGGTGTTGCCGGATGACGGAAACGCCGTCCGGGTGTGGCGCATCCTCAACCGGTTTCCTTCGTGAAACCGGAGTGGCAGGCAGGCGGTGTCCTGAACCGCCTGCCGCATCTGTCTAACTCTGGATCGAACGCGCCATCGGCGGGTCAGAGGCTTTGCGCCAGACGCACCCCTTCGTCGATGGCGCGCAGCGCGTCGAGTTCGGCGGCCTCTTTTGCGCCGCCGATCATCGTGACCGTGGCCCCGCGGGCGGTGAGGTCTTTGGCCAAAGCCCGTTCCGGTTCCTGACCGGTGCAAAGCACGATCGTATCGGCGGCAATGACCTTTGGTTCTCCGTCCATGAGAATGTGCAGCCCCGCGTCGTCAATGCGTTCGTAAACCACGCCGCCCAAGGCCTCGACCCCGTGCTTGCGCAGAGCGTTGCGCAGAATCCAGCCCGTGGACACACCAAGCCCCGCGCCTGGTTTCGAGGACTTTCGCTGAAGCATGACAACCTTTCGCCGCGATGCCTTGGGCGCCAGCGGATCACCCGCCAGCGCGCCCGATGCGGCAAAGGTCGGGTCCACGCCCCATGTCTGGCAGAACGCGTCGGTGTCGTGAGCCTCGGCCGGCTCGGTCACGAGAAACTCGGCCACGTCATGGCCAATGCCCCCTGCCCCCATCACCACGACGGTCTGGCCGGCGACGCGCGCGCCCGACAGGATTTCGGCATAGGTCGCGACACTGGGGTGATCGATGCCCGGCAGGTCGGGAATGCGCGGGCTCACCCCGGTGGAAATGACGACATGGTCAAAGCCGGTCAGATCGTCCAGCCCGGCCCGCTGCCCCAGACGCAGCGTAACGCCGTGCTTTTTCATCTGGCCGGAATAGTACCGCAGGGTTTCGTCGAATTCGTCCTTGCCCGGTGCCGCGCGCGCCAGATTCAGCTGCCCGCCCAGCTTGTCCTGCGCTTCGAAAAGCGTGACGTCGTGGCCCAGACGGGATGCCTCGGATGCCGTGGCCATGCCTGCGGCGCCGCCACCGACGACGGCCAGCTTCCGTGGTGATTCTGTCGGCGTATCCCGGAATTCGGTTTCGCGCCCGGCCCGCGGGTTGACCAGACAGCCGACCGGCCGGTCCGAAAAGATGAAGTCCAGACAGGCCTGATTGCAGGCAATGCAGGTATTGATCTCGTCGGCGCGGCCTTCGCGCGTCTTCCTGACGAAATGCGGATCGGCCAGAAAGGGCCGCGCCATCGAGATCATGTCGGCCTCGCCGGAGGCAAGGATATCCTCTGCAAGCTCGGGCGTGTTGATTCGGTTGGAGGCGACGACCGGGATCGACACCGCAGCCTTGACGTTGGCCGCGGCCTGACGCCAGGCACCGCGCGGAACCGGATAGGCGATGGTCGGCACGCGCGCCTCGTGCCAGCCGATCCCGGTGTTCAGAATATCCGCGCCTGCCGCCTCGATCTTGCGCGCCAGGTCTGCGATTTCATCGGCGGGCGCGCCGCCCTCGACCAGATCGGCGGCCGAAATGCGGTAAATGATGAGAAAGTCGGTCCCGCAACGGTCCCGCACCGCGCGCACGATCTCGACCGGAAAACGGTGGCGATTCTCGACGCAGCCGCCCCAGTCGTCGTTGCGCTTGTTGGTATGGGTGACGGTGAATTCGTTGATAAGATACCCTTCGGACCCCATGATTTCGACGCCATCGAACCCCGCCGCCTGCGCATTGGCGGCGGATTTGGCGAAATCCTCGATGGTGCGGCGGATGTCGGCGTCGGTCATTTCGCGCGGGACATAGCGGTTGATCGGCGCCCGGATCGGGCTTGGGGCAACGCAGCCTTCGATCTTTGCATAGCGCCCGGCATGAAGAAGCTGCGCGCAGAGCAGGCTGCCTTCGGCCTGCACCGCTTCACAGATCGGACGCAGGCTCAGCGCCTCTTTCGGATCGTCGATGCGCGGACCTTCGGGATCGAATATCCCTTCGGCATTCGGGGAAAACCCGCCGGTGACCAGAATCGCCGCCTCCCCCCGCGCGCGTTCGGCGTAAAACGCGATCTGTTTGGCGATACCGTCTGGCTCGGTCTCCAGCCGGGTATGCATCGACCCCATAATGACCCGGTTTCGCACCATGTGCCGGCCTGCGCGGATCGGCGAAAGCATGGTCCCAAAGCTTTCCTTTTGCGTGTTTGTCATTGTGCACCTCCTCCTCAAAAATTCGCTTGATCTGTATTCTAACATTTGTTAGATTTTTGGGAAGAACATAATTTCGGTCATGGGGAGTGGCACCGATGCAATTCCAGCCATCAGAAGATCAAAAAGCGTTTCGCGAAACCGCGAAGCGATTCGCAACGGAGAAGCTGGCGCCCAGCTATCTGGAACGCGCCAGCGGACACACCTTTGATCGGGCGCTGATCAAAGAGATGGGCGCACTGGGTCTGATCGGCGCCGATCTGCCCGAGGAATTCGGCGGGCTTGGCGAAACGTCTGTCACCTCGGGGCTGATCGTCGAAGAGATCGCCTATGCCGATTTCAACGCAAGCTATGTGCAGCTTCTGGGCTCGCTCATGGGCGGCATGGTCGCCAAGCACGCCTCCAAGGACATCGCGTCGGAATGGGTGCCCAAGGTCGTTTCGGGGGACGCCGTCATTGGCCTGGGTCTGACCGAGCCGCGCGGCGGATCGGATGCGGCGAACCTGATCCTGAAGGCCGAAAAATCCGGCAACGGCTGGCGGCTGAATGGTGAGAAAACTTCGATGAGCTTTGCCAGTCAGGCCGATGCGGCGGTGGTTTTCGCCCGCACCGGCGACCCTGACGGCGGGTCGCGCGGAGTCAGCGCCTTTTTTGTCGATCTCAATCAGGACGGCATCAAGCGCACCCATTTCGACGACATCGGCACCAAGCCTGTCGGGCGTGGATCGGTGTTCTTTGACGACGTGTTTGTGCCGGCCGAAAACATGATGGCTGAACAGGACCGCGCCTTTGGCACGATCATGGCAGGCTTTGACTATTCTCGCGCGCTGATCGGGCTGGAATGCCTCGGCGCGGCGCAGGCGTCGGTGGATGAAACCTGGGCCTATGTCCAGGAACGCGAGGCGTTCGGCGCGCCCATCGTGCAGTACCAGGGCGTCAGCTTTCCGCTGGCCGAGGCCGAAACCCAACTGACCATGATGCGCCAGCTTTGCTACTATACGCTGGATCTGCGCGACCGTGGCCTGCCCCACACCTCCGAGGCGGCGATGTGCAAATGGTACCTGCCCAAAACCGCCTGCGAGATCCTGCACCAGTGTCTGATCCTGCACGGGCATTACGGCTATACCACCGACCTGCCGCATCACCAGCGTTACAACGACGTTCTCGGCCTTCAGATCGGCGACGGCACCGCGCAGATCCAGAAGCTGGTGATCGCCCGCGAAAAGGTCGGGCGGATGGCGCTTCAATACGACAAGAAGGCGAAGGGAGCCGCGAAATGAGTGACCCGGTCGCCGTAAGTACCGAAGGCAGCGTCGGCATTATCGAGCTGGCGCGCCCCGAGAAATTTAATTGCCTTTCACTGCAAGTGCATGAGCACATCGCTGCCGCGCGCGCCGGGTTCGAGGCCGACCGGGACATCCGGTCGATCCTGATCCGGGCGCAAGGCAAGCACTTCTGCACCGGCGCCGATCTGGCCGAGGTGAAAGGTAAACTGAACGATCCCGCCGCGCTGGACCATTTCATCGCTTTTGGAATGAACAACCTGCGCGCGCTCGAAACCTCCTCCCTCCCTGTCGTAGTGGCGGTGCAGGGTTTGTGTCTGGCCGGTGGGATCGAACTGATGTTGGCTTGCGATGTGTGCTTCGGGGCCGAAACCGCGCAATTCGGCGATCAGCACGCGCAATTCGGCCTGATTCCCGGCTGGGGCGGGTCGCAACGGCTGACGCGGCTGATGGGCCAGCGCCGGGCGCTTGATCTGATGTTCTCGGCCCGCTGGCTCAAGGCGGACGAGGCGAAAGCGGCCGGTCTGGTGAACTATGTGGTGCCCGATGCGGAGCTGCATCAGACCGCGCTTGAGTATTGTCAAAAGATCGCCACCCGTTCGCGCCCCGGTATCGCCGAGATGAAACGTCTGGCACGGGAAGGTGCGGACCTGGGCATCGACCAGAAAATGCGGCTTGAGCGCGACGCCGCGGTGCGCGCGCTGCCCAGCGACGACGTCGCCGAAGGCCTTGATGCTTTCGAAAACCGCCGCGACCCCGCTTTCAAAGGCTGAGAAGACACCATGGATTTCACTTTGAACGACGAACAACGCCAGATTTACGAATATGGCGGCCAGCTGGCGCAGAAATATGACAATGCGTATTGGCTCGAACACGCTCGCAAGCATGAGTTCCCGCACGATATGTTCAAACAGATTGCCGATGACGGTTTTCTGGGGATCATGGTGCCCGAGGAATACGGCGGCGCCGGCCTTGGCATGACCGAAATGGCCCTGTTCATGGAGGGCACCGCAAATCACGGCATTCCGCTGCTGATGATGGTGGTCGGCCCGACCATGTCGCTGGCCCACATCGCCAGCCACGGGTCCGAGTTCCACAAGAAAGAGCTTCTTCCGGCTGCCTGCCGGGGCGATATCCAGTTCTGTTTCGCGATCACCGAACCGGGGGCCGGATCCAACACGATGAAGGCCACCACGCTGGCCAAACGCCGGGGCAACCGGTTCAGCCTGTCGGGGGAAAAGACCTTTATCACCGGCGCCGAGGTATCGGACTACTGTCTGGTCGTGGCGCGGACCAAGCCGCACACCGAAGTCAGCCGCAAGACCGACGGTTTTACCCTTTTTGCCGTGGATCTGAAGAAAAAGGGCGTGGAAAAGCAGCGGGTGAAAATCTCGATCCCCTTGCCCGAGGAACAATGGACGCTTTTCTTCGACGAGGTGGATCTCGGCCCCGAGGATGTGGTCGGCGAGGTGGACGAAGGGTTCTCGATCCTGTTCGACAGCCTCAACCCCGAGCGGATTATCCTTGCCGCGTTGTGCTGCGGCATCGGCCGGTTCGCCCTGAACAAGGGCGTGGCCTATGCCTCCGAGCGCAATGTGTTCGGCCAGCCCATCGGGGCGCATCAGGGTGTGCAGCACCCGATGGCCAGGGCGCATACAGCGGTCGAGATGGCCAGCCTGATGACCCGCCGCGCCGCATGGGAATTCGACAACAAGCTGCCTGCGGGTGCGTCTTCGAACATGGCCAAATACGCCGCCGCCGAAGCCGGAATCGAGGCCGTGGATGCCGCGCTTCAGGCCCATGGCGGGTCGGGCTTTACCGAAGATACGGGGCTTTACGAAATGTATCCGCTGGTACGCCTGCTGCGCACAGCACCCGTGAACCGCGAGCTGTGCCTCAGCTTTATCGGCGAAAAGGTCATGGGCCTGCCGCGATCCTACTGATCGCGCGGCCTGTAAGGGAGGACGACATGCAATTTGGAATGCGCTTCCGGCGGCAGGACGCCGCCGACAAGGTGAACGATCGCTTCTGGCACGAGATCGAGGGCACGCCGCTCGACGAAGTGCGCCGCATTCAGGAAGAGCGGCTGCGCGAGCAGATGGCCTATCTCAAGGCGAACTCGACCTTCTATCAGGAAAGGTTCGCGGAGGCGGGTGTCGATTTCGACGATATCCGCACCATCGAAGACCTGCAGAAGCTGCCGTTTACCTACAAGACCGAAATCCGCGAAAGCCTTGCCGCGGAACCGCCCTTCGGCAAGCACCGGGCCGCGCCGATGGCCGACATCATCCAGATGCAGGCCTCATCCGGCACAACCGGCAACCCGTCCTATGTGGCGCTGACCGAAGCCGATACCGAAATGTGGCACGAGATGACGGCGCGCTGTTTCTTCGCCAATGGCGTGCGTCCCGGCGACATGGCGCTGCATGCGTTTTCGCTGGCCAAAGGCTTTGTCGGCGGCATCCCGGTGATGCAGGGTTTGCAGTATATGGGCGCAATTGACGTGCCGGTGGGCGCCGACGGTGGCGCGGAACGGCTGCTGCGCGCCTGCGCCGACACGCGGCCGCGCTGCATCGTGGGCGCCCCGAATTTCGTTCTGCACCTTGCGGATAAGGCGCCGGAGGTGCTTGGATGCAAAGCCACCGAGCTGGGCGTCGAGCAAATTGTCGTTGGTGGCGAACCCGGTGGCGGCATCCCGGCAATTCGCGCCAAGATCGAAGCGGCCTGGGGTGCGAAATGCTGCGAAATGCTGGGCGGCACCGATCTGGGCGTGACCTACTGGGCCGAATGCGATGCACAGTCGGGGATGCATATGGTCAACATGGACTACATCATCACCGAACTGCTCGACCCCGAAAGCGGCAGGATCATTCCCTGGGAAAAAGGTGCCGAGGGCGAGATGATCTATACGGCGATCGGGCGGCAGGCCAGCCCGGTCGTGCGCTTCCGGTCGGGCGACTATATCGAGGTCATCGACACCGAATGCACCTGCGGGCGCACCGGCCCGAAGATCCGCTGCACCGGCCGGACCGATGACATGCTGATCGTGCGCGGCGCCAATGTGTTCCCCTCGGCCATCAACAGCGTGGTGACCGAGATGGTGCCGGACACCAACGGCGTCATGCGCATCGTGGCCGATTTCGCAGGCCATACCACGCAGGGCGCGCTGAAGGTGATCGTCGAACGCGGTCCCGACCGCGATCCGGCGGATGACGACGCCCTCAAGAAGAAAATCGAACAGCGTCTGCGCGACGCTCTTGTCTTCAAGGCCGACGTTCGTCTGATCGCGCCCGACACGTTCGAAAAACCCGGCGCCGCCAAGGTCGCCTTCGTTCTGAGAGAATACCCCGACCTGCCATGACAAAAATGAAATCCCTTCTCGACACCGGGTCCGACGACTTCCGGGAAAACGACGCGCGGTATCGCGAAAAGATCGTCGAGCTGCATGCGCTTCGCCTGCAACAACGTGTCGGTGGTCCCGAAAAGGCGCGGGACAGACACTTGTCCAAAGGCAAGATCCTGCCGCGTGAGCGTATCGAGCGTCTGATCGACCCGGGCACGCCCTTTCTGGAACTCGGTGAACTTGCCGGGCTGAACAAATATGACGGCGTGCCGCCGGGCGCAGGGATCATCACCGGCATCGGCGTGATCGAGGGCCGTCAGTGCATGATCATCGCCAATGACGCCACCGTGAAGGGTGGCACCTATTTCGGCATGACCTCGCGCAAGCATGTCCGCGCCCAGAAAGTCGCCTGGAAGAACCGCTTGCCCGTAATCACGCTGGTCGATTCCGGCGGCGCGTTCCTGCCGGATCAAGAGAACATTTTCCCCGATGAGGGTCAGTTCGGTTCGATCTTTCACCAGCAGATCGGCATGTCGGGCGACGGCGTTCCGCAGATCGCCGTGGTCATGGGCCCGTGCACTGCGGGTGGTGCCTATATCCCCGCGCTTTGCGACGAGGTGGTGATCGTGCGCGGCCAGGGCTTCATGTATCTTGGCGGGCCAGAGCTGACCTTCGCGGCGACCGGCGAAAAAGTCGAAGCCGAAGAACTGGGCGGCGGCAAGATGCATTCTTCCGTTTCGGGGGTGACAGATCACCTGGCCGAGGATGACGCGCATGCACTGGCGATCACGCGCGAAATCGTCAGCCATCTGGGCGAAAAGCCCCTGCCCCGCAAGACCCCCGAACCGCCGCGCGCGCCAGCCTATCCGGTCGAGGAGATCTACGGCATTGTCAGCCGCGACACCAAGGTGCCGACCGACAACCGCGAGATCGTCGCGCGGCTGGTGGACGGCAGCGACTTCCACGAATTCAAGCCGCTTTACGGCGATACCATCATGACCGGCTGGGGCCGCATCCACGGCCACGAGGTCGGCATCCTTGCCAACACCGGCGTGCTGTTCGTCGAGGCCGCGCTGAAGGCCACACATTTCATCAATCTCTGCGTCCAGCGCGACATTCCACTGCTGTTCCTCGCGGATGTGAACGGCTTCATGGTGGGCCGCGAGGTCGAGCAGATGGGCATCGCCAAGGCCGGGGCCAAGATGATCACGGCCATGTCTTCGGCCCGGGTGCCAAAGTTCACCATCATCACCGGCGGCTCCTACGGCGCGGGATACCTGGCCATGCTGGGCCGCCCGTTCCAGCCGGATGCAACGTTCGCCTGGCCTACGGGCCGCTCTGCCATCATGGGGCCAGAGCAGGCCGCCAGCGTGCTGGCGCAGGTGCGCGCTCAGATCAACGCGCGCGAGGGCAAGAGCTGGACGCCCGAGGAGGAGGAAGCCTTCAAGGCCCCGATCCGCAAGGAATACGAGGATTTTCAAGGCGCGTATAATTTCGCCTCGAACCTCTGGATCGACAGCGTGATCGAGCCTTGCGAAACCCGCGATGTCATGGCGCTCATGCTGGACGTAACTTCGCGCAGGCCAAAGGTCGAAACCAATTTCGGCGTGTTCAGAATGTGAGGCGCGAGTCATGAAAATCAAAACGCTTCTCATCGCCAACCGCGGCGAAATTGCCTGCCGGATCGCGCGCACCGCGCGGGCCAGCGGTATCACCCCTGTCGGCGTGCATTCCGAGGCCGACGCCAACGCCCTGCATGTCCGCGAAATCGGGCACTCCGTCTGCGTCGGAGCAGGCCCGGCATCCGAAAGCTATCTGAAGATCGACGCGGTGATTGCCGCCGCGCAGTCGGTCGGCGCGGATGCGATCCACCCCGGCTACGGTTTTCTGGCCGAGAACCCCGATTTCGCCCGTGCGGTCGAGGCCGCCGGCATGATCTTCATGGGGCCTACGCCGCAAACGCTCGAACGCTTCGGCGACAAGGCAAGCGCCAAAGAGGCCGCCGTGGCCGCCGGTGTGCCGGTGATCTCGGGCGCCGAGGGCGCGCGGTCGGACCCCCGGCAGATCGCAGCGGAGGTCCGGGAAATGGGCCTGCCGGTCCTTCTCAAGGCGGTCGGTGGCGGCGGCGGGCGCGGACAGCGCCTGGTGACCGACGAGGCCACCCTGGTTGAGGACATCGAGGGCGCGCTGCGCGAAGCAAAATCCACCTTCGGCTCCGAAGGATTGCTTCTGGAAAGATTCCTGCCCGAGGCGCGCCATGTCGAGGTGCAGATCGCTGGCGACGGCAAGGGGCATGTGGTGCACCTGTTCGAACGCGACTGCACGCTTCAGCGGCGTCACCAGAAGGTCATCGAAGAGGCGCCCGCCTGGGGCCTGCCCCGCACGCTTCTGGACGATATCGCGCATGACGCGGTGCGCCTGGGCGAAACGCTGGACTATCGCGGCCTCGGCACGGTGGAGTTTCTGGTTGCCGGCGAGGAGTATTTTTTTCTTGAGGTGAACCCGCGCATTCAGGTCGAACACCCCGTCACCGAGGCGATCACCGGGCTGGACCTTGTCGCGCTGCACCTGCGCATTGCCGAAGGCGCGGGCCTTGGCCTGGTGCAGGACGATCTGGCGATCAGCGGCCACGCGGTCGAGGCGCGGCTTTACGCCGAAGACCCGGCGATGCAATTCGCGCCGTCAACGGGTACGCTGACTACGCTCAGCCTGCCGGATGGTTTGCGCATCGACAGCGGTGTCGAAGAAGGCGACGCGGTCACACCCTTCTACGATCCCATGATCGCCAAGCTGATCGTCCACGCGCCGGACCGGGAAACCGCATTGGCGCGGCTGGCGACAGCCTTGGACCACGTCGCGGTCGAGGGCGTGCAAACCAACCGTGCCTTTCTGACGGCGTTGGCGCGTGACCCTGAATTCGAACAGATGCAGGTTCATACCCGCTGGATCGACGGCAGGCTCGACGAGCTGACACAGGCAGGGTCTCTGGCCCGCCCCGAGCTGTGGAAGGCCGCCGCCGCCGTTCTGTTCGTAGCCACGTCGCGTCGTGATTTATGTGCCGACCCCTGGACCAATCGCGACAGCTTCACCGGCTGGCGGCTTGGCCTGGGTGGCGATGCGATCGAAGCCGGACAGCGTGTGACACTGACCGATTCCGGCGGAGCCTCCGAAGAGTTGCGCGTCGGGCCGGTCAAGCACAAGGACCGCTACACCGTTCTGTCGGAAACCGGCGATGCGGCGACATTGACCGCCCGCGAAATCAAGCCGGGCCGGTGGCGCCTGAGCGAGGGCGACACGGTCCACCACATCAACGCGCGGCTGCACGCGGGGGTGATCGAGATGGACACGCCCGAAGGGCGTCTGGTCTTCCGCCCTGCCGCACCTCTGGACTTTGCGGGGGGAGATGTGGCGGCGGATCGTGCGGTGGCCTCTCCGCTGACCGGGATGATCGTCGAGATCAAGGTGGCCGAGGGTCAGACCGTGGCCGAGGGCGACGTGATTGCGATCATGGAATCCATGAAACTTGAGATCTCGATCCGCGCTGCCGCAGCCGGGATCGCCAGCAACATATCCGTCTCGAATGGGGACATGGTCGATCGCGGCCAGGTCATCGCCGAGATCCTAGCACCCGAGGAGTGATGAGATGAGCGACTTTCCCAAATTCGTCGAATTCCGTGAAGAAGGCCCGCGCGAGGGCTTTCAGATTGAAAAGAAGATCTATCCGATCGAGGATCGGATCGAGCTGATCGACATGCTCAGCGAGACCGGTCTGAAACGCATTCAGGTGGGCAGTTTCGTCAGCCCCAAATATGTGCCGCAAATGGCCGATACCGGCGAGTTGTTCCAGCGTATCAAGCGCAAGCCCGGCGTGAACTACACGTCGCTGTGGCTGAACGACAAGGGGTTTCGCAAGGCCCTGACCGCACATGAGGTCGATATCGACCCGCGCCTGTTGTTCTACCCGTCCGAAGCCTTTGCGCAGTCGAACAATAATTGCTCCTCTGCCGAAATGCGCGAGAAACAACGCGACTGGGTCCGTCTTTACAAGGAAGAAGGCTACACTGTCGATGCGGCTTATGTGATGACGGCGTTTGGCTGCAACTTCGAAGGCCCCATGCCGCAGGAGCGCATACTGGACGATTTCCGCTTTATCCTGCAACTTTGCGACGAAGAGCAGATTCCGGTGCCGATCCTGGTGGTCGCCGATACCATGGGCTGGGGCAATCCGGAGGCGGTCAAGCGGATGATCGGTGCGCTGCGCGAGATGGCGCCGGATGCGCGCATCGGCATGCACATTCACGACACGCGCGGGCTTGGCATCGCCAATGTCTATGCCGCCCTGTCGATGGGTGTGGACATGTTCGAAAGCTCGGTCGCGGGCCTTGGCGGCTGTCCTTTCGCGGGCCACGGCCACGCGCGCGCCGCCGGCAATGTCTGCACGGAGGATGCGGTTTTCCTGTGCCATGAACTTGGCATCGAAACCGGCATCGACCTGGACAAGCTGATCGCAGCCGCGGTCAAGGCGGAAGAGATTATCGACGCGCCGCTTATGGGCCGCGTCATGCATACTGGCGGGCTCGACAAGTACCGCAAGGCAAGCTGAGGGGGAACGACGAAAATGGCGAAGGCACTTGATGGAAAAGTGGTTCTGGTCACTGGCGCGGGCGGCGGGATCGGGCGCGATATTGCGCTGATGGCCGCGTCCGAAGGCGCCGCCGTGGTGGTCAACGATCTGGGCGCGTCGCTGAAAGGCACCGGGCAAACCGAAACCGCGGCGCAAAAGGTAGTCGATGAAATCAAGGCCGCTGGCGGCGATGCGGTTGCCAATGGCGGCAACGTAACCGATCCCGACGCCGCGCGCGCGATGATCGAGGCGGGCGTCAAGGAATTCGGCCGCATCGACGCCGTGGTGAACAACGCCGGCATCCTGCGCGACGGGTTCTTCCACAAGATGACCTATGAGGATTTCGACGCGGTGGTGAAGGTGCATCTTTACGGTGCGTTCAACACCAGCCGCGCCGCCGCCGACCATTTCCGTGAGCAGGAGGGCGGCGCGCTTGTGCACATGACCTCGACCTCGGGGCTGATCGGCAATTTCGCGCAAGCGAATTATTCCGCCGCCAAGCTGGGCATCGCCGCATTTTCGAAGTCGGTGGCGCTTGACCTCAAGCGCTGGAACGTCCGTTCCAATTGCATCGCGCCCTTCGCCTGGAGCCGGATGATCTCGTCGATCAAGACCGACACGCCGGAACAGCAGGCCCGCGTCGAGAAGATCAAGGAAATGACGCCGGCCAAAGTCGCGCCGATGGCTTGTTTCCTGATGAGCGACCGTGCGTCGGACGTCTCGGGGCAGATCTTCGCGGTACGCAAGAACGAGATATTCCTGTTCAACCAACCCCGCCCGGTGCGCTCTGTCCATTCAGGCGAGGGCTGGACCGCCGATGAAATCGCCGAGCGCGCCATTCCCGCGCTCAAGTCGCAATTCACACCGCTTGAAGTATCAGCGGATGTCTTTTCGTGGGATCCGGTCTGATGGGAAAGCGCAAGGAAAAGATCAGCTCGAAAATCGGCTGGAGCACCCCCGACAAGATCTGCGTGCGCGGTCTCGACCTGCCCAACGAAATTCTGGGGCACATGAACCTTGGCGATCTTGCCTTTCTTCAGTTGACGGGCCGCAAGGCCACGCCCGAGGAAAGTCGCGTCTTCAACGCCATCATCATCACCCTGGTCGAACACGGCATCACACCTTCGGCTCTGGCGGCGCGCATGACCTATATGGGCGCGCCGGAATCGCTGCAGGCGGCCGTCGCGGCGGGGCTGTGCGGGCTGGGCACGGTCTTTGTCGGATCAATGGAAGGCGCGTCGAAGATGCTTTACGAAGCGCTGCCCGAGGACAAGCTGGGCACCGGCGCCGATCTGGACGCCATCGCGCTGGAGACTGTCGAAAAATTCCGCGCCAAAAAGGCCATCGTTCCGGGGCTGGGCCATCCGGTGCACAAGCCGGTTGACCCGCGCGCGCCACGTCTGTTCCAGATCGCGGCCGAGAATGGAAAATCCGGCGAATACATCGAACTGATCCAGAAAATTCAGACCGTCGCCGAGGAAAAGTCCGGCAAGATGCTGCCGATCAATGCCACAGGTGCGATCGGTGCGATCTGCTGCGAATTCGGTTTCCCCTGGAAGATCGTGCGCGGTTTCGGCGTGATGGCACGCGCCATCGGGCTGGTCGGTCACATCCTTGAGGAAAGCGAAAATCCGATCTCCTTCGAATTGTGGCAGCGCGCCGAAGAAGAGATCCTCGAAACCTCCGGCCCGGGAGCGGCTTGAACGATGCAGACTTCGGCACCCGACACCCATAACGATCTGCGCGACGCGCTTCGTGCACTCTGCGCGCAATTTCCGCCGGAGTATCATCGCAGGTTCGGCGAGGATGGCGCCTATCCCGAAGAATTCGTCGACGCGCTGACCCGCGAGGGCTGGCTGGCGGCGATGATCCCCGAGGAATATGGCGGCTCGGGCCTCGGTCTGACCGAAGCCTCTATCATCATGGAAGAGGCGAATCGCTGTGGCGCCAATGCCGGTCACTTCCACGGGCAGATGTACAACATGGGCACGCTTTTGCGGCACGGCTCGGACGCGCAAAAGCAGCAATACCTGCCCGGCATCGCCAGCGGCGCGTTGCGCCTGCAATCCATGGCCGTGACCGAACCGACCACCGGAACCGATACCACCAAGCTCAAGACCACAGCGGTCAAAAAGGGCGATCGGTACGAGATCAACGGTCAGAAGGTCTGGATCAGCCGTATCCAGCATTCCGACCTGATGATCCTGCTGGCCCGCACCACACCGCTGAAGGATGTCAAAAAGAAATCCCAGGGTCTGTCGATCTTCATGGTCGATCTGAAAGAGGCCATCGGAAATGGCATGGAAGTCCGCCCCATCGCCAATATGCCCGGACACGAAACGAACGAGGTGTTCTTTGACAATCTCGAAATCCCGGCCGAGAACCTGATCGGCACCGAGGGGCGCGGCTTTTACCATATCCTCGACGGGCTGAACGCCGAACGGACGCTGATCGCGGCGGAATGTATTGGCGACGGCTATTGGTTCGTGGACAAGGCGCGCGCCTATGCCGGCGAGCGTGTCGTTTTTGACCGTCCCATCGGGCAGAATCAGGGCGTGCAGTTTCCCATCGCCAAGGCCTATGTGAATGTCGAGGCCGCGAACCTGATGCGCTTTGAGGCCTGTCGGCGTTTCGATGCCGGGCAGGATTGCGGAGCGCAGGCGAATATGGCCAAGCTGCTGGCGGCCGAAGCCAGTTGGGAAGCGGGCAATGCCTGTCTCCAGACCCATGGTGGCTTTGGCTTCGCGCGCGAATACGACGTCGAGCGCAAGTTCCGCGAGGCCCGGCTGTATCAGGTGGCCCCGATCTCGACCAACCTGATCCTGTCCTATGTCGGCGAGCATATTCTGGGTATGCCACGGTCGTTCTGAGATATGACGAGGCAGAAGTTGATCCTTGTCAAAAGGAACGGCCGCCGCATCCTGTAAAATTGCCGTCACAGCAATCTGAAAGGGTGATCGTCATGAAACGACTTCAGGGAAAGACGGCTTTGATCAGCGGTGCGGCCAAGGGCATGGGGTCCGCCGAGGCGCGTATCTTTGCCGCGGAAGGTGCGCAGGTTATCGTCGCCGATGTTGACGATGCGGGCGCGAGCGCCGTGGCGAAGGACATCGAGAACGCGGGAGGCCGCGCCGCGGCGGTGCATCTGGACGTGTCTGACGCCGCGAGTTGGCAAAACGCCATTGCAGAAGGGAACAAGGCATTCGGCAACATCAACGTGCTGGTCAACAATGCCGGTATCCTGGTCATGAAGCCCGTTCAGGACACGACCGAAGACGACTGGGACAAGATCTTTGCGATCAATACCAAGGGCGTCTTTTTGGGCACCAAGGCGGTTTTGGAGAACATGAAAGCCGCCGGCGGCGGAGCAATCGTCAATATCTCGTCCATCTATGGCCTGGTCGGCGCGCCCTCGTCAGCGGCATACCAAGCGACCAAGGGCGCGGTCCGGCTGTTTACCAAGGCGACGGCGGTGGATTACGCCGAGTTCAACATCCGGGTGAATTCGGTTCATCCTGGCGTGATCCGCACAGCGATGACCCAAGACATTCTGGCCGACCCAAGCGGTCAGAAAGAGATACTTGGAACAACGATCTTGCAGCGCCCGGCGGAGCCGGAAGAAGTGGCCCGGGCGGTGTTGTTTCTGGCGTCCGACGAGGCGTCTTTCATGACCGGATCCGAAATGGTCGTCGATGGCGGCTATACCGCGCAGTAAAAGGGGCAGCGCCGGAAACGCAATGAAAGCCGGTCCGGTTGGCGATGTCCCGATCCTGGCCAACCGGGCACCGCCTGTTCCGGTCGCGAAGTGCGTGACGCGGGGGATGTGGCGCAAGACAAGTTGAAAGAACGCCAGCCCTGGCCGGGCGCGGGCCCGCCGCCTCTCCTGGCGGGAATGAGTCCTCTATCTGGCGGGGCGTCAACAATTCGGCTGACAGATCCGGATCGGTTCGACTGTTCCGCTTTGGCGCTCCGTTCGGCTTTGGAAAAGCCGGAGGGCATGGAGGGAGACGGGAGGCTGCCGGCCTGGTCCGGTTCCGTCAGGCGCCGCCGTGCAGAGGGCGGATTTCGGAAAGCACCTCTTCCGTGTGCTCACCCAGCCGGGGTGGCAGACGGCGCACCCGCCCGGGGCTGTCCGAGAACTGGACCGGTATCCGCGGCGCCACGAGGACGCCCTCTGTCGGGTGCTCGTGGCGCTCGAAATACCCGGTTTGGACCAGGTAGGGATCAACCAGAAGATCCTCCAAGCTGTTGACCGGCCCGTTCGGCACATCGGCGGCATCGAATTGGCGGCGCCACGCGGCGGTTGTATTCCCCGCGATCGCCTCGGCGAGGATCCCGTATAGCGCGTCAATGTGGTCGGTGCGCCACTCGGCCGTGGCAAATCGCCGGTCGTCGCGCAGCTCGGGACGGCCTATGGCATCGAAGAGACGCAGCCACTGGTTGTCCGTCGCCGCCATCACGCAGATGTGCCCGTCCTGCGTCGGATAGGGCCGACGATGGGGTGAGAACACCCGGCTGTAGCCCAGCCCAAGATCGGGCCGGTCAAGCGTCGCCCCCCACAGATTCTCGATCAGGTTGAAATTGACCATCGCATCCATCATTGGCACGTTCACCTGCTGCCCGTGGCCGGTACGCTCGCGCCAGACGAAGGCCATCGCGATGGACGATGCCAGGATGTAACCGCATAGTTTGTCGGCAATCACCGTAGGGAAATAGCGCGGCTCGCCGGTGGCCCGGTGCATCATCCCGGCGACACCGCTGGCGCCCTGGATCACATCGTCGAATGCGGGCCAGTCGCGGCGCTCGCTGTCCAGTCGGAAGCCCGAAGCCGAGGCGTGGATGATGCGGGGATTGACCGCTCTGATTGCGTCGTAGTCGACGCCCAGCCGTTCGGCGGCGCCGGGGCGCATCGAATGCACCAGCACATCCGCCGAACGCGCGAGATCAAGAAGCGCGACCCGCGCGTCGGGCTTCTTGAGGTCAAGCACGACCGAACGCTTGTTGCGGTTTGTGTTGAGGAACAGCGCCCCCATCTTCGGGTTGCGTGCGGGGCCCACCTGGCGTGTGTAATCGCCGTCGGGTGACTCGATCTTGATAATGTCGGCGCCCATGTCGCCGAGGATCTGCGTCGCCACCGGGCCCAGCACGTTGACCGAAAGATCAAGCACCCTGTAGCCGGCAAGCGGGCCGTCCCCCTCGGCTGGCTGTTGCGGTGATGGTTGCTGCGGCTGGCTGTCCATTTTCTTGTTCCTTTGCGGTATCGCACCTTCAAGCCGGCAATGCGCACCGCAGTCCGGCGGACCACTGCTCAGGGCGCGGCGACGAAAGCCTGCGCAAGCTCCCACACTGCTTCGAGACCGCCTTGCGAGAACGGTTCCGCAAGCCATTAGAACGGTGTCGCCGCGGGCGCTCAATCGCCGCAGTCGCAAAAACACATGTGTGCGCGTAAGGCCTGCTTGATCGCGAGCCCTTTGGTATCGGAGTTTTGCCACCGGCGGACGCCGCTTCTGGATGAAACGGTGCAATGCCGTCGATATCTGTCGCCCCTGCCCCATCACGCTGCCTGCTCGCTGAGTCGACCATAGAAACTACGCTCGAGATGCAGCTCCCCTGCCCCGGCTTTTGCCACCATGCCGCGCAGATATCCGCCTGGAGAAGCAATTTCACCCGTGCTGTGCTTCTCGAAAACAAGCACGAAAGCCGCTGTGGCCACCTGTTTTCCCATCCGGCCCTGCGCGACGTTCCAGGTGTGATCGGAGATGCCGATCATCGGTCTGAGCTGCCCGGCAACGCGATGCAGATCGCCCCAGCTCTTTAGGAACCCACCCATATTCTGCGCCCAGGACGCAAATTCAGGACAGGCTTGCATGATTGTCGACAGGTCGAGCGTTGCCTTCGTCTGGCGGTCATTCGCATCCGAGACGTCGAGCTTCTCTGCAGTCGGCTTTTTTTGTGGTGTGTGAGGTGCCGGCCCGTGGATTTCGGATGTTTCCCGCGAGTTACTAGTTACAGGATGAAGTTGAATTGTAGATTGTATGTGGGGTCCTGAAATGACCTCCCTGGGGTCCATTTCGGGAGCGTTCCGACCCGCTTGAAGGCCGTCATCGCCGCAGTTTTCCACAGAGTTTTCTGCACCTATCGCTTGTAGATAGACGGACTCGACCCGTTCCTGGAGCTCCTTGAACCTGGTCAGCAGCCGTTCCAACCGCGCAGAAGGTTCACGGCGTCGCGGAAGCCGATCCAGAAGCTCTTTGAAGAGGCCGGTGAACTGCATCCATGGGCCGCGCAGCGCATCGCTGAGCGCCGCCTCTATGCGGGCGCGGATCATCCGACGTGCCACGGTGATCTGGCGCTTCATGCGCTGGCACAGTTCACGCTCGGCTTGCAATTCTGCCTGTAGTTCCTCGAACTCTTCGACACGGGCCGAAAGCGGCGACAAGTCGAAGCCATACGCCTCGACGATGCGCCCATTCGCATCCCTGCGTCCCCACCGTTTGCCATTGGGGCTATCCCTGAAGGAAATAACTCCGATTTCCGCGAGACGCCGTGCGTGGCGTTTGAGCGCCGATAGCGAGAACCCCGTCTGCTCCATCAGATAGGCGTTCGAGGCCCAGACGATCGGGCGCCGCCCCTGCTCCCAGTCCTGGGACTGGGTAAATGCCCCCAGCGTATCGAGCAGCATCATGTCAGCTGCCTTGAGGCCAATATGCGCCCCGACGCGCTTGAGCGCGACAAATGCCCGTGTTTTGGGTACAGCTACCCGTTCGCCGGCCTGGGCAAGCTGCTCAGCAACCCCAAGACCCGGCGTTGGCTTGCGCCAACCTGTATGTTTCATGCCTGTATCTCACCTCCGATTATGTGGAGGCAAAAGAATGCCGTTCGCTCGGAAGCGTTCTTCGTTGACAGTGAACCTTGTGAGACTTATCTTGAAGGCGACCAAACCATTAGATCAGCTCTCAGGCCACACCGCTTGGGGGCTTTTCTTTTGCCGTTAGTTCACGCGTCGTTCCTTTTACTCGTTGCCTCGTCGTTCAGATGACCATTTCGAGAACAGGGTCGTCAGCCGGTCGTCTTGTCCGGGGTTTCGCTGCTCAAGTAGCTCGCGACCAGATCTCCAAGCTTCTCAAGGCGCTCTTGATCTATCGGCATACCCGCGACCTTGATCGACAAGTTCCCATCGACAGACGTGACCGAAAGATTTCGGTGGCCCACCTTGCGCTTCACCGTGAGCTTTCGCGGCTTGGCCCTTGGCTTGGCCTTGGGTTTGCTCACGCTCTCCAGGCTCGCCAGCGCCCCCTGCAAATCGCGAAAACTCATGTCGTAGACATTCTTGAACGCGTTCAAGATTTGCTCCTGCGCGGCGAATACGGCGCGCGCGCGTGAGACCAGGCTTTCATGCACACCAATTTTCTTGGCGAAGGCGACGGCTGTCAGCCTTTTTTCGCCAGACGCCAGCGTCTCATACATTTCGCCAATCGAAACCAGACGCTCAAACGGGCTAAGGTTTTCACGTTCCTCATTTTCGCGGAACCGTAGGAACAACATCTCGAACGTGCTGTTCTCGGCATGTCGCGCATCAGGCGGGGCAAGGATCGCACGAAGGGGAATGCCAAGTTCTGACGCGGCTGCCAGTCGGCGACGCCCCGTCAGCATCACAAATGGAACGCCGGCGACATTCGTCGGATCCAGCGAATCCGGCGTCCAGTCCGGATCTTCGGGCCAGACCAGAATGGGCGTGTCCTGCCCGTTCGTGGCAATGCTGCTTACCAAAGACCTGAAAGCGTCCTGAGACATCCAGTCTTGTCGGCGGTCGGTCCCCATCGGATCAGAGATCTGGTCCTGAGTCAGGCTGATCTCGTGACGACCGTGAAGGATATCGGAACAAAGCTCGTATCTGCTGCGCTCCACGGCGGCTTGCGACTGCGCAAGCGCCCCTGATTTCCAGGCACTGCCGGCCCCCTTGAAAGGCGTCGAAACCGCATCACCCGGTTCCGTCCTGCCTTCGGAACCGGCCACGTGCTCCTTGGGTGTGTCGGGATTGGTTGCCTTGCTGACCAGCGACCTTGGAATACTGCGTTTCATGCGTCACCCTCGCCGTCATCCTCATAGAATTCGTCCATCCATGTATTGGCATAGCCACGTTCAAGGCCAGGCCAGAGCCGCGACACTATGGCGTCGTTGACGGCATCGGCATTCGTGATGAACCGATTGATCCCCTTGCGCTTTCCCGGCGTATCCGGCTCGTATTCATATACGGACTGATAGACGTCGGACGCATTCGAGATAGCATCGGAGCGCAGGTAGAACACCGGCAGGATTTCCGTGGGGCAATGTTCCAGCAGGTTTCCGATGTGGTTGAGATCCTGCGCATTGGACCGCTGGACGATCGTCGGCAACAGCATGTTGGCACCGGATCCGATTTCGATTCTTTCATGGGCCAGGATGTGCTGAAGCATCCCGAGCAGCCCGCTCACGAAGGTCGACAACGTCGCGATGTCGAACCCCTTCATGGTTTGCGGAATAACCAGCGAAGACGAGGCAATCACGTTGTTCAACTGGAACAGGGTAAGCGCTGGCTGATAGTCGATGATGATGACGTCCAGGGTTTCGGTCAGAGCCGAGTCCAGCCGATTCTGATCGACCTTGCCGTCGACCGCCAGCTCATTGGGCAGCGTCTTTGGGGGGTGGCCTGCCTTCCATCGGTCGATTGCATCGCGCAGGTAGCGGTAAAAGCTCTTTCCCGCAGGCGCTTCGCGGACAAGCCGTGCAATCTGGATCTCACCCTCGGATGTTTCGCCATGCGCTGGCAACAGGCGCAGCCCCGGCCAGGAGGTCTTGAGAAAGAAGCTGTCGAGCGTTTGCGCATCGTGATCGGTGTATGGCGCGTTTTCTGATTGAAAGAGTCCGGCAAAGTCCACCATGGAGGCGGTGTTTTCATCCGGCATCTGAGGAAGACCCTCTCCCCCGACAAAATAGAGCGTTATGGTGCTTTGCGGGTCGGCGTCCATGACACCAACCCGCATACCGTAGTGCAAACTGAGATACTGCGCAAAATGCGCGGCGCTCAGGCTCTTGGCGGTGCCGCCTTTCTGGCTGGCAAACGAGATGACGGGCAAGGGGGCGTCGGGTTTGCGCCAGGCCAGATAATCGTAGGGTCGCTTTGCCGAGGCCGCGAGAAGAGCCCGCATCCGCATCAATTCGGACAGCGTGAAGACTCGCTCTCTTCCAACATATTCGCCGGCGGGAAAGTCATCGCTCGAATTGGCGAACTTGGTAAGGTACTGTATACTCACGTTCAGGAAGCGCGCGCACTGGCGCATGGACCATGTGCGTTTGATGCGCTGACGCAAGGTGAGTTCCTTGTTCACCGCCACCATCGTGCGCTCAAGCCCGCGTGACAGATCTGTCAAAAACTGTTCTAGACTACCGCTCATTGCTAAGCCCTGACTTCGGTTGGGTCCGAGTTCGACTCGATTCGGCTTCGATAGTAGCACGGTTATGGTGGAAAGATAAAGATACCACGCGCCTATGCTTCTCAGGCGCCTATTTTGAAGGCCCATTGTTCCAAAAGGCCCAATCTTGAACGCGTTCAAGATTGGGGTTCCAGTCAGCCGCTCTGTCGGAAGCCAACGCGCCTAGCCTGCTTGCGCTGCGTCTTTCGCACCCTGGATGATGAACGCCTGCAAGGGCGGATCGACTTGCGCCGCGCAGCTCTGGCGGGATCGGCGATAACCTGAGTGAACGGAATGACGGCGCGACGCCCGTCACGTGATGCAACGTGTCACATTCGAAGAAACGCAGCGGCGCGAATAAGGGCGGTGGACCGCCGAGGGAGAACTCGCAGGGTTCTCGGACACCGTCTTGCGACTGACCACGACAACACCCTTGCGAAGATGCCCAGAGCTGCGAGGCCATTGAGCCCGGCTGAGGTTCCGGCCGCGTCCCACTGAAACAAAGGGTCGCTTGGGCCCGAACCGCAGGCCGCGAGCATCCGTCACGCGCGAACTGGCAGATCCCGCCGAAGAGCTACCGTTGACGCTGATCGCGTCACGCACGTCTTATACAAGGGCGCGGAGACATGAGCCAGCGCCGCGCTAGGTCGCATACCCATTACCTGGTGTCTCAAAAAAGGCGAGTTGTGATCCAGCATGAATGCAGCAGCATCTGGGCATGGACCCGTTTGATTTGACGGATTTTGAGTGGTTGCTGATCCATCGCGGGTCATCAGCATCGGGCCAGCGTCCGGATAATGGGGGCCGATCCGCTGGCGTGATCACCAAAAGCCACGCGCTGGTGGATGCGATCGGCCGTCCGATCTTGTTGAGACTGACCGAAGGCCAGGCTCACGACAGTCGCTCGGCGGCGGACCTGCTCGTTGGTGCGCGGCGGGAACGACACCCCGCGGACCGCGCTTATGACCGGAGCGACGACAATGTTCTCGCATCCCTACATCTCGCCTTGCTGTGCATCTGGCTCCGGACGTGTGAGTCGGGGCTCTAGAGTGCTCTCAGCAGCCGGACCCCGTGTTCGAGAGGCATTGCACGAATTCCGTCAGCCACCGGAACGTCACGCTCTCCGGCGTAGATCAGTAGCTTTTGGTCGGCCTTGATGTCGTCCGCGCCCGTGTGGAACCCGCGCGAGACCTTTGGCGCGGTCGTGCGTTTGATTTCGATCGCCCAGATGTCGCTTCCGGGCAGGCGTAGGACGAGGTCAAGCTCTGCGCCTGCCGAGGTGCGATAGAAAAAGGGCTCCGTGCCGGTTGGCGCAGCGGCAAGAAGGGCCTCGATACAGTAACCTTCCCAACTGCCCCCGACCACCGGATGCCCAAGAAGCCCTTCGGTGTTTTCGATGCCCAGCAGGGCATGCACGATTCCGCTGTCCCTCACATAGACTTTTGGCGATTTCACCAGACGCTTGCCGACATTCTCGTGCCAGGGCTGCAGCCGCCGTACCAGCATGAGATCGACGAGCAGGTCGAGGTAACGCCCAACCGTCTGGCCGGAAACCCCGAGACCTTCGGCAAGGGCGGCGGCATTCAGCAGGCCACCCTGGACATGCGCCAGCATGGTCCAGAAACGCCGCAGGGTCGCGGCCGGAATGCGCGGCCCGAGGGCAGGGATGTCCCGCTCCAGGTAGGTGCGCAAAAAGTCCAGACGCCAGGCCATGCTGGCCTGATCGCTCCCGGCCAGGAAACTGTCGGGAAATCCCCCGCGCAGCCAGAGCGTGTTCGACCGATCCGCCCCTACCTCTGCGAGCTGCAGAGGGGGCATTTCGATATACCTGACACGGCCGGCCAGGGATTCCGCCGACTGTTGCAGAAGAACGTTCGAAGCCGAGCCAAGCAGAAGAAACTGTCCCGTCCGAAACCCGGCCCGCTTGCGGCGGTCAATCTGCCCGCGCAGGCTTTTGAAGAGTCCGGGCATCTGCTGGACCTCATCTAGGATGACCAGCTTGCCCGCCTGTTCGTCCAGATAAAGATCCGGCTCGATCAGGATCTGCCTGTCCGCATCACGCTCCAGATCAAGGTACACCGATGCCCGCTCCGAGGCGATGTCGAGAGCAAGCGTGGTTTTCCCGACCTGTCTGGGCCCGAGAAGGACAACGGCGGCCTGGCTTTTCAGGGCTGACTCTACAATCTGATTAGACTGGCGTGTGTACATACCTTGCAAATACTCCATTGCATGGCAGATTTGCAAGGTTATCCTTGGGTGCGGACGACGTGGCGACCCAACTTGGAATCTTGTCTACATCCGCAAGCAGTCAGTGACCTGGGGATTCGGCATCGTCAGGCCGGGGCAGGGGGCGGTGATCGCCCCCGCACCGTAAAGCGCCAGTTGGGCAAGGGGCCCGCGCGCGATCCCGCCGGGTTCGCAAATTCGTGCGGGCACAATTCGCCCTGGCACAGCGCGGCCTGGAATGGGCGACCTGACTGGCAGCTCGTTGATCTGCGTCAATGTGAAAGTCGAGCGGTGGCATAGTGTTAAGTGGCTTGTGCGCCCGCACGCGAACCGAACAACAGGGAGGACTGCCATGCAGCCGACGAAAGAACAGTCACTGTGGATGTACGAAAACATGGTGGTCAGCCGACGCTTTGAAGAAGCGATCGAGAAGGCTTATCTCGAAGGCAAGACGCCCGCGTTCAACATGGCGAACGGGCCGATCCCCGGTGAGATGCACCTGTCGAACGGGCAAGAGCCGGTCGCCGTGGGCGTTTGCGCGCATCTAAATGCAGACGATATCGTGACCGCGACCCACCGCCCTCACCACCAGGCGATCGCCAAGGGCGTTGACCTGAAAAGGATGGCCGCCGAGATTTTTGGCAAATCGACCGGCCTGTCTGGCGGGCGGGGCGGCCACATGCATCTGATCGACCCGGCGGTGAATTTTTCATGCTCGGGCATCATCGGTGAAAGCTGCGGCCCTGCTTGCGGGGCTGCGCTGTCGCGCACGATTCAGAACAAACCGGGAGTCGCGGTCGCATTCCTGGGCGAGGGTGCCGCAAACCAGGGCGCATTTCACGAAGCTCTCAATCTTGCCGGGACCTGGAAGCTTCCGGTCGTCTTCGTGATCGAGGATAACTCCTGGGGTATTTCGGTTCCCAAGGCCGAGGCTACGGCCGTGATCCGCAATGACGTGCGCGCAGCGGGCTATGGTATGCCGGGGCACTACGTTCCCGGCAACGACCCTCATGCGATCTTCGATGTCGCGGGTGAGGCGATTGCGCGCGCACGCAAAGGCGAGGGGCCGACGCTGATCGAGGCGGAAACCTACCGGCTGGCGGGCCACTTCATGGGCGACGCCGAGCAGTATCGCCCCAAGGGCGAGAAGGACGCGCTGTTTGCCAAGGATCCGATCCCCAAAATGCGCGAGCGCCTGCTTGCCGAGGGTTGCACCGCCACGGAACTTGACGAGATCGAACAGCGCGCCGACAGCTTGGTGGCGGACGCAATCACATTTGCCCGCGAAAGCGACTATGCGCCGGAATCCGATGCGCTGACCGCCGTTTTCGTCTAGATTTCAGACCTCCACCGACGTGTGGTACGAAAGGATTCAACCCATGCTTGACCAACCGACCAACGAACGCCGGCTGACGATCGCGCGCGCGATGGCTGAGGCGATGCAGCAAGAGATGCAACGCGATCCGCGCGTCTTCGTGATGGGCGAGGATATCGCCGGTTTCGGCGGCATCTTTGGAAACACCCGGGGCCTGTTCGAGAAATTCGGAAAGGAACGCGTGCGCGATACTCCGATTTCCGAAACCGGCTTCATCAGTGCTGCGGTGGGCGCGGCGATGGATGGGATGCGGCCCGTCGTGGAATTGATGTTCGTCGATTTCTTCGGCGTCTGCTTTGATGCGATTTATAACCAGATGGCCAAGAACGCGTATTTCTCGGGTGGCAACGCGTCGGTTCCGATGGTTCTGATGACCTCGACCGGAGGCGGGTACTCGGATGCGGGTCAGCACTCGCAATGCCTCTACGGGACCTTCGCCCATCTGCCGGGCATGAAGGTCGTTTCACCCTCTAACGCCTATGACGCCAAAGGGTTGATGACCGCGGCGATCCGCGACGACAACCCGGTGGTCTACATGTATCACAAGCAGTTGCAGGGTATGGGCTGGTTGGGCACCGAACCGGGCGCGACGCTCAACACGCCGCAAGAGGGCTACACCGTCGAAATCGGCAAGGCCAAAGTGGTGCGCGCGGGCTCCGACGTGACGCTGGTCGGCTTGGCCATGGGGGTGCATAACGCGCTGAAAGCCGCCGACAAGCTGGCTGAAGAGGGTGTCAACGCCGAGGTTATCGACCTGGTTTCCCTGGTCCCGCTGGATCGAGAGACGGTGATCAATTCGGTCGCCAAGACCGGCCGTTTGATCGTGATCGACGAGGATTACCACAGCTACGGCGTCTCGGGCGAGATCATCGCCACCGTGACCGAGCACGACGTCTCGAAGCTGAAAGCATCGCCGGCGCGTGTCACCTTTCCGGATGTGCCGATCCCTTACGCGAAGCACATGGAACAGTTCTGCCTGCCCAACCCCGACAAGATCATCGCCGCTTATCGCAAAATGTAGCAGACCACGGCTGAGCAAAGGAGTGAACTCATGGCAACAGAAGTGAAGGTGCCGCAGGATCTGTGGCAGGATGACGACATGGAAGCCGTCATCACCAACTGGCTGGCAAGTGACGGCGCGACCGTGCGCAAGGGCGCGCTGATCGCCGAGATCATGGTCGAGAAGTCACAGTTCGAGGTGACAGCGCCAGCCGATGGCGTCTTGAAAATCGACAAACAGGC
This sequence comes from Salipiger aestuarii, assembly GCF_003259905.1. GTDB lineage: Bacteria > Pseudomonadota > Alphaproteobacteria > Rhodobacterales > Rhodobacteraceae > Salipiger > Salipiger aestuarii. Next base: position 32,681 of record NZ_QLMG01000016.1, on the reverse strand, counting down.
CGATGACATCGTGCGCAAGGGGGATGTCATCGGGCAGATCACATGATCGCCACTACCGGGGCGCCGGGCGCGGTGCGGGAACTGGCAATTGCCGATGCTCTGGCATGGGAGGCAACGTGCCTGACCGGCATTGCCGCCGGACACCGCGCCGCCATCACCCAGCTTTGGAGCTGCGAACCCGCCCTGGTTGCGCCTGCCGGGATGGCCAGGCTTCCGGGTTTCGCGCGCGCATGCGCGCAGGCCACCGACGCCGGTTGGCCGGTTCATTTGCGGGCCACCGGCGGCGATCTGGTGCCGCAGGGGCCAGGCATCGTCAATCTGACGCTGATGTTCCGTGGGCCGCCGGACGCGTCATCCACACTTGAGGACGCATACAAACGACTGACGGCGCCGATCTGCGACGCCCTTTCCAACGCAGGCATAAGCTCTTGCAATGGATCCGTGTCCGGTGCCTTTTGCGACGGACGCTACAATATTACCGTGATGGGCCGGAAATTCGCCGGAACCGCTCAACGCTGGCGTCCGACGGCGGGTGGAATGGCAGTGCAGACGCATGCGATGATGCTGATGCGCACGCCGTCGGACAAAACAATCGATATGCTCAACCGCTTTTATCATGATTGTGGAATAAAGCGGATAATCCACGCCAGCGCCCATGTCGGATTGCAGGATCTGGTTCAGCCGGACGAGGATAAAGCGGCCCAGCACCGTTTCCTCCGCATGGTCGCGCATCGGGCGCATTTGTGGTCGACGCCGCAAATGTCATGAAGGTGGTGTCAGGAGGCTGAGAAGCAATTTGCGCAAGGGCAACAGCCGCGTCCCTTGTGCCGCACCGATCCGACGCCACCCGGCAAGAGCGGCGCCGCGGTTCGGCTTGAAATTCGCCCTATGTGCCAGAGGATGGCGCGCGCCACATGAACCAGGTCGGGACCAGCGCGAGCAGGAATATACCGCATACCACAAGAAAGCCGTCCTGAAAGGCGGCGTTCGAGGACTGGATTATCACTGTCTGGCTCAGGAACGATGCCGCGGCGGGCATGAGCTGAGAGTCCGGCAGCCCCGAGGCGTGCAGCAGGCCGGCAACTTTGCTCAAGAGTTCCATCGTCGTGGCGTTGTCGCTGGTCTGGGTCGCGGCAAAGGCATCCGCGTGCATGATGGTGCGCCGCTCGATGAACACGGTCAGAAGGTTGACCCCGAAGGCCCCTCCAAGTTGCCGAATGAAGTTCGAAGCGCCCGAACCCTGGCCAAGAAGCTGGGGCGGCAGAACCTTGAGCGCGCCCGACGAAATGGCCGGAAACACAAGCCCCAATCCCACGCGTGACAGGATCGTCCACCATGCCAGCGTCCAGAAGGCCGTGTGGACATTTACCGATGTCATAAGCCAGGAAGACCCGGCAAAGACCGCCATGCCGACGCCGATCATGATCGGGGCGGGCACCTTGTCGGACAATCGCCCGGCAATGGGAAAGACCAGCAGCATCGCAAAGCCCGACGGCATCAGAAGAAGGCCCGCCTGCGTGGGCGTCATACCCTGGATCTGCTGCACGAAGACCGGAAGCAGATAGGTAGAGCCGAACAGCCCCGCCCCCATGATGAAGGCAATGACCGAGGCCGAGGAGAACGCGAAATTCCTGAAAAGCCGCATGTCGAGCATGGGTTTGGCGGTGTGCATCTCCCAGGCGATGAAGCCGATGGCCGAAGCGGCGGAAATCACGAAGCCCGACAGGATGGCGTTGGACTCCCATCCAAGCCGCTGCGCGTTCGTCAGCGTGCTGAGCAGCACCGCAAGAAAAGCCGACAGGATCGCCACCCCGACAAAGTCGAAGCCCGGAATCGGACCGCTTTCTTCGCGGCCGGGCAGGAAAAGGTTCGCCAGCAGAATGGCAAGACCGGCAAAAGGCAGGCCCAGGTAGAAGACGAAGCGCCAGTCGAAGGCATCCATAAGCACCCCGCCGATCCATGGGCCCAAAGCCGGAGCCAGCACAACGCCGACGCCATAGATCCCCATGGCGGCGCCGCGTTTGTCGGGCGGAAAGACCTTGAACAGCATGATCATGGCCAATGGCTGCACGACACCCGCCGCCGCCCCTTGCACCACGCGGGCCAGCGTCAGCACGGTCTCGTTCGGCGCGAGCCCCCCAAGGACCGACCCCCCAAGGAACACGCCCATCGCGGCTGTCATCGTCAGCCGCATGCCGAAGGCGCGGTTGGCCCAGTCGGCCAGCAGCATCGTTGCGGTCATGGCTGCCAGAAAGCCGGTCGAGATCCATTGTGCTTGCACCGCGCTGATGCCGAATGCCCCCATGACCGCCGGGATGGCGACGTTCACGATCGTCGTGGACAACACGACCGAGATGGTCGCGATCATGATCGTGCCGGTTGCCAACCATTTGTAGGAAGGGCCGTAACGCTCGAAATACCGGTCAATCTGTGACATCGACATAAACCTCGACCATCATGCCGGGCCTGAGTTCGGTGTCGGCAGCCGCGATCGACACACGGATCGGCAGACGCTGGGTCACTTTGGTGAAATTGCCCGAGGGGTTCGGGCTGGGCAGAAGCGCAAGCTGGCTTGTCGCCGCCCCGCCCATGCCGATCACCTTGCCCTCGAAGGTGCGGCCCGGAAAAGCGTCGACCGTGACGCCCGCCTTCGATCCCACATGGATCCGGCCATAATCGGTTTCCTTGACGTTGGCGTCGATCCAGACGTCATCCGGCGCGTGATACATTGCAATGCGCGTGCCCGGAGTCACATATTCGCCGACATCGACAAAGGTCCCGTCAACGATGCCGTCGAACTGGGCCGTGATCGTGCGGTGCGCGAGGTCGATCTCTTTCAGGCTGCGGTCGGCCTCGGTGCCCGCGCGACCGGCAAGAACGGACGCAATCTGCGACTCCAGCACATTCATCTGCTCTCCGTCGGCCTCGACAATGGCCAGACTCGCCTGCGCGCTTTCGATCGCCGCGAACGCGGCACGTTCCTGCTGTGCTGCGGTGTCGAGCGCTGCCTTGGCCTCGTCCAGAGTTTGCTGCGACATGATTTTCTGCGCAGCAAGCTTGATTGCCCTCTCGTGACGGGTCTGTGCATTCGTCAATACCGCGAGGGATGCCGCGTGGTTCGCTTCCGCGGCAGCTATGCTGGCCAGGGCCGCGTCGCGCCGCGCGGAGAGTTGCTTTTCAAGCAGCACCTTGCGTGCCCGAAGCTCCGCCAACTGCGCATCGGTTGCCGAAAGTCTCGACAGGACTGCATCAAGCTGCGGCTGCGCAGATGTGCGGTCGATTGCGGCGACAAGATCGTCTTTTTCGACAGCGTCGCCCACGAGCACCGGAATCGCCGTGACCCGCCCAGCGACCTCGCTGGATACGGTGACCACATTGGCCGCGATTCGCGCGTCGTCGATGTGTACCTGCGTGAATCGCGCAGCCAGCCACGGGGCGGCCAGCCAGACGGCAACGGCAAGCACGCCGCCGATCACGATCAGTCTGGCCCATCGCGTCCGGCTGCGCCTGGGGGGAGGGGGCGGCACCTGTTTGTCCGCCGCAGCCTTGTCGGAAATGGCTGTACCCGACTTTATGTCATCCATTTTGACCATTGTTCAAAACCTCCAGTCTGGCCGCGATGCCGCTTAGAACTTTCGTTGCAATGCGCAGATCCTCCAGGGAAATGCCTTCGAGGATTTCTGCCCGGCTGGTCGCTGAAATCTTTTTCATCCTGACAATGAGAGGGCTCGCAACCTCTGTCAGGTGAAGCGTCTTGGCCCGCCTGTCCGTGGCGGAAGGGCGGCGTTCGATCAGACCCGCGCCTTCAAGCCCGTCCAGCAGCCGGACGAGCGTCGCGGCCTCGATCCCCAGGCGGTGCGCCAGTTCGATCTGCGTCACCTCTTCATTCCGCGAAAGCTCGAACAGCACGTTCCACCTTGCCTGCGACAGGTCGAGATCGCGAAACCGAAGGTCAAGATGCCGCCGCCACATGCGTGACGCCGTTGCCATGGACCGCGCGAAAGGCTCCTGGATCTCTATGTCGTCGGGATCTGTCTTCATCGCTCTTTGCTTTCAACGCCTTGCCAATAGTTGTAGAGCTAATTAATATGGATGCAATTATCTTGCAAGGGTCATTCCCGCACCGGAGACATACGTCGATGTATACCAAAATCCTGCTGTGTTACGACGGCTCGCGCGAGGGGCGGCTGGCGCTGCGCGAAGGCGCGCGGCTGGCGCAGATCACGGGGGCGCGGGTGATCCTGCTGGCGGTGGTCGAAACGGGCGCTGGCAACGCGCTGGCACAAGGCGCGGATGTCGGCGCGCTCGCCATCCAGCAAGCCGATTTCGGGGGGATCCTTGACGAAGGCCATCAAAGGCTTTCGGCGATGGGGCTGGCACCCGAGGTCCGCATGGAGTTCGGCGATCCGGTGGCGAAAATCGCAAGCGTCGCGACCGAAACCGGGGCCGATCTGGTCGTGGTCGGGCATCATCGCCAAGGTCTCTGGACGCGCTGGATGAGCCGGTCGGTCGCGGCCGGGTTGGCCGACGCGCTGGGATGCAGCCTGCTGCTGGCACAAAAGGTTGTCGAGGATTCAGACTTTTTCCGCGACGGTTGAAAAGGTGTCCACGCGCGCAGGAAGCGCCGCGTTACCGCAGGAAGCCGCGGAACCGTCGCAAGGCGAACGCGAACATCACCGATCCGATCACCGCCAGCGCCAGCAGTTGCGGCCAGACCACCGCAAGTCCCGCGCCCCGAAACAACACCGCCTGTGCAAGCGCGATGAAATGGGTGTTGGGCGCCGCCAGCATGATGTATTGCACCGCCTCGGGCATCGATTCCCGCGGCGTCATCCCGCCCGACAGGATTTCCAGCGGCAGCAGCACCAGAAGCAGCAGCATGGCGAATTGCGGCATCGAACCCGAGATCGTTGCCAGCAATATCCCCAGCGATGTGGTGGCGAACAGGTGCAGCGCCACGCCCACCAGGAACAGCGTCAACGAGCCTGCCACCGGCACCCCAAGAACACCCTGCACCATGAAGGTCAGCGACAGCCCCGCCGCCACCAGCACCACGCCCCCCATGCTGAGCACCTTGCTGGTCATGATCTCGGCCGCGCTGACCGGCATGACAAGCAGGTGCTCGACGGTACCATGCTCACGCTCCCGGATCAGCGCCGCCCCCGACAGGATGATCGACAGCATGGTCACGGCACTGATCACCGCCGTCAGCGCACCGAACCACCCAGGATCCAGCGCCGGGTTGAAGCGGGCGCGCAGCGCAAGATCGACCGGCACCGCGGCTTGTCGCCCGGTCCAGCCGGTGACTTCCTGATCGACGATCGCCTGGACATAGCCCGCGCCGGTGAAGGCCTGGCTGACCCGTGTCGCATCGACGTTAAGCTGCAATTCGGGCCGGGCGCCCGCCACAAGGTCGCTCTGGAAATCCGGAGGGATGACCAGCGAAAACGTATCGATGCCAGCATCCATGCGCGCATCCATCTCGGCCATGTCGATCTGGTCGGGTGTCACGAAATAGGGCGACAGGAACGCATCCGCGATCCGCCGGGACAGGGGCGAGGCATCCTCGTCCACGATGCCGATCGTGGCGCGGTTCAGCGTCTCGGGCATGGCGGTGGCGTGGGAATAGATGTCCAGCGTAAAGGCGTAGAACACCAGCGCCAGGAGCAGCGGGTCGCGCACCAGCCCGCGTAGCTCCTTGACCGCGAGGTACAGCACATGTCTGGGTCGCATCGCTCAGGCCTCCTGCTTGCGCACGAAGATCGTCCCGAGCGCCACAAGCACCGGGACCAGCAGAAGCATCGGTACGAAGGACGCGGCCAGATCGCCGAAGTCCAGCGCCTTGGCAAACACCCCGCGCGAGATGGTGACGAAATGGCTGGTCGGGAAAACCTCGCCGATCCCGCGCCCCATGCCTTCCAGTGACGAGACCGGGTCGATGATGCCCCCATACTGCGTGGCCGGGATCAGGGTGGCCAGAGCGGTAAAGAACAACGCCGCGACCTGGCTGCGGGTGAAGGCCGAGATCAGCAGGCCCAGCCCGGTGGCCAGGATGACATAGACCAGCGCCCCCGCCGAAAGCGCCAGAAGGCTGCCCTTGACCGGCACCCCGAAGACAAACACCGCAAGCGCCAGCAGCAACAGGAAGTTGAGAAAGCCCAGCACGATGTAGGGCACCTGCTTGCCCAGCAGGAATTCCAGTCGCAGCGCCGGGGTGACATAGAGGTTCACGATCGAGCCTGTCTCTTTCTCGCGCGCGACGGACAGGACGGCGAGCATCGCCGGGATCAGCATCAGCAAGAGCGGGATCACCGCCGGCACCATGGCCGCCAGGCTTTCGACATCGGGGTTATAGCGATAGCGCATTTCCAGACTGTAACTGCCGGTGACAGCGTCTTCGCCATAGACCTGGCGCAGCTGGTCGGTCAGCCAGTGAACGTGCATCCCCTGGACATAGCCGCGCACCGTGTCCGCACGCATCGGCATGGCACCATCGAACCAGGCCCCGATTTCCACGGGGCGGCCGCGTTCGACATCTGCCGCAAACCCCGGCGGGATTTCCAGCGCCAGGCTGATTTCGCCGGCGCGCATCCGCTGGTCGATGTCGGCATGGTCGATGAGCGGTGGCTGTTCGTCGAAGTAGCGCGATCCGGCCAGGTCGTTGACATAGGACTGGCTGGCGATGGTTTGATCGTAGTCAAGCACTGCGAACTTGAGATCCTCGACATCCATCGAAATGCCGTATCCCAGCACAATCATAAGGATCACGCTGCCGACGCTTGCAAGCGTCAGGCGGATCGGATCTCGGCGCAGCTCCAACGACTCGCGCCAGGAAAAGCTCAGGAGCCGGGCAAGGCTGACCCGTCCGTGGCGCCGACGTGGCGCCGACGAAGCCTCCGCCACGAGATCCACCCGATGCGCCGCGGCGGGCGTGCCGTTTTCGCCTTGTGCCCGTTCCAGGTGATGGATGAAGGCATCGTCCAGCGTCGCCGCGCCGGCGCCTTCGCGGATGGCTTCGGGCGTGTCGCTGACAAGCACGCGGCCCTCGTGCATCAGGGAAATCCTGTCGCAGCGCATGGCTTCGGACATGTAGTGGGTAGAGATGAAGATCGTCACACCGTCTTTTCGGGACAGGTCCACCAGCGCCTGCCAGAAGATGTCGCGCGCCACCGGATCCACGCCCGAGGTCGGCTCGTCCAGGATCAGCACCTCGGGCCGGTGAATCAGCGCCACGGCCAGCGACAGCCGCTGACGGATCCCAAGCGGCAGTTGCAGCGGCAGACTGTCAAGAACCGCCTCAAGATCAAACCGCTCCGCAAGCTCGGCGATACGGGGCGCAATCCCGGCGGGCGCCATGTCGAAAAGCCGCGCATGCAGATCAAGATTCTGACGCACCGTCAGCTCGGAATAAAGCGAGAAGGACTGCGTCATGTAACCGATGCGCTTGCGCGTGGCCATGTCGCGCGCGTCGACCGTTTTGCCGTCGATCCGGGTGGTTCCTTCGGCGGGTTCCACAAGCCCGGTCAGCGCCTTCATCGTCGTCGTCTTGCCGCAACCGTTCGACCCGAGAAAGCCGAATATCTCACCTTTCCCGATGCGAAAGCTCACACCCTTGACCGCTGCAAAGTCTCCGAACCGGACCGTCAGGTTTTCAGCCTCGACGACGCAGTCGCCGCGACCTGCGGGGTCACGCGGCGGCACGATCAGATCGTGGTGTCCCGCGCGCCTTTCTTCGGGAAGAAGTTCTATGAAAGCCTCGTCAAGGCTGGCGGTTCCGGTGCGGTTCAGAATCTCTGAGGGGCTGCCGGCGGCAAGCACCCTGCCGTCGTCCATCGCGACCAGGTGGTCGAATTCCGAGGCTTCCTCCAGATACGCACTGGCGACGATCAGGCTCATGCCCGGACGTGCAGCGCGGATACGCGCGATCAAAGCCCAGAATTCACGCCGCGACAGCGGGTCGACTCCGGTTGTCGGCTCGTCCAGGATCAGCAGATCGGGGTCGTGGATCAGCGCGCAGCACAGGCCCAGCTTCTGTTTCATGCCGCCCGAAAGATTGGCCGCCGGGCGCTCGGCAAAGGGTGCAAGATCGGTTGCCTCCAGCAGATCGGCGATCCGCCTCTCGCGCTCCTCGCGGCTCTCGCCGAAAAGCCGGCCGAAGAACTCGACATTCTCCCGCACCGAGAGCGTGGGATAGAGATTGCGGCCAAGTCCTTGCGGCATATAGGCGATCCGCGGGCAGATCCGGGCACGGTGGCCGGCGCGCCGCATGTCGCCCTCCAGAACATCAAGCTGGCCTTGCTGGATACGCCTGGCCCCGGCGATCAGCGCCAGAAGGCTGGATTTGCCAACACCGTCAGGCCCGATCAGGCCGACGATACAGCCCGCCGGCAGGTCGATCGACACATCGTCGAGCGCCCGGACCTTGCCGTAGAGAAGCGAAAGCCCCTCTGCCCGCACCACCCGCCCGGAGGCGGTCATTCCAGCACCCTGCCATCGGCGGCCTCGGGCCAGGGCAGCGCGGGGTCCAGCCGAACCCAGGCGACGCCGGGCAGACCGGTCTTGATGTAATCCAGGTATTTTTCCAGCAGATCGGGCGCGATTCGGGCGCGGACCCGGAACATCAGCTTTTCGCGCTCGATTTCGGTCTCGACGGTTTTCGGAGTGAACTGTGCCACGTCCGACACGAACGAGACCTCGGCGGGGACAACGATATCCGGTGCCGCGTCCAGGATCAGGCGGACCTCGGTCCCCAGCCCGGCGCGCCCCGCCGCGGCGGTCTGCAGGAAGAACGTCATGTAAACGTCGTTCAGATCGATCATGTTGATCACGCGCCCGCCGGCGCCTATGACTTCGCCCGCCTGTGCAACGATGTACTGCGCCCGTCCTGGCCGGGGCGCTTTCAGCGTGCTGTCCTCGATCTGGACGTCTATCGATTCGATCGTCGCCATTGCCGCCGCCACCGCCGCTTCGGCCCCGACCACTGCCGCTTCGGCTGCGGATACCCCGATCCGCGCCGCCGCAATCCTCGCTTCGGCGGAGGCGACCGCGGCCTCGGCACCAAGCGCGTTCGACCGGTCAATATCAAGTTGCCGCTCGGACGCGATGCTGCTTCCCGCCAGCGCCTCGGAGCGGGCGAACTGGCGCTGCGCGGCATCAAGGGCCGATTGCTGCTGCGCCAGAACCGCCTCGGCTGCGCGCACTTCGGCCTGACGTTGCTGGATCATCAGCCGGGCGTTTTCAACCGCGATCTCGGCGCGGCGCTGTTCCGCCTCTGCCTGATGGCGGTTGGCTTTCAGTTGACGGGTGTCAAGCGCGGCCAGCGGTTGCCCCGCCTCGACAAGCTCGCCCTCTCGCACCAGAATCGTTTCAATCCGTCCGGGAAGCTTCGAGGCCACATCGATCTCGACGGCTTCGACGCGCCCGTTGCCGCGCGCGAAACCTTCGGGGACAGCGCCATTGCCGTTGCCCTGCCAGACCAGGAAACCCAATATCGCCGCGGCCACGGCAATCGCTGTGAAGAGAAGGTATCTGGTGTTTTTCATGCTGTGCTCGATTGCTGTTGCGGGCCGGATTGCGTTAAGTCATCGGTCGAAGATGTCACCACTAAACTCTTTGATCGCGCCTTCGTAAACGCGTCAATGGGCCCCGGCCGGGTGGTCGGGCTCGCCTTGCCCCTCCGGACTCGGCATTCTGACCGCGCCTGCGCGCATCGTGGACGTCGCCTGATGCATTAACGAACGATCACGTGCCACCTGAGCAAGCTGGATGGTTCATCCCCATCTGTGATTATGTTGCGTTTTTAACAGGCTTCTGAAAAGTCGGCAATGCGCGACGGTATGCCGTCGCCGCCATCTGCCCGGCCCAGTTCGACGATCTGCGGCACGGTATCCTCTGGCGACATCATCGTCCCGCGGTGGTCTGCCGCAATTCCGATCGGATTGTTCTCGTCCGGGTTGGTCAGAGAGGGATAGAGGATGTGCGGCACACCGACCTTCGTGGCGGCGGACATGGCGTTGCCACGCGCCGCGCGCCGTTTGCCCGTCGCGGGATCGCGCGCTGCGGCAAGCCGCCGCCGCCGCGCGTGGCCGTCAAAGGCCGTGCCGGATGTGGCCGGGTCATGGAAACCACCGGCCCTGTGTCGATCCCCCTTTCCCGCAGCGCGGCAAGCTCGTCCGCTGTGCGGGGTGATCGCGGCGATGGGTTCGGCCGCGCGCGCCAGAAGTTCGTCGATGACCCGACTGCCGAGCTGACCGGATGCGCCGGCCTGGATGAAGGGACCGTTGATCGCGTCGGGCATGTTCCGTGCTCTTTTGCGGAGCTGCTTGTCATCCGAACCGAAAGGCGCTTTCGAGCGCGCCGAGCACCTGATCCTCCAGGGTCTTGCGACCGATGTCGGCCCCCGCCGCACCCGCCACGACATGCAGCGGGATCAGGTGCTCGGCGCGCGGATGGGCATTGCGTGCGCCCGGTGCCTGCGACCAGCGCGCCAGCCTGCGGTTGCGTTCGTCGGGATCGGGGTTGGTGATCGCGTCGGTCAGCCAGGTATCGAATTCGGTGCCGGCCACCTCGCCCCGCGGGCCGGCGCGCAGGCTCTGCATAAGCACCCCCATGTTGTGATAGGTGTTGCCGCTGCCGAGGATCAGCACGCCTTCATCACGCAGGGGCGCAAGAGCCTGCCCCAGCGCGATATGGCGTTCCGGGTCCAGATCACTGGCAAGCGACAGCTGGACGCAGGGAATGTCGGCATCGGGAAAGGCAACCTTGAGCGGTACGAAGATGCCGTGGTCAAAGCCGCGCGTGACATCTTTCGCGACCGGAAGCCCGGCGGCGCGGATCAGGTCATGAACGCGCTCCGACAGCGCCGGATCGCCGGGCGCGGGCCAGGTCAATTCATAGGTGTGGGGCGGAAACCCGCCATAATCGAACAGCAGCGGTGGGGCGGCGTTGCTCTGCACGGTGAATGCGGGTTCTTCCCAGTGGCCGGAAATCACCAACAGCGCCTTCGGGCGCGCGGGCAATGTCGCGGGCAGGTCGCGCAGGTACTGGCGATGCCGGTCCCATTCGTCAGGCGGCGACCAGTCCATGAAAAAACAGGGGCCACCCCCGTGAGGAATGAAAAGAGTTGGCATGCGCGTCATGTCTGTCTGTCCTTCTCGGCTTGCAGGTAGCCTCGGGGTTGCCGTTCGGATGCTGTGGAACAGTTTGGGTGCGGCGTATGTTAAAGCAGGTATGGTAAGGTAACCAGCTGTCAAAAAAGTGAACACCGATGCCCGGAGCGCCACCACACTGTCGGGCTGCGCAAACCCGACATATGCGCGGGTGTGCCAGCGTTGAGGGCGGTGCGCCCGGTGACACGGCGCGTTGGTTTTCTTTACGTTTTGGCATCAGGTGCGTGGCATGATGCAACGTAGCGCCGCCGACGCGCCGAGCGGGGAGGGCGGTCTTTCTAACATCCGGCTTCGAAAGCGCCGACTGACCGATGCGTCAGAGCATTGCAAAAGAGCGGATCGGTTGCCGCGTTTCCGCAGGTCTACTCGGCGGGGAACGCCTGGCACAAGGGGGCGGGCCTTCCGCATCCATCCGCGTTTGACAACACGGTCGCGCCTTGGATCGGAGCAGGCAAGATCAAAACTGGACCTTGGTGCTGCCGCAGACTAACTCACACCGAAATCAAAACCGACCGGACGGTAAAGTTGCGAATGAGCCAGGGCAGCCAGCGGGATCAGGAAACGCGTCATCGAACGATTAAGGACAATGATTTATGAGCTCTATTAATAAGAACCGAAGCTGGAAACGGATCGCTTCGGTGATCGTGCTGGCGGCTGCGGCAGCCCTGGCTGTGTCGCTTCTTCCGGGGACACTCACGGATGTATTGGCCCAGACGGAAACAGACGCCGCGGCGAGCCAGACCGACACGGTGGAAACTCCCGACCCCGATCAACTGGTCACCGTCGAAGTGACCCGTGCGCTCAGCCGGGTGATCACTCAATCCCGTGGGGTCGCCGGCCGTGTCGAACCTGCCCGCACAGTGGATATTGCGTTTCAGATACCCGGACAGATATTTTCCCTCGACGTCGAACCGGGCGACAGAATTCGCGAGGGCGACGTGATCGCAGAGCTCGATCAGGCCGATTTCAATCTTGCCGTCGATCGGGCCCAGGCTTCCTTTGACCTGGCGAATTCCGAGTTCGAGCGCGCCTCGAGCCTTGCCCAGCGAGGGGTCGCCGCCGATGCGCGCCTCGATACGGCGCGCGCCCAGTTCGCACAGGCCGACGTCGCGCTTCGCGAGGCCAAGCGACGCCTGTCCCAGACCCAGATCACAGCGCCCTTCGATGCGATCGTGGCGCGGACCTTCGCCGAGGAATACGTCAACGTCACCTCTGCCGCGCCGGTCGCGCGGCTGCAAGATGTCAGTGAGATGCGGATCATGATTTCTCTGCCCGAGGAGCTTGCGGCTGTTGCACGTTCCGCGCCCGACGCGTTCGACATCGTCGCGAGTTTTCCCGCAGTTCCGGGATACACCGCGCCGCTTGTCCAGCGCTCGTTCGCGACCGATGCCGATCCGACGGCGCAGACCTATGACCTGGAATTTGCAATCACGGGCGATATCGACCCGCGCCTCCTGCCCGGTATGACGGCGGATGTGCGCATCGCCGTCGCGTCGGACGAAAATCACCCGCAATCCGTCCTCGTTCCGGTATCGGCGGTGGACACGACAAGCCGAACCGACCCGTCCATCTGGGTTTATCAGGAATCTTCTGGCCAGGTCGCGCGCAGGACGGTCCGACTGGGGCTTCCGGTCGATGACGAGATTGTCGTCCTGCAAGGCCTGAACGGCGACGAGCTGGTTGTTTCCGGCGGCTGGTGGCGGCTCAGAGACAATCAGTCAGTGACGGTTTCCGGCCTCTGATCCCGTATTTCAATAGGATCCATACACACCCATGGCATTCAGTATCTCACGCGCGAGCATCAAGCGTCCTGTGGCGGCTTGGCTGGTCATCATCTTCTGCTTCGTCGGCGGCTATTGGGGGCTGAATACAGTGGGCCGCCTCGAAGACCCCAGCTTCACTCTCAAAACGGCGCTTGTCTTCGTGCCTTACCCGGGCGCCACGGCCGTCGAGGTCGAGGAAGAGGTCGCGGATGTCGTCGAGAACGCGTTACAGCAGATGAAGCAGCTTGACCGGGTGGAATCAAAATCCATGCCGGGAATGGCCCAGATCACCGTCGAGATCGAGCAGACCTACGGCCCCGACGAAATCCCGCAGGTCTGGGACGAAATGCGCCGCCGCATCAGCGACGTAAAGGGCGACCTTCCCGCAGACGCCCGCCCGCCAATCATCAATGACGATTTCGGCGACGTCTATGGCATGTTCTATGCAGTGACGACCGAAGGGCTGAGCCCGATAGAACAGCGCGATCTGGCGACCACCCTGCGTCTTGGGCTGGTGACTGTCGATGGCGTCGCCAAGGTCGAGGTTCAGGGGCTGGCGGAAGAGGTGATCAACATCTCGATCCCGTCATCGCGGCTGACAGAGCTGGGTCTTCCTCCGAACCAGGTCCTGGGCGTTCTCGCCGATGAAAACCAGGTGTTCACGAACGGCGAGATTACCGAGGGCCCCGCCCGGATCGGCCTGTCGGTTCCGCCAGGCTATGTCAGCCCCGAAGGAATCGAGGAACTTCGGCTTGGCGTGGCGGGAGAGGTTGGCCAGGTCGCGGTCTATGACATCGCCAGAGTGACCCGCGACGAGGCCGAACAGCCCAGCCAGGTCATCCGGCAAAACGGAACGCCGGCCTTTACCCTCGGCGTGTCGGCGCTGACAGACCGGAACGTGGTCGAGGTGGGCAAGGGGGTTTCGGCCCGTCTGGACCGGCTCAAGGCGAAATTGCCGGAGGGTGTCGAAATCGTTCCGATCTACGAGCAACACGTCGTCGTGGACGAGGCCGTTTCCAGCTTTCTCGTCAGTCTCGGACAGTCGGTCGGCATTGTCGTTGCCGCGCTGATGCTGACCATGGGCTGGCGCGCGGGCCTGGTGGTGGGCTTGACCCTGGGGCTGACGGTGTTCTCGACGCTGTTCTTCATGTCTGTGTTCGGCATACAGATGGAACGGATCAGCCTTGGCGCGCTGATCATCGCCATGGGGATGCTGGTCGACAATGCCATCGTCATCACCGAGGGGATGGTGATCGGGATGGCGCGCGGAAAGACGGCGGAGGACGCCGCGGCCGAGACCGAAACCGCCACGTCGATCCCCTTGCTTGGCGCGACGGTTATCGGGATCATGGCGTTTTCCGGAATCGGGTTGTCGCCCGATGCGACCGGCGAATTCCTGTTCTCGCTGTTCGCGGTCATCGCGATCTCGCTGCTGATGAGCTGGGCGCTTGCCGTTTCGGTCACGCCCTACCTCGGCAAGCTGCTGCTTCGCGCGCCAAAGGACACGTCGGACGATCCCTACAAAGGGGCGTTCTACGGGGTCTACCGCTGGTTCCTGTGGCTTGCTTTGCGGTCCCGCGTCATTGTCGTCCTGGCAATCCTAGGGATTACCGTCTGGTCTGTGATGGCCTTCGGGCAGGTCAAGCAGGCATTTTTCCCGGCATCGAACACTCCGATCTTCTACGTCGAGGTCCAGATGCCACAGGGGACCGATGTCAACGTCACCGACGACGAGATGAAACGGCTGGAGCAAGTGCTTCTGGCCGAGAACAACGTGACGGACGTGACAACCCTTGTCGGGCGTGGCGCGAGCCGCTTCATGTTGACCTACAACCCCGAGCAGGCAGACCCCAGCTATGGCCAGCTTATCGTCCGGGTCGCGGACCCCGAGGCAATCTCGTCTATCGCAAGCCGGCTGAACCGGGATCTGCCCGCCGAATTTCCCCACGCTCTGATCCGTGTCGAAGAAATCGTGTTCGGGCCGCCTTCCGGTGCCGATGTGGCGGTTCGTTTTTCGGGGCCTGACCCGGTCATCCTGCGCAAGCTCGCGGATGACGCGATGCGGATTTACGAGGATGCCGGTACAATCACCAATCCGCGCACCAATTGGCGCCAGCGCGAGATCCTCATCGAACCCATCGTCGATGAATCGCGCATGCGTCTGGCCGGCGCAACGCGCGGCGCGATTGCCGACACCATTCAGTACGGAACCTCCGGGCTGCGTGTCGGTCAGCTGCGCGAGGACGACGAGGTGATCCCGATCCATCTCCGTCTTTCCGAGAACGAACGCGACGGGGTTGACCGCCTGCGTGACCTGTCTGTGTGGTCCGATGGGGCCGGATCATACGTGCCGATGGCCAACCTCGTGTCAAGTTTCGAAACCCAACTTGTCGAGGCGCTCATTCACCGGCGCGACCGCGAGCGGACCATCACTGTCCTTGGGGGCGCGCGCGGTGATCTGACCGCGGATGAAGCCTTTCGGAGCGTGAGGACCGATGTCGAGGCCATCTCGCTTCCTGACGGGTATAGCCTGGAATGGGGCGGAGAGTTCGAAAGCGCCCAGATGGCTCAGGAGAGTCTTGGAAAGCAGCTTCCGCTGGGCTTTCTTGTGATGCTGACGATCTCGATCCTGATGTTCAACAAGGTCCGCCAACCGCTGATCCTGTGGCTTGTCGTGCCGATGTCGGTGACGGGGATGGTGCTGGGGCTGCTGTTCACCGGATTGCCCTTTACGTTCACCGCGCTGCTTGGCTTCCTGTCGCTTTCGGGCATGCTGATGAAGAACGCCATCGTCCTGGTCGAAGAGATCGACCTGCAACGCGCCGAGGGTGTCGCGGATTACAAGGCGATCATAGATGGGTCCGTCAGCCGTCTGCGTCCTGTGGTGCTTGCGGCCGGCACGACGATCTTCGGGATGATCCCGCTTCTGCCGGATGCTTTCTTTGCCTCGATGGCGGTGACGATCATGGGCGGCCTTGCATTCGCTTCGGTGCTGACGCTCGTTGCGGTTCCGGTGCTTTATGCGCTCTTCTTTCGGATCAAGCCTCCGAAAGAAGACGCCGATCCCGAGAGCGCCGACGCGGCGGGCTGATCCGAAATCGTGCTGTGCGCGCGGCGGCATCCACCATTGCGGTGCCGCCGTCGGCCATCACATCTCAATCCCCGTTACGTTGCAGAGCGTCATAGCCGCGGTCCGCGGCCTCAAGCGCGCCTTCGAGAAAGCCGCCGAATGTCGGCGCGACCTCGGTCCCGGAGAGGATCAGCGCATTGTCCCAAAGCCGGGACAGAACGTGCGGAAGACCATAGTCGGGGTGCGCATGGACAGGCCGGTGATCCAGATCGGTTGCCGTGCACGGATCGGCCGCCCAGTCCTTGACAAAAAGGCTCTTTGGCGCCTGTGCTTCGGGGCCAAAGAGCCGGGACAACTGCGCGCGAAGCTGCCGGTCAAGGGCGTGGCGATCGCGCCTGCCTGCGGGCGGAACGCCGATAAAGCCGAATATGGCATAGGGCCCGCCCCGCATGGGGCTGGCATCGTGGCATTCGACCATCGGGCCGAACCTGCTCATCGCGTCACCGGACAGGCCCGCGTCCCGCCAGAAAGGACGGTCATAAACGGCCACGGCCTTGGCCTGTCCTGCCATCCAGGTCGGAATGCTCTCCATCGTGGCGATGGTGTCATTCGGCAGCGCCGGGACATAGGACAGCCGCGCCGCGATCCGCAGGGGCACGGTCAGCACGACCTGCTGCGCGTTGATTTCCTGCCCGAAATCGGTGCGGGCCGTGACGCCATCTGCCGTTCTGTGCAGCGCCCGGATCGGTGTCGCGCTTAGACGCTGGTCCTCGGGAATGTCGCGCACGAGGGCGTCGATAAGACTGCCCATACCGCCGCGCAGCCGCCATGAGCCTTGCATCGACGCAAAGCCTTGCCCACGCTGGACATGTCCGGTTTCATCTTCGTACAGAAGATCACCCTCGTAGAACTGGTCAAATCGTGTCAATCCAAGCCGCTCGGTCAGGGCGGCCATGCGGGGTTGACCGGGCCAGAACCAGGACGGGCCCAGGTCAAACGCACCCTCGCCAAACCGCTCGGTCAGGATACGACCGCCCCATCTGTCCCGGGCCTCGACCAGACGAAAATCGCGTCCTTCTGCGGCCAGCCGAGCGGCAAGGGCCAGTCCGGACAGACCGCCGCCGATGATAAGGGTCTGGGTTTGCACGTTTCAAATTGCCTTTGGCGTGGCTTGCAGATCGCCTATGATCCGGGGGGCCGTAATGTGAGACAGGTCAAGGGTGCGTCGCTCAACTGCCGAATGGCGCAGCCATGGCCCCGGCCTCTGGCGGCGCAGCGCCCAAGACAGACCGAAGTTTCCTGATCGCCATGATCAAACCGCCGGGGCTTTTGCATGGGTCAGGTGGCCTGTCTTGATCCAAAGCTTCGCCCCCTGATCGCCCGCCGTCGCGGTCAAAGCCGCGCCATCCGGCAGGCGCAGCCAGGCATTTCGTTCCAAAACGTCACCGTCTACCGTGACCGTGCCGCTGATGACCAGCATCTCGATCCCGCCCGGCGCATGTGACGTCATGGCGGCGCCCGCCTCCAGTTTGCTGTAGGTCACAACTTCGCGCGCGTCCCGGTGCAGGACTGCCGTGGCGACGCCCTCTGACGGAGCGCCAAGCTCGGCCTCCATATCCTTGTGGAACTGGGTGCGGTCGGCCATGTCGAACTGCCACAGCTTGACGAAGATCGTGCATCCCGCCTCCGATCCCGGCGTATGCGCGGTCGTGGGGGGGTTGCGCACATATGTGCCCGCCGGATAATCGCCATGCTCGTCCTGAAACACGCCGTCCAGAACGATGAATTCCTCGCCACCGCTATGGGTGTGCGCCGAAAACCGGCTGCCCGGCGCATAGCGCACGATGGTGGTGGCCCGCGCCACCTCATCGCCGATCCGGTCCAGCATACGTCTGTCCACGCCCTCGATCGGCGAAGGCTGCCAGTCGATCCTGTCCGAATGAACGACAACCGGTTTTGAGAAATCAGCGTTGAGTTCCACGACGTTCAGTCCTTCCTGGCCTCAGGCGCTTGGCAGAGGCTTTTAACTGGTTGATGGCCTATTGTTGCCAGTAGCTAGGCACGAGATTTGTAATGGCAAGTTCATTTTCCCTTGTCCTTGGGGCATCCGGCAGGCGTGCGGTACCGGACGGCCTGACTCCGGGCACCGCGATTTGCAAAAGCTTCGGGTCTTGCGATGGCGAAATGGCGCAGGCCCGAATGCACAAGGACGGCACGATCGACGCCGGGCGTGCGACCTGCGGTGTCGATTGCCGCGGGCGGGGCGAGCAAAGCCGCAGGGATCGCTTTCGGTGGATTCTGCGATGCCTGGACATATCCCGTCGCGCCCCTTGCCAGAGAAGCGCTGGCGTTCCGCATCGTACCGGTGTCCGCGCGGACACTCTTGATGGCAGTGGATAAAATCGTTTATTTTCAGGTATTTGCCATGTGAATGCGAGGTGCGGGCACAAAGCATATTCTTGTCTTGATTAACTTTCTAACGCGCGTTAGATTATCGAAATAACCCCAAATGGGGATAGGGAGGAGGCGTCATGAATAAGACGCAGTTCGGTTCTTCGCCAGAAGACCTGAAAGTGCGCTCGACCGTTTTCGCACGCGATCTGTTCGCAGGCAAGACCGCTGTTGTCACAGGGGCGGGCGGTGGTCTGGGTCTGGCGATTGCAAGCCTGTTCGCCAGGCTGGGTGCCAACCTTGCGATAAACGGGCGCAACGAGGAAAAGCTGGCGTCGGCCACGGAATTTCTCGAAGGTCTGGGTGCCAGAACCTTTGCCATGCCCATGACCATCCGGGATCCCGAGCAGGTCGAGGATTTCGTTGGCCGGGTAAATCAGGAATTCGGTTCGATTGACGTATTGGTGAACAATGCAGGGGGGCAGTTTCCGCAGGCCGCCCTGGATTTCAGCCCAAAGGGCTGGAACGCCGTCATCGACACCAACCTCAATGGAACCTGGTGGATGATGCAATCCATGGCGCGCCATTGGGTAAAGCACGAACAGCCGGGCGCGATCGTGAACATTGTGGCCGACGTCTGGCGCGGGATGCCCGGCATCGCGCATACCTGCGCGGCCAGGGCGGGGGTGATATACCTGTCCAAATCGGTCGCGGTAGAATGGGCGCCGCATGACATCCGCGTGAACTGCGTGGCGCCGGGGTGCTGCGAAAGCAACGGTTTCGGGAACTATCCCGAGGAGGGCGCGGCAACCTTTCAGGACTCCAATCCGATGCGGCACGCCGGGGACGAATGGGATGTCGCGGAAGGCGTTGTCTATATGGCGGCCAGTTCCGGAAAATTCGTGACTGGTGAAGTTCTGAACATCGACGGCGGGCAACAGATGTGGGGCGATCCCTGGCCGACAGGGCGACCGGATTATTTCCGGATTTCCTGATACAAGCGACGAACCTAGCGGGGGACAACAGGATCCAGATGATGACGCAAAGAACAACAGATGTCGGTACCGGTGATGGGGCAATACTGGAGTGCCGTGGGATTGAACGGCGGTTTGGCGGTATCGTCGCTGTCACAGGTGTGGATCTCGTCATTCAACCCAAGGAGATCTTTGGTCTTGTCGGTCCGAATGGCAGCGGCAAGACAACGCTTACGAACGCGATCACCGGATTCTACCCTCCGAATACAGGGACTGTCCGGCTGGCGGGAAATGACATCACGGGCACCGCGCCGCACAAGGTTGCAAAGCTCGGGGTCGCCCGAACCTTTCAGAACCTTGCCCTGTTCAACGGAATGAGCGTTCTGGACAACATTCTGCTTGGGCGACACATCCACATGAAGCAGGGCGTTCTGCGCACGGCGCTTTACTGGTGGGTCGCGCAGCGCGAAGAAATCGAGAACCGTAAAATCGTCGAAGAGGTGATCGAGTTTCTTCAGCTTGAGAGCATTCGGCACGAGCTGGTCGATGGCCTTCCGATCGGCCTGAAAAAGCGCGTCGAGCTTGCGCGCGCGCTGGTGGCGGAGCCGCAATTGCTGATCCTCGACGAGCCGATGGCAGGTATGAACCAAGAGGAGAAGGGATATATGTCCCGCTTCATTCTGGACGCTCGGGCCGAACGCGGCGTCAGCGTCCTTCTGATCGAGCACCACATGGATGTCATCATCGGCATCTGCGACCGCATGCTGGCGCTGAACTACGGCGAAATGATCGCCAGCGGCATTCCTAGGGAAGTTGTAAAGCATCCGAGGGTCATCGAGGCATATGTTGGAGGGACGCATGGCTGAAGAGGCGACATTGCAAGTCTCCGCCAGCGAGACGATCGGCACATTGCTGGCGCGGAACGCGTCACACTACGGGTCGAGTATTGCGCTTCGCGAAAAAGAGCGCGGAATCTGGAAAGAAAGCACCTGGGCCGAGTATGTCGAAGAGATTCTGGCCTGCGCGGCTGGACTTGAAAAGCTCGGAGTAGAGCCGGGCAAGGCCGTGCTTGTTCTGGGCGACAACCGTGCGCGGCTCTACGCTGGCATGCTTGCGGTTTCCCTGCTCGGGGCCTACGCGATGCCGGCCTATCCGGGGGCGACGCTCGAAGAGCTTCAGCATTTCCTGGGCGAAGTCGAAATCGTGGCGGCCATCGCGGAAGATCAGGAGCAGGTCGACAAGATTCTCGAGGTCCGGACCGCGGGCGCGAGCGGCATCGCTCATGTCATATACGACGAAACGCGCGGGCTTGGATTTTATGAAGACGACGGACTGATGTCATGGGATCACCTGATCGATATCGGCCGACATGATCTTAACGAGGATCCGCACCGCCGAGAGTCAATTCTGAACCGCACAAAACCCGACGATCCGGCAATTTTCATGCATTCCTCGGGGACGACCGGCAAACCGAAAGGGATCGTCCTGAGCCAGAAGAACGTTCTCGCCGCGGCAAGAAACGGCCATGCAGCCGGTGCCTTCGAGGAGAACGAGGACGTGCTGGCCTATCTGCCGATGGCCTGGGTGGGTGACTTTGCCATTACCGTCGCGGCGGCGCTGCTTTGGCGCTTTACCGTGAACGTGCCCGAGCGGCAGGAAACGGTCGTGCGCGACATGCGGGAAATCGCACCGACCTTTTACCTTGCGGCCCCCCGAAGCTGGGACCAGATGCTGACGACGATCCAGGTCGGCATGGAAAATTCGACCCCGTTGAAGAAATGGCTGTACCGTTTCTTCATGGACCGGGCGGTTGCTGCCGAGACGCGTAAGCTGAATGGCGAGAGCGGCGGTGCGTTGGAGCCTCTGGGACGGCTTCTGGGAGAGGCGATCGTTTTCGGTCCGATCAAGGACCAGTTCGGGATGAGCCGCCTGAAGAATGCGTTCACCGGCGGCGAAGCGATCGGCGAAGACACTTTTGTTTTCTACCGGGCTCTTGGGATCAAGCTGCGCCAGCTCTATGGCCAGACCGAAAACAGCGCGATCAATGCGATCCAGTCTCCGGGCGAGGTACGCCTTCACACCGTTGGCAAACCGGTGCCGGGCGTCGAGCTGAAAATCGCGGACGACGGGGAAATCCTGATCCGCTCCGACAGCGTGTTCAAAGGTTATTTCAACAAGCCCGAAGCGACTGCCGAGGCCCTTGAGGGAGGGTGGCTGCGTACCGGCGACGCCGGCTATGTCGAGGAAAACGGGCAACTCGTGGTGTTGGGGCGTGTCTCCGAGGTCATGTATACCGCCGGAGGTGAACGCTATGTGCCGAACTATATCGAGAACCGGCTGAAGTTCAGCCCGTACATCAAGGATGCGGCGGTGCTTGGTGCCGGGCTGGATGAACTCACGGCAATGGTCTGCGTGGATTTCGAAGCGGTCGGACACTGGGCCGAGGTGAACGGCGTGCCATACACGTCCTATGCCGATCTGTCCCAGCGCGCCGAGGTTGCCACGCTGCTGCACGGGGCTTTCAAGCGGGTGAACAACGCCCTCACCGAGCCATTGCGCCTGCAACGCTTTGTCAGCCTGCCGAAAGAGTTCGATCCGGACGATGGCGAGATCACGAGAACACGGAAACTGCGTCGCAAGGTCGTGGAGGAACGTTATGCCGACGTCGTCGCGGCGCTCTACGATGGTTCAAAAGAGGTCCATGTAAGCGCCCAGGTGACTTACGAGACCGGCGAAGTCGGGAAGGTCGAAAGAAGCCTTCCCATCAGGGAGGTATGAATGGACTGGGTCTTTCTATCAGAGCTTGCGATCAACGGTGCCCTGACGGGCCTTCTGTATTCGCTTTTCGCCATCGGCCTTGTGCTGATTTACAAGGCTTCCTCGGTGCCCAATCTCGCGCAGGGCGGGCTGACGATGGTCGGGGCCTATGTGGTTCTTGCTCTGTCCCATGATGCGGGCCTGCCGCTTTGGGTCGCCATTCCCCTCGGTGCGGTCATCATGTTCGCGCTGGGTTTCGGAATCGAGCGTGTGGCACTGCGCCGTCTCGCGGGGCGCCCGGTCGTCATGATCCTCATGTTGACGCTTGGCCTGGACATCTTCCTGCGCGGCACAACGCTTGCGATCTGGGGGGGTACGTCGCGGTCGATGGAATTGGGGGTCAGCTATGAACCGCTGTTCGTCGGCGACATCTTCGTCAGTCGCATCCATCTGGTCGGGGCTGCGGTCACGATCGCGTTCTTTGTCGCCTTCATGCTGTTTTTCCGCACGCGAACCGGCGTGAAACTGCGGGCCATCGCGGATGACTACATGGCCTCGTGGTCGGTCGGGATTTCGGTCGAGCGCGGCGTCGGCCTGTCCTGGGCCCTGGCATCGGTCGTTGCCCTCGGGGCGGGCGTCATCTGGGGTGAAATCCAGGGCGTCGATCAGTCGCTGTCACTGTTGCTTCTCAAAGGTCTGACGGTCGCTGTCCTTGGTGGACTCGACAGTATCCTGGGGGCGGTGATCGCCGGTCTTATCCTGGGGATCGTGGAAAACGTGGGCGCCGACTTCCTGGATCCGCTTGTCGGGGGGGGAAGCCGCGAACTGATCGTCGCCGCCGTGCTTATTCTGACAGTCATGATCCGTCCGCACGGACTGTTCGGCCGTCACGACATCGAAAGGGTGTAAGGAATGTTTTACCGACTCTCCGGTGTTCACCACGCCGACTATGTATCCGACACCCGGATCTTCAAGTTGCCTGCCGACCGGAATCTGGCTGCGTTCATCTTTCTGTTCGGTCTTGTGGCACCGTTCATCATACCGTCGCTTTATCTGAACAGTTACATACTGCCGTGGCTGATCTGGACGGCGGCCGCCCTTGGGCTGAACCTGGTGACGGGGTGGGCCGGCCAGCTTCATCTGGGCTATGCCGCGGTCATGGCGGTTGGCGCGTATTCCGCGATCCACGCCGCGCGGTTCGGGATTCCCTGGGAATTCGCCCTCATCATCGGTGGACTGTCATCGTCGGTAATCGGCAGCCTGTTTGCCTTTGCGGCATTGCGGGTGAAAGGTCTGTATCTTGCGCTCACGACGCTTGCGATGCAATTCGTGATGGACTGGGTGCTGACCCATTCGCCGGCGATCACCGGGGGCTCACATGCGTCGCTGCAATCTCCGACGCTGGCGCTGCTTGGGCAGGATATCACGTCGGATGCCGGCTATTACTATGTCGCCTTCGGATGGTGCGTGCTGGTCACGATTTTCATGTTGAATCTGAAGCGTACGGGTCTGGGCCGCGCCCTGGTCGCCGTGCGGGAAAAGGACTTTGCCGCCGCGATCCTGGGGGTGAACAGTTTCTACTACAAGATCCTGGCCTTCGCGACATCGTCCTTTATTGCGGGCGTCAGTGGCGCCCTGCTGATTGCGACCTTCTTTTTCCTGGCCGCGCCCGAGCAGTTTTCGGTAAACGTTTCGATCCAGGTTCTGGCAATGGTGATTGTCGGCGGGCTTGGCAGCGTCATCGGATCCTATTTCGGTGTTGCCTTGATCCTGCTCGTACCCGGTCTTGTGAACGGTCTGGTCGTTGCGGGAAGTGCCGGACTTGGCACGCAGATCAATGTCGAAACGCTCGCCCATATCCCGAACGCGGTCTATGGCGCGCTGATCGTCGTGGTTCTTCTGATCGAACCGTTGGGGCTGGGAAAGCTTTACGGAAACATCCGGGACTATCTGATGGTCTGGCCCTTCGATCAGCTCAGGAAGTAAAAAGGAAAGCCGATGCAGGAAAAGGTCGAAGCCCAGCCCATTCTGTCGATGAACAGTGTCGAGGTGCTGTATGACAACGTGATGCTGGCGATCAAGGGTGTTTCGATTCAGGTCCCAAAGGGCGAGATGATCGCGCTTTTGGGGTCGAACGGAGCGGGGAAAAGCACCACGCTGAAGGCGATCAGTGGACTTTTGAAAGCTGAACGCGGGCGCGTCAGCCGGGGTGAAATCAGGTTCAACGGAACGGATATCACCGAGATGCTTGCCCAGAACCGCGTGGAGTTGGGCATCTGTCACGTCATCGAAGGACGGCGCGTCTTTGAACATCTTACGCCGGACGAAAATCTGACGGCCGCCGCCCCGACCGGAATGTCGCGATCGGATCTGAGCGGGGAAAAGGAGAAGATATACAACTACTTCCCCCGGCTTGCCGAGCGGCGCAATTCTCTGGCGGGCTATCTGTCGGGCGGCGAGCAGCAGATGCTGGCCATCGGTCGCGCGCTGGTGACCCAGCCCAGCCTGCTGATGCTGGACGAGCCAAGCCTAGGACTTGCGCCGTTCCTGGTGGCCGAGATCTTTGGCATCCTACAAAAGATCAACAAGGAAGAGGGAATGTCGGTTCTGCTTGTGGAACAGAACGCCCTGGCCGCTCTGGAGATCGTTTCCGAAGGGTATCTGATCGAAAACGGCCGCGTTGTCATGAACGGCACCGCCGAAGCTCTCAAATCAAACTCGGACATTCAGGAATTCTATCTCGGAGGAGGTGAAGGGACGGATTTCCACAATGTCAAACACTACAGCCGACGCAAACGTTGGCTGAGTTGAGGTTCCAAACAGGCAGTGTTCAGGGAGGAAAAGATGAAACAACTTACCAAGGCGTTAGCAGCACTTTCGATGATGGGCGGCCTGATTACCGGGACGCAGGCTCTGGCCGAGCCGTTCAAGGTGGGTGTCTGTTATGATCTCAGCAAGGCGTATACTTTTGCGACACCGCAGGTTTCGCAGGCCGCGCTGGATCTCGCAAAGCTCATAAACATGAAGGGCGGGATCGGCGGCGAGCCGGTTGAAGTCATCGTGCGCGACCACGGTAACGAACCGCAGCGTGGGATCGAATGCTATTCGAGGCTGAGCCGCGAGGGGGTCTTTGTCTTCGATACCCTGTCCACGCCGGTGTCTCTGGCGATTCTGCCGCGTGCGATGCAAGACGAACGCGTTCTCATGCAGTCGCTTGTCGGTCGTGGCGATGCGGTGGACGGCACGGTATTCGACTGGGTGTATCCGGCCGGCCCGTCCTACTGGGGGCAGGTGGCCAACGATATCGGCTATATCAAGCAATTGCACGACGGCGATCTTTCGGACGTCAAGGTTGGCTACATCTATTTCGACTACCCGTTCGGGCAGGAGCCGATCGAGATTCTGCAGACGTTGTCGGAAATGGAGGGCTTCGAGCTTCTGCTCTACCCGGTGCCGCTGCCTGGCAGCGACCAGTCGGGGGCCTGGTCGAAAATGCGCCGCGACAAGCCCGATCATGTGATTTCGTGGATGCTTGGCGGTGCGCATGTCGTTGCTTCGAAAGAAATGCAGCGCAATCGCATTCCGATGGAAAAGTACATTTCGGTCAACTGGCTGAACGAAGTGGATATCGCCAATATCGGGACCGAGGCCGCCATCGGACTGAAGCGCGGCACCAATGTCGTGGGGGGGCCGGACGTGGCCCTTCGGACCGAGATCATAAGTGAACTTTATGACAAGGGGCAAGGTTCGGGTCCGTTGGTCAATACGCAAGACGTTTACTACAATACCGGCCTGGCGATGCACTCGATCATTTTCGAGGCCGCGCGACGGGCGGAAGAGATGGAAGGCCTTCCAATCACCGCGCAGTCCTACAAGGCCGGACTGGAGTCTCTGGAAAACTACGACGCCAACGGGCTGATGGCGCCGATCACGCTGACAGCGGAGGATCACGGCGGCGGCGGCAAGACCCGCATCGAGATGTGGGACGGAGAGACCTGGGTGCCGCAAACCGACTGGCTCGCGGAATACAGCGATGTGGTGTGGGACGTGGTCAGGGAAAGTTCCTCGAAATACGAACAGTGACGGTCAGCTAGCACAAGGGTCGGCGGCGGCGCGCCCGAATAGCGATAAGCTGCGCTGATGTCGATCAAAGGGAGAAAGAAAGCATGGAAATCAAACAGCACATCAAGGCGGTGGCGCTCACCGCCGCGTTGGCGACAGGCGCGACTATTGCGTCCGCGCAAGACAAGGAGCCGATCCGGTTCGGGCTCTGTTTCGACCTCAGCAAATCGTATACGTTCATTTCGCCCCAGGTGGCCCAGGCCGCCCAGGATCTCGCGATGTACACCAACGACAACGGTGGCATCGAAGGGCACCCGGTTGAAGTCATCGTGCGCGACCACGGCAACGAACCCCAGCGCGGCGTGGAATGCTACGAACAGCTCAAGCGCGACGGCGTTTTCATTTTCAACTTCCTGTCCACGCCTGTCACCAACGCTGTCATGCCGCGTGCGATGAAGGACGAAAACCTTCTGATGCAGTCTTTCGTTGGCCGTGGCGATGCGGTTGACGGCGAGGTGTTCGAATGGGTTTTCCCGGTGGGTCCGACCTACTGGCAGCAGGCCGCCAACGACGTTGCCTTCATCAAGGAGCAGCTCGACGGCGATTTGAGCAACGCCAAGGTCGGGTTCATCTATCTGGATTATCCGTTCGGTCAGGAACCGATCGAGATCTTGAAAACCCTGTCCGAGAAAGAGGGCTTTGAACTCGAGTTGTATCCGGTTCCGCTGCCCGGGTCGGACCAGTCCGGCGCGTGGAGCAAAATTCGCCGCGACAAGCCTGACTATGTCATCAGCTGGCTGCTGGCTGGTGGACATGTGGTCGCCTCCAAGGAAATGCGTCGCAACCGGTTCCCGATCGACCGTTACCTGACATCGAACTGGCTGAACGAGGTCGATATCGCCAACATCGGCGCGGAAGAGGCGACGGGCATTCTTCGCGGCACCAACGTCGCCGGTGGCCAGGAAGTCCCGATCGTGAAAACGATGCTGGAAACCTACTATGCCGACGGCAAAGGCAGCGGGCCCGAAAGCTTGGTGCGTGACGTGTATTACAACATTGGCATGGCGATTTATTCGGCCGGGTTTGAAGCCGCGCGGATGGCGATCAAAGAAAACGGTTGGCCGCTGACCCCGGAAACCATGAAGACGGCCTACGAGGCGCTTTCGGGATACGATGCCAACGGCCTGATGGCTCCGTTGTCTGTGACACCCGAAGATCACGGCGGCGGCGGTAAAACCCGCATCGAGCAGTGGGACGGCGAAAAGTGGGTTCCGCTGACAGACTGGAGCGCCGAGTACCTCGACGTTGTGTGGGAAGTGATCAAGGAAAGCTCCGAGAAGTTCACCGTCGAATGAGCTTGAACACCCCCGCGCGCGACATCGTCGCGCGGGGGAACCTCGGCCCGAGTTTTCCATCGGGAATGTCCCAAAGAAACGAGGCAGATATGATGAACCCTATTGACGTGAAGATCGAAGACGGCATCGCGACCGTCAGTATCAACCGGCCCGAGCGCAAGAATGCGCTGTCGGTGGCCGCAACGAACGGGCTGGCGGATGCCTGGGAAAAGATCGAGGCGGATGACAGCGTTCGCGTCGCCATTCTGACCTCGGCCGATTGCGGTGTGTTCTCTGCCGGGATGGATCTCAAGGAAGCTGCCCAGATCGCGCGTGACGAGGGGGTCGATATTCTGTCCAAGATGCGCGACCCGTTTCACGAAACCATGCGCGCCTGCAAAAAGCCGATCATCGCCGCCATGACCGGATCCCTGATGGCCGGCGGCATGATGCTGACGCTCAACTGCGATCTTCGCGTTGGCCTCATGGGCACCAAGGTCGGCATCACCGAGGTGAAGATCGGGCGCGGGTCTCCGTGGGCGGCTCCGGCTCTGTCGATGCTGCCCCAACCGATCCTTATGGAAATTGTCCTGACCGGTGATCTGATGCCGATCGAAAGACTGCACGATTACGGGTTTACCAACTATCTTGAGGAAACGCCGGACGCCGTGCGCGCGCGGGCATATGAGCTTGCCAGACGGATCGCCAGCGCGGCCCCGCTTTCGGTTATTGCGGCGAAAGGCGGCGTGCGCGCAACCATGGATCTGGGCTGCGCCGGCGGCCTCGAAGAGGGAAGGCGCCTGCATGAGGTCGTCTATGCCAGCAATGATGCTGTTGAAGGCCCCAAGGCGTTTGCCGAAAAACGCGCGCCGGTCTGGACCGGAACCTGACGGAGGCTGGAATGACCGAACTTATTCGCTTTGAAAAAGATGGCCCTGTCGGCATCCTGCGCTTTGTTCAGACCAACAAGCGCAACCCCTACAGCATCGCCTTCGTCGGGGAACTGGTGGCGCATCTGCGCGACGCCGAACAGGATGACACGATCCGGGCGGTGGTCATGACCGGGGGCGATCATTTCAGCAGCGGCGGGGATCTGGTCGGGTTCCAGTCCGAGGTTGCCAAGGGGGCCAGGGCCACGTCCGAAATGGTCGACAAGGTTCACGATGGCGGACGCGCCGCATATCTTTTTCGCAAGCCGCTGATCTCGGCCGTCTGCGGTGTCGCTTTCGGTGCCGGTCTGAGCCTTGCTCTTTCGGCGGATATTGTCGTTGCCGCCGAAGATGCGCGGCTGTGCGAGGTTTTTGCCCGCGTTGGCGGTTGTCCCGATACAGGGTCAAGCTGGCTGCTCCAGCAACGCGCCGGCGCGGGGGTGGCGCGGATGCTTGTTCTTACCGGTCGCGAGATCGACGGGCGAACCGCGAAGGAATTGCGCGTTGTGGAAGAATGCGTTCCTGCCGAGCAGGTCGAGAAACGTGCGCTTGAGATCGCCCGCGAAATTGCCCCCCATCCGATGTTCGGCGTACAATCCGCCAAACGCGTGATGCGCGCCGCAGCCGAATGCAGCTATCTGGAAGCGCTGGACATCGAGCGTGATGCCCAAAGCGTTCTGTTGTGCGCGCATGATTTCCCCGAAGCCATGAAGGCGTTCTCGGAGAAACGAAGACCCGAATTCAAGGACCGTTAAGACGGTCGAAACCACATCAATAACTGGAGGAAACCGCTCATGAAGGTGCTGGTGCCTGTCAAACGCGTGATCGACTACAACGTGAAAGTACGCGTCAAAGCGGACGGTTCAGGTGTCGATCTTGCCAATGTGAAGATGTCGATGAATCCGTTTGACGAGATTTCCGTCGAACAGGCGATCCGCCTCAAGGAAGCGGGTCAGGTGGACGAAGTCGTGGTCGTTTCCATCGGGGTCAAGCAAAGCCAGGAAACGCTGCGCACCGCTTTGGCGATGGGCGCGGACCGTGCGATCCTTGTTGTGGCGGCGGATGACGTGCACAACGATATCGAGCCTCTGGCCGTTGCGAAGATCCTCAAGGCGATCGTTGACGAAGAGCAGCCAGGTCTTGTGCTGTGTGGCAAGCAGGCCATCGACAACGATATGAACGCCACCGGCCAGATGTTGGCCGCCCTCATGGGCTGGTCGCAGGCGACCTTCGCCTCGGATCTGGAGATTGTCGGCGACAAGGCAAAGGTCACCCGCGAGGTGGACGGCGGTCTGCAAACCATCGAAGTGTCCTTGCCGACGGTCGTGACCGTCGACCTGCGGCTGAACGAGCCGCGCTATGCGTCGCTGCCCAACATCATGAAGGCCAAGAAAAAGCCGCTGGATGAAAAGACTCCCGCCGATTACGGCGTTGATGTCGCCAATCGTCTGGAAATCGTGAAGACCGCAGAACCCGAGGCCCGCAAGGCGGGGATCATGGTCGAGTCGGTCGATGAACTGGTATCGAAACTCAAAGAAGCGGGGGCTGTGTAATGGCTGTTCTACTTCTCGCAGAAGTCACCGATGGTGAACTGGCGTTTGACGCAACTGCAAAAGCCGTTACGGCTGCAAAGCAACTGGGCGACGTGACCGCGCTCTGCTGCGGTGCCTCGGCCGCCGCCGCGGGCGAGGCCTGCGCCAAGATCGACGGCGTGGCAAAGGTACTCGTGGCCGAAGATCCCGCCCTTGGGCACCGGCTTGCCGAACCCACCGCGGCGCTGATCGTTAGCCTGGCGGGCGACTACGAACATATCGTCGCCCCCGCCACCACCGACGCCAAGAACGTGCTGCCCCGCGTCGCCGCGCTGCTGGACGTTATGGTGATTTCCGACGCTTCGGGCGTGGTCGACGGGGACACGTTTGAACGCCCGGTCTACGCGGGCAACGCGATCCAGACCGTAAGATCCAAAGACGCCAAGAAAGTCGTGTCCTTCCGGACCTCGACCTTCGACGCGGCGGGGACGGGCGGCTCGGCTGCGGTGGAAACCATCTCGGCGGCGGAAAATCCGGCCCTTTCCGAATGGATCGAAGACAAGGTTGCCGAAAGCGACCGTCCCGAACTGACCTCTGCCGGTGTGGTTGTTTCCGGCGGGCGCGGTGTCGGCTCGGAGGAGGATTTTGCCCTGATCGAAAAACTCGCCGACAAGCTGGGCGCCGCAGTCGGCGCGTCCCGCGCGGCGGTTGACAGTGGCTATGCCCCGAACGATTGGCAGGTCGGCCAGACCGGCAAGGTTGTCGCGCCTGGTCTTTATGTGGCCGTTGGCATCTCGGGCGCGATCCAGCACCTTGCGGGCATGAAGGATTCCAAGATCATCGTTGCGATCAACAAGGACGAGGAAGCCCCCATTTTCCAGGTTGCGGATTTTGGACTGGTTGCCGACCTGTTCACCGCCGTGCCGGAACTGGTCGAGAAACTCTGAGCCCGACATAGCGAAACCGCAAAAGGCCCTCTGATCGCGGAGGGCCTTTTTCATGCGGCGGTGGTGTTGTGTCGCGTCGGGAACCGCGCGTTGCGCGTCCCGGAAACGTAACGGAATTGCCAGGGCCGGCTCCGGATCGTTGTCAGAAAACAAAACACTTGGTAGTTTTTTCGAGATGCAAATAAGGCTCCACAGGTAAAGAAACATGTCTCTGATCAAGAACACGACAACCTGGGCTTCTGATGAACACAAGATGTTCGCGGACAGCACGCGCAAGCTCTTTCAGGCGGAAATGGCCCCCAATATCGAGAAATGGGCCGAACAGGGTATCGTCGATCGCAGCTTCTGGAAAACAGTTGGCGAGCAGGGCGTGATGGGGGGCTCGATCGACGAGGATTATGGCGGGTCCGGCGGCGGAATCGGGTTCGATGCGATTACGATTTACGAGCAGGGGCGCGTCGGAGACACCGGTTGGGGCTATGGCATCCAGACCATCGTTATCCACTATATCAATGCCTACGGCAGTGAAGAGCAGAAAACGAAGTGGTTGCCGCGGCTGATCAGCGGCGACAGCGTTGCGGCCATCGCGATGACCGAACCGGGAACGGGCTCGGACCTTCAGAGCGTCCAGACCCATGCCGAAAAGGACGGTAATCATTACAAGATCAACGGCTCGAAGATCTTTATCACCAACGGACATACCGCCGATATCATCGTCATCGTGGCCAAGACGGATCGCAGCGCCGGTGCCAAGGGCGTGTCCCTGATCGTTCTGGAAACCGAGGGCGCGGAGGGCTTCCGTCGTGGGAGGAACCTCAGGAAGCTGGGCATGAAAGGGTCTGACACGGCCGAACTGTTCTTTGAGGATGTGCGGGTGCCGACAGCCAACCTCCTTGGTCAGGAAGAGGGGCAGGGGTTCTATCAGCTGATGAAGCAACTTCCGTGGGAAAGGCTGATGATCGGCATCACCGCGCTTGGCTTCATCGACTTCGCGATCGACGAGACGGTGAAATACGTTCAGGACCGCAAGGCCTTTGGCAAGCGGATCATGGATTTCCAGAACACCCGTTTCAAGCTGGCGGAATGCAAGACAAAGGCCGAATTGCTGCGCACGTTTGTCAATGACGGCATCGCGCGGCTTGAGGCCGGCGAGCTTGACGCGGCCACCGCTTCGATGGCGAAATGGTGGGGCAGCCAGACGCAGAACGAAGTCATGCACGAATGTCTGCAACTGCACGGCGGTTACGGCTTTATGATGGAGTACCCTATCGCGCGCCTCTACGCCGACAGCCGGGTTCAGATGATCTATGGCGGCACCAATGAGATCATGAAGGAACTGATCGCCCGGTCAATGGATATCTGAACGGACTTGCCCTGGTCGCCCGCTGATCGCCGTCGAGGCCGGGAACCTTCGCGGTATGTCGTGCGATAAGCGGCGGTCGTACTGGGCCGGGGCCTCGAAGACCCGGAGCGGCGGTTGGGGGCCGGATTGTCCCTTCGCAGGGGTGCTCGGTCGTATCCCTCCGGCGTGGGCCGTCTGACGGGGCGTTGGAGGCGATGATAAGTCCCACGTTATGGTCGACCTTACGGTCACACCCCGGATCGAGATCCTGTCCACCGAGGATACGCCGTGTCGTCGGCACTGGAGCGATGCCGACAAGATCAGGGTGGTCGAGAAAGCCTTGGGGGACATCGGCAGGTCTCAGCGACAGCGCGGCGGCATGGCATCTGCCGTTCGCTGCTGACCGTCTGGC
>NZ_QLMG01000015.1 GCF_003259905.1 Salipiger aestuarii | reverse complement strand
ACGGTAAGCCCGGCTGCATCGTCAGTGACAACGGCACCGAGTTTACCAGTCGGGCGATCCTGAAATGGGCCGACGAGAACACCGTGCCGTGGCACTACATCGATCCCGGAAAACCGCAGCAAAACGCCTTCATCGAGAGCTTCAACGGCAGCCTCAGGGACGAACTTCTGAACGAGGAGATCTTCGACAGCCTGGATGACGCGCGGCGTAAGCTGGCCCTCTGGCGCTACGACGACAACACGGTCAGGCCGCATTCCTCGCTGGAGAACCAGACACCGCAGCAAGCGCGCCGAGTGCTTGAGCAATCTGAGGGCTCCGCGCCCGGCGCGCTTGCGCCAGACGGGGAAGCCGAATACCCAGATCCAACCTGCAGACTCTCGTCATGAATGAGGGACCGGCAGGGGGCAGGTCAGCCAGCAGCCCTGATGAAACCCTGATACAGAATATCGCTAAAGCGCATCTCTGGTTCGAACAGATCAAGGCAGGCAGAACGCTGTCCGAGATTGCGAAAGCCGAAGGCACGACAAACGGCAGGATTTACCAGTTGATCGATCTGGCTTTCCTTGCCCCTGACATCATCCGCGATGTCCTTGATGGCAAACATCCCCCAGGCTTCACGTCCGACTGGTGCGTGCGGCACACTTTGCCGGGCGACTGGCAGGACCAGCGCGCGCTGATCGCGACTCTCTGATCGTCTTCCACCGGACACTCGTATCGCACAAAGCGCGACCTCAGACTTTGAGGCATATTGGGGCTTGTTTGACGGGTATGTACGGCCTGCGTTGAGTGGGCATATCCGTAACACACGGAAATGGCGCCACTACCTCGAGCGACAGTCGTATCGTCTGAATGCCATGATGTGTTTGGCTGGGGTGGTAGGATTCGAACCTACGGTACACTGTACCAAAAACAGCTGCCTTACCACTTGGCTACACCCCAACCGTGGCGCGGGTATTACGATAGGGATGTGATATGCGCAAGACCCGGAGTGGGAAAAAAGCGAACATCCTTCAGGGTGACTTTAGGGCAGCTCTCGTACAACGTCTTCGTCGCTGAACGCATGCTGAGCGCGGCCGTGGCGCTTGGCCGAATAAAGCGCTTCGTCAGCGCGTTCGAGCAGTTGTGCGCCGGTTTCCATCGGCATCGCATCCGGTCGGTTGAACGCTATCCCTATGCTCGCCGAGATGCGGCATATATCCCCATCGACCGGGATGGGATGCTCGATCCGCTCGATCAGCCGATCCGCCAGTTCGGCGAGGCGGCCCCGGTCGGTAAGCCCGTCCAGGATGATCACAAATTCATCGCCCCCGACCCGCGCGACAAAATCGTTCTTGCGTGTGAGGTCGATCATGACCCGCGCAACGGCCTGAAGCACCCGGTCGCCTGCCGCGTGCCCCCTGGTGTCATTGACCTGTTTGAAAAAATCCAGATCGAGGTGCAGCACCGCAAAACGCTCGCCCCCGCGGATCAGGCGTTTCAGCGCCTCATCCATCGCCCGGCGGTTCTGCAGACCGGTCAGCGCATCGGTAAAGGCGCGTTGTTCGGCCACCATCATCGCGCCCTGAAGGCGGCGATTCAACGTGCGCGATGCTTCCATCGCGGCCGATTTTGCCTCGACCAGGTAAAGCATGTCGATGGCAAGATCGGTGACCGCGAAGTCGGTGCTGGTCAGCGAATGCATGCGCACCCCGTCCACCACGCCAATGCCGAACGACAGGTTGACGATCGCCCCCCCTGCCCCGTCGGGCATCACAAGACCCTTCAGCGCGACCCTGCGCCCGCAGCGCAGCCGCGTCTGCAGGCGCCGCCCCGCCAGTTCAAGCAGCATGGGCAGGGTTTCCGCGCGCTTGGGGCGATAGACTTCGATCACATCGGCGAAATGGCGCCCCTCGCCCACGCTGCTGTTCAGCAGCTTGCGCAGGGTGGGCCCGGCGTGGCGCAGCCGGCCGTCGCGCGAAATCTGAAGGTGCATCGGCATCAAGGCATCGAGCGTGTCGAACGGAAGGCTCATGACGTGGTCTCCCTGCGGATCGGTGGCGGCGCGGCGGCGAGTTCGAAACTGCGCCCCTCGGCGAAATCGGTTTCGACAACGGTGATGTCGATCACCTCGGCCTCGCCAAGCGCGCCGCGGTGATCCAGAATCACCAGCGCGCCGTAATCGTCTGCCATCGCCCGCAACACGCCCACGAGCACAAAGCCAAACCCCGCCAGTTCGGCCGCGCCGCTGTGGCAGGACAGCAGGAACTGTCCCGGCGCGGAATCCGTCAGTTCCAGTTCGGGCAGCTGCAGGTCTGCGACCGCCAGCCGCGTCCTGCCGGGAAGATCCTCAAGCGAGTGGAGGAAATCGAAGAAATCGACGCCGCCATAGCGCATGAGGCGGCGCAGCCCCTCGTTGTTGGGATGGGTGATCAGATAGGTGCCGACATCCTCAAGCAGCGCATCGCGCGACTTTTCAAGGCACATGCCTGCGGCATCGACCACCTGTTCGACGGTCCGGGCGTCGTAGTCGAGCATGGCTTCGAAATCGTCGAAATCGAGCTTCGCAAGCTCGGCGATTGTCTGCCAGATGCCCTGACCGTAGGTATCCTGCAAAAAACACTGCAAAGTCCTCGCGATCAAACCGTGCATTTCTATAACCCACTTATCCGTTCGATGGATCGGTACGGCGTAAAACGCACCGTAATCATTATTCGTCTCCGACATTAAAGACGAACCTGACAACCCCGGATTAAGAAGACGGCAACAAAGCGAATTTTCCGCAAAAAGCCCCTCAGGTCGCCAGCCAGCCCCTCAGGTCGCCAGCCAGCCCGGCAGGTGGCCGATGTCGGGCAGCACCACATCCGCATGCGGCGCCAGACGATCCGTGCGGATGGGCCCGGTCAGAACAGCGACGGTCTGCATGCCGGCGGCGCGGCCGGCGACAAGGTCGTGCGGGCTGTCTCCGACCATGGCGATACGGGCGGGCGCGATGCCGGTCGCGGCTGCAAAGGCCAGTAAGGGCGCGGGGTCGGGTTTGGCGCCGTGGCCGCTGTCGAACCCGGCGATGAAAGCAAAGGCCTGTTCGATGCCTGCCTTGCGCAGGTGGACACGCGCGGCGGACTCGGCATCGTTGGTCATCACCCCAAGCCGCAGCCCGAGCGCGCCAAGCTGCGCCATGAAACCGCACAGCGGCACCGTTTCGACCAGCGGCGCGTCGTCTGC
Source organism: Salipiger aestuarii (assembly GCF_003259905.1). GTDB lineage: Bacteria > Pseudomonadota > Alphaproteobacteria > Rhodobacterales > Rhodobacteraceae > Salipiger > Salipiger aestuarii. Next base: position 87,545 of record NZ_QLMG01000015.1, on the reverse strand, counting down.
GGTGCCCAGAAGGTAGGTTTCCACCTCGTCGGCGGACCGGCCCGGCAACGCGGTTGCGAGGCATTCGGCAGTTTGCCGGTTGGTGCCTGCGACCACTGGGCTTTCGGGCAGAAAGGTCTCATGCTCAAGATCATAGCAGGTTGCCGCCGCCAGCGCGTGCAGCAATGCGGTGTTGCCCTGTGACAGCGCACGCAGCGTCCTCTTGCCCCAGGCATCCCAGGTGGCGCCGAATTCGAACAGCGTGCCGTCCTTGTCAAAGAGCACGGCATCGGCGCGCAGCGTCATGTCCAGTGAACCTCTTCTCCGCCAGGCAGATGCGCGCGCGCCGCGCGGGGCGTGTCGTAGGGCAGATCCTGCGCATCGCAGAACCGGGACACCCAGGCGTCGTCCATCAGGATGAAATCGAGAACCGCGCCCTGAAAGGCCGGATCTTCAAGCGCGCTGCGAAAATCCTGTTCCGAGGCGCCCGTGGCCCCGAGGAAAACCCCCAGCAGATCGTCCTGCCCGGCCAGCCAGGCGACGGCCTGCAATCCGACCACATCGGCGAGTTTCCGCGATACCACCATTTTCACCAGATTTATGAAAGGGTTTGTTAACCAGTTTGCCAGAAGAGTGGACGCAGGCGATGCAACACCTGCATCTGCCTAACCGAACGTTGGGGCATCTGCAATGACAGGCCGAATTCTGATCGCAGACGGGGTTCCTACCAACCGCATCGTGCTGCGCGTCAAGCTGACCGCAGCCTATTACGAGGTGCTGCGGGCGGGCAGCGGCGCCGATGCGCTTCGGCAAATGGCGCGCGAAAAACCGGATCTGGTGATCGTGTCGGCGGATCTTCCCGACATGGGGGGCGCGGAGCTCTGCCGCCAAATGCGTGCCCAGGGCGATGCGGTCGAAACGCCCGTGGTCGTGGTGACACCGGATAACGACCGGACCGAACGGCTTGCCCTGCTGGCGGCGGGCGCTGACGAAGTGCTCGCCAGGCCGGTCGACGAACTGGTCCTGCTGGCCCGCTTGCGCAGCCTGCTGCGGTCCCGCAATGCCGAAGATGAGCTCAGGATGCGCGAAGTCACGCACAAGGCGCTGGGAATGCCCGAAGCTGCCACCGCCTTCGCGGTTCCGGCACGGGTCGCGGTGATCCCGGTGCAGCCCGAAATCCCGGTGCGCGGCGCGGTCACGTCGCTGCGCGCAAGCCTGCGCGACCGGATCGAAACGGTGACGCCCGACATGGCCCTGCGTCAGGATTATGCGGGCGCGGATGTGTTCGTGATCGTCGACACCGGCACGCGGGCCGGCTCGGGGCTGTCGTTGCTGACACAATTGCGCGCCGCGCCGCAGTTCCGCCAGGCCGCCATCGTCTATGTCAGCCGCCCCGATTGCCGCCGCGAAGCCGCCAGCGCGCTTGACCTTGGCGCGGGCGACCTGCTGTCACAGGGGTTGGATGCCGAAGAACTCGTGCTGCGCCTGCCCCGGCAGATCGCCCGCAAGCGCACCGAGGACCGGCTGCGCGACACCGTGCGCAACAGCGTTCGCGCGGCGGTGACGGATCCGCTGACCGGGCTCTACAACCGCCGCTATGCCCTGCCTTATCTGTCGCGTCTGGCCGAGCGGGCCACCGCGCACGAACGCTCCTATGCGCTGCTGCTGGCGGATATCGACCACTTCAAGCTGATCAACGACACCCATGGCCACGCGGCGGGCGACGCGGTGCTGGTCGAAGTCGCAAAGCGCTTCTTGCAGAACCTGCGGGGCGCCGATCTGGTCGCGCGGATCGGTGGCGAGGAATTCCTGATCGCCATCCCCGACGCGCATCCGGGCGCTGCCGCGCGCACTGCCGAACGGCTGCGCGGGGCCATTGCCAATGCGCCCTTTGCGCTGCCCGGCGCGGCTGCCGGTCAGGCCGATGTGACGCTCAGCATCGGGGTGGCGGTGGCCTCTCCAGGTGCCCGTGACCTGCCCGAGACGCTGCTCGACAAGGCCGACCGGGCGCTTTACGGCGCCAAGGGGGGCGGACGCAACCAGGTCATGCTGGCGTCTTGCCCGGCGCCGCCGCAGCTTGGCAGGCAAGGCCCCGTGCGGGCCGTGTCCGGCGGGCGCTGACGACTCCGCGGCTAGCGGTTGCCGTGATTCTTCATGCGCCGGGCCATGTCCGAGATCCGATGTTCCAGCCGGTCCGCATAGGCGCGGCGCTCGTCGGGCGGAAAATCCGCGATAAACCCGACCATCAATGCACGGCCACGCGCCTGTCGTGCCTCCGCCCGCGCATCCTGCCGCAACACCGCGTCGTTGAACGCGGCGCGGTCGAACGGGTCCTGGCGCAGCAGAGCCAGCGCCTCGCGATAATCGGCCAGGAAATCCGGCGCGCCGTCGCGCTCGCGGCTCCCGTCGAACGATCCCCGCAGCATGGTTCCGAACTCGCTGCGCTGCCGGTCGGTGAATGCCCCGGTGTAGCCAAAGGCATAGTTGCGTCCGCGCAGCGCGTGATGGCCGACGTCAGGCCGGTTCAGCACCACGCCCAGCCCGATCCCGACCACCGCGAGGTTCAGCGCGAGCGAGCCGAAAAGCAGCGCCCTCAGCCCGATCGACATGCCCGGTTTCGTCTTGCTTTCATCTGTCATGTCAAAGCCCCAACATCGCGTAATCATAGGCGCTTGCCGGTTCGGCGGCGCTGACAGACTCGTCGCTTGCCACGCTACCGGTCCAGTCCGACGGCGCGACCGCGCCGATCCAGATCCCGGTGACGCAGGCCGCCGCCAGGCCCGCCATCGCGGGCCAGCCCCCAAGCTGGCCCAGCGCCTCGCGCAGCCAGCCGCGCGCGGTCGCCCCGGCCCCGCCCAGGGCGGGCGCCACCGCTGGCGTGGGTTGTTCGGCCAGCGCCATTGCTTCCATCCTGGCAAGCCAGTCGCCCGAAGCTTGCCCCATCTCGTCGCGCCCTGCCGTAAACCAGGGGGTGAGGTCGTCATGTTCCGTCATCCGGTCGTCAGTCATCGTCATACCCCAGTTCGTCACGCCGGGGGGCCAGCAGGCCTTCCAGCGTCTTGCGGCCCCGCGCGGTCAGGCTTTCGACCGCGCGCACGCCGATGTCCATGATGTCGGCGATCTCGGGGTTTGACAGCCCCTCGATGTGCCGCAGCACCACCGCCTGTTTCTGCCGGTCGGGCAGCGCATCCAGCGCCGCCTGCAACGCCTGCCCGCGCGTCGTCTGCTGCATCGCCGCTGCAGCCGAGGGCGCGGGATCCTGGGGTTCGGCCACCGCGTCGATATCGGCGAATCCGCCGCGCCGCCGCCGCATCCGGTCGATGCACAGATTGGACACCACCCGATACAGCCAGGTCGACACCTTTGCCTCGCCGGGCCGCCAGCCCGGTGCCGCGCGCCAGAGCCGCAACAGCGCCTCTTGCGCGACATCCTCGGCCTCGGCCCTGTCGCCCAGCATCCGCAGCGCGTGCCCGAACGCCTTCGGCCCAAGCCGTAGGGTCAGCGCGCGCGCAGCCGAAGGCTCGCCAGCCGCATAGGCCGCAAGCAAAGAGTCATCGTCTTGATCGCTCATCGCGTCATATGGCATTCGGCCCATCCCGATGCGCTAGCCCGAAGCCGCGCCCGAAGCAACGGCCGGGGCGGCGGCGCGGCGCCTCCCCGGCACGACGTTTCAGTCTGTCGGCTGCCCGGGCAGCGGCTCGACCATGGGCGCCGCGTCCCCTTGGGCCGGGGGCGTCTGCGCGCGCCCGGCGTCGCGCGGGCCATGGTCGCGGGACATGTCGGCGCGGCGGTCAACCCTGTGGTTGCCATCGCAGTCGCCTCCGTGGCCGAGCCTGTGCGCGCCCATGTGTCCGGATCTGCCATCACGATGCCCGTCCCGGCCCATCCGGCCCTCGCCGTGGCGCGGACGCCCGCCGTCATGCATGCGCGAACGCCTCTGATCGAGCGCCGCCATTTCTTCGGCGCTCACAGTGCCGTCGTCATCGGCATCGAGGCGTTCAAAGATCCGGGCCGGGCCGCCGCGACCGTTGGCCTGAAGCTCTTCGAGGCTGAGCTTGCCGTCCTTGTCCGTATCCAGCCGCAACAGCATCATCTGCTGACGGCGCGCCTCGCGAGCCGCCTTTCGGGCATCGTGGAACGCGGTCAGTTCGTCACCTTCAAGGGCGCCGTCGCCGTTGGTATCGGCCTCGGAAAACGCGGCGGCGGGTCCGGCGGCGGACAGTTCTTCCCGGCTCACGGCGCCGTCACCATCGGTATCGAGCGATTGGAACATCTGTGCCATCATCGGCGCGCCGTCCGTGCCCGGGCCATTGCCACGCGGCTGGTCGCCGGGCACCGTCTGGGCAAGACTGCTGGTTCCGATCACGGCGATTGCGGCACCGATAAGAAGCTTTGCTCTGCGTGTCATTGCTGCGATCTCCTGCTTTTTCGCTTTTGGCCGGCGCCCTTCCCGGCCGCCGATCTGTAGCTTTCACGCCGGGGCGCGGCTGTTCCGTCGCCGGTTTGATCTTTTCTTGCAGAACGTCGCGTAAACTGCGTGCAGGCCGGGCACAGGCGCTATATATAACCTGTAGCCTGCGCCCGGTTCGCGACACGGCGCCGCAGTGATGCGCTCTGCCCCTTCCATTATGCGCCATCCTGCATCACCCTGCGTCGGACGACGAGAGGTTCGTTTACAAACATGACAGACAACACCGAAGCACCCCTGCGCCGCAATCCGGTCGCCCCCGCCAGCCCGCCGACCAGTCCGCCGGCCAGCCCCGAGGCGCCCCGCGACACATGGCCCGCCGTCTGGAAGGGCTTTCGCATGCGGTGCCCCAATTGCGGCAACGGGCCGCTGTTGCGCGGCTACCTGAAGGTACGCGACCATTGCCCGGTCTGCCGCGAACCATATCACCACCACCGCGCCGATGACGGCCCGGCCTACCTGACGATCCTCGTGGTCGGTCACGTCATGGCGCCCGCACTGCATATCGGTTTCGTGGTGTGGCGCCCGGATCCGCTGATTCTGCTGACCGTGCTGTCGATCGGCGCGATCGCGATGTCGCTATATCTTTTGCCGCGGCTGAAAGGCGCGGTCGTCGGATTCCAGTGGGCACGTCGGATGCACGGTTTTGCCCAGGCGCCCACGGCCTGACCCCGGCAGACCCCGAACTGGCCAGACTGGCCTCATCAAGGCTGGAACCATCAAGGACAGGACCACAGAATGACAATCGACAAGACAGCGATTCGCGACGCAGCCACGGTGATCGTGATGCGGGATCGCGACAGCGCCCCGAAGGTGCTGATGGGGCAAAGGGGGGCAAAGGCGGCCTTCATGCCCAACAAGTTCGTCTTTCCGGGCGGAGCGGTGGATGCGGGCGACAGCACGGTGCCGCTGCATCGCCCCCTTCCCGCCCTTTGCCGCGAGCGAATCGAAATCGACGCCCGCGCCGGCATCGCGTACCCTCTTGCCGCCGCCGCCATACGCGAACTGTGGGAGGAAACCGGCCAGGTGCTCGGGGCGCCTGCGGATTGGGCCGCGCCGCCCCCCGACTGGCACGGCTTTGCCGCGAGCGGACATGTTCCTGACGCCTCGGCGCTGCGCTTCGTGTTTCGTGCGCTCACCCCGCCGGGCCGCCCGCGTCGCTTTGACGCGCGGTTCTTTCTGGTCGATGCGGACGCGCTGGCAACCGATCCCGACGATTTCGGCGCCGCGTCGGACGAACTGAGCCACCTGCAATGGATCGAACTGGACCGGATCCGGCATTTCGACCTGCCGTTCATCACCGAAGTCGTGCTGGCCGAGGTCGCCGCGCGGGCCGCTGACGACAGCCCACCGGCGTCGGTGCCGTTCTTTCGCAACGATGACGAGGGAAGCACGTTCCTGCAATTGCACGGACGCCCGATGCCCGACTGAGCTGTCAGATAAACCCCCGCCAGAGCAGCAGCCCCAGAACCACCGCGCCGACCACCAGCGCATCGATCATCAGACTGGCAAGCAGGCTCAGCGCGGCGCCCTTGCGGCGGTTCGTCAGATCCAGCCCGCGCAGATGGGTCTCGATCCGATCGGCGGAGCGCCGCACCGCCGCGCCATCGACCAGCCGCGCCTGCCTGGGATGTCCCACCATGCGGCGCGCGGCCATCACCTTTTCCAGATCGGCACGCAGCGGGCGCGGCAGCGCCTTGCGGGCCCGCGCCGCGCGCACGTCGAACGCCCCGCGCCGCAGCTTCAGCTTGTCGTCAAAGACCTGCTCAAGACGCGCGATCACGCCGCCAATATCTTGTTCTGCCATCATCATCGTGAACTGTAAAAGCGCGCGGATTTCGCCTCAATGCAAGGGGCATCAACAATTCGTTTCCAGTTGCTGCATAGTTGACGCCACGCATTCCCTTTGACGCGCGGCTGTTCTAAGGCTGCTGTCATGCTGAACACTCTTCTTCACGGCGCGCCGACCGATTTACCGCCTCTTGTCATCGTCCACGGCCTGTTCGGGTCGGGGCGCAACTGGGGCGTGATCGCCAAGCGGCTTTGCGATACCCGACAGGTGATCGCGGTCGACCAGCGCAACCACGGCGATTCGCCCTGGACCGACAGCCACGGCTACGAAGACATGGCCGCCGATCTTGCCGAGGTGATCGAGGCCCATGGCGGGCGGGCCGATGTGCTGGGCCATTCGATGGGTGGCAAGGCGGCGATGGTGCTGGCCCTGACCCGGCCTGAACTGGTCAACCGGCTGATCGTCGCGGATGTGGCGCCGGTGGCTTACGGCCATACGCAGATGCACAACATCGACGCGATGCGCGGCGTGGATCTTTCCCGCGTCCAGCGCCGCTCGGACGCGGCCGAACAGCTTGAAGCGGTCCTGCCCGATGCCGGTCTGCGCGCGTTCTTTCTGCAATCGCTGGATGTGGGCGCGCGGCGCTGGAAGCTGAACCTGGATCTGCTGGCCACCGAGATGCCAAAGATCCTGGACTTTCCCGATCTGACCGGCGCGGCGTTCGACGGGCCGGTGTTGTTCCTGTCCGGTGGCGCCAGCGACTATGTGCAGCCCGAACACCGCCCGCGGATCAAGGCGCTGTTTCCCAAGGCACGCTTTGCCGGGATCCCCGAGACCGGCCATTGGCTGCACGCTGAAAAGCCGCGCGATTTCGAGGCGGCCGTGCGCGGCTGGCTGGCCACCGCGTCCTGACGGTATTTGTCCTTTCGAAACTGCGGCCCGCCCTGGGGAACCCTGCACAGCATGGACCGCGGCGGTGCCACCCGATGCATTTTCGCCCTCCAGCAGCGGCTTTCCACCGCCTCACTCGCCACCCAGAACGCGCAATGTGCCCTCAAGCCAGGGCAGTTGACGCAGCGCGGGGTCGATCACCAGATCGGTCACAAGCATACGCATGATGCGCGCCACGTCGCGCGGCACCCGGTCGGACCAGTCCGATGCGGCAAACAGCGAGATGGTCCGGGAAAACGGGGGGAACGGCAGCGGGTGAGCCTCCATCCGGTCGTGCATCCGACCCGCGCGCATGAACCCCAGCGGCGTGGTCAGACCCCAGCCGACACCGCGCGCCACCAGCGTCATCAGCGACAGATGCGAGCCGATTTCGAACCGTTCGGGGAAATCCAGTTTCTGTGCCGCCAGATGCGCCTCGATCTGGCGCCCGATCAGTTGCGCACGATCATAGCGCAGCAGCGGCAGCCCCCGCATCAGCGCCCCGGCTCCGCCCGCCTCGGCCAGGGCGCCCCGCGCGCAGACCAGCATGAACGGATCGCGCACCAGCGGATATTCGACCACCCCGTCCACCATCGCGCCCGAACTTGCGGCGATGGCGACGTGCAGGCGGCGGTCGCGCATCGCCCCGGCGATTTCATGGCTAGGCGCGGTGGTCAGCCTGAACCGGCAGCGTGCCATGTTTTCGGCCAGGATCGTCACCAGTTGCGGCGTGAGATCGTTGTCGAAATCGTCGATCACCCCAAGGTCCAGCGTGCTGAGATGGCTCAGGTCCATCACCGTCAGCTCGTTTTGCCCAAGGCGCAGCTGGCTCAGCACGGTTTGGGTGCGCGCCAGATAGGACCGCCCCGCCTGCGTCAGTTGCATCGGTCTGCGGGCATGGTCGACCAGGTCCGCCCCCAGCGCCGTTTCCAGGTTGCGCATCTGCTGGCTGACGGCTGGCTGGCTCAGCCCCGTCATCTGGGCCGCCTGCGCGACCGACCCGGTGGCGGCAAGAGCTTCGAACACTTCGAGCCCGCGCAGGGTCACGCCCTTCATCAACATTTCACAGATCCTCAGCGCACAGAGCGATATTCCGATTTTCGGAAACTCCGTCCGGCAGGTCAAGCGGCATCGCGGCGCCCGCCCCGCGCCGCGCGACCGCCCGTCGGTTTACAAGGGCCGAACTGCGTTACCTGGGCCGAACTGCGTTACCTGGGCCGAACTGCGTTACCTGGGCCGAACTGCGTTACCCGACGTCGCGCCGCGCGCGCGGCGTCATCCCTAAAGGCCCTTGCACAGCCGTTCCGAGCGATCGACGTAGGCCGAATAACGCTTCCAGAATGCCTCGTCCGACGGCCGGTCGGACTGCCGCACGACCTGTGCGCTGTGGGGATCGTTGTAAAAGCGGACCGCGCGACGCTGGTCCCGGCCGCTGAGTTCGATATCCGCCGCCGCCTGAATGCAGCCGCACAGGCCCGGATTGCTCGCCCGCCGTTCGCTGCCATTGCAGGCATTGCTGATCGGACCCGATGCGAACCGCGCGGCGCCGACGTCGCGTGCCCCTCCTGCGCAGCCTGCAACCACGGTCAGCGCCAGTACGCAGCACATCGCCTTCATCGGTGTCTTCCTTCCGCTCGCCTGCTCCCTGCGGGGCTTTGCGCCCTCCTCATGCAGGAGCTTTTGGCGCAGGATGCCCGAAAACGCCGAGGGATTCAATTCACCTGCGCGTCAAAGCGTGTCAAAGGCCGTTCCGGCCCAACGCCATGCACGCCTTGGTATCTGGTTGCGTTCAACGTCCTGAATTCGTGCAGACTTGCGCGAGAAAACCGGATGCCAGCTCACGTTTCGGCAAGCATTGCCGCAATGCAGCGACAGACGAACACCTACCACGCAGCATGGGCCCAGTTGCAGCGGCAGGCGGGGGCAGCGACATCGGGCAGCGTCAGGGGGGCAAAGATCTTTGGGCATGGTTTTGGGCAAGGACAAGACGCATCGCATGGCGGTGCCAGTGGCGGTTTCGGCGGGCGTGCCGGCGTGCGCGACCTTCGCGGCGGCGATATCGAAATCACGCTGGAAATCGCGCCACAGACAAGCCTATGGAACCCCAATGCTGATGCCGTTGCGCCGCCAGTGCCTACCGCCGTCGCCGCGCCGGGCGCTCTGTCGCACGGTCCTGACCGCCCCTCGGCGCGCTCGGGCGGTCGTCGCAATCCGCAGCGGTGGCCCCCGCAAACGGCAGAGCCGAAAATGCGATTGACGCAAGTTTTCACACCCGAATTTCACTTGCCCTGGCGCCTACCCCGGCTCCTCAGAAATTGCCTTTTGGGAACATCGGGCAAACCGCGCCATGGCACGACAGAATGACGCGCGACTGTCGTCAATCGGCCCCGGAGGACACGGGGCCGCCCAAATGCAGCCCACACCCCCCACAACCCACCTTGACCGACGCTCCGTTCCGCCGCATATCCCCCAGATCATGACTGACCTCGCGCACATCCGCAACTTCTCCATCGTCGCCCATATCGACCACGGGAAATCCACCCTGGCCGACCGGCTGATCCAGTCCACCAACACCGTCACCGAACGGGAGATGAAGGAGCAGATGCTCGATGCGATGGACATCGAGCGCGAACGCGGCATCACCATCAAGGCCAACACCGTGCGCATCGAATACATCGCGCAGGACGGCGAAACCTATGTGCTCAACCTTATCGACACGCCCGGCCATGTCGACTTCGCCTATGAGGTCAGCCGGTCGATGCGCGCGGTCGAAGGCTCGCTTCTGGTGGTCGACAGCACCCAGGGGGTCGAGGCGCAGACGCTCGCCAACGTCTATCAGGCGATTGACGCGAACCACGAAATCGTGCCCGTCCTGAACAAGATCGACCTGCCCGCGTCCGAACCCGAGCGGGTCAAGGAACAGATCGAGGATGTTATCGGCATCGACGCGTCGGAGGCGATGCTGGTGTCGGCCAAATCCGGCATCGGCATCCCCGAAACGCTGGAGGCGATCATCAAGCGCCTGCCCGCCCCGAAGGGCGACCGCGACGCGCCGCTCAAGGCGATGCTGGTCGATTCGTGGTATGACGCCTATCTGGGCGTGATCGTTCTGGTGCGGATCATGGATGGCGTCCTGAAAAAGGGCGACAATATCAAGATGATGCAAACCGGGGCGAAATATCCCGTGGACCGCATCGGCGTCTTTCGCCCCGCGATGCAGACGGTGGACGAACTGGGACCGGGCGAGATCGGCTTTCTGACCGCCCAGATCAAGCAGGTGCGCGACACCAAGGTCGGCGACACCATCACCCATGAGAAAAAGGGCTGCGAGACGCCGCTGCCGGGCTTCAAACCGTCGGTGCCAGTGGTGTTCTGCGGTCTGTTCCCGGTCGATTCAGCGGAATTCGAAGACCTGCGCGATGCCATCGAAAAGCTGGCGCTGAACGACGCCTCGTTCAGCTTCGAGATGGAAACATCCGCCGCGCTCGGGTTCGGGTTCCGCTGCGGCTTTCTCGGGCTGCTGCACCTTGAGGTGGTCCGCGACCGGCTGGAACGCGAATACGACATCGAACTGATCACCACCGCGCCTTCGGTTGTCTACCATCTGTACATGAAGGACGGCGAAAAGATCGACCTTCACAACCCCGCCGACATGCCCGACATGTCCAGCGTCGATCACATTCAGGAACCGCGCATCAAGGCGACCATTCTGGTCCCCGACGAGTACCTCGGCGATGTGCTGAAGCTGTGCCAGGATCGGCGTGGCATCCAGCTTGACCTGACCTATGCGGGCCCGCGGGCGATGGTGGTTTACGATCTGCCGCTCAACGAGGTGGTGTTCGATTTCTACGACCGGCTGAAATCGGTGACCAAGGGCTATGCCTCGTTCGATTACCACCTGGAAGGCTATCGCGAGGACAATCTGGTCAAGATGTCCGTGCTGGTGAACGATGAACCCGTGGATGCGCTGTCGATGATGGTACACCGCGACCGCGCCGAAATGCGCGGGCGGGCGATGTGCGAAAAGCTCAAGGACCTGATACCGCGCCACATGTTCAAGATCCCGATTCAGGCGGCCATCGGCGGCAAGGTGATCGCGCGCGAGACCCTGTCGGCGCTGCGCAAGGACGTGACGGCGAAATGTTACGGCGGCGACGCGACCCGCAAGAAAAAGCTGCTGGAAAAGCAGAAGGCCGGCAAGAAGAAGATGCGCCAGTTCGGCAAGGTCGACATCCCGCAAGAGGCGTTCATTTCCGCGCTCAAGATGGACAGCTGACCGGGCGCGCGACTGTTGTCCGTGACGCGACGATCCGGGCGCGGTGCTTTGTACCGGCGCCGCGCCCATCGCGTTTTCAGGGCGCCATGCACGCCGCCCGCACCCGCTGCGCGCCCTGCCCCGGTGTCGCAGTCCCCCGCAAGGCCGCCGCGCGCGCATTCGCTCTTGACCCCGCAGCGGCTTCGTATTCCAAGCATGCCATGGCACAGGCACAGCTTTCCATCGACCTCGCCGCGATCCGCGCCAACTGGCGCGCGCTCGCAGATCTCAGCACCGGCGAGGCCGCGGCCGTGGTCAAGGCCGACGGCTACGGGCTTGGCGTCGATCGCGTCGCCCCGGCCCTCGCCGCGCAGGGCGCCAGGCGCTTCTTTGTCGCCCTGGCCGAAGAAGGCACGGCGCTGCGGCGCATCCTTGGCCCCGGCCCGGACATCAGTATCCTGGGCGGGCATATGGCCGGTGACGCGGACCAGATCCGCGACGCCCGCCTGACTCCGATGCTGAATTCCATCGACCAGATGCTGCGCCACGTCGAGGCCCTGCCTGGCCATCCCTTCGGCATCCAGCTTGATTCGGGAATGAACCGGCTGGGAATGGAGCCGTCCGAATGGTCGGCCCTGCGCGACATCGCCCTGGCGCAGAAGCCGCGCCTTGTCATGTCGCATCTGGCCTGCGCCGACGATCCCGATCACGGCATGAACGCCTTTCAGCTGCGCAGCTTCCGCGAAATGACCGATGGCATCGACGCTCCGCGCTCGCTGGCGGCGACGGGCGGCATCCTGCTGGGGCCCGAGTATCACTTCGACGTCACCCGCCCCGGTATCGGACTGTACGGCGGCATGCCCTACCGGGATGCGCTGCCCGTGGCGACGCTGGCGCTGCCGGTGATCCAGATCCGCGACGTATCGCCGGGCGAGGCGGTCGGCTATGGCAACGGCTGGGTCGCGCGCGTGCCGACAAAGGTGGCGACGGTTTCGGCCGGGTACGCCGACGGCATCCACCGTGCGCTGGCCGCCAAGGGCTGGCTGTGGTCGGGCAACGCACGCTGCAAGATCCTGGGCCGGGTGTCGATGGATCTTGTCACCGCCGATGTGACCCACCTGCCGCAAATCCCCGACACGCTGGATCTGCTTGGCCCCAACCAGCGCATCGACACCGTGGCAGACGCCATCGGCACCATCGGCTACGAAGTGCTGACGGGCCTGGGCAACCGCTACGCCCGCGTCTACAGCGGCGGGTGATCGGCCGATGCGCGCGGCTCTGCCTCTTGCGCTGATCGGCCGGGCCGTGCTGCGCGGCCTTGGATCGGCCGGGCGCGTGGCAATCTTTGCCGGCAGCGCGCTGGCCCATATCCTGCGCCCGCCGCTTTATCCGCGCGAATTTGCCATCGCCCTGCTGAACATCGGCTGGCTGTCGCTGCCGGTCGTCGGGCTGACCGCGATCTTCACCGGCGCGGCGCTGGCGTTGCAGATCTATTCGGGCGGCGCGCGCTTCAGCGCCGAAGCGGTGGTGCCCCAGATCGTCGCCATCGGCATGGTGCGCGAACTGGGCCCGGTGCTGGTGGGGCTGATGATCGCAGCGCGCGTCACATCCAGCATCGCCGCCGAGATCGCCACGATGAAGGTAACCGAACAGATCGACGCCTTGGTCACCCTGTCCACCCGCCCCATGAGCTACCTTGTGGCGCCCCGCGTGCTGGCGGGCCTGCTGACCGTGCCGCTGCTGGTGGCCTGCGGCGATGTCATAGGCATCCTTGGCGGGTACCTCGTGGCGACGAAATCGCTGGGGTTCAACGCCGCGGCCTATCTCGTGAACACGCTGGATTTCCTGGAACCGCTCGACATCGTCTCGTCGCTGGTCAAGGGGGCCGCGTTTGGCGGCATCGCGGCGCTGATGGGGTGCTATTTCGGCATGCATTCAGGGCGCGGCGCGCAAGGGGTAGGCCGCGCCACCAAGGCGTCGGTCGAAGCCGCCGCCGTGCTGATCCTGGCGGCCAATTTCGTGCTGACGGGGGTGTTCTTTTCGCTATGACGCAAGCCATTGTCCAATTTCACCGTCACGGAGCGTGCCATGATCCGGCTTGACGGCGTGCACAAGTCGTTCGCCGCCAGGCAGGTGCTGCGCGGGGTCGATCTTGATGTGGCGCAGGGGAGCTCGATGGTCATCATCGGCGGGTCGGGCACCGGGAAATCCGTGCTGCTCAAGTGCATTCTGGGGCTGGTGGAACCCGACGCGGGCCGTATCACCGTCGATGGGCGCGATGTGCATGACGGCGACCACGATGCCTTTCTGGCGCGGTTCGGAATGCTCTTTCAGGGCGCCGCGCTGTTCGATTCGCTGCCGGTCTGGCAGAATGTCGCCTTTCGCCTGCTGCGCGGCCGCCTGAAGCGCCCCAAGGCGGACGCACGCGCGATCGCCATCGACAAGCTGCGCCGCGTCGGGCTGAGCGCGGATGTCGCCGATGCATTCCCCGCCGAGCTTTCGGGCGGCATGCAAAAGCGCGTCGGCCTTGCGCGTGCTATCGCCGCCGACCCCGCAATCATCTTTTTCGACGAACCGACCACCGGGCTTGACCCGATCATGGCGGGTGTCATCAACGACCTGATCCGCGAAATCGTGACCGAGATGGGCGCAACCGCGATCACCATCACCCATGACATGACCTCGGTCCGGGCCATCGCCGACAGCGTCGCCATGCTGCACGAGGGCACGATCAAATGGACCGGCCCCATAGACCGGATGGATGCCGCCCCCGACCCCTGTCTTCAGCAATTCATCCATGGCCGTGCCAGCGGCCCGATCGCCGCACTGAGGTAACCCGATGTTCGAACCCACGCCCCTCCTGCTCGCGTTCCTGCTGTTCAAGCGGTTCATCTTTCTGGAACTTGTCGGCGCACTGGCGCTGGTACGGGTGTTGCGGGCGGGCGGGCCGTCGCGGTGGACGGCCGCCGCCGCGCTGGTGCTGGCGGTGCTGGGGTGCATCGTTCTTCTGGCCCCGGTCGCGGGGCCGCCGCAGGGGGCGCTGTACGGCGCCGCCGCGCGCCTCATGGCGCTTGGGGGCGGGATGCTGCCGCTATTCGTGCCGTCGGTGTTTCTGGCGATCAGTGCCTATCTGCCGGGTCGCGATCTGCGCGGCATCGACATCGCGCATATCGCGCTGCTTTGGGTGCTCGTAGGCCTGTGGATCGCCAGCAAGGTCGTGTGATCCATGCTGAAGGCGGCCAACCTGGCGCTTTTGCTGCTGTACCCGGTCGCCTGGGCGGCACCGCTGATGCGGGCGGGACTTCTGCCGCTGTTCGGACTGCATGAAATCAGCCTGCTGAGCGGTGTCGCCGCGCTTTGGCAAAGCGACTCCGTGCTGGCGGTTCTTGTCGCGTTGCTGGCGCTGGTGCTGCCGTGGGTCAAGACCCTGGCGCTGACCCTGGTACAGTTCGCCAGATTGCCGCGCGCGCTGCTGCCCTGGCTGGGCGTGCTCAACAAGCTGGCGATGGCGGATGTGTTTCTTGTGGCGATCTACATCACTCTGGCCAAGGGGCTGGGCGTGGGCCGGATCGAAACGGCCTGGGGGCTTTACCTGTTCACCTGCTGCGTTCTGGCGTCGCTGGCGCTGTCCTGGGCGGAAGGGTGTCGCCGCTAGATCCGAAACAATCGGGGTATTTCCACGAAATTGTTTCGGCTATACGAGGTTCTGCGCCAGCGGATTCGAAAAAGTCCAGAGAGATATGCAACCATCGGCATGCTTTCGCCGTTAACTTATCACGAAATCGTTTTTATCTTCGGGGGCGGACAACGATGACCTCACATTTTCGCGACGCGGCGCTGGTGACCCAGTATATCATGCAACGCCTTGCCTTTATATTGATCGGCTGTCTGGGCATCGGGCTTGTTGCCTACAGCCTGGCGGCCGCGCTGGGGCTGGTGCCCTGGCTGATCCTGCCGCTGGCTTTCGGTGACGTGACCTTTGTGAATGCGGGCATCTGGATTCAGGTCGGCCTTGCGACGCTGGCGTTCTCATTGATGTTCTTTCTGCCGGGCAATGCGCGCATTATGGCGCTGGAGACATCGCACCGATCGTTTCACATGGGCATGCGCGATGTGGCCAAGGCGTATTCAGCCGCCCATCGCGCCGATCGTGAGGGCGTGTTCACCCTGTCATCGGAATTTGATTCGGTGCGCGAACGCATGGCGTTCCTGCGCGACCACCCCGACCTCGGGGATCTGGAACCCTCGGTCCTGGAGGTCGCGGCCCAGATGAGCCACGTCTCGCGCGAGCTGGGGCAGACCTATTCGGACAGCAACGTGCAGCGCGCGCGGGATTTCCTGACCGCCCGCCAGCAGGAGATCGCCGATTTCAACACCCGGCTGATCGAGGCCAAGGCTGTCGCAACCGAAATCCGCCAGTGGCACATGCAGGTCGAACTGGAAGAAGACGTGGCAGAGGCGCAGCTTGCCCGGCTGTGTGACGAACTGGCACGGATCTTGCCGGAAATCATGGGCGAGCCCGCGCAGGAACCCCAGGCCCCCGCGCCGCGGTCCCCCGATCCGGATACGCCGGAGCAACCGGTCTGGACCGCCGCCCCGCGTGACGACCGGGTCGTCGCAATGGGTCCGCGGCAGGCGGCGGAATGACATCCCGTTCCTGATCCGGGGCGCTGATCCTGCACCGCTTCAAGCGCTCCGATCCCGAGCGCGCCAAGGTGGCTTGCGCCCGCCGCCCGTCGCGGCCTATCTAGGCGCCATGGCGCGCAACTCTCCCAATTTTGTCTGTCAGACCTGCGGCAACGTCACCTCGAAATGGTCGGGGCGCTGCGAGGTATGCGGAGAATGGAACTCCATCGTCGAAGAGGCGCCGGTGTCGGCGGGCCCTGCGGGCAAGACGCTGGGGGGCGGGCGCGGTCGCAGCGCAAAGCTGACCGACCTGTCCCACCCCGAAGCCCCGCCGCCGCGCACCTCGTGCGGGATGGATGAGTTGGACCGGGTGCTGGGCGGCGGGCTGGTGCCCGGCTCGGCGATCCTTGTCGGCGGCGATCCGGGGATCGGCAAATCGACGCTGCTGCTCCAGGCGGCGGCGGCCTTTGCGGATGCGGGGCTGAAGGTGATCTATGCCAGCGGCGAAGAGGCCAGCGCCCAGGTGCGGATGCGCGCCCAGCGACTGGGGCTGCAACAGGCGCCCGTCAAGCTGGCCAATGAAACCAACCTGCGCGACATCCTTGCCACGCTGGAAGAAGAACGTCCCGCCCTGACCATCATCGATTCGATTCAGACCATGTGGGCGGACAACGTCAGCAGCGCGCCGGGATCGGTGGGGCAGGTGCGCGCCGCCGCACATGAGTTGACCACCTTTGCCAAGGCGCGTGGGTGCAGCGTCATAATGGTCGGCCATGTCACCAAGGACGGCCAGCTGGCCGGGCCGCGCGTGGTCGAACACATGGTCGACACGGTGCTGTATTTCGAGGGCGAGCGCGGCCACCAGTTCCGCATCCTGCGCAGCGTCAAGAACCGCTTCGGCCCCGCCGACGAAATCGGCGTGTTCGAAATGACAGGCGCCGGCCTGCATGAGGTTACCAACCCGTCGGCGCTGTTCCTGTCCGAACGCGGCGCCCCGGCCCCCGGTTCGGTGGTGTTTTCCGGCATCGAAGGCACACGCCCGGTGCTGGTTGAATTTCAGGCGCTGGTTGCCCCCACCCCGCAGGCGCAGCCGCGCCGCACCGTGGTGGGCTGGGATGGCGGGCGCCTTGCGATGATCCTGGCCGTGCTTGAGGCCCGCTGCGGCATTCCCTTTGCCGGGCTGGATGTCTATCTCAACGTCGCGGGCGGCATGAAGGTCAGCGAACCGGCGGCCGATCTTGCGGTCGCCGCCGCACTTCTTTCGGCCCGCGAAGACGTGGCGCTGCCGCCCGAAACCGTGGTTTTCGGCGAAATTTCCCTATCCGGGGCGCTTCGCCCGGTGGGCCAGACCGAAAACAGGTTGAAAGAGGCGCAGAAACTTGGTTTCACCACGGCCATTCTGCCCCGCGGCGGAACGGCCAAGGGCGCGGGCATGAGCCTGACTGAAATGCCCGATCTGGCCACCGTCGTGGGAGAGGTGTTCGGCGCCGGCTAGGTGTCACGAAATCAAATAAGACAGGACCGGATTCGGATGGAAGGTTTCACAGCAGTCGACGGTGTCGTCGCAATCGTCATCGTGCTGTCGGCATTGCTGGCGTATTCGCGGGGGATCGTTCGCGAAAGCCTCGCCATCGCCGGCTGGATCGTGGCGGCGATCCTCGCCTATATGTTCGCGCCGCAGGTGCAACCGCTGGTGCAGGAGGCGCCGGTCATAGGGGAATTCCTGACCGACAGCTGCGAATTGTCGCTGATCGCGGCCTTTGCCGCCGTGCTTGCGCTGTCTCTGGTGGTGGTGTCGCTGTTCACACCGGTGTTCTCCAGCGTCGTGCAACGCTCGGCGCTTGGGGGGCTGGATCAGGGGCTTGGGTTCCTGTTCGGGGTGGCGCGGGGCGTGCTGCTGGTTGCGGTGGCGTTTTTCGTCTATCAGACAGTCATCACCGCGCAGGACATTCCGATGATCGACAATTCCCGGTCCGCCATGGTGTTCGCCCGGTTCACCGACAAGATCGAGGCGCAAAACCCCGAAGCGGCACTTGGCTGGGTGACCCAGCAGTATGAGCAGCTTGTCGCGGTCTGCCAGGCCCCGGCCACCGGCAGCATCTGATTGGCGCAACGCGACGCACCGACCTGAAAACGCCCCCGTTTCGGGGGCGTTTTCCGTTTCACAGGATCATCGCCCGTATCGCAAAGGCCACCGCCCCCAACGCCGCGACGCTGCCCGCGTAAAGCAGCACGAACCAGCCCAGCTTGCGCAGCATCAGTGATAACCCTCGTCCGGATCCATCTTACCCCGGAACACCCAGTAGGAATACGCGGTGTAGGCCAGGATGATCGGGATCAACACCACCGCCCCGACGAACATGAACATCTGCGAACTGTGTGGCGCGGCCGCCTGCTGCAACGTCACCGTCGGCGGAACGACCCAGGGCCACATCGACACGCCAAGCCCGGCAAAGCACAGCGCGAACAGCCCCAGCGTCAACACGAAGGGCAACCAGTCAGCCCCGCCGCCGACCAGCGTGCGTGCCAGCCATGCCGCCAGCACCGCCACCAGAACCGGCACGATGGCGACCTCCAGCACGCCGGGCCAGGTCAGCCAGCGGTCAAAATAGGCGGTTTCAAGAAACGGTGTCGCGGCGCTGACGCCGACGATGCCCGCCACCGTCAGCAGCCCCAGGACGCGCGCCAGCGCGCGGGCCCGGTCATGGATCGCGCCTTCGGATTTCAGGATCAGCCAGCACGACCCCAGCAGCGCATAGCCCAGCACCACCGACACCCCGCACAGCAACGTGAATGGCGTCAGCCAATCCCACCAGCCGCCCGCATAGGCCCGGCCCTCTACCGTTATGCCCTGCAACAGCGTGCCAAGGATCATGCCCTGACACAGCGCAGCGACGGTCGAGCCTCCGATGAAGGCCCAGTCCCAGGCACGCCGGGTGAATCGGCTGGTGGATTTCCAGCGAAATTCGAACGCGACGCCACGAAACACCAGCCCCAGAAGCATCGCGATGACAAGCGGATAGGTCGCGGGCAGAATGATGGCATAGGCCAGCGGGAAGGCGGCGAACAGCCCGCCGCCCCCCAGCACCAGCCACGTTTCGTTGCCGTCCCAGACCGGGGCGACCGAATTCATCATCAGGTCGCGGTCGCTCTTGTGCGGAAACAACGGATACAGGATGCCAAGGCCCAGATCGAAGCCGTCTAGCACCACATAGATAAACACCGACAGCGCAAGCAGCAGCGCCCAGGCGGTTGTAAGATCGAATGCCATGTCGCTCTCCTTATTCTGCCGGGCCGGGATGGCCCTTGGCGTCGATCTGCGCCTGCGGGGTGACACCGGCGCTGCGCGTCGGCCCCGAGCTGCTGCGCGGACCACGTTCCACAGGCGACGGCGCGCGGTGCATGAGGCGCAGGATATAGGCGACCCCCGCCCCGAACACCGCGAAATAGATCACGATGAACGCGATCAGCGACCAGCCCACAGCGCTTGCCCCCAGCGGGGATACGGCATCGGCAGTGCGCAGCTGGCCGTAAACCACATAGGGCTGGCGGCCGACCTCGGTGGTGATCCAGCCCGCGATGACAGCGACCAACCCGGACGGGCCCATCGCGATCATCGCCCGCCACAGCATCGGGGACGCGTAAACATTACCGCGAAACCGTGCCCACAGCCCCCATAGCCCGATCCCGACCATCAAAAAGCCGATGCCGACCATCACGCGGAACGACCAGAACACCACCGCCACGGGGGGTTCTTCGGTGTCGGGCACCACGTCCAGCCCATCCATCGCGCCATTCCAGCCCAGCCCGAAGATCACCGAGCTAAGATGCGGGACCGAGATGTCATAGCGCATCTCGCCCGCCTCCTGATCGGGAATGCCGAACAGGATCAGGGGCGCGCCATCTTCATGGCTTTCGAAATGCCCTTCCATGGCGGAAATCTTGACCGGTTGATGTTCGTAGGTGTTCAGCCCGTGCTCGTGCCCAAGCACGACCTGAAGCGGCGCGGTGATGACGATCATCCACAACGCCATGGACGCCATCTTGCGCACGACGGCGTTATGCGCCTCGCCCCGCAGCAGGTGCCACGCGGCGACACCGCCCACGATGAACGCGGTGGCAAGGTAGGATGCCGTCAACGTATGGGCCAGCCGGTACGGAAAGGACGGGGTGAACACGATCTGCCACCAGTCTTCCGGCACGAACTGCCCGTCTGCGTTCATCGCAAAGCCCTGCGGCGTCTGCATCCAGCTGTTCACCGACAGGATCCAGGTGGCGGAAATCGCCGTGCCCACCGCCACCATCAGCGTGGCGAAGAAATGCAGCCCCGGCCCGACCCGCCGGCGCCCGAACAGCATGATCCCCAGGAACCCCGCCTCAAGAAAGAACGCGGTCAGCACTTCATAGGCCATCAACGGGCCGACCACCGGCCCGGCAAGATCGGAGAACCCCGACCAGTTGGTGCCGAACTGATAGGACATCACGATGCCCGACACGACGCCCATGCCGAACGCGATTGCGAATATCTTTAGCCAGTAGTTGAACAGTCTCAGATACACCTCGTCGCCGCGCCACAGGTACAGCCCGTTCAGAACCGCAAGGTAGCTCGCCAGCCCGATGCTGATCGAAGGAAAGATGAAATGGAACGACACCGTGAACCCGAATTGAATGCGGGCCAGAAGCGTGGCGTCCAGTCCAAGGAACGTGTCCATGTCAGGTCTCCCGTCTGCCTGAAAGGCTAGGTAGCCCTGCATCCGGCACGATCCAGTGCCTGGCTGCGACAGAGCGTCGCGCGAAATCGTAACATCACGCGCCGGTGATCCGGTGACATCTGTAACAAAGATGTATCGGCTGTGCGCGATCCTTCCGTGACACTGCCGTCTCGTGCCAGTATGTGGGGGCCATCACTCCCCATTACCGGATTCGGAGCTGCCCTTGTCCGAGCGACAGATGCCCCCCGCCAACCCTTTCGATTTCGATGCGATCGACGGGGACAAGCTGCATGAGGAATGCGGAGTCTTTGGAATGATCGGCGTCGTGGACGCCGCGAATTTCGTGGCTCTGGGACTTCACGCGCTGCAACACCGTGGTCAGGAAGCCGGGGGCATCGTGTCCTACGCGCCAGAGCACGGTTTCAACTCGGCCCGCCGTTTCGGCTATGTGCGCGACAATTTCACCAAGCATTCGCTGATGGAAACCCTGCCCGGCCAACTGGCCATTGGGCATGTGCGCTATTCCACGGCCGGATCCAAGGGTGCCGCCATCCGCGACGTGCAGCCGTTCTTCGGAGAATTTTCTATGGGCGGCGCGGCGATCGCGCATAACGGCAACATCACCAATGCCGACGCCCTGCGCCGCGAACTGATCGAGCGCGGGTCGATCTTTCAAAGCTCGTCCGACAGCGAATGCATCATTCACCTGATGGCACGCTCGCTGCAACGCGACATCCCCTCGCGGATGGAAGACGCGCTGCGTCGCGTCGAAGGCGCGTTCAGCGTCGTCGCCATGACCCGCACCAAGCTGATCGGCGTGCGCGACGCGCTTGGCGTGCGTCCGCTGGTGCTGGGCAAGGTGGGCGACGGCTGGTGTCTCAGCTCGGAAACCTGCGCGCTCGACATCATCGGCGCCGAATATGTGCGCGAGATCGAGCCGGGCGAGATGGTGGTCATCACCGAACAGGGCGTCGAAAGCACGCGCCCCTTCCGCGCCAAAAGCTCGCGTTTCTGCATCTTCGAACATGTCTATTTCTCGCGTCCCGATTCGATCATCGGCGGGCGGTCGGTTTATGAAACCCGCCGTCAGATCGGGGTGGAACTGGCACGCGAGGCGGCGGTCGATGCCGATCTCGTCTGCCCGGTGCCCGACAGCGGCACACCCGCGGCCATCGGTTTTGCGCATGAATCCGGTATCCCCTACGGCATGGGGATCATCCGCAACCAGTACATGGGCCGGACCTTCATCGAACCCACCGAGCAAATTCGCAACATGGGCGTGCGGCTCAAGCTCAACGTGAACCGCGCGCTTATTCGCGGAAAACGCGTGATCCTGGTGGATGACTCTGTGGTGCGCGGCACCACGTCGCGCAAGATCAAGGAAATGATTCTTGATGCGGGCGCGGCCGAGGTGCATTTCCGCATCGCTTCGCCGCCCACCGCCTGGCCGTGTTTTTACGGCGTCGACACGCCGCGACGCGAAAAGCTGCTGGCGGCCACCATGTCCGAAGACGAGATGCGCGAACATCTGGGCGTGGATTCGCTGAAGTTTATCTCGCTGGACGGACTGTACCGTGCCGCGGGCGAGGCCGAAGGGCGCAACAACGCCTGTCCGCAATATTGCGACGCCTGCTTTTCGGGCGAATACCCGGTGGAACCGGCCGACATGATCGAAAAGGGGTTCAAGCTCAAGGCGGCGGAATAACCCCGCGCGCGCGGATCAGGCGTGTTTCCGCCATGGATGCTGCGTCTTTTTGCCGGTCGCTTGCGCTTCACGCGGCAGTGACCGGTGCACCCTCTTTCACATCCCCCGCGCGGGCGTTAGCTGCGCGGCTGACTGTGCAAAGAGGACCTGAATGACCAACCCCCAGACATCCCGATCCGTGGCGCAGACCGCCACGGTCACCGCAAAGATCCCGTCCCACGGGGTCGTTCTGCTTGGAACATTCGGCAGCGAAACCGCGCCCAGGGCGCTGCTGAGGCTGCCGGACGGGCAGACCGCGACCGTACAGGTCGGCAGCCGCATCGGAACGCGCCAGGTGGTGGCCATAGACGCTACCCGCATCGCACTGGCCGCGAACGGACGCGGAACATGGGTGTCGGTGCCGGGCCCGGATTAACCGGCGCAGATTGACAAACCCGGCGCCGCGCGGCACACGCACGCCATGACCGAAACCATCGCCATTGTCACCGGAGCGTCGCGCGGCCTGGGCTTTGCTCTGGCCGAGGCCCTCAGTCCCGCCTATCACATCGTTGCCGTCGCCCGCACCGTGGGCGGCCTCGAAGACCTGGACGACCGCATCAAGGCGCGCGGCGGAAACGCCACGCTTGCGCCGATGGACATCACCAACGCCGATGCGATGGCACAGCTGTGCCGGTCGGTGTACGACCGCTGGGGCGGCGCCGCGCTATGGCTGCACACGGCGATCCATGCGGCCCCGCTGGCGCCCGCCAGCCACATCGACATCAAGGATTGGAACCGCTCGGTCGACACCAATCTTGGGGCCATGGGCCATCTTATCCCATATATGGCCCCGTTGCTGGGCACGCAGGGGCGCGCGTTGTTTTTCGAAGACAATCACGCGGGCGAGAAATTCTACGCCCATTACGGCACGACCAAATCGGCGCAGATCGCGCTTGCCCGCTCCTGGGCGGGGGAATCCGTCAAGACCGGACCGAGGGTCGATGTGCTTGCGCCGCGCCCGATGCACACGGCCACCCGGCAGCGGTTTTTTCCGGGCGAGGACAAGTCGCAACTTGCGTCTCCCTATGCCGAAGCGACCCGCCTGCTGGCCGAAGCGGGCGTGCTCTGACCTGGAGACACGGCCTGATCGCGGCGTGACTATGGATTTCGCCGATCCGCCCGGCAGCGGTTGGCGATGCTCAAGGCGAATGCAGCGCCGACCGCCGGGCGCGCCCTTCACCGCGCGAATGTTTGAACCCCTGCCCTCATCGCGATATGCGTCCTGCGCGATTGCCGTGAACCCGACAAAGCGCGCGCGAACCTGCCACGCCGCGCCGCCGCGAAACCTGGTCGCTGTAATGCCTCAACGGGTCGTCGGACCGGCGAAATGGGATCTGACGGGCAAGCCTTTCCTGACGCCGGCGCAGCGTCGAGAAATCCGGCACAGCCACGCCCTCTTCACCAGATGCTCGGCGCGTGACTCTGTTTGGGCGGCGCCGCCTTCGGGACATTGGCGGGCCGTGTGCGTGGCATCATCAGAAAGCGGCTCGGGATGGTTGGGCTTTTCGGATTTCCAAGCAGGCCACGGATCAAACGGGATCGAAAGAGCCCCCCTGCCGCGGCCACGCATTCAATTGAACGAGCGGAGACGGTCGCGGCCCGCGCCTTGGCTAACGCTAGGAGGCGGCGACGTGACTCCCACCCGAGGATAACCGCAGCTACATTTGGTTAAACGGCGACCCCGCGCTGGCCGCTGAAGGGCATGTCACGGACTCGACACTGGCGGGGAGCAGAACGCCGCCCTGCCGAAACGCGTTCCGGTCGCCTCAGGATCCGCGATTTTCACCGGCGCGGCGCAAGGCCGGCGATCCAAGCCTTGATCCCGACCCTTCCGGGCGCCAGGCGAATGACAGCGCTTCGATGCTCCCAGCCTGTTGTTCCCGCAACATCCGCAGCGATAACGCTCTAGCAGGCGATGTGCCGCAGGCGCCTGGCCGGCGGCGGCGTCCCCAAGGATCATATGGACGTCGGAGCCGCGCTATCTGCCGCTTTCCGCACCGGGCTGGTCTCTGATGAGTGGAAAGACAAAGCACCGGTCCCGCCGAACAGTCAGCCACATCGGCGTGCCGGGCTTTGGCAGGAACACGTTTGGAACCGTCGCGCGCAGCACCTCGCCATTGTGATCCATGCGAAATTCCACAAGGCTTTCCGACCCCATGAACCGCGCCCGTTCGACAAGCCCGCGCGCGGGCGCACCGGCGCGAGCCGTTGGAAGCGGGGCGGCGCCGTCCCGGTCGAAATCAATGCCGACGTGCTGCGGGCGAAAGACGATTTCGACCTCTTGTCCGTCCGGGTGCCCCGGCGCAAGAAACTGGCCAAACGGCGTATCAGTCAGCGCTCCGCGCACCGTTCCCGTGATGACATTGATGTCGCTGAAAAAGGCCACGGCAGCCTTGTCTTTCGGAGCATTGTAGATGTTGTAAGGTGCGCCCCTCTGCACGATGCGACCATCGCGCATCAACGCGATCTCATCCGCCATGCGCATCGCTTCTTCAGGTTCGTGTGTGACCAGCAGAACCGATGCCCCCTCTTCCTTGAGCAGCGACAGGGTGTCGTCCCGGATGTCATCGCGCAATCGGTTGTCCAGCCCGGAAAATGGTTCATCCATCAACATGATCTTTGGACGCGGTGCAAGTGCGCGGGCCAGCGCCACCCGCTGTTGTTCGCCCCCGGAAAGCTGATGCGGAAATTCGTCGATGAAATGCGTCAGCCCGACCCGACCGAGCAGTTCCTCAGCACGGGCGCGTTTGCGCGCACGGGTTCCTTTGAGACCGAACGCCACATTTTCACCGACCGACAGGTGGGGAAACAACGCAAAGTCCTGAAACATCAGCCCGATGGCGCGCCGCTCAGGCGGGATACGAAACACCGTGTCGCAGACCAGATCTCCGTCGACATGGATCGTGCCTTCGTCCTGCATGTCGACGCCCGCGATCATCCGCAGCGTCGTCGACTTGCCACAGCCTGACGGACCGAGAAGGCAGGTCACATGTCCGGGCTGGATCGTCAGAGACACGTCATCGACCACGCGCTTGCCCTCGAAGCGCCGCACAAGGTTGCGGATTTCAAGCCTGGGTGTCTGCACGCCTCTGCCTTTCCCGATTAAAAATATCGGAATTCAGCTTCGATTAGCAGCCATGCGTCCGCCCCGCAAGTCATGAGGCTCTGGTGTACCAAGAGTTCGGCCCCCGGCACGCCGCGACAGTCAAACCCGGCGCGGGTTTCCGCGCCGGTCAGGGCCACGCCGTCAGCCCCAGGCGACCTTGGCATCTGGCATCTCCATCGCGGCACCGTCGACACGGAACACCGATACCCCGCTGGAAAGAGCCGAGCTGTTGCGCGACAGCTCCCGCGTCGCGGTCGCCGTGTCGTTGACCATCGCGGCGTTTTGCTGGGTGACGGTATCGAGCTGTGAAATCGCCGTGTTGATCTCGCTCAGCGTCATGGTCTGTTCGTGCAGCCCGTTCACCACTTCGCGGATCCGTTCGGAAATTCGGTCCACGCCCTGGAAAATACTTCCCAGTTCGCCGCTTGCCCGGCCGACCAGTTCTGCCCCGAAACGCACATGATCGCCGCTTTCGCTGATGAGCGCCTTGATTTCCTGAGCCGATTCAGCCGACCTTTGCGCCAGCGAGCGCACCTCGGAGGCCACGACCGCAAAACCGCGCCCCGCTTCCCCCGCCCGCGCCGCTTCGACGCCGGCGTTCAGCGCCAGCAGGTTGGTCTGAAACGCGATGTCGTCGATCACCGAGATGATCTGGGAAATCGATTCCGATGAATCCTCGATACGTTTCATGGCCGCCGTCACGTCCCCGACCACCTTTCCGCTGCCCTCGGCCGCAGTCTTGGTTTCTTGCGCTTCCTGGCCGACTTCCGCGGCATAATCGGCGGCAGAGCGGGCATTGACGTTCAGTTCCTCGACGGCGGCGGCGGTCTGTTCCAGCGTCGCCGCCTGGGTTTCGGTCCGTTGCGACAAATCGTCGGAATTCGCCGCGATCTGGGCCGAGATACTGTCAATGGCCGTCGAGGCACTTTGAACCTGGGTAATCAGACGCGCCACATTGTCGACCGCAGAGTTGAAGCTGTCCGCGACTTCGCGCATCCGGTCTTCGGCGTCGAGTGAGACACGATAGGTCAGATCTCCCTGGCTTAGCGCATCCAACCCCTTCGAGATCGCGCGCACCGCTTCACGCTGGCTGGTGATTTCGGTCGCGATCTTGGTGATCTGCACCACTTCTCCGCTCTGGTCGAAGACCGGCGCGTAGGTTGCGGCGATCCATATCACCTCGTCTTCCTTGGTGATTCTGGGAAATTCACCGGTAAAAAACTCGCCTGCGCGCAGCATTTCCCAGAATTCCTCGTAAGCACGGGTTTTTCGGAACTTGCGCTGCACAAACATGCTGTGATGCTGACCTACGACTTCATCGGCAGTGTAGCCCAAGGCCGTCAGAAACATGTCATTTGCCGATAGGATCGTTCCATCCGGTTTGAAGTGAATGACGGCCTGCGTGCGTTCAACGATCTGCACGATCGCATCCGCCGTTGTCATGCCAGCCGCCACCGGTGCGCTGCGTCGTCCAAACCACATGTGAGTATCTCCAAGCATTCGACTGCGCACGGTTCTAGCCAGCCAGTCGTTACCATCCGGTGAAAGCGCTCAGAAACTGCTCAGCGCCTCCGTGGTGATCTCATGACTGCGGCGGCGGGCGACGGGATCGTGGATCGCGCTGCACACCAGCAATTCGTCCGGTTGGTAGTTCGAAATCAACGTCTTGAGCCCTTCGGCCACCGCCGCCTTGTCGCCCACGGCAGAAATACGCAGCGCCCGGTCGGCCAGCGCCAGATAGCGCGAGTCTGTCACCTTTGAAATATCGTCGACCGGACGGGGCAGCCGACCCGGACGCCCGGATCGCAGGTTGATGAACGCCTGCTGCTGCGAGCTCATCAGCCGCCGTGCCTCTTGCTGGGTGTCGGCCGCCCAGACGTTCACGGCAAGCATGAAACGGGGCGCGTCGGTGATGCCGGGGGTGAACCGCCCGCGATAGATCTGGACCGCCTGATCCAGCGCATCCGGAGCGAAATGCGAGGCAAAGGCGTAAGGCAGCCCCAGATGCGCCGCAAGCTGGGCTCCGAACAGCGACGAGCCAAGGATCCACACCGGCACATGCGTGCCCTCGCCAGGCACGGCGCGCACCGGCTGGCCGTCGGCGCTGTCGCCCAGAAGCCCGAGCAGCTCCACCACGTCTTCCGGGAAATGATCGGCGGAGGAATGGTTGCGGCGCAGCGCGGTCGCGGTCAGCTGGTCGGACCCCGGCGCCCGCCCCAGCCCCAGGTCGATACGCCCCGGAAACAGCGTTTCAAGCGTGCCGAACTGCTCGGCGATCACCAGAGGCGAGTGGTTGGGCAGCATGATGCCCCCCGCCCCGACGCGGATGCGAGAGGTGGCTGCGGCGACCTGACCAATCACCACCGCCGTCGCGGCCGACGCGATGCCGGCCATGTTGTGATGTTCCGCCAGCCAATAGCGGTGATACCCAAGGCGCTCGGCGTCCTGCGCCAGCGCGATGGTGTTCTGCAGCGCATCGGCCACAGTGGCGCCTTCGGGCACCGGGGCAAGATCAAGAACCGAAGCGGGAATCGCGAATGAGGGATGTGTCATGCCGTTTCATATAGGTGCCGCAACCCCTCATGAAAGGACGAAAACACCCAGGGCCGCCAAGCCCCGGGTGCATATCACAGCGTCGTGACAAATTCAGGCGGCGGCCGCGACCGCCCGTTTGGCCAGAACCGCCACAAGATGGGCGCGGTAGGCGCCGGACCCGTGCAGGTCGGTGATCATGCCATCCGCCGGCACCGACAGCCCGTCCAGCGCCGAGGCCGAGAAATCGCCCGACAGCGCCGCTTCGGCGTCGGCCCAGCGGAACACACCTTCTTCCGAGGCGCCGGTCACCGCGACCCGCACCCCATCGGCGTATTTCGCCACGAACACCCCAACCAGCGCGAAGCGCGAGGCGGGCTGTTCGAATTTCATGTAGGCCGCTTTTTCCGGAATCGGCAGTTTGACGGCGGTGACGATCTCGGTTTCTTCGAGCGCCGTGGTGAACATGCCCTGGAAATAATCGTCGATGGCGATCTCGCGCGTGTTGGTGACGATGGTCGCCCTGGACGCCAGCGCCGCCGCCGGATAGCACGCCGCGGGGTCGTTGTTGGCAATACTGCCCCCGATGGTCCCCCGGTTGCGCACCGCCGGATCGCCGATGTTGCCCGCCAGAGCCGCCAGCGCGGGATAGCTGGCAGCCCCCCTGGCGACCTCGCCATGGGTGGTGCCGCCGCCGATGGTCAGCACGCCGGCGTCTTCGGTGATGCCCTTGATCTCGTCGATCTGTGCCAGGCTCACCAGCACCGACGGCATCGCGAGGCGCGCCTTCAGCGACGGAATCAGCGTCTGCCCACCGCCCAGCGGCTGCGCCTCTTCCTTGCCAAGCGCGGCGACCGCGTCCGCCACCGTCTTCGGCGTCTCGATGTCGAAACTGTACATCGTCTATCCTCCTGTCCAAGAGCCAGAGACCGCGCCCCGCCCTTTCATTCCTGTTCAACTACGCAACGAAGCGGCGGCGCGGTCAAGCGCCGCCAGCGACAGATCAGCCCTGCATCGCCTGCCACACCCGGTGCGGGCTGACCGGCATGTCGATGTGATCGACCGAATGGCCGCCCGAATTCAGCGCATCCAGAACCGCGTTCACCACCGCCGGCGGCGATCCGATCGCCCCGGCTTCGCCGCAGCCCTTCACGCCCAGCGGATTGTGGGTACAGGGGGTGACGCAGGAATGATCGACCTGAAAGAACGGCATATCCTCGGCACGCGGCATCGCGTAATCCATGTAGGACGCGCTGATCAGCTGGCCGTCTTCGTCATAGATGCAGCTTTCCATCAGCGCCTGACCAACGCCCTGCGCGATGCCGCCATGCACCTGACCGGTCACGATCATCGGGTTGATGACATTGCCGAAATCATCGGCAGCCGCAAAGCGTTCGATGGTGACGCGCCCCGTTTCGGGGTCGAGTTCGACCTCGCAGGCATAGGCGCCCGACGGATAGGTGAAATTCGACGGATCGTAGAACGCGGTTTCTTCGAGACCCGGTTCGATGTCTTCCAGCGGATAGTTGTGCGGCACATAGGCCGCCAGCGTGACATCCCCCCAGGCGACCGACTTGTCGGTGCCCGCGACGGTGAACTGCCCGTCCTTCAGCTCGATGTCCGCATCCGACGCTTCCAGCAGGTGCCCGGCGATCTTCTTCGCCTTGTTGATGATCTTTTCGGTGGCACGGACCATGGCAGAGCCGCAAACCGCCAGCGAGCGCGAGCCGTATGTGCCCATGCCGAACGGGATCCTGGAGGTGTCGCCGTGCACGATGTCGATCATCGACTCGTCAATGCCCAGCATTTCGGCCACCACCTGCGGAAAGGCGGTTTCATGGCCCTGCCCGTGGCTGTGCGCGCCCACCATGACGGAAATCGACCCCGTGGCATTCACCCGCACGGTCGCCGCGTCGTAAAGCCCGGCGCGCGCCCCAAGCTGCCCCACAAGGTTGGACGGCGCGATGCCGCACGCCTCGATATAGCAGTTGACGCCAAGACCGCGCAGCATCCCGCGCGCCTTGCTTTCTTCACGGCGGGCGGCGAATCCGGGCCGGTCGATCATCTCTTCCAGCTTGTCCATGGTCGCGCCGTAATCGCCGGTGTCGTATTCCACCGCCACCGGGGTGGCATAAGGGAATTCGGTGATGAAGTTCTGCCGGCGCAGCGCGATCGGGTCCACCCCGAGTTCGCGCGCCGCCTTGTCCACCACGCGTTCCAGCTGGTATGTCGCTTCGGGGCGGCCGGCGCCGCGATAGGCATCGACCGGCACGGTGTTGGTGAACACCGCCTTGACGTTCACCTGCACGGCGGGGGTCTTGTAGTTGCCCGCCATCAGCGTGCCGTGCAGCCAGGTCGGCGTGCAGGAGGCAAAGGTCGAAAGATACGCGCCCATGTTGGCGTAAGTATCGGTGCGCAGACCGATAAAGTTGTTGTCGCCATCCAGCGCCAGTTCGATTTTGGAAACGTGATCGCGGCCATGGGCGTCGGACATGAATGCCTCGGACCGGGTCGAGGTCCATTTGACGGGGCGGTTGATCTTGCGCGAGGCAAAGGTGACGAACGCCTCTTCGGCATAGTGAAAGATCTTGGTGCCAAAGCCGCCGCCCACATCGGGGGCGACCACGCGCAGCTTGTGTTCGGGGATGCCCAGCACGAACGCCCCCATGAGCAGGCGAATGACATGCGGGTTCTGTGATGTGGTGTACAGCGTGGATTCATCGTTGGCGCGGGCGTATTCGCCCAGGGCCACACGCGGTTCCATGGGGTTGGCAACCAGACGGTTGTTCACCAGTTCCAGCGTGGTGACATGCGCCGCCTCGGAAAACGCCTTGTCGATGGCGTCCTGATCGGACCCGAACAGCCAGTCGTAGCACAGGTTGTCGGACAGATCGTCGTGCACGCGCGGCGCGCCGGGTTCCAGCGCGGCCTTCATGTTGACGGCGGCGTCCAGTTCCTCGATGTCGGCCACGATGGCCTCGGCGGCATCGCGCGCCTCTTGCAGGGTGTCTGCCACGACGGCGGCGTAGGGGTCGCCGACATGGCGCACCTTGCCCTGCGCCAGAACCGGGTGGCGCGGCTCCTTCATCGGCTCGCCATTGCGGTCGGTGACCAGCCAGCCGCAGGGCACCCCGCCGACGTCTTCGAAATCCTTGCCGGTAAAGATCCGCACCACGCCGGGCATCGCCTCGGCTTCGGCGGTATCAATGCTGATGATCCTGCCATGCGCCACGTCCGAGCGCACGAAGACGCAATAGGTCTGGCCGTAAACATTGATATCGTCGGTGTATTTTCCCGTCCCGGTCAGGAAACGCACGTCTTCGCGGCGTTTCTGCGGGGCGCCGATGCCATGATCTTTCGGCATGGTTTGTCCTCCCTAAGGGCGGCCAGCGCCGCCAAGTCTTTGGCGGCCCACGCCGCCTGGAAACCCGAGCCACGGCATCCTCCTGCCCTGGCCCATTGACTTTGCACAGATCGACCAAAGCGCCCAGAACAGGGGCGCCCAGGTGCTATTCGGCAGCGATTCCAGACACATCCTGCCCGCTGGCCGCCATGATCGCCTTGACGATATTGTGGTAGCCCGTGCAGCGGCAGATGTTGCCTTCGAGGTAGTCGCGCACCTCGTGTTCGGTCGGCGCGGGGTTTTCTTCCAGCAGCTTGGCGGCGGTCATCACCATGCCCGGCGTGCAGAAACCGCACTGAAGCCCATGATGATCCTGAAACGCCTGCTGAAGCACCGAAAGCGACCCGTCGGCGTTGGCCATGCCCTCGATCGTGGTCACGTCGGCGCCGGATGCCTCGACCGCGAACATGCTGCAGGCCTTGATGCCCTGACCGTTGACATGGATCACGCAGGCCCCGCACTGGCTGGTATCGCAGCCCACATGGGTCCCGGTCAGCCGCAGTTCATCGCGCAGAAACTCGGTCATCAGCGTATTGCCGCTGACCTCCTTCGAGACGGCCTTTCCGTTCACCGTCATCGTTACCTTGGTCATTCAATCCTCCCTGGGTATCCCTGAAATTCCAGTTGTGCTGCCGCGGTTGCGGTTCATGACACCATCCGCTTGAACCAGCCCTTTTTCTTGCCGTCGACGGCAGCCTCTTCGGCCTCGCCTTCTTCTTTCGGGCCTTCGACCGCCTCTTGAAGGTTGCCAAAGAACTGATCGGCCATCTTTTTGGCGAAACCGTCGATGATGCGGCTGCCCAGCTGCGCGAGCTTGCCGCCGACCTTGGCGTCGACCTCGTAATGCAGTTCGGTGACGCCATCGCCCTTGTCGGTCAGCGTCACATCGGCGCCGCCCTTGGCGAATCCCGCCGCACCGCCCTTGCCTTCGCCCGACAGCGTCAGGCTTTCGGGCTCGTTGCGGTTGGACAGCGCCACGATGCCTTTGAAGGTGGCTTTCACCGGGCCGACCTTTTGCACCACTATCGCCTCGAAACCGTCTTCGGGCGTGCCGCTCATCTCGGTGCAGCCCGGCACGCAGGCCTTGAGCACCTCGGGGTCCAGAATCGCGGCCCAGACCACGTCCCGCGGGGCCTTGATCTGGCGCGTATCGCTCATGTGCATTTGGTTGGTCCTCCCTGCCTTGCATCCCTGCCTTGCACCGGCCAGCGTACACGCATCAGGCGAAGCGCCTATCAGACCAATGGTTCATTGCCCCCAATGATTGGCCCAGACGCGCGCGGCTGCCAACTAGAATTTCCGCCTGCGGTCAGGAATTTGCATTCCCCCCATAGACATCAAGCGCCGGAAGGTCGGTCAGGGGCGCCCCGATCAGGCGCATCGCGGCCAGCGAGATCCGGCTGCCGCCGCCCTGAATGGGAATCAGCTCGACCCTGGCCGACTTGCCCGTGCCGGGGTAAACGACCCGCCCCTGCGTCACCTGCGTCACCAGCGGCGTTTCCAGCCAGAACCCGGCGCGCGACGGATCGCCCAGCGACGCGACCGTGCTGCCAAGGCTGCGCTCGCCCGATGGTTCCGGGGCAGCGGCAGCGGCGGCGCGCTCGGCCGCGCTGGTGGTGTCGAACTGATCGGCGGTCCGCGCGTTCGCGGCGGGCGCGATGGTCGCGGTCTCGACCTCGGGGGCGGCCGGAATCGCGGCGCGCGGCGTTGCGGACGCGGGGTCCTCTGGTTGCGCGAACGGCAGCCTTGAACAGGCGCACAGCGCAACGAGCGGAAAAAGAAGATGTGCTTTCATGCCAGCAGCCTATTCCCAAGCGGGCGCTCTGGCAATCGCCGGCGCATCCGGCGGATGATCGGGGTGCTTGCCCCACAGCCAAAGCGGCCCTAGTTATTGAACATGGAAAAGCTCATCGACCCCTTCGCGCGCCCGATTTCATATCTTCGTGTCTCAGTCACCGACCGCTGCGATTTTCGCTGCGTCTATTGCATGTCGGAAAACATGAGCTTTCTGCCGAAAAAGGAACTGCTGACTCTCGAAGAGCTGGACCGCCTGTGCAGCGGCTTTGTGCGCATGGGTGTCGAAAAGCTGCGCATCACCGGCGGCGAACCGCTGGTGCGACGCAATATCCTGACGTTCTTTCGCGCCATGACGCGGCACCTGGACAGCGGCGCGCTCAAGGAACTGACGCTGACCACCAATGGCTCGCAGCTGGAAAAATTCGCACAGCCGCTGTTTGATGCGGGCGTGCGGCGGGTCAATATTTCCGCCGATACGCTGGATGCGGACAAATTCGCGCAAATCACCCGCTGGGGCCGCCTGCCCCAGGTGCTGCGCGGCATCGAGGCGGCGCAGAACGCGGGGCTGCGGGTCAAGCTGAACGCCGTCGCGCTCAGGGGCTTCAACGAGGACGAGCTGCTGTCGATGACCGAATGGTGCGCGGCCCGTGACATGGATCTCACCTGGATCGAGGTCATGCCCATGGGGGACATCGGCAACGAGGACCGCCTGGACCAGTACTGGAAGCTGACCGACCTGCGCGCCCGCCTTGCCGAACACTACACCCTGACCGACCTGCCCGAAAGCACCGGCGGCCCGGCTCGCTATGTGCGGATCGAGGAAACCGGCCAGAAGGTCGGATTCATCACGCCGCTCAGTCATAATTTCTGCGAAAGCTGCAACCGGGTGCGGTTGACCTGCACCGGTGAGCTGTTCATGTGCCTGGGGCAGGAAGACAACGCCGACCTGCGCTCGGCCCTGCGCAACCACCCGGGCAGCGACGCCCCGCTAGAGGCCGCCATCCGCGACGCGATCCGGCACAAGCCCAGGGGTCATGATTTCGACTATTCGCGCCAGACCGTGGACGGACGCGTGTCGCGCCACATGAGCCATACCGGCGGCTGAGACCACATACCACGCCGGGCCGGGGCGTTACCCGTCCGGGACAGTGTCGCGGGGCGATTGAACCGGACGTCACCGTCCGGCTTGTCCTGAACCCGCCACGATGGCGCGCGAATCAATGGTGTCGATCCGCTGGTATTGTTGCAGCAATGCACCGCACGTTCCGTTTCAAATCAGATGCCTGGACAAATCTCATGATCTTTGGCGGAAAGATTGCGGCGGGCGCCCCGTCCTGGCTTCGAAAATCCCGGTTTTGCCGTATAGTCTTTGTACTGAGGTCAGAAAAATATCGGATCGGTTTACGCATCCGAGACCCGGAGAAGGCAGGATTCGAAACAAAATGTCCCACACCGATGTGATCGTAAGGCCCCTTGCCAGGCGCGACGAAGAAAGCTGGCGCGCCCTGTGGACGGCATATCTTGCCTTCTACGAGAGCAGCGTCACCGAAGCCGTGTACCAGAGCACCTTTGCAAGGCTTCTGGGCGAGGACGCGCAGGATTTCAACGGGCTCGTCGCCGAACTTGACGGCCAGGTCGTGGGGCTGACCCATTACCTCTGTCACCGCCACTGCTGGCGCATCGAAAACGTGTGCTACCTGCAGGACCTTTATGCCCTGCCGCAAGCGCGCGGCAAAGGGGTCGGGCGGGCGCTGATCGAAGCGGTCTATGCCGCCGCCGACACCGCCGGCGCGCCTTCGGTCTACTGGATGACACAGGATTTCAACGACACCGCGCGCAAGCTTTATGACCGGGTCGGCAAGCTGACGCCCTTTATCAAGTACCAGCGGCCATGATGCGCGGCGGGCTTCTGGCGCTTGGCCTTGCGGCCAGCGCCTGCATGCCCGTCGCGTCCCCCGACATTGCCACCCGCGCGGCGGTGTCGATGGACAGCTCGACCGGGCTGCCGCCGATGAAAAGCTTTTCGAAGCCGCGCCCCTCGCCCGCCATGGTGTCGAATGCCGACCTGTCACGCGACATCCTGCAACTGGCGTTTTCGCTGGAATCCGGGCGCGGGCTGCCCGCCTTCACCCGGTTCGAAGGCCCGGTCACGCTGCGTCTGACGGGCAGGCCGTCACAGACCATGGTCAGCGATCTGAACCAGCTGGTTCACCGGCTGCGCACCGAGGCACAGATCGACATCCGGCAGGTTCAGGCCCCCGTCGCCAACATTACCGTCGAGGCGATCCCCCGCGCCGAAATCCGCCGTTACCTGCCGCAGGCCGCCTGTTTCGTGGTGCCCAACGTGTCGTCGCTGCCCGAATATCTGTCCGCCCGGCGCGGCGATACCGTAAGCTGGACCACGGTGGTGCGGCGCGAGCGGGTCGCGGTGTTCATCCCTTCGGACGCCGCCCCGCAGGAAGTGCGCGACTGCCTGCACGAGGAAATCGCCCAGGCGCTTGGCCCGCTGAACGACATGTACCGGCTGGCGCACAGCGTGTTCAACGACGACAATGTGCACACGGTGCTGACCGGCTATGACATGACCGTGCTGCGGGCCTTTTATGCCCCCGAGTTGCGCACCGGCATGTCGCAACGCGATGTCGCCGCCCGGCTGCCCGCGATTCTGGCGCGGGTGAACCCGGCGGGAAACGCCCTGCCCGCCCGCCGCCTGCCATCGACCCCGCCCGCCTGGACGGACGCGGTGCAAACAGCCCTGGGGCCGGGCGCGTCGCCCGCCGAGCGCCGCGCGGCCGCGTCCGAGGCGCTGAGCATCGCGGCCACGCTGGGATGGACCGACCACCGCCGGGGCTTTTCGCACTATGTCATGGGCCGCATCCTTCAGGGCGCCGATGCGCGTGCCGCGCAGGCGCAGTTCATCCTGGCCCGCCAGTATTTCCAGCGCGCCCCCGACACCGAACTGCACCAGGCCTATGTGGCCAGCCAACTGGCCGCCTATGCCCTGGGCGATCGCCAGCCCGAAGAGGCGCTGGCGCTGATCGGCCCCCATCTGGACACCGCAGCGCGGCATGAGAACGCCGCCCTGCTTGCCACGCTGATGCTGCTGCGCGCCGAGGCGCTGGACGCATCGGGCCGCCTGTCCGAGGGCCGTCAGGTGCGGCTGGACTCGCTGGGCTGGGCGCGATACGGCTTCGGTTCGGATTGGGCCGTGCGTGCGAAACTGCGCGAAATCGGGTCGCTCAATCCGCTAAAGGGGGGCTGAGGACTGCCATGATCATGATCGCCGCGACGCTCGCCGGAGCGTTGCTTGGCGGGCTGACCGCCCGTCGCCGCAAGGGCAACGCCGCAGACGTCGCGCAATATGCCACAGGCTTCGCCATTGCCTTTTTGCTGGCAGGGCTGATTGTGACGATCATCGTGGAAAAGACCCTGAGCTGAGGCCGCCGGATACTTTGCCAGAACAGCTGGCCTTGTCTGTCCAGAAAGAAGGCAGCATGCATGTTTGACCAGATCCTCGAAGATCTCACCGGAACATTTTCGCTCGTCCCTGCCCCGGTGGCGTTCTGGCGTCTGACGGCGGCAGTTGTGCTTGCCAGCGTCATCGGGCTGGAACGCGAGCGGCGCAACAAGCCGGCGGGGTTGCGCACCCATATTCTTGTCTCCGTGGCGGCCTGCCTCTTCGTGATCCTTGGGCTGGAACTGGCGGCGCTGGATTTCGGCGACCGCGGCGAGCAGCGCCACGACCCCCTGCGGATGATCGAGGCGGTGACTGCGGGCGTCGCCTTTCTGGCGGCGGGGATCATCTTCAACACCGATGGCAAGGTAAGGAACATCACCACCGGCGCGTCGCTCTGGCTTGCGGGGGCCATCGGGCTTGGCTGCGGGGCGGGGCAGATCCTTCTGGCGGCAATGGCCGCCGGCATCGTAGTGGTCGTTCTGACGGTGCTGCGCCGGATCGAGGCGCATTTCTGGCCCGATGGCCGCGCCCCCGAAGACTGAGCGCACCTGCGTTCAGCCCTCCAGCCCCGTCAGGGCGGCGGCAAATTCCTCGGGATCGAAGGGCGCCAGATCGTCGATCTGTTCACCCACGCCGATGGCATGGATCGGCAAGCCGAACCTGTCCGCCAGCGCGACCAGCACGCCGCCCTTTGCCGTGCCGTCCAGCTTGGTCATCACAAGCCCTGACACATCCGCCACCTGACGGAAGATTTCCACCTGGTTCAAGGCGTTCTGCCCGGTCGTGGCGTCCAGAACCAGCAACGTGTTGTGCGGCGCATCGGGGTCTTTCTTGCGGATCACGCGGACGATCTTGGCCAGCTCTTCCATCAGGTCGTGGCGGTTCTGAAGCCGTCCGGCGGTGTCGATCATCAGCAGATCGGCGCCGGTCGCCTGCGCGTGGGTCATCGCCTCGAACGCAAGGCTTGCGGGGTCCGACCCTTCAGGCGCGGTCAGCACCGGCACACCGGCACGGGTGCCCCAGACCTGCAACTGCTCGACCGCGGCGGCGCGAAAGGTGTCGCCCGCCGCGATCACCACGGATTTTCCCGCCGCGCGAAACTGTGAGGCAAGCTTGCCGATGGTCGTGGTCTTGCCCGAGCCGTTCACCCCGACCACCAGCACGACCTGCGGTTTCCTGGGATAGATCGGCAGCGGGCGCGCCACCGGGTCCATGATCCGGGCGACCTCGGCCGCCAGCGCCTGCTTGATTTCCTGCGTGGACACCCGACGGCCATACCGCCCTTCGGCGATGTTGGCGGACACGCGCAGCGCCGTGTCGACGCCCATGTCCGAGGCGATCAGCAACTCTTCGAGGCTTTCGAGCATTTCATCGTCCAGCACACGGCGCACCACCGGGGCCTGTGGAGCATCGCGCCCGAACATGCGCCCCAGCAGCCCGGATCTTTCCGGCGTTCCGACGGGCGTCTCGGGTGGCGGCGCCAGCGGCGCGGGATCAAGCGGCGCGGGCGCCTCGATCGGCGGCGCAGGCGCGATTTCGGGCGCGCGCGCGGGCATCGGGTCCGACGGGGGCGTCACGTCGGGGCCAGGGTCACGGGTCGGGTCACGGGTCGGATCGGCGCCGGGCGCGGGGGTGGGCATCGGGTCCGACGGGATCGGGTTTTCCAGCGGTGGCGCGTCGGGCGTGACCGGCGCCGCCGGGGGCACCTCGCGCACCGGCTCGGGCTGTTCGGACGGCGGCGGCGGCACATCGGCGGGCGCCGGCGTGTCCGGCGTGTCGTCGCCGCCCTGCTGCACGATGGCATCGAGCCCCTCTTCGAGCTTTGACGAGGATTTGAACAGCTTGCTCTTGAGCTTGCCGAAGAAGGACATGGGGCGCACCTTTGTTACCTGCCCTTTCACCTAGTACGCCGGGCCGCTCAAGAAAAGTGTGAGTTGACGTTCGCCCCCACCCGCGCAGAACTGCGCGTCATGAAACCGCGCTTTCTTCTGTGCCTCGTGGCCTGCCTGTCGTTGACCGTGCCTGCGCGCGCGCAGCCTGCTGACGAACCGGGTACCCTGTGTTCACCCGGAGCGTTCGGCCCCGTGCACTGCATCCGGCCCAGTCACGCGGTGTATGACACCTGCGAGGCGATCAAGGATTTCGCAACGCGCAACGCCCTGCCACCGGGGTTCTTTGCGCGGCTCATCTGGCAGGAAAGCCGGTTCGATCCCAACGCGCTCAGCCCGGCAAAGGCGCAGGGAATCGCGCAGTTCATTGCCCCGACCGCGACGCTGCGCGGGTTGCGCGACCCCTACAATCCCGCCGAGGCGTTGGAATATTCCGCCGAATATCTGGGCGAGCTGACGCGACGCTACGGCAACCCCGGCTTGGCCGCCGTGGCCTATAACGGCGGCGAGCGCCGCGCCGAGAGCTTGCTGGCCTCGGGCGCGGCGCTGCCTGTCGAAACGGTGAATTACGTCCGCATCATCACCGGGGTATCGGCCGAAACATGGGCCATAGACCCGCCAGAGGCGCGCGACTTTCGGCTGGACCCCGATCTGCCTTTTGCCGCGGCCTGCCATGCGCTGGCGCGCGACCGGCGGCTGACCCCCTATCCGGACCCTGAACCGCACCTGCGCCCCTGGGGGATACAGCTGGCCTACGGCACCACCAAGGCCCGCGCGCTGGCGCAATTTCGCGCCCGCACCCGATCCTGCGCCGCTCTGGTCCAGGGCCAAACCCCGGATCTGGTCTGGCAGAAAAGCCGCGCCAGCCCTCGGGGCGGATACTGGATGGCACGGCTGGGGCGCGACGAACGCGATCGCGCCTGGCGCGACTGCACCAGGTTCAAGGCACAAAGCTGCATCTGCGCGGTCTATCGCAATCGCTAGGCGGCGTTGGCCAAGTCTTTACCCATATCAGGCAGTCTCCGGGGGCCGCTGTGACACGGAGCCGGACCATGACGCGTTTCACCCTTGCGACCCTCGGGATGGTCGCGCTGCTGATCGCCGCGATGACGCTTGGCGGGGCGTGGCCCGTGCTGGCATTGGCGGGGATCACCGTCGGGGTCTTTGCGCTGGACCGGATCGCACTGCTGAGCGCGCCGGACCGCCCGGCGCAGGAGGGCGCCGATGGCGATGCCTTGTCCGTCGTGCTGGGGATTGCGCATTTTCCGCTGCTTTACGCGGGCACGGCGCAAATCGCGACGGACGGGCCTGTCGCCGGGCGGGTGGCGCTGTTTGTGGCGCTGTCGCTGTTTCTGGGACAGGTCAGCAATTCCAATGCCCATATGCTGATCCACCGGGCGGGGCGCTGGCACAGGCGGCTGGGCGTCGCCGTCTACAGCTCGCTGCTGTTCGGCCATCACGTTTCGGCGCATCTGCGGGTACACCACAAGTATGTCGCGACCGCACGGGACCCCAACTCGGCGCCGCTGGGGCAAAGCTTTTACGGCTTTGCCCCCCGCGCCTGGATCGGCAGTTTCCAGATGGGTCTGCGGGCGGACAACGCGTTGCGCGCCCGTGGCGGCAAACACGGCGCGCACCCTTACATGACCTATTTCGCCGGGGCGGCGCTGTCGCTGCTGATCGCGGCGCGGATTGCCGGCGGGGCTGGCCTGTGCGCGTTGCTTGGGCTTTGCGTCTACGCGCAGACCCAGCTGTTGCTGTCGGATTATGTCCAGCACTACGGCCTGAGACGGCGGGCGACCGGGACCGGACGGCTGGAACCCGTTGGCCCGCGCCATAGCTGGAACACGCCGCACGGCGCATCGTCGGCGCTGATGCTGAACGCTCCGCGCCATTCGGATCACCATGCGCATCCACTCCGCCCCTATCCCGATCTTGCGCTTGACCGCGGGGGCATGCCGATGCTGCCCCACGCGCTGCCGGTGATGGCGGTCATCGCGCTGCTGCCGCCGGCCTGGCGGCGCATGATGGACGCGCGCGCGCAATCCTGGCAGCGTCGATCCGCGCCCCCGGCCGGGGCGCCGGGGCACATTGCGCCGACCTGCGGCGATGACACCGCACCCTGATCCCCCGGCGCCATGCCCGGCCCGCCCTGCCTTTTCGCTGAAACCAGAGGGGCGCCCCTTCCCTCGGCCCGGAGCCTCTGTCAGGGTCGGCGCATGACCCGCCAATCGTTTCTGTCCCTTGCCCTGATGCTTGCCGCGACGCCGCTTGCCGCCGCCGAGCCCCTGTCAGCATCCGAATTCGAACGCTATGTGACCGGAAAGACGCTATATTTCGGCCTGGAAGGCACCGCCTACGGGGTCGAGGAGTACCTGCCCGACCGCAAGGTCCGCTGGTCGTTTCTGGATGGCCGCTGCAAGGACGGATACTGGTACGAAGACCAGCGCATGATCTGCTTCGTCTACGACGATCAGCCCGGCCCCCAATGCTGGAGCTTCTTTCGCGAAGGCGCGGGCCTGCGCGCCGTGTTCGAGAACGACCCGGCGAACACGGTCCTTTACGAAGCCCGGCAGGACGACGACCCCATGCTGTGCCTCGGCCCCGAGGTCGGCGTCTAGCTGTCTGATCCCAGGGTTTGACCGGGCGTGC
Organism: Salipiger aestuarii; assembly: GCF_003259905.1. Classification (GTDB taxonomy): domain Bacteria; phylum Pseudomonadota; class Alphaproteobacteria; order Rhodobacterales; family Rhodobacteraceae; genus Salipiger; species Salipiger aestuarii. The sequence goes on along the minus strand of NZ_QLMG01000015.1, from coordinate 46,203 downwards.
CCCCTTCGCGCCGGCGATGGAATAGCGCCACGCGCGCCACGCCCGGACAGGGTTACGCGGGATCGACCGCCCATCCCGCATCGGTGGGGATCGCCCCAACCTGCCGATGCGCTGACGCTGTATGCTGGCGCATCTGCGACCTCGCGTCACCGCACGGCGCGTTGCATCCCGCTTGGGTCATCAGAACAGGCTGCCCTGTTCCGGCGGCTTTGTCTTGCGCTTCGGGCGAGACGTGCTGCCCCCCAGCGCAAAACGTCCGTCGGCGAATTCGATTTCCAGCCCCGAGGCGGCTTCGGCCTCTGCCTTGCCGGTCAGGATGTGCCCTTCGCCGCTGCGCACAACCGCATAGCCGCGCGCGAGGGTGCCCTTGTAGCTGAGCGTTTCCAGCAGGCGCGCAAGCGTGGTCAGCCGGTTGCGCGGGTCGGCGAGCCCACGCGCCCCGGTCGCTTGCAGCCGGGCATTCAGCCCGCCCAGCCGATCATGTGCCCGGTCGATGTCGCGCGCGATCGGGCGGATCGACAGCCGATCGGTCCGCCGGCCAAGGCGTTCGCGCCCATGGGCGACGAGGCGCGCCAGTAGCGAGGGCCGCAGCGTTCCTGCCCGGTCGGACAATTGCACGCGGCGCTTTTCGGTGCCCCGGCTCAGCGCCGTGGGCAGGCGGTCCGACAACAGGTCAAGCCGCTGGCGCGCGCCGTCCAGCAACGTGTCCGCGCGGGGCATGGCACGCGACAGATCGCGCAGACGCTGTGCGCGGGTTTCGATGCGTTGCAGCAGCGCCCGGGTCATGCGCGCGCCGGATTCGTCCGCCCATGTCAGCAATTCCCGACGCACCGGCACGGCGATCTCGGCGGCGGCAGTGGGGGTGGGCGCGCGCCGGTCCGACACGAAGTCGATCAGCGTGGTGTCGGTTTCATGCCCGACCGCGGAAATCAGCGGAATGGCCGAGGCGGCGGCCGCCCGCGCGACGGCTTCTTCGTTAAAGCCCCACAGGTCCTCGACGGACCCGCCGCCGCGCGCCACGATCAGCAGGTCGGGGCGCGGGATCGCGCCGCCCGGCTGCAACCGGTTGAATCCTTCGATGGCGCGCACCACTTCGGGCGCGCAGCCCTTGCCCTGCACCGCCACGGGCCAGATCAGCACCTTGCGCGCAAAGCGGTCCCGCAGACGGTGCAGGATGTCGCGGATCACCGCACCCGAGGGCGATGTCACCACGCCGATCACCTCGGGCAGGTAGGGCAGCGGGCGCTTGCGCTGCTCGTCGAACAGCCCCTCGGCGGCCAGCAGCGCCTTGCGCTTTTCCAGCGTCGCCATCAGCGCTCCGACCCCGGCCGGGCGGATGTCTTCGATCACGATCTGATATTTCGACTGGCCGGGAAAGGTGGTCAGGCGGCCGGTGGCAATGACCTCCATCCCCTCTTCGGGGGGATGTTCCAGCCGGGCAGACACACCTTTCCACACCACCCCCGAGATCACCGAGCGGTCGTCCTTGAGATCCAGATAGATGTGCCCCGAGCGCGGCCGCGACACGCGCCCCACCTCGCCGCGCACGCGGACATGGCCGAATTCGCCTTCGATCGCACGTTTGACCGCCCCCGACAGTTCGGACACCGAAAATTCGGGGGTATTGCCGGGGCCGTCTTCGAATAGATCCATTGCGGGCTGCTCGCTTGCCTAACTCTTCCCCCGACCTTAGAACGCGCGCAAGGCGAGGCCAAGGCGGGAGACCACAGGCGATGAACATCCTTATTCTCGGCGGCGGCGGGCGTGAACACGCGCTGGCCTGGGCGGTGATGCAGAACCCCAAATGCGACAAGCTGATTGTCGCGCCGGGAAACGCCGGGATTGCGCAGATCGCCGAATGCGCATCGCTCGATGTGAACAACGGCGGCGCCGTGGTCGAATTCGCGGGCGAAAACGCCATCGATCTGGTGATCGTCGGCCCCGAGGCTCCGCTGGCCGCCGGGGTGTCGGACGTGCTGCGCAATGCGGGCATTCCGGTGTTCGGCCCGTCGCAGGACGCGGCGCGGCTTGAAGTGTCCAAAAGCTTTACCAAGGAAATCTGTGCCGCGGTGAATGCGCCCACCGCCGGATACGGGCATTTCACCGATGCCGCCGCCGCCAAGGCCCATGTGCGGGCAAACGGCGCTCCGATCGTGGTCAAGGCCGACGGGCTGGCCGCCGGCAAGGGGGTCGTCGTCGCCGAAACCGTGGCTGCCGCCGAAAACGCCATCGACGACATGTTCGGCGGCGCCTTCGGGGGGGCGGGCGCCGAGGTGGTGATCGAGGAATTCATGACCGGCGAAGAGGCGTCGTTCTTTGTGCTGGTCGACGGAACCGACATCCTGCCGATCGGCACCGCGCAGGATCACAAGCGCGTCGGCGCGGGCGACACCGGCCCCAACACCGGCGGCATGGGCGCCTATTCCCCCGCGCCGGTGCTGACTGACGAGATCGCGCAAAAGGCGCTGGATCAGATCATCCGCCCGACCATGGCCGAAATGGCGCGGCGTGGCACGCCCTATTCCGGCGTGCTTTACGCGGGTCTGATGATCGAAAGCGGCCAGCCACGTCTGGTTGAATACAACGTGCGATTTGGCGATCCCGAATGCCAGGTGCTGATGATGCGGCTGGGTGCGCAGGCGCTCGACCTGATCCATGCCTGCGCCGAAGGGCGCCTGAACGAGATGCAGGTGACCTGGGCCAACGATCACGCCATGACGGTGGTGCTGGCGGCGCAGGGCTATCCCGGAGCCTATACCAAGGGTACGCCGATCGGCGGGCTGGACGGGTTGACCGAGGACAGTTTCACCCAGATGTTCCATGCGGGCACGTCGCAGGACGACGGGCGCTTCATCGCGACCGGGGGCCGGGTGCTGAACGCCACCGCGCGCGGCGCCACGCTGGCCGAGGCGGCCGAACGGGCCTATGCGCTGGTCGATGCGGTCGATTGGCCCGAGGGGTTCTGCCGCCGCGACATCGGCTGGCGGGCGCTTTGAGCGGACGCCGGGCGCGCTGAGCCGCGGCCCGGTTTCCGGGCAATCCCTGGCGGCGCAACGAGGGGACGGTTGGTCCGCGATGTCGCGAAGCTGTCACATCGCCGACCGGCGAACGCCTTGTTTGACGCGTATCGCGGGGCGCGGTCAGCCCCGGAGAGCGGTATGAAAGACGGATGGACGATGATCCTTGCGGCGGTGGGTATCATCGTCGCGCTGCCGATCCTTGCGTTCGGGGGCGGTGGCGACAGCGGGCAGGGATTGTTTGACCGCCGCGTTGACCCGCCGGATCTGTCGGCCCTGCCCGACCGGGCCTACGCGCCGCAGGACCCCGACCAGGTCACTATCGCATCCGGCCCCCGCACCGACATCAACGGCTTTGAAACCGTCGCCGTCGCGCGGTTCCGGATGCAGGGACTTGTGCTGTCGCGCAAGGATTACAAGCGGGACCACGCCTCGGGGTACAGCCCGGTCGATCTTGGGCTGGGCTGGGGGCGGCTGTCGAATCCGCGCATCGCCGCCTTGATGACGTTTGCGCAGGGGAACAGGCAAATGCGCTATTCGCTGCCCGATGGCGACATGATCCCGCAAAGCGAAATCGGCGCCTCGCTCACGAATGCGCATCTGGTGCCCGCGGGGCCAGAGCAAAAGCGCGCCCTGGACCGGGTGCGACGGGGAGACGTGGTGCACATCGAAGGGTACCTGGTCAACGTCACCTCGCCCGATGGCACGGCGCGCTGGGTGACGTCGCGCTCGCGATACGACACCGGGTACAACGCCTGCGAGATCATTCTGGTGCAGCGCATCCGCAGCTACACCCCCGGCGCATAACCGGGCGCCCGCAGCCGGTTGCGGGCACATGAAAAAAGGCGGCGTCCGCCGGGGACGCCGCCATCCCGTGTAAGGAACGGATCAGGGCCGGAAAATCACGCCGCCTTGGCGCTGTTGGACCCGATGAACCATGCATCCTTTTCGGCGGTGCGACTGACCTCGGTGAACAGGTCGGCGGTGTCTTCGTCGCCGGCCTCGTCAGCGGCTTCGATGCCCTTGCGCAGCGTCACGGTGTAGGTGTTGAAGCGGTCGACCAGCTGGGCGACATGCTCGGACAGGTCGATAATGTCCGTCGGATAGGCCTTGAGCGTGCTTTTCGTCGCGACGGTCTGCGAGGTGCCCTGCGCCAGCCCGCCCATCATCACCACGCGTTCGGCCATAAGGTCAGACCCTTCGCGCAGGTGCTCGGCCACATCGTCGAGCAGTTCGTGGACCCCGATAAAGCCGGTGCCCTTGAGGTTCCAGTGCGCCTGCTTGACGGCGTTGGCCAGGTCGATGGTGTCGGCGAGGCGCGCGTTCAGCTCCTCGATCATGTCCTTGCGGGCGTTTTCTTTCAGGAATGGAACAAAATTCTGCGGCATTGTCTGGGCTCCTCTGGTGCGTTCAAAATCTGGTGCTGCCGGCGACAGCCCGGCGCTGTGCCGGCTTCGAGAGGTGAACGCCATCGCAGGGCCGATGGTTCCATCAGGGAAATGACAGAATGTCGCGGTCGGTCACGACCATGTCGAGCGGCTGATCGTTGGGATCGAACGGCAGCGTCTCGGTGCGCTGATCACCATAGGCAAAGCCCGCCGCCAGCACCGGCCCCCGGGCGCGCAACTGTTGCAGGGTGCGGTCGTAATAGCCGCCCCCGTAGCCAAGCCGCCTGCCCGTGCCGGTGAACGCGACCAACGGCACGATCAGGATTTCGGGCACGCTCCACACCGGATCGGCGGGGATCCGCGCGCCGAAAGGTCCGGGCACCAGCGGCATGTCCGGCTCCCACAGGGCAAACCGCAGTGGCGTGCCCGGAGCCTGGATCACCGGGACCGAAACCGCGCCGTGGGCCGCCGCTTCGGCCATCGCAGGACGCGGGTCGATTTCGGTGCGGATCGGCAGGTAGCCTGCCACCGGCACACCACGATGCCGCGCCAGCAGTTCCGAAAGGCGCGCAGCCCCGGCGCCGGTATCGGCGGCATGCGCCGCACGGCGCCGGGCAAAGGCCGCCGCGCGGGCGGCCTGCTTGGCCCCCGCCAGTTGCGAAGCCGTCGGGTCGGCCCCTGTCAGCGCGCCGCCCGTCACAGCAGAACCGCCGAGGCCAGCCCGAGAAAGGCGAAAAAGCCCACGACATCGGTCACCGTGGTCACGAAGGTGCCAGAGGCCAGCGCCGGGTCCACGCCGAAGCGTTCCAGCACCACCGGCACCCCGATTCCGGCCAGCCCGGCAACCACCAGGTTGATGACCATCGCCGATGCGATCACCACCCCCAGCACCGGCGAGCCGAACCAGAACAGCGCCAGCACCCCCATCACCACCGCAAAACACACGCCATTCACCAGCCCCACCGTCAATTCGCGCCCGATGATACGCCACACGTTGGACGATGTCAGATCGCGCGTCGCAAGCGAGCGCACCGCCACCGTCAGCGCCTGCGTGCCCGCGTTGCCCCCCATCGACGCCACGATGGGCATCAGCACCGCCAGCGCCACCACCGCGCCGATCACGTCTTCGAACTGGGCGATGACCAGCGACGCCAGCACCGCCGTCAGCAGGTTCACCGCCAGCCATGGCAGGCGCTGCTTGACCGTTTCCAGCGTGTTGTCCGACAGGCGGCTTTCCTCGCCCACACCGGCCAGGCGCAGGATGTCTTCTTCGTGCTCCTCGTCCAGCACGTTCATGGCGTCGTCGATGGTGATGACACCGACCAGCCGTTCGGATTCGTCCACCACGGGGGCCGAAATCAGGTGATACTGGTTGAAGGCATAGGCGACCTCGGCCTCGGGGCGGGTCACGGGGATGACATGGAACGTGTCCTCGATCAGCGAGCGCAGCAGGATCTCACGCCGCGACGCCATCAGGCGCCCCAGCGCCACATTGCCCACCGGGCGCAGTTTGGGATCGACCATGACGATGTGATAGAACTGCTCGGGCAGATCATCGGTGGCGCGCAGATAGTCGATGGCCTCGCCCACGTTCCAGTGTTCGGGCGCCATGACCACTTCGCGCTGCATCAGGCGCCCGGCGGAATATTCCGGATAAGTCAGCGATTGTTCGACGGCGACCCGGTCGCTGTCTTCGAGCACCTCCAGGATCGCCGATTGCTGCGCCGCGTCCAGATCTTCGATCAGATCGACCACATCGTCGGAATCAAGCTCACGCACGGCGTCGGCCAGCACCTCGGGGTGCAGGGCGAGAATCACGTCTTCGCGGATCGATTCATCCAGCTCCGACAGGATTTCACCGTCGAACTCCTTGTCGTACAGCTTGATAAGCCGCATCCGGTCAAAGGCGTTGATCTGTTCGAGCATGTCGGCGATGTCGGCCGGGTGCAGCGGCTCCATCAGCTCGACCAGCTTTTCGCGATCCCCGACATCGACCGAATAGAGGATCGCCGCCACATCCTTGCGCGAGAACGCCAGATGGTCTTCTTCGGGGGGCTCGACCTCTTCGACGACGGCTTCCTGGGGGTCTTGGGTCATATGCGCCTCGCTGCCTGTCTTGTCCGCAAAGAGTAGGGTAACGGGACAGATTTCAACAGGGCGCATTGCGAAACCCCGGCGCGGCGGCCATTCTCGTGCCCGGCCCGGCGCCGCCATATCCCCAAAAGACGACGGAGCGTACATGACACCGACCCTGCATCTGGGCCAGACCCTCAGCTTTGACGCGAATCCGTTTGAAGCGGGGATTGCGGCGGCCCGCCACCAACGCCACGGCGGGCTGGTCGTTGACGGCGGGCGCATCCTTGCGATCGGCGCGGGCGACGCCATGCGCGCCGCCTACCCCGCCGCCGACACCGTCGATCACGGCGCGGGGCTGATCGTGCCCGGATTTGTCGATGCCCACGCGCATTACCCGCAGACCGCGATGATCGCGAGCTGGGGCAAGCGGCTGATCGACTGGCTGAACGACTACACCTTCCCCGAGGAAATGCGCTTTGCCGATCCCGGCTATGCGCGCGACATCGCGGGGCGGTACCTGGACCTGCTGCTGGCGCATGGCACCACGACGGTGTGCAGCTTCTGCACCATTCACCCCGATTCGGTCGATGCGCTTTTCGAAGCCGCCGAGGCGCGCGGCATGCGCGTATTCGCGGGCAAGACCTGCATGGACCGCGACACCGCTCCCGCCGGGCTGCGCGACACGGCGCAATCGGCCTATGACGACAGCGCGGCACTTTTGGCGCGCTGGCACGGGCGGGGGCGCGCATCCTATGTGATCACGCCGCGGTTTTCGCCGACATCCACGCCCGGACAATTGCAGGCCCTCGGCGCGCTCTGGGCTGAGCATCCCGATTGCCTGATGCAGACGCATCTGTCGGAACAGGTCGATGAAACCGCTTGGGTGAAATCGCTTTATCCCGATGCGCGCGACTATCTGGACACCTACGAGTCCCACGGTCTGCTGGGCGCCGGCGGGCTGTATGGCCACGCCATTCACCTTGAACCGCGCGAGCGCGACCGCCTGCGCGAGGTCGGCGCGGGTCTGGTGCATTGCCCGACCTCGAACACCTTCATCGGATCGGGGTTGTTCGACATGGACGGGCTGATGCGCGAAGGCCAGCGCATCGGTCTGGCCACCGACACCGGCGGCGGGTCGTCGTTTTCGATGCTGCGCACCATGGCGGCGGCCTATGAGATCGCCCAGCTGCGCCACCGCGCGCTGCACGGGTCGGAACTGCTGTGGCTGGCGACGCAGGGCAGTGCCCGCGCGCTGCGCTGCGACCACCTGACCGGCAATCTCGCGCCGGGGCTCGAGGCGGATTTCACCGTGCTCGATCTGGCCTCGACCCCTGCCATCGCGCAGCGCAGCACCCACGCGGACGACATCTGGGAAACGCTGTTTGCCACCATCATGATGGGCGACGACCGCGCGATCGCCTCGACCTGGGTGGGGGGGCGCAAGGCGGGCCCGGTCATGCAAAAGGCGGGGGAACGCAAATGAACCCGCAAACGCGGGTACGAGCCTGCGCAATGGAGGTCACCACCGGCTTTGCGGCAAAACCGCAAGATGGGCAAAGGTCCCCTTTCCATGTCCGGCTTCATCCTTTGGCCCGCGCGACGGGTGTTGAAAGCCGCGCCAGCCGAAATCGCGGGCTTTCCCTGCCTGAGCATCTGGGTGACCGGCCCTGTACAGATCACAGGTCCGGTGGCGTTTCCGACCATCGCGCTGACAGACGCATCCCGGCCCATGTCGGCCATCCTTGTGCGGCGCTTCCGGCGGGCCCGCGTGGTCGAGGTCGGCGATGACGTCAATCGGGTCCGCGCAGAGGCCACCCCGGAAAGACGGCACGCCCAGTCAATACCGGCCATTTCCGGAAATATCCCACGGAGTTTATTGAATAAACTCCCCAAATGCCGCGCTTTTGACCATGCGCGCAAATCAAGTGACCATCGAATGTTTCGGAAAACCGCTGGCCGGAGGCGGGATCTTCAACAGTCAGAGGGAGCTTCGGCTTGGTCGGGCCCGTTACCCCATTCACAAACGACACTCATCTGAAACAGGTGACGGAGGATCATCAATCCTCTTGCGCCCCCTCGAAAGACCATGTCGGTCGATTTCATGCGAGGGTCCGTTGATCCGGCATTTCGGGGGTGACGCGCAGGGCGTGTGGAGGAAACGCCGGATACGCAAGGCGCGCCGACAGCCCGTCCCGCGCGGCGGTATATTGCGCCTCGTAGGCATCCAGCATTCGCGCGTGGGTGAACTGCGCCATCACCCGCGCACGGGGAACGTGGCGTGGGATGTTGATCGCCCTGCGCATGGCATCGGCCAGCGCGCCAGCGTTGGGCGTGGCAATGCACCCCGCATTGCCGACAACGTCGCACACCGCCCCCATGTCGGTGGCCGCGACCGGCAGGCCGCAGCTCATCGCCTCGATCGCAACCAGGCCAAAGGGCTCATTCCAGAGCGGGGTGAACACCAGCAGCGACGCCCGGCCCACCGCTTGCGCCAGTTCCCTGCCGACGAGATGACCGCCATAGCGCACAATACCGCCCAGAGCCGGACGCAGAGAGGTTTCGAAATAGTCACGGTCTTCGATGGTGCCGTACAGTGTCAGCGGGATACCGGCTTGCCGCGCGGCTTGTGCGGCCAGATGCGCGCCCTTGGTGGGCGTGATCCGCCCCATCCAAACAGCCTCGCCATTGCCGCGCGGCTGGAACGGCCAGTCAAGCGGGTCGATCCCGTTGGGCACGACCGACGCCACGCTGCCATCGCCGCCTGGCCACCACGCAGACAGCTGCGGACCCGAACACACCGTAAAGCGCGACCAGGGTGCTGCGGATTCGGCCACGGCGCGGTGCAGAACGTCAAAGGGCGGCACATGCAGCGATGTGACCATCGCGACCCTGTCGCGCCGCGCGAAACGCGGTGGAAAGCGATGCAGCGCGTTGTTGTGGATCACATCGAACGCCCCGCGCGCCAGCTTGGGCAGGACCGCTGCGAAGGCCCCGTCCAGATGCGCGGTCAGTTCGGGCGTGCCATTCCACAGATACCAGGGAAAGCTGCGGTCGTAGTGTTCCGGCAGGATCGGAACGACCGGCCCGCCCCAGTCGCTGTCCCCGGCGGCAAACAGCGTCACATCATGCCCGCGCGCACAGCCCCCGGCACAGGTGCCAGCAATGCGATTCCATGCCCCCCATAAACGGGGGGGCGATCGGAAACCGCACATGTCCGATGACAGCGATCCGCATCGGTTACTCTGCCGCGATGGCGGTGAACGCGGCGGCAGAGCGTTCGGCACTGGCGCGCCGGCCGGCTTCGGTGCCGACCGCGCGTTCCAGATGGTCGATCACCCGCCGGGTGTTGGCATAGGGCATATCGCCGGTTTGGCGGCACAGCGCAAAATCCGCCTCATCCGGGTCGCGCAGGATGGTGAGGCCCTCGGGCGCGTTGTCGATCAGCCCCATAAGGTGAAACCCGTGCAGCCAGTGCCCCATGGTCCGGTGCCCCCAGCGCGACGCAAAGTGATCGGCGTTGCGCAGCACCGAAGCGACGTGATGGATGGGGGGCATGCAATGGTCGTGGTACTGATGATAGACCTTGGCGCCCTTCATCCACCAGATGTCGATGCCGCGCGCGTCAAGGTCGCGTCCGAAATCGGTGTCTTCGCCGCCATAGCCGTAATAGCCTTCGTCGAAACCACCGGTGCGGGCCCAGTCATCGCGGTGCATGGCAAAGTTCAGCGACCAGAAACAGCGGTAATCGGGACAGGGACGCAGGCCCTCGGGCGGCGGAGCCTGCCGGTCGGAATGGCGCACGCCGATCTGGTCGAATCGGGTGAAATCCAGCCCGGTTTCCGTGGCCCCTGCGGGCAGATAGGCGACCTCGCCCATCACCAACCCCTGCCCCGGACCGCAGGCCGTCGCGACATCGCGAATGAGGTCGGGGTGCGGGATGCAATCGACGTCGACAAAGGCCAGCACCTCTGCCTTGGCGGCGTTCGCGACGGCATTTCGTGCGGCGGCCAGTGGCAATTCACCATCGTCGCGCTGAACGATGATCTGCCGGACGGGAAACGGCGTTTCCGGCAGGTCCGCGTAGGGGTCGGGCTGCATGACGCCGATCACCAGTTCGCGCGGGGGACGGGTTTGACCGGCCAGCCCAAGGATGACGTTGCACAGATGATCGTGGCGGCCACGGGCGATGGTCAGGGCGGATACGTCACGCATGGGTCGGGTCCTTTTGGTCGTGGTGTTGAAAATCGGGGGCCATGTCCCACAGCCGGGCGGACAGCCGTTCCAGCCAGCTGGCGGCATCGGTCGCGGCGTCCGGATTTCCGGCCAGGGCGCGCTGGCGGTCGGGGTCGTGGCGGTCCATCGCTTGGTGCATCACGCGCCGCCAGCGATGAGCCGAGCCGGGCAGATGCGGCAGGTGCAGCGCCGCGCCCGCACTGTCCAAGGCGCGTGCCTTTTCAACCTGTTCGTCGAAATACCGCCATTCGGGCACCACGATCCACGGGCGCGCGGCGCTGAGAACCTGCGCGCATGTGGTGTTTCCGGTCGAGGAAACCACCACGTCGGCGGCGGCGATATGATCTGACGCGGTATCGACCCAGCCCCGGTGTTCCAGGTTGGGCGGCACGGTGGCGTGCCAGTCGCGCTGGACCTCGCCGATGGTGATCCAGCGCATCTGCGGGAAACCGCGCGCGGCGACCCCCAGCGGCGCCTCGGCCAGCCCGTTGCCGCCCTGCCCGCTGACCACCAGCGCCACGGTCGCGCCACCAAGACCCAGCCGTTGACGCGCGGCGTCTTGCGACGGCATGCGCGTGCGCAGCCCAAGACCCGGCGCGTGATGCGTGCGGTCCGCCCAGCCAGCCCATTCCGGCTGATCCAGGGCCGAGTGAAACGGAGCCAGCAGCCCGGCGGCGCTGTCATAGGCCGCGCGGTGGCCGGGATCGGTGCGGTCGCCATGTTGCAGGATCTTGACGTGCGGAACCGAACACAGGCGTGCCAGCTGCGCGACCTCGGCCGAGACATCGACGATCATCAACGCCGGGGCTTCTGCCATGAAGAACGCGGCCATCTGTCCCATTGCGCGCCGAATACCGCGCCAGCCGACGGGGGCGCAGTGCATGGTTTCCGGCGTGTCCAGCAGCGCCGCGCCGGCGGGTTCTTGGCCCGTGGGTTCGAACAGCGACGGGATGCGCGTTATCGTGACATTGGGCCGCAGCGGCGGGAATATATCGTCGCGCGCGCAGAAGATGCGCACCGGGCGCGCCTCGGGCAGGGCATTGACGAGTGCGGCGCAGCGCTCGGCGTGGCCGCGCCCCTGATGATGTACGAAATATCCAAAGGGGCGCAGGTCGGGGGGGGCGAAATCACGCATGCTATTCCCCCGCCATCATCATGGGCGCGGCGCTCAGGCCAAAATGGGCGATCCCGTCCAGAACGCCGGCGGCATGGGACCGGGGCGAGCGGTAGCCGCGCTTCAGCGCGTCCAGTTCGGGCAAGGCATTGGCCGGCAGAATGGCATGCTCAAAGGCGCCCAACATGCACGCGTCGTTGCCGCTGTCACCGGCGACAACCACATCGCGGGGGGACAGCCCGCGCCGCGCCGCCTCAAACCGAATGGCTTCGGCCTTGCCGGCGGCAACGGGCAGGATGTCGACAAAGCGCGCGTGCGATGCCACGACGCGCGCCCGCAGCCCGGCGCGGGTGAACGCCGCGCTGATCCTGGCAGCGTCATCCGCCGCGCCCAGCAGACTGATCTTCCAGCGGCGTTGGTCGTGGCGCGGCTGATAAGTGGCCCCAAGCCTGCCAAGGATTTCGCGCAGCGCGAGGGGGCGCCAATCGGCACCGATCCGGGCGGCGAACCGATCGCACAGGTGATAGTCGCGCCCTGACCGCCGCCAGATTTCGCTGCCGGTCGAGGCGATGATGGTGTCCGGCTCGGGGAGATCCCAATCGGCCAGCACACGGCGCGCCTCGATCACCGAGCGGCCCGTGGCGACGGCAAAGCACGGCAGGTGATCCCCCTGTGACACCCAGGCGCGGAACGCTGCGGCCCCGTCTGGGCAGCCGGTCAGCGTTCCGTCGATGTCGCTGGCAAGCAGGAAATCGTCAGGCTGATTTTGGCGCTGCAGTGATGCTGCGGGCGACAAAAGCTGCGCGGAAATCCGGCCCGCCCGCGCGGCCCAGCCGATCCAGTTGTAATGGGTTTTCGCGTATTGAGCTGCCTTGCATGCCTTTTCCACCCTATGGGGGTCATCAAGCGAGCGGCGCAGCCCATCGGCGATAGATGCTGTGCTGGCGGGGTCGATCAGTTCGCCCGCGTCCAGCGTTTCAACGATGTCGACAGGGCCGCCATTTGCGGTTGCCACGATGGGAACACCGTAATGGGCGGCCTCGATCAGTGTCAGCCCAAAGGGTTCGTGATGGGCCGGGTTGCAGAACACGCCCCCCCGCGCCGCCAGTTCATACAGATCCGCCACATCGCGGGCATCGTGGTGCCGGGGCAGCGCCACGCGTCCCCAAAGATCATGCCGGTCGACCGCGTCAAAGAGCGCACCGATCACCTTGTCCTGTTCCGGGGGGCCGCCGTGCATCCCGCCGCGCAACCCCGCAAGGATCACCAGGTTGACCCGCTCCCGAAGGTCGGGCGCCTGGCCATAAGCCTCGACCAGTGCGACAAGGTTCTTTTTCTCGATCGGTCGGGCAATTGCCAGGATGACCGGCTTTTCCGGCGCGCGCAGGAACGGCGTCATGAAATCACGCGCGCGCAGGGCCGAACCGTCATGTCGCAGCGACACGCCGGGACCGATGCGAAAGCACCGCCCTTCGGCGGTCGGGTCGATCCGGGGGATCTGCCGCTCGGCTTCGTCGCGCGATGATGCGATGATCCCATGGGCGCGGCGCACGGCCTTTGCTTCGCGGGCGATGCGGCGGGAAACTGTGGGGCCGGGCGTTTCCCCCGGCGCCAGCTTTTCGGCGGCAAGCGAATGCGCGGTATAAAGCCAGGGCAGTCCGAACGCGCGCTCCGCGGCCATGGCGAGTTCGGCGGCATCGGCAAAGTGGGCATGCAGGATATCGGGACGTGCATCGCGCATATCGTCGAGCAGCGCGAGAAAAGCATTGCCAAGGCGCGGCAGTTCGTCTGCGAGCGCATCCTTGGACAGGTAGTCGCGGTTGTCGGTGCGCAGGCGCAGAATGCGCAGGGCGGGGCCGACCTGTTCTTCGGGCTGCCAGAACCGGGGGCCCAGGGCATCGTCCTGAAAGGCGCGGGTCACGATGGTCACTTCCGTGACATCCCCCCGTTTCGCCTGCGCGCACGCAGCGCCAAGAATATAGGCGATATGGCCACCGGTGTCTTCGGTGAGGCCATACGAAACCGGAGGGGCGGCCAGACAGCCGCCCAGGGCGATGTGCATGATCCGCATGAGATCCTCGCAGTCGGGAATGTGAAAACAGAAAGCGCCGCTCTCCGTGAGGTGACAACGTCACCACCTGCGGTTGGTTCCTGTGCCTGGTCGAGATTCCGTGATCGGCCTTGGTTCGCGCGGCGTCCCTTGGCGGGCGGGGCCGGCGCGCTAGGTCGGGGCGGATATGGAACCCGGGGGTCGCGATGCTCAGCCACAGATATGTTTTCGTTGGCGGGCTTCACCGCTCTGGAACCAGTCTTGTGGCGCGGCTGATCGCCGGACTGCCCGGCGTTGCGGCGATCACCGATGCGCCGGTCCCTGAAAACGAAGGCGTTTACCTGCAAGGCGCGATCGCGCACACCGCATTGCACGGTGCGCCGATGCGCTTTGCCACCGATCCCGGCCAACACCATGCCGAAGACAGCGCCTGTAACCGGCTGGAAACCCGGCAACGGATCGAAGCCGACTGGGCGCCGCATTTCGGCCCGGGTCACTGGCGGGTCGAGAAGTCGCCTGTCAACCTGACGCGAATGCGGCTGTACCAGCAACTTTTCCCGCTGTCGCAGTTTGTCGTCGTGACGCGCCATCCCGAGGCGGTCGCGATGGCCAGCGCCAAATGGGTTGACCTTGCCCCCGGTGTGATGCTGACACATTGGCTCGACGCGCACGACATCGTCGCTGACGATCTGCGCCACCTGCATTCTGCGCTTGTTCTGCGCTATGAGGACCTGGTGGCCGATCCCGCGCGTGCGGTGGCGCGGCTCGCGGCATTCCTGCAGGTCGCGACCTCCGCCCCGGTGGCGGATGTGCATGACGGCAACGCCCGATACGCTGGCCACGCCCGGCTGGATGAGGCGCAGTCGCGCCGCGCCGCGCCGTGGGGCTATGGCGCCGGGATGTCGGTGCTGCCGACCAGGCTGTACGTCCGCCATGCCCTGCGATCGGTGCGTGAACAGGTGGCAAGCTGCCCGGCCTCCTCTGCCGTCGCATGCGGCCCGGAATGAATGGCGCGCAGGCGTCGATACCGAGCGTCCACGCCGAGCTGATCTGTACCGAAATCGACGCCGTCAACGCGCCGGCTGAACAGCGAACCGGAGGTCCATCCCCTTGTCCGATCCGCGCATCGCGCAGCAATGTCACCAGAGATAGTCTCGTCGCCCCGAGCTGCTGTTTGCCGCCAGTCGAATGCCGATGGGGCGGGCGCCTGAACGTCACGCCGGACGCGCGCTATCGGCACGACGCCACACCGTCGCGGGCCTTGCTGCACGCCACGGGCGTCCGAAGGCGCGATTTGAAAGGGCGCCCGCGCAATCCCCGACGATGGCTGTTGGCGGTCGCCGGCGCAATCAACAATTGACTGGTTTTTGGCAGCGTCTAACGACGTGGACTGCGCATATGTCGCAAACAGCCCTTATGGAATGGCATCAGGCGGGCGGCTGCTGATTGTTCGGCATATGAAAGATGAATACGGTTTCCAGGTCGCTGGATTTGACCGTCAACGTGCCATCATGGCCGCTTGCGATCTCGGATGCGATAAAAAGACCCAAACCCAACCCCTTGCGGCTTGGGCGATTGTTGCCACGCTCGAACGGCATGAAAAGGGTTGGCAGCATGTCGTCCGGAATCCTCTTGCCGCCGTTAGCGACGGAGAGGGTGAAGCTCTGCTCGGTGGCGCGGGCGCTGATCCGGATCGGCGCCTCCTGAGCACCATGACTCGCCGCATTCGCGAGCAAGTTTGAAAAAAGCTGCGACACGCGCGGCGGGTCGCAACTGACCGGGACGGGCAGATCTATGTCGGCCCGGATGTCCTGCTCAGGCGCGACCGCCTGAATCTCCGCGATAATCTGGGCCAGAGATTCGGCAAGGTCATCGGTCCGGGTGCGGTTGATGACGATCCCGGCCCCGTTGCGCTTGCGTGCCTGATCCAGCAGGTTCTCGATCAGCAGCCCCATGCGATTGACAGACGCCCGCATCAGGGCAACGATATCCTTGCCCTGGCTGTCGATGTTCCCCCGTTCGATCAGGCGCAGACCGGCCGTCAGCGCACTGACGGGGTTACGCAGATCATGCGCCAGGATGGCGATGAACTGTTCCTGCACCCCGGCAAGCGCCCGTTCGTGTGACAGATCGTCCTTGCTCTTCGTAAGCTCCTCTTCCGCATCCAGAATTTCGCCAATCATCTTGGCAAACAGCCGGAACATGTCGAGGACGCGGTCGTTCTTCAGCGAGCGCGGTTCTGGATCAATGGCGCAGAGCGTGCCGAAGAACGACCCATCCGCGCGGCGGATCGGAACCGACACATAGCTGCGGAATCCGTAGCGTAACGGGCAGTGGTGATTGATGTAGACCGGGTCGCTCCGGACGTCGTCGATCACGATCTCGCGGTCAAACTGTCTGACCTCGTGGCAGAGCGTGCTTTCGACATCCAACTCGTCGCCCGGAGTGAGACCGAATGAGATCTGATCGACGGCGCGGCATGTGACCCAGCGCGACGCCGTTACCCGGGCGACTGCCGCAAACCCCATCCCGGTCGCCAGGATGACGGTTTCAAGCAAAGTGGGTACAGTCTTGCTGCGCGCAATCGCATCAATGTCGTTTTGAAAATCATGTTGCTTCGTCATTGATGGCTACTTTCCGAAACGCGCACCCAACGATCCGCGCTCATTCGATAAATCCGTCCTCACGCCGGAGTCTGCACCACTTGGCACAAAAAGGGTCTGAGGCAATAATGTGACTGATGGGACCCAAGAACAACCGCTTTGTCCACGCTCCCGTCGGTCGGCCATGCCTGGATGACGTGACTGCGGCGCGCATGAGATTTCGCGCTTGGCATATCCGCATGAAACGGTGCCAGAACACATCACCGGACCGACGTCGCAAAGCCCGTTCACCGGCGGCACCCTCACTCCGGGTTCGCCCGGCGAAAGCCCGAAACGCACGCCAATCACCCCCGCAAACGTCGAAAACGCTATGCTGCGCCCTTCCACTGCATCGGCGTGATGTAAACGATGCTGTCACCGACGCTGACCATCACATCGCCGTCCTGTATGTTGACCTGAAGCTTCATCGCGCGACTGGCCAGAGCCGCCAGAGCGCTGGTGTCGATATCCGAAAAGGCCGTGACTTCAAGATTGGAAAAGCGCGTGGTGGTGCCCTTGATCTTGTCCCACCACAGGTCCGCAACGCGGCCTCCGTATGGATAGACGGCCACCTTCGCCGACTTGTTGCAGGACTGGCGGATCACCTTTTCGCTGGGAAGCCCGAGCGCCACCCAGAGGTCGATTTCGCCGCTCAGGCTCTTTTGCCAGATGTCGGGCTCATCGTCCGTCGACAGGCCCCTGGTCATTTCAAGCTGCTCGTGGGCGTTCAGGGCAAAAGTCACCAGGCGAACCATCAGCCGTTCATCCGTCTCCGAAGGATGCTTGGCGATGGTCAGTTTGTGGGTCTCGTAGTAATTGCGATCCATGTCCGAAACGGAAAGCTCGACTTTGTAGATGGTGGCATTCAATGCCATGACCCTTGCGCTCCAGATCGGGAAAGGTTGGCGTTGCCTACCCGCTTGGCGGTGAATTGGAAAGCGGCCATGACACCGGCGCCTGTGCCGCCGTCAAAGAACGCTGAACCCGGGCTACCAGACCCCGGCTCACACGGTCAGTTGCCGGGCGCCTGTTGCGCCAGCCAGCCGTCCACATCGCCCTCGGCGCAGCTACGTCCCGCCGGGTCATATCGGCGCCCGTGCGGCCGGGCTGGCGCAAGGCGGAACTGCGCCCGGAGCAAATCGAAAGCCACGTCGAGGGCATCGACCGCCACCCATGTCTCGATCGGCTGGGCTAAATCCACGGATCCCTAGTCAGCTTGGTGTGGGACTTGCAGGACATGAAGCCGCGCGCCCGGCGGGTCGGGACAAAACCTCTGCGCACATCAGCGGTGACCGCCTCAGACCGCGACCGCCGGAAAGCATGCGCTCTCCCGGCTGCCGCGCCGGCTTTCACCGCCTCCAGAAGCAAGCTCGCCGACGTGTCGGCATCAAGAGCAACGAGGTTTTTCTTGGTCAGGGGCCTGCCCGTCACCCTGACCTCTCGCGTTGAAACAGCCCATGTGCCGGGCACCGGCCGCAGCGCAGCCCCGCCAGATCTTCGCGCCATGGCCAAAGGACCGCAAAAGCGCGGCACATTCGGATCTTGTGGAAATGCACTCTCTTATACGCCACGCAGACTTTTGCCTCGCATTCAACATTTGCCACAAATGCCGGGTTGGTGCACAATATGTTGATCCGTGACCGTCTTCGCGGAATCGTCATCCCGAGTCCCAGACAACCTTGCCCCGATTTACAAAAAGCTCTGTAAGTCGGGCCGAGGCTGTCTCCAAGTGATCCGAAAAACCACCTATATTCAAGGGGTTATTTACGACATTTCGGGCTGTGAGCAAGGATCTCGCAAAATCGGGGTAAGATCCCGCGAAGCCTTGAAATCGAAAAGGGAAAGCCCGCCTAGGCGGGCTTGATCTCCAGATCTGCGATGGCTGTTCAGGCCGCGTTTTTCGCGCCGACCAAGGTGCCGACATCGACAACGATGGATCCGATTCCTGTCCGGTCGGGATTTCAAAATGCCGGAATTTTCCCCTGGAGAATTTCGGCGAAGAGGTGTTCGAAGCGACCGGCCCCACGCTGGCAGGCAGAGGAAATCGGATGGAGACCTCCATCGCAGAAGGGATCGACTTCCGGCAAATAGGCAATCCTGGCCAGAAGCTCATCCAGATGCTTCCGGCCGAAGACAACATCGCGGACTGAGCCGGGCCCGGTTCTGGGCACTAAGGGCAGAACGCTCCCTGCTCGGCGATCAAGTCGAGCTCGGTCTTGCCGATCCATTTCTCATCGCATGCCGGCACGGTCAGCCATGGGCCGTTGTCTGCGCGGACCGAGATGGCGCTAATATCTCCATCCCAGCGCAGGATCTCGACGTCATCCACCTTCTCGCGGAGTGACCTGCCCCCTGCCGGTCCCTCATTCATGACGAGAGTCTGCAGGTTGGATCTGGGTATTCGGCTTCTCCGTCTGGCGCACGCGCGCCGGGCGCGGAGCCCTCAAATTGCTCAAGCACTCGGCGCGCTTGCTGCGGTGTCTGGTTCTCCAGCGAGGAATGCGGCCTGACCGTGTTGTCGTCGTAGCGCCAGGGCACAACGACCCTCCGCCGGATCCGCGGCTTCATGCCACGAACCGCGCATCCCCTCCAGACGCAAAAGGCGCCGGAGCATCCGCCCCGGCGCCTCTATTGCCGTCTTTCAGAAAGCAACCCAGGCGCACCGGGCGATACGTTTCGCCCTTGACAGCCCTTGCGCAGACTTATGCTTCCGTTTGCGCATTCATCTGCTTTCTCTGACTCCTCGCCGAAGCGATCGGCCTCTCAGTTCAGTAGCTTCAACAAGCGCAGGATGCCCGCTGGCCAAGCGTATCCATCCGAAATCTTATTGCCGGTCAAAGCGCCTCACTGGACCAGCTGCCAAAAGGAATAACTGCGAAGCCGACTGAAAGCGGGATGCATCCACGCCCTTCAAAATAGACCTCGGCCGGATCTTGTTGCCCATTCGGCCACAACTTGATCCCGATTTACAACAGGCTCAGTGCGTCCAGGCCCCGCGCCGGTCCACGGCGAAATTCTCGGCATAGCCACGCACCCGAACGTTCGGCTTGCGCTTGTGCGGAGACGCGACAACGGCGTCGATGCCATGTTCGCGCGCATAATCAAGCGCCGCTTCCTTGCTGTCGAACGACAGGCGGACCTGGCTTTGGGTGTCGTCGGACGACGTCCAGCCCATCAGCGGATCGACCTCGCGCGCCGAGCTTTGCGAGAACTCCAGAAGCCAGTGTTTCGTCTTTGCCTGACCCGAGGACATCGCGGTCCTGGCAGGCTGGTAAATCCGTGCGCGCATGGAATCCCTCCGTTGGTCATCGGTGTTATCCGGGATATGCCGCGACAGGGCAAGAGAGCGCGCGGCATTGGGGATAGTTTCGGGTCTGCACCGCATCGCCGGCACGCGGTCGGACGGCTTCGTGTCAAAGCGTGACATGATGCGCGAAACACTTGAAAATCGCGCCGCCGGGGGCACATCATGCACCTGCCCGTCAAGGAACCGTTCATGCCCTATGCCCATTCCGACAAGTCAGTCCCGCTGATGCACGCCCCGGCCCCGGACGTAAAGACCCGTGAAAAGCTTGAGGGCGGCAAGCGGTTCACCATGCACACCGAATTCAGCGCGGCGGGCGACCAGCCAACGGCGATCGTGGAACTGTCCGAAGGGGTCCGTTCGGGCGAACGCAACCAGGTGCTTCTGGGGGCCACGGGCACCGGCAAGACCTTTACCATGGCCAGGATCATCGAGGAAACCCAGCGCCCCGCGATCATCCTTGCCCCCAACAAAACGCTCGCGGCACAGCTTTACGGTGAATTCAAAAGCTTCTTTCCCGACAATTCGGTCGAGTATTTCGTCAGTTTCTACGACTACTACCAGCCCGAGGCCTATGTCGCACGGTCCGACACCTATATCGAGAAAGAATCGCAGATCAACGAACAGATCGACCGGATGCGCCATTCGGCCACCCGCGCTTTGCTGGAACGCGATGACGTGATCATCGTCGCCTCGGTGTCGTGCATTTACGGCATCGGGTCCGTCGAAACCTACGGCGCGATGACGCAGGATCTGCTGGTCGGCAATGAATACGAAATGCGCAAGGTCATGGCCGACCTTGTGGCGCAGCAATACAAGCGCAACGATCAGGCCTTTCAGCGCGGCAGCTTTCGGGTGCGCGGCGACAGCCTGGAAGTCTGGCCCGCCCACCTGGAAGACCGCGCCTGGCGGCTGTCGTTCTTTGGCGAAGAACTTGAGGCGATCACCGAGATCGACCCCCTCACGGGGCAGAAAACCGGCAGCTTTGAACGCATCCGCGTCTATGCAAATTCGCACTATGTCACGCCCAAGCCGACGATGAATCAGGCCGTGATCGCCATCAAGAAAGAGCTGCGCCAGCGGCTCGACCAGTTGGTGAACGAGGGCAAGTTGCTGGAAGCGCAGCGGCTGGAACAGCGCACCAATTTCGACATAGAAATGCTGGAGGCCACCGGCGTCTGCAACGGCATCGAAAACTATTCCCGCTACCTGACGGGCCGCGCGCCGGGCGAACCGCCCCCCACCCTGTTCGAATTCATCCCCGACAACGCCATCGTCTTTGCCGATGAATCCCACGTCTCGGTCCCGCAGATCGGCGGGATGTACAAGGGCGATTACCGGCGCAAGTTCACCCTGGCCGAACATGGCTTTCGCCTGCCATCCTGCATGGACAACCGACCCCTCAAATTCGAGGAATGGGACGCGATGCGCCCGCAATCGGTGTTCGTGTCCGCCACGCCCGCGTCGTGGGAACTGGACCAGGCGGGCGGCGTGTTCACCGAACAGGTGATCCGCCCCACTGGCCTGATCGACCCGATGATCGAAATCCGCCCCGTGACCACCCAGGTCGACGATCTGCTGGATGAAATCCGCAAGGTCACGCAAGCCGGCTATCGCACCCTGTGCACCGTGCTGACCAAACGCATGGCCGAAGATCTGACCGAATACCTGCACGAACAGGGCATCAAGGTGCGCTACATGCACAGCGACATCGACACCATCGAGCGGATCGAGATCCTGCGCGACCTGCGCCTTGGGGCGTTCGACGTGCTGATCGGCATCAACCTGCTGCGCGAGGGGCTGGATATTCCCGAATGCGGGCTGGTGGCGATTCTGGATGCGGACAAAGAGGGCTTCTTGCGCTCGGAAACCTCGCTGATCCAGACCATCGGGCGCGCGGCGCGCAACGCCGAAGGCCGGGTCATCATGTACGCCGACCGCAAGACCGGGTCGATGGAACGCGCGCTGGCCGAAACCGACCGCCGCCGCGCCAAGCAGATTGCTTATAACGAGGAACACGGCATCACCCCCGCCACGATCAAGAAGAACGTCGATGACATTCTTGCCGGGCTTTACAAGGGCGACGTGGACATGAACCGCGTCACGGCGACGGTCGATAAGGGCCGCGCCGGCGCAAATCTCGAAGCGGTCCTGCAAGGGCTGCGCACCGACATGCGCAAGGCCGCCGAGAACCTCGAATTCGAAGAGGCCGCGCGTTTGCGCGACGAGGTCAAGCGGCTGGAAGCCGTGGATCTTGCCATCGCCGACGACCCGCTGGCCCGCCAACAGGCGGTCGAACGCGCCTCGGACGCGGCGGTAAAATCGCGCGGACGATCCACGGCCGGGCGGCCGGGGCAGCACGGCGGGAATGTGAAGCGGCGCAAGCGGTAGGCTTAGGCTCAGGATGCATTGATTTTCAGTGCGCTGCGTGGTTCACGGCTCGGCAAACCGAGCGGTGGCATGAGCGGCCTTTACTTGCTGACCGACGAGCAGATGGCCAAGCTTGCCCCTTTCTTCCCGAAGTCGCACGGCACGCCACGCGTCGATGACATGCGTGTGCCAAGCGGAATTATCTTCTTCAATCGTAATGGGTTACGCTGGCGCAACGCCCCCAGGGAGCATGGACCGCACAAGACGCTCTACAGCCGGTGGAAGCGTTGGAGCGAGAAAGGCATCTTCGCCAGGATGATGATTGGGTTGGCCGCCGAACACGGCGAGGAAAAGACCGTGATGATCGACGCAACCTATCTGAAGGCCCACCGTACCGCGACCTGCTTGGCCGCGAAAAAAGGCGGCGTGGACGCCTCATCGGCAGGACCAAGGGCGGCATGAACACGAAACTGCACGCCATCTGCGACAGCCAGGGTCGACCGATCGACCTGTTCGTCACTGCTGGACAGGTCAGCGATTACATCGGCGCACGGGCGCTGCTCGGTGGCTTGCCGAAGGTCGACTGGCTGCTCGGAGATCGCGGCTATGACGCCGATTGGTTCCGCGACGCGTTGCAGGACAAGGGGATACGCCCCTGCATTCCCGGCCGGGAGCAACGCAAGACACCGGTCAAATACGACAAGCGCCGATACAAGCGGCGCAATCGTATCGAGATCATGTTTGGCAGGCTCAAGGGCTGGAGGCGCGGGGCGACCCGATAGGACAGATGTCCGAAGGTCTTCCTCTCAGCCAGCGCCCTCGCAGCAACCGTCATCTATTGGTTAGGAATCCTGAGCCTAGTCGAAGATGCCATAGGGCAGGATGTCGATATTGACATCGTCGTGCAAGCGGGCTGGAACTTCGACCACGCCAAGTTGAGCAGTGAGTATGCCGGCGTTCCCGGAAGCGCCGTCATTGCCGATCTCAATGCCAGATACGACTTGGGCCTCAGCGAGAGCGACCTTGATACGAACGGATCCTCGAACTGGGCAAAGATCTCAAACGACTTGATGATTTCGTACTTTGAAGGCGAGGGAGCCGAAGCTCCGGACGGGGTGGTGACCCATCTTTATTCCAAAGGGGCAAGAGGTTGAATCGCAAACGCAGCTTCATGCTGCGGATGATGGAAAATACCTGGGGACAATCCTTTGGCGATCTCGATGTCTACATCACCGAATGGAACAGTTCGGGCAGCAGCGGCTTGTTCGATGACGACGAGGATTACGGGCTTTATCAGGCCCAGGAAATGCTTGAGATCGTAGAAGAGTTCATGCTGGCCGGTGTCGATGTGGCGCATGCCTGGCCGTCGCTGCAAAACTCGCCCAACGCGCTTTCGATGGGGCGCAGCCATGACGAAATAGGCCCTGCGGGTGAAATGTTTGCCATGATGGCATCGGCATTACTTGGCAAGACCATGCTCGATTTTTCTCTGGGCAGCCGGGAGACAGAGCAGGAATTGGCCCATCTGGATCTGCATGCCCTTTACGGGAACAGCGAACTGATTCTGTTTCTGACCTCGACCTCGGACCAGGTAGAAACGACCCAGGTGGATGTTTCTGGGCTGGTTCTCGGCGCCGAGACGGTAACCGGGCAGGTTCTGGGCGTTGCCTCGGGGCAGTTGCCGGGATCGAACAACTCGCAGGTTGAACTGCAGGCCCTGGCAGTCGATGAGTTTTTCGACAACGGCATGATGAAAGCAGTCCTGAGACCCGGGGACGTCATGCAGATCACCCTGAGCGGAATAGAGCCATCGGCGGGATTTGCAGCGCTTATGCCGGGGCTGGATGCCGCGTTTGCATCTACTTCCGAAGAAGCCTTGGCCAGGGCCCTGTGGCATGCCCTGGAAAATGGGCCGACAGAATATGATGATCGGATTCGCGGCACTGCCGAAGGCGAGAAAATAAAGTCCTTTCAGGGCGATGATACCGTGTTCGGTGCGGTCGGAAACGACACGCTTATCGGTGGGCGCGGGCAGGATCTTTTGAAGGGGGGGCCACGGTGCAGACCGGCTGCGCGGTAGCGAGGGGGACGATACCCTGCATGGCGGCAACGCAAAGGACAAGCCGATCGGCGGCCTCGGCGGTGATCAGCGTTATGGCGGGCATGGCGCGGATCTTTTCATCGGTGGCCGCGGCACCAACCCGATCACGACAGGGTTCGGGCGCGACGCGATCCTGGTAAACGATGGCGAGATGGCCTTTGAGGACCTGATCTTCGATTTCACCCCTGGGCGCGATGCGTTGCAGATCGAATCCGATGTCATCGATGATTTGGATGCGTTGGTCTTTCAGGAAAGCGCTGATGAGCTGATCTTGGTGCTGGGCGAAAACAAGACAGTCGTGTTCGAAGGTGATTACACTGCAGAAGTCCTCTTGGTGCAGGGATCAATTGAATTGTTTGGCTGAACTTGCGCCGCAGACACGAAGACTTGAGGTCTTCCTGTTTGCGGCGCAAGGCGCCCTGTACGGGTCTGGGAATGGATCGTCGGGGGTCTCCCCTGCGAAACGCGTTTACCGTTGCGTGAAGATCCTGGTGATCTCGGCCCGGTAGGTGTTCCAGCTGATGGTCGATCGGTTGCCTGCGTAGCCCTCATAACGCGAGTGACCCGATGGCAGCGGCAATCCGGCCCAGATGCCGGCCAGATTGTACATGAAGCTTTGATGAGACATCTGTCCCGCAGCAAACGCGCCAAAGCCCGCATCGTCCAGAAGCAGGTTCGCCAGATGATCCTGCAGCGCCGGTGAAAACCGCTCTTGCGGGCTGACCCCGGCGCGACGCACAAGCCCGCGCAGCGTTGCCGGAATGAACTGGTAGCGCCCAATCGCATGGGGCTGGTTGGGGGTGGCTTTGATCCAGCCAAAGATCTGGGCAACGGTCAATTCGGTCGGGCGTCTGGTGGGGCGGATGCGCGCGCCCTGCTGTACCGCGTCATAGCCCGCGCGACCCGCCTCGGCGTGGCCAATCAGATCCCGCAGGCGTGCCGCCTGATCGCTGGACCGCGATGCGATGAACGGGTCGCGAACGGCTTTTGGCGCGGCCTTTACCGGCATCTCGATGCGGATCGGCGCGGCGCTGCTCTTGTCGCCCAGCCCAAAACTGATCGCTTCGAAACTGCGGATATCATTCATGCTGAACTGCGCCTGCTGCCCTTCGGCCACGCCCGCGAAAGGCACTCCCAAAAGACCAAATGCAAAGATCAAAGACCTTGTTTTCATAGCTTCGTACTCCTGAACCACTTGAGTACGAGCACTATAAAAATCGCAGGCTCTGGCTTGGGGGGGCAAACAGTCAGATCGCTCTGCAAAGGTATAGGGGGATGTCCCTATTAGGCTGGCCGCGCGCCTTCGGTAGATGCCCCGGCGCACGCGGCCAGTCAGAATCAATCGGGCCACACCGCGGATGCGCTACGCGGTGTGGCCCTTTCCCCGGCAACCTGGTTCACTCAGTTGCCGAGAAATCCGTCAAGCCTGTCCCACAGGCTGTCATCCAGAAGCAGGTTGAATCTGAAATAGAACCCCTCTTGGTATAGGTCCGCCATCCCGGCCACGCGGCCGTTGACGGCGTTGTATCCCACCGCCAGCAACGTGCCCGCCGCCGGAGAGAACCCGAGTTCGGCCCCCAGTCCCGAGGTGCTGCCCCCACGGCTGTCCCACAGGTGCGCCGCGTTCAGACCGATCTGGAACCGGTCATCGGCGAAATCCATGTAGGCCCCGGCCTGCAACAGCTGCGTGGTGGTCGAGGCGTCGATATTGCCCCCGGACACGCGCTGGTGCTGGCCGGCATATTTGCCGTTCAAGCGAAGATCGGCGTTTGCCTCGTAGCTGGCATCGACGGACCACAGATGCGTTTCGGTCCGGCCATACTGCTTTTCCAGACGATGTTCGTACCAGGCAAGCACATCCAGACGCGGATCTTCGACAGGGCGATAGGATGCCCCGATCCGGGTCCGGGCGCGCAGTTTGTCCTTGCCGTCACGCGTGTCGATCGCGATGCGGGTGCGACCCAGAACAGCCCAGTCGTTATCGAGTTGCGCCGCCATGCCAAGCCCGGCGTAGTAGGTGTTGCCCTGCTCTTCGACGGTGATATCCAGATCGGCGTCGCCCACCACGGTTTCGGGGGTGTTGTGCCACTTGGCACCCAGTGCAACGCTGGTCAGCCGGTCGGCACCGGTTTGGGCCCCGCGGGAATGTTCGATATCCGCGCGCAAGGTCGTCAGATCGTTGACCTGCCAGACTGCGCCAAACCCCTGCATCATGGTTTCTTCGCGATCACCCGATGTCTCGGTCATCTCGGTGGTGCCCGACAGCCAGTCGTTCAACTGATATGTCATGCCAAAGCGTGAGCGGGTCATCACCATCTCGTCGTCAAATTCGAACTCGACTTCGTTGTGGACTCGCCAACCCGGCTTGGCCTCCCGGTACATGCCAAGGGTCAGTTCGGCGGGACTGCGGTCTTCTCCGGCGATGGGCAGACGCAGCTGGCTGCGCACCGACACGCCGGGCCGCTGCGTCGGCGTCCACTGGGCACCAAGGATCAGCGCGGCTTGGTCATGATGCTCACCGTCGTGCTGCCTGCGTTCCAGCTCGATCCCGATTTCGCCACGGAAGCCATCGGAGAAGCGGTGCGAATAGATCGCATCCAGCGTCATGCGCGTGCGATCTTCGTCGCGGTCGCGCACATATTCCGCCGAAAAGGCCAGGTCGTTCTCGGTGCCGATGTCCAACCCATAGGACAGGCGCACCTGTGTGCTGCCCGGTCGCGCCAGCCCTCCGTCCATGAAATCAGAGCCGGTGTAGATGGCTTCGAAATCCAGACGATCAGTTTCGGTGCTGATACCATAGGACAGGCGCGCGGCCATGTCGCTGACCTGATCGGAATCCTCGGACCGTGCGATTTCGGCTTCCCACAGGCCGCCCTGCAGCGTCTCATGGCGCACATAGGCCGATTGCAGCCGCTCGCGGGCGGGGTTGCCGACGGGGGCATCCGCATGAACCGCGCGCGCGCCGATGGTGGTGCGCTCGCTCAGCGCGTAGTTCACTTCGCCTCCGTACAGCCAGTAGCGTTCGGCCCCGTCGGTTTCGACCTCGTAGGTGACGCGCACCGACACCGGATTGCCATCCGCGTCGAACTGGCTCAGCGGGTCGTCAAAGGTGATGGTGTCGGTGAAGAAATCCAGCACATAGTCGGTGCCGCGCCGAAGTGGGGTGGTGGACAGGATGTCGCCGCCGTCTTCGTCGCGCACCAGCCGTTCGACCCGTTCGGACCCATCGACATAATCGCCGAGATCCAGATCATAGGGGCCGGACACACCGCGCCCTGCAAATTCCACCACTTGCTGTTCCTGCGCCGTGCGCGCCGCGAACACGGTTACGGACACCCGCTCGTTTTCCCAATGGGCCTTGGCCCCGGTGGTCACACGCCGCATTCCGCCCAGGCGAAACGCCGAGGATTCAGGCTGGATCGCGATATCGCCATACAGCACGTAGGAACGTCCCTTTTCCACCTTGATATACAGGTTGGTCGACGATTGCGCGTCCCAGCCGCGTTCCGAGTTGTCGCCATAGATGGGGTAGTATTCATCGCCCCGGATGTCGCGGAACAGCCGGTCTTCGGTGTCCTGATCGGAGCTGTAGCGAAGCGTCAGCAGCGCATCGCCCCGGATCGCGCCCTTGAGATACAGCTCGCCGCGCAGGCCAGTGGTGGTGTCCTCGAAGTGGCTGAACTGGTCCTTGGGCAGCAGCACGTTGCTGGCCTTGCCCCCCAGCGACACCGCGCCTTCGACGACGCCGATCATGATGCGTTCGTCAAGGTTCGGGGTAAAGGCGATGCGCGCCTCGGCCTTGGCGAAACCGCTGGTGACGGTGATGAGGTCAGGGCCGGAAACCTGCGGCGGGATAAGCCCGAATGTGGCCTCGCCATTGTCGATATAGGCCTGAACACCGGGGGTGCCGGGGCGGATGTCGGTGACATCCCACAGGGCACGGTCGCCCCCCAGCGTCACCGTGGCCGAGGCCGGCACCGGCAAGCCGCGCGAGTCCAAGATGCGGACAATCACGGGCACCACGCTTACGGGGTCGGCGCTGGCTTCGGCAGGCGCGATGATTTCGATCCGCGCCGGATCGCCCGGAGCAGTGACCGTGATCTCGTGGCGCAGCCGTTCAATGCCGAACCCGTCACGTCCCACAAGCACAAGCCTGTTGCTACCCGGGCGCAGTTTTACCGCGACGAATTCCGCCGCCTGCACGTTCCGTTCGGCCCATGTGGTTTGTTCCCCGACGCGGTCGGCGCCAACGGCACGCCCATTGAGCAACAGCCTCAGCGTCAGGTCGGCCTTCCCCTTGATCCGGATGTTTTGGGTGCGGCGGCTCAGGGTTTCGCCATCCGCAAAGTCAAGAAAACCGGGATCGGGATCCAGCGTTTTCACCAGCGCCTCAAGAGGGCGACGCGTGGCGCGCGCCTTGGCCGCCAGGGCCGGACGAGACAAAGCGTCTTCGACAGCTTCGGGGGCGGACATCAGCATCGAAGGCGTCAGCTGCGTGGTCGTCGCCACCCCGGCCTCGGTGCGGATGGACCGCTGCGGGTTGCGTGCTCCTTCGATGGGCATGTCAGAAGCGCGCAGCGTGTCCGGGCCGGCGTTGGCCTCGAAATGATCCTGACGGGCGGTGATCTCGGCCATCGCCTCGGGGGTGCAGGCTTGTACTGCGAAGTTTTCGGTGCGCAGTTCGCCGCGGCGCAGTGGCACGATGCGCGATCCCCCCCGGCGCAGGTCGTTGGTCCGCGTCACGGTGACTTGCGTGCCTGTCGGCAGGGTTGCGGCCTGCACCTGAAAGGCATGGGTGATCGGGCGCATCCCGGGCATGGAATACTTGCCATTGTGATCCGTGACCACGAACAGCCCCTCTTGGGTGACGATGCGCACGCCGGGGATGCCCGGTTCGCGCCAGTCGTCCTGAATGCCGTTTGCGTCGCAATCCATGAAGACGGTGCCAAGGATCGTTCCCTGCCGGGCGAAAACCCCGCCGGAATTGTCCAGCCGCACCGTGGCGCGTGCCGGTGCCGACTGCAACGCTGTGCCCGTGCCTGCCTGACGACCCGACAGCAGTGCTGTGTTTTCCAGATCGCCTTCGCGTGCGGCGGCCCCCACGGACATGACGTAGCTTAGTTCTGCGTTGTCCAGCGGCGCGATGTTGCCCAGATCAAACAGCAGATCGCCATGATCGTCACGCTCGGGGTCTTTGATCTCGTCGCCCTCTAACGTCACCGACCCGCTGACGAGGGTCATGCCATAGGCCGGGCGGTCAAAGATTTGCGCCCCCACCAGCGCCTGACGCATGTTGTTGGTCAGATCCAGCGTGTAGGTCACGAATTCACCCTGCAGCACACGGTCACGATCTGCGTCTTTGGTCAGCGCAATGGGGGCGCCATAGAACGGATCGACCGGGATGTCGGAATCCATCAAAAGGCCGCCCGCATGGGCAAAGCTGCCGCCGAAGGCTGCGTCGGTGATGATGCGCTCGAAACCGCGGAAATCCAGCCGCAGGGTCGGAAAGCTCCACTCTGGTGCGTCGATGATGTCGTAGCTGTAGCGTCCCGCGTCGATGTCGCCAAAGGCAAAGTAGCCGCGCGCATCGGTCAGAACCCGCGCCTCTTCCAGGCCGGTGTCCGTGTCCATGAGCGCAACGGTGACGCCTTCGACCGGATCGTTGCCGATTGCGTCAAAGACAAAGTTTCCCGGCGCGATGATCAAGCTGGTGGTCAGGGACTGAACCCCGCAACGGGCCTGCGCCTGTACCGTGTCGCCGCGGTTCGATGCCATGACGCCATCGCCTGGACGGGCCAATGCCATCTCGGCCACCGGCAGCGGTGCAATCACGAAAACCCCGGTATTCGGCCCGGTTTCCCGCGCCGTCGTGGTTTCCACGTCGCCGGTCTGGATGCTTTGCAGCGTGACCTGAACCGTGTCGGTGCTGGAGCTGAGGTTACATGCCCCGGACACCAGCCGCGTGACAAGGTTGCTGTCCAGCGCGCTGGACCCGATCTGCACTCCGGTCACCGGATCGATGAAATTCAGCGTACCGCTGGTGCCTGTGCCAAGCGCGACGGTCACGGTGTTGGACAACTGCCGGGACACGCCTTGGGTGGTGGGCAGAAAGCCGACAGCGGTGTTTTCCACCTCGACCGCCCCAAGCGCCTCGTCGATGGCAACGCTGAAACCAACGTCGGCCGACCAGCCTACCGGGAAATCGCCGGCAAGGAAAAAGGCGACGGCATCGATTTCGGAGGCCTCGTCGGGCATGGTGCTGACGTAGTCATGCTGGGCGTCGCCCGAACGATGGTACAGCGCGGTCATGCCGGCGGCCGCGTCGATCCATTCCAGACGGGCATTCAGGGGGACGTCGTCGCGCAGCAGCACACCGGACACGACCACACCATCGATGCGCAATGGTGTGCCGTCGATGGCGGAATATCCGGCGACAGGCGCGTCCGAGTTGTTGCGCAGGCGCAGATCGTACAGCACACGCGTCAGGGCATCACCGGGCTGCGTGGCCTGGAATTTTTCGATCTCAAGCGTGGCCGACACGATTTCGGCGCGCCCGGTGCCGGTGCCGATGGCGGGCGCCGCGTCTTCGTCGGTCTCAAGACGGGGCTGGCCCGTGGCTGTCAGCGTCACGTCAAAACTGTCACCCGGCTGCGCGCCAGAGGCGACCTGGAAGGTATAGATCAGTTGGGCGTCCTGCCCGGCGGAGATGGCGAAACTGTCGTCGCCCGACACTTCGGGGTCGTTCGCATCCACCATGCCATTGCCATTCAGGTCGATGAACAGCCGCGGGTTCAGGATCTGGGAGGCGTCACCCGAGGTGACGATGGCCGGGGTCACATCCAGCCCGATATTGCCGGTGTTGGAAATGCGGAAGTGAAACTGGTCAATCGCCCCACGCGACAGAAGCAGCGTTTCACGACCGGAAACCTCGAGCGCCGGAACCACGCTGACGCGGGCCTCTACGGCGTTGGAGTCAAGGGTCACGAGGATGCCCAGACCGGTGTCGAAATAGGTGACCTGGGCGATGTTGCGGATGATGGTCCCGGCGGCGGACTGCTGGGCAGACGCGGGCGGGGACATGAGGCACAGAGAGGCAGCTGCGATGACAAGGAACCGAGCCACACCCTTGCCGACAAAGCGATGGAAACTGCGCATCAGTTTCGCTCCTCGGAATAACGGTGGGGGGGGATCGCGGGAATGAACGGAACCGCGGAGGATAAAAGGCCCCCACCCGCAGGCGGGGGCCAGGTGGGTGGACTTAGTTGTCCACCTCTACGGTGAATTCGAGCCGTGCGACGCCACCAGGCAGAACCGATCCATGGTCGCTGGAGACGGCGCTGGACGTGATCGTCGCTGTGCTGCCAGCCGGGAACAGCGTTTCGGCGCACGATCCACCGCAATTCGTGATGGAGGTATAGGCAGGGGCCGCGTCCGAGATGGTCACTTCCGTTGCTTCAAAGCTGCCGGTGTTGGAAGCTTCGATCATGTAGCGGATGCACTGGCCCGGCTCGACCGGCTGACGGGTCTTGGTGAAGGTGCCGGCAGTGCCATCACAATTGGCGTCGATGTACTGGTACTTGGTCAGTGTCACGTCGCCCGCGATGATGACGATGCGGTCCTCGTTGGCGTTGTCAGCGGTGTCCGCATCCGTTGCCGTGGCGCCGTTCAGCGAGGTGCCCAAGGTGAGCGTGCCGCTTTCAGACACACCGGGCGTTGCCGTCGAGGGCGTCTGGACCCGGTAGATGATCGAGATCGTCTCACCCGCCGCCAGACCGTTGGTGCCCGCTGCGATGCCGTCGGTCAGGTCGTCGAAGTTGTCGATCACCGGATCGGTTGCATCGATTTCACCGTTGCCGTTCTGGTCCCAGAAGATGGCACCGGAGAAGTTGGTCAGCCCGGTCTGGGTGATCGCGCCTTCGGTGATGTCCGAGTTGCCTTCGTTGGTGATGGTGTGCAGCATGTCGACGATGCCACCAGGCGAGGCCTGTGCGGTCTGATCTTCAAGGATCTGCACGTCGTAGATCGCGTTCACCGTGATCTCGTTGACGATGCGGTCAGCTTGACCAGTGACCGAGCTTGCCACCTGGATGTCGATGGGCGTTGCCGCGACCGGGGCGTCATCGGCGGGCACAATGGTGACCGTGATGGTTTCCTGCGCACCCGATGGGATGGTGCCGGTGTTGGTGACCAGCGTGCCGTTCGCATCGCGGAATTCGACAGTCCAGCCGTCGGGGATCGCCTGCGCCAGCGTCAGGTTGTAGCTGTCCGACACCGGGCCGTTGTTCTGCACGACCATGTCAAAGGTGGTGGGTACGCCGGGATCGGTGGCGTTGCTGACCCAGGGTGCGCCGCCATTGGTGGGTGCCGCCCCGTCGCCTTCAGACCCGGCAACGTTGTTTTCCAGATCGACCGAGGCCGCCAGAACCGCGCCGGTGAATTCGGCGGTCGAGGTGTCGGTGACCCCCGAGGCGTCCGATGTCACTGTCATGGTCGCGGTATAGTTGGTCGATCCCGCCGCAGTCGGCGCCACGTCCGTGGGAAGGGTCGCGATCAGCGTGACCTTGGTGCTTTCACCGATGGCAAGCGGGCCAACCGAGCCGATCACCGGGGTGATGCCGTCGGCGCCCACGATGCGGAAGGTGGTGCCGGCAGGATAATCGACATTGGCAAAATCAACCGACAGGCTGTCAGCTTCGTTCGAGTTGTTGGTCAGCACGAATTCCTGACGGATCGTCGCGCCCTGGAACACGTCCCCGGTTTCGGTCACGACGTCGTTCTGCGCGGCGTCGTCATCGGTGGCCGAGGTGGTCGCCCCGTTGGCCGTGCCATCCGCATTGATCGCAGTGTCGGCGATCGACACCGAATACTGGTTGTCGACGGTGATCGATGCGGTGTTGGACGGCGGAGAAACGAACCCGTTCAGAGCGGTGGTCGCCGTATTGTAGACGATGCCGGCGTTGGCGGTGTCCGCAATAACGGCTTGGAATGTCACGCTGCCCGAGCGGCCCGACCTGACCGAAGAGAGGCTGAAGTTGATCGTCTGGCCATCATCATGATCCCATGCGATGGTTTCGCCAGACCCGTTGGTGCCGTCGGCGAGGGTTGAGGCATTATCATCGTCCAGTGGAGCTGCCGCGTCCGACCAGCGCGCTGATCCCTTCACATAGGACAAGTTACCGTCCAGAACGTCCTGCACGACGTAGTTATTGGCTGCGGCCAGACCGGTGCTGGAGTAGGTCAGCGTGATGGTGACGGTGTCGCCCGCGTCGATGATGTTGGGATCACCGGCTGAAGAGGCGTCGGCGACCATGGATTTGACCAGTTCGACGATGGCGTCGTTCGATACGGTCAGGGTATCGGTGTTGGTGTCGACGACCGTGCCGTCCAGCTGCGATGTAGTGGTCACGGTGATCGTGTCGGTGGCCCCTGCGGCGTTGGTCGACGGCACGGTGGCCTCGATCACCACACCGAATTGCTCGCCGGGGGCCAGAACCGGGGTTTCGATCAGCGGCGTGGCGCTGTCGGCGACACCATCCATGTTGGCATCCGGGTAGAACACCAGCTGCGAGGTCTCGAGCGCGCCGGCATCGTCTTCGGCCGCGCTGAGATCGAAGCCATCCGGGCCGTTACCGTCGTTGGTGATGATATGCGGAAGGAACGCCTTGCCGCCCGGCGCGACGTTCTCGGTGTTGTCCGAGCTCAGCGTCACACCCGCGACCTGCTGAACCACGGTTTCCACGGTGTTCGAGGTCACGGTGATCGTGTCACCAGCGGAATTGAGGTAGGTGGCAACAGCCTGGTTGCCGATAACCGACCCGGCTGCGGGTGCGTTGCTAGTTGCAGGTGTCGCCGGCGGAGGCGGCGGAGCAGCCTGGGCCAGGGTTTGGGTCGCTCCGATCGAGACCAGGATGGCCGCTGCGCTCGCCGAGCGCAGGATCTTTGAATGATAACTCACGGAAATATTCCTTATGTCAGGTCTTTAGGAAAGGGC
Organism: Salipiger aestuarii; assembly: GCF_003259905.1. Taxonomy (GTDB): domain Bacteria; phylum Pseudomonadota; class Alphaproteobacteria; order Rhodobacterales; family Rhodobacteraceae; genus Salipiger; species Salipiger aestuarii. The sequence goes on along the minus strand of NZ_QLMG01000015.1, from coordinate 11,917 downwards.
GTCAGGCCCGGCTCAGTTCACGCGAACGCGATAGGTGTTGAGGGCGGACTCTCCGGCTTCGAGCGCTTCGGAGAGGCTCCAGCGCACGGCGACGATCTCGCTTTCGGGAAGCGGTTCTTCGACAAGCGCGCCATCGGCGTCCACGATCATGCGAACCGCAGGAAGGGACGACCATTCGAGGCCTTCGTTTTCGGGGTCCATCTCGGCCTGCACCTCAAAGACGGCGGGGATCGAGCTTTGCTCGCTGCCCAAGGTGATCGACACGCCCTCGGGCACCGGGGCGGCAATCACCAGGCCGGCCATTTCGCCATCGGTCTTGTTCTCGTGACGAAGCTGATAATGAATGATTTCGCCGGGCTTGACCGACGAGCGTTCGACCAGAGCCTCCCCGCCTGCGGCGTCGCTTTCGACGATGCTGTAGGAGAAGGTGCTTTCAAGCGCATCCGCCGAGACAGCTGTCGCGGCCAGGCTAAGTGTCAGACCGGCGACCACGGCCTGACTGACACGTGCGATGGAATAAGACATGTGTGTTTCCCTTAAAGGCCGGGGCTGGACCGGCGGTTGATGCACAGCGGTCTTGTGACCCGCGGTGCCTCACCGGAATGCCTCGAAAGGGAAGTCGAAATGGGAGAGAGGAAGGGTTAAACGATACTGCTCAAAGTCAGAACGCTAACCTTCGGTATAGGCGGTCTACTCTGGTCGGGACGCCAAACTGATCCAACGCATCACGCCGGCCGCGCATAAACGAAAAAGGACCGGCGCAACTGCCGGCCCTGTCATCGAAAATATCAAAAATGAAAGCCTTCGCTACAGGTCAGACAAAGCCTGCGTCGCGGGCCATGATCGCGGCCTCGGTCCGATTCTTGGCACCGATCTTGCGGCACAGCGTCTTGACGTGAAGCTTGATCGTCACCTCTTGCAGGTCCAGCCCGATCGCGATTTCCTTGTTGGACTTGGCCCCCAGCAGGCCGCGCAGCACCTGCTTTTCGCGATCCGACAGATCCTTTTCGAAATCCGTCTGGTCAGGATCGTCCTTGCCCGACATGAAATCCACCGGCGCATAGACTTCGCCCATGGCCATGAACTTGACCGCGTTCACAAGTGTCTTGGCAGGCATGGATTTCGGAAGGAACCCGGCCGCGCCCATATCAAGCGCCTGTTGCGCGATCAGGCGCGTGCCGGTCCCCGAAATGATGCCGACCGGATTGCCACCGCTGGCCGCCAGCGCAAGCTTGAGCCCTTCAAGGCCCTTCATTCCGGGCATCGTGTAATCCAGCAGCACCAGATCGAAGGGCCCCTTCTGACGCATCAGCTTCAGCGCCTCGTCCAAAGATCCGGCGGTGATCGCCTGAGCCGTACCGTTGGTTTCAAGATACATCCTGAAAGTGTCGCGAACCATGTCGTGATCGTCGGCAAACAGCACTCTGAGAGACATACCCAGTCCAATCCGTTCTTTGTGATTTATTGATGCAGACAGCATTCAGATCCTGCCCCTCAATGAAACTTGTCCTAAACCTCATGCCGTGCCAAGCACTTCCAAGCAGATTTTAGCGGCAAACTATACTTCCGAATAGGACCTTATTCTTAAGAGGACGCGCAAATACGAGTGATTGCGGCTAAGTTGCTTCCAAGATATCCAAAACATGAGAGAACAAAAGATGCGCCTTCTTTTCCCTGCCGCAGGACTGGCTGTCATGACCATGACAACGCTTGCCGTGGCTGACAGTGACGTGATGTTGACCACAACCGTCAATGACGTCACCCGCAGCTTCACGATGACAGAGCTGCAGGCCCTGCCTGTTGAACGCTTCGAGACCAAAACCATCTGGACCGAAGGCACGCAAAGTTTCGAGGGTGTTCCCTTGGCAGCGGTGCTGGATGAACTGGGCGTTACCGAAGGCACGGTCAGCGCCCAGGCGATCAATGATTATGCCGTTGATATCCCGGTTGACGAGATCACTGAAACCGCTCCGATCATTGCCTATCATCAAAATGGTGGGGCGATGTCGCGTCGCGACAAGGGGCCGTTATGGCTCGTCTACCCCTATGACAGTCATCCGGAATTGCAGTCAGAGGTCATATATTCACGTTCAATATGGCAGATGGATCGCTTAAGTGTTAAATGATGAGAGGGAGCGATATCGGAGCGTATATGACACGAGCCGATACAGGTACTGAGACAGACAAGAATCGTTTTGTCTTGACCGGGTTTGCCATTCTGGCGCTGGCCTTCATCCTCGGCTTATCCTTTGTCGTGCGTGACAATCTGCGCGTCATGGGGGTGGCCCAAGGCGATCAACTCAGCTGGCGGGCCTCCCAAGTCGAGGTGGAATATCTCAAACTGCTCATCACCCTCAGGGACGCGACTGCTACAGACGCGCCCGATCTGGACGCGGTGCGCAAACGCTTCGACGTGCTCTACAGTCGCCTGTCGGTTTTCAAAAATGAGGCGCTGACCCACGAAGCCCTCGCTAACCTCAGGGCCATGCAACAAAGCCTGGACAGCTATATCCCGGTGATTGACGGGCCGGATTCGCGTCTCGTTGAGACGCTTCCGGACTTTCAGAAAGTCCTCCTTGAGCAGCAGGAATCCAGCCGAAGTATCGCGCTTGGCGCCATTCAAGGGGCAACCGAGATACAAGCCCTGCAGCGGCAAAGAGTTGTCTACCTTCTAGAGGTGATGATGATTCTGATCGCCCTGAGCGCCGTGGTGATCGTCGCGACAATCTTTTTCCTGCAAAAGCGCACCGCCGAGCAGCGACGTGCCTCCATCCAGGCTGAAGAAAAGCGCCGCCAGCTGCAGGCCACCCTGGACGGGGCGATCGGCGGTATTGTGGTGTCCGACAAAGATGGCAACGTGATCGATTTCAACGCCGGGGCCGAAGCGATCTTCGGTTATCGCAAAGATGAGATTATTGGACGCTACATGCCTGGCCTGCTTCTGCCCGCCGAAGAGCGTGAGGCCGTCGAACAAAGCATGGCCCGTTACCATGCGTCCAGGGAGACGACCTTTTCAGATAGCGGCACGCATGAATTCCGCATGATGCGTGCGAATGGCATGGTATTTCCAGCCCAGACACAGATCACCACTGCCCAGATGCTGCGGGGGCCGATCTTCATTTCCTTCTGCCGGGATCTTACCAAGGAAAAGCACCACGAGGCGGAGCTGACAAAGGCCCGCGATGAAGCGATTGCGGCCGCCAAGGAGCGTTCACGCTTCTTTGCCATGATGAGCCACGAAATGCGCACGCCATTGAATGGCGTCCTCTCCTCTCTTTACCTCCTCGAAGAAGGCTCCCTGAGCGTCGAGCAGCGAGAACACCTGGATACAGCACTGTTCTCAGGAGATATTTTACTGTCGCATATCAATGACGTTCTCGCCATCGAACGCAGTGAGGATGCGAGAGAGCTGGAACAGCAGGTTTGCGACATCTGCTCCCTTGCCTCGAACATGGTACGCATGCTCGAACCGATGGCAAAAGAACGGTCTGTAACGCTCGATCTGGAAAAGAAAGGGCTGAAAGATCGCCAATTCTTGACAGCCCCACGGGCTCTACAGCAGATCCTGATCAACTTGCTGAGCAACGCGATCAAGTTTTCCCCGGAAGGGGCGGTATCGCTGTTTGCCCGCTACACTCCCTCGGAGGTTCTTCCGGGCCAAGGGACTTTACGCCTCGAGGTCAGCGACACCGGGATCGGCATTGCGCCAGCTGACAGAGATCGGATTTTCGACGATTTTGTGTCGCTCGACAACCGGTACGAGCGTCGTACCGGCGGCACCGGACTTGGCTTGGGTATCGTGCGCCGATTCACCAAGCGTCTGGGCGGAAGCATAAATTGCATGTCGGAAATAGGAGAAGGCACCACCTTCACTCTGGATCTGCCCATGACCGAGGCCGACCTGGACGCGAAATTCGCGCAAGGCGAGGATTCACTGAAATCGGGGCCTGTCATAATGACGCCCAAGTGCATCCTTGTGGTCGACGACAACAAGGTCAATCGCAGCGTGATGGAAAAGATGCTGACCCTTGCAGGACAGAATGTCATATTGGCCGAGGGCGGAGAGGCTGCAATCCGGCTGGCATCACAACAGGCTTTCGATCTGATCCTGATGGACATCTCCATGCCCGACATGAGTGGTACCCAGGCGACCCGCAGCATTCGCGCGGGGAACAGCCCGAACCGGGATACGCCGATCGTGGCATTCACCGCACACGCTCTGCCGCAAGAGCTGGAGCGTTTTCGCAAGGCCGGCATGTCCGGATACCTGATGAAGCCGGTCAATCGCAAAGCCCTGATCGAATGTATCGACAAGGATTACACGAATGCCGAAGGTGGGTTTGATGTCGCTGCTCCCGTCGGGCCAAGTGGTGTTCTGGATCATAATCAGGTCTCGGACCTGCAGAGTTTCCTGGGACCTGAGGAGTTGACCGCATATTTGAACGATTTCAAGGATAATGCGGACGGCCTCGGGCTGGAGATGAAGACCGCCCATGCCAGTGCCGACCTGAACCAGCTGAAGACCGCGGCGCATGCCTTGGCTGGAACCTCGGGAATGGTGGGTTCCATTCAGCTGTTTCGGCTTTTGCGTGATCTTGAACAGGGCTGTGTCCACAAAGACATGGACAAGATTGATCTTCTGATGGCCGGCTTTGATGACGCCTATGACCGTCTCTGCAATGCCTGGGATCAGGTGCTGGCCAACCCGGCAGCGTACAATACCGCCGAATAGTCGTCCTATCCGTTGTCACGGCTGCGAAACCGGTCATGGCGCGGGTATTGTGATCCTACACGCCGAAGCAACCCTCTCTCTGCTTCGAATGTAAGCGTCCGGTCAGGCCGGGTGGTTTGTAAGCATCCGGCGTAGGCCGCGGTCATGCAGCGAGTTGGCGCTGCGATGTCTGCCAATTCCATGGCAGAAGGTCCGGCACCCGTGAAGCCGTTGTGTTGGGAAGCTTGTCGAGGACGTCGGCGAGCCAAGCTTGCGGGTCGATGTCGTTTATCCCATGATCGACACTGTCGATCACCCTCTACCCGAGGCAGTGCAGCGACGCCGGACGCTTACCTTCGGATCGGGCAAGCCGCGAGATCAGTCCGGCCCCCTTGCCGGTCTCGCACCACTCACGGACCTTGCCCCTGGCTGCCCTTCCTTCAGGAAGGGTAGCTTTTTGCGTTTCTGTTCCAACCCCGACTGACACCTTGCGCGGCCGCCGCCTGTCATCTGCAGTGTCGCTTACATCCACAAAAAAGGGCCGCCCCTTGCAGGGCGACCCTTTGAAAGCTTTGACAGGCGCGTGGTCAGGGAGCGATTGACACCTGAAACGCCACAGATCCCGTTGCGCCAGGCGCATGGGTCCCCGTGCACTCCCAGCGCAGCGGACCAGCATAGCCGGCCCCGTTCGAGGCAGACTCTGCCACACTGCACGTCATTCCGTCGCCCACGTTCACGGGGCTGGGAATAGCTGCGGCCAGTTCGGTATAGGGCGGGGTACGATCGTGGATCACGACCTGCGTTGCAGGCAGGTTCCCAGGATTGACCAGATAGATGCGGTACTCCAGGACATCGCCCACCGTGGCACCGTTGCTTACGCCCTCGGGGGTGCCTTGGGTCAGGTTGCGCACGGTTTTGGTCAACTCCAGCCGCCCGCTTTCACCTTCGACCCGCACCACGTCGGTATTGCTGAGCTGTTCAGTCAGGCCGGTGGCACCATAGCTGGTATCAGCCAGTACATCGAAGGCAATGGACGATCCCGGCGCTGCCGCCGCCGAGGCGGTAACCCGAGCCACAAGACAGATCCTCGTGGCCGCAATCACCGTGGCTGGCCCATCCACCGCCGCGACCGCAGTGCCGTCACAGGCCGTGTCGTAAAACAGGGACACGGCGTAGAGCCCCGGGGTGGTTTCCTCGATCAGTGCGGTCGAGAACTGCACCGTGCCGTCAGCAGCCGCGATATATTCGTGGCGCAGCTGAACCACCTGCCCGGCCCGTGTCGCGGCTTGCTGACTGTCGCTCAGGCGCGCGGCTTCGACCAGACCAAAACGCAGATCCGTGTAATCGGCGCGCTGTCCCGGCTGGAAGCTGTAGCTGCCGTCCAGCGGATCGGGATTGTCTAGCCCCGGCGGGCTGCGCGGGTCCTCGGACACCACCCTGTAGCCGTTCGCCGGGGTCACGGTGACGGTGACCCGATCAAGATAGCCCTCGGGCAGCGTCAGCGTCCATGTGCCATCGGCGGCCACCACAGGGCTGCCCACCAGCGTGCCGGTGCTGTCGAAAATCTCGATCTTTGCCGCACCCGTACCCAGCTCTTCCGCCGCTTGCTGGCCATCATAGGCGGTGCCGGCGCCGGCGCCATTGTCAAGGAAGACCACGCCCGCCAGCGTTGCACCGGTGCCGTCAAAAGCTATGGTCGCGCTGGCCTCGTCGTCGTCGGCAATCTCGTCGCTCAGGTCATCGGTCAGTGCCCCGGTCGACGGGTCGCTATCGGGGTCGAGCTGGTCCGAGGCGATGATCTCGGCGTCATTGGTATGCTCGCCGGTGGCGTTCATGGTGACCCGGATGGTCAGGGTCTCCGTCGTGCCATTGGCCACATCGCCAACCACCCAGACACCGGTGCCGGGATCATAGGTGTCGGACTGGGCGGACGCGTTGTCCGACACATAGGTGAACCCCGACGGGATCAGATCGCGCACCTGCACACCCGTGGCTGCGGAGGGCCCGTCATTGGTCACCGACAGCACGAAGTCGATCGCTGTGCCCTCGGCGGCCAACCCGATGGGCGTACCGGTCGCATCCCGGGCAACCTTGTCGAGCGACAGGTCCGCGCTGCTGGCAAATCCGAAATCATATCCCCGTGAGACACTGCCCGCCGAAACCCGCACGGACGTATAGGAGTTTTCGGTCGTGGCCTGTGCCCCTGCTGGAAGGTCGGGGTCGGCTTCGTCGACTTCGATCCGGTAAAGCACCACAGCGGACAGATCATCGAGCGAATAGCGCCCTTGCGAGTCTGTTTCCGTCGTTTCCACCAGCGTGTCGTCGGTCAGGTCGTTCGGCGTGTTGTTGTTGTCATAGGCCGACACGGTGATCCCGGCGAACCCAGGTTCATTCGTGGGGCCATCCGGGTTCCCGGATGCATTGCTGTCGCTATAGACCAATCCTCGGATCGTGCCTTCGGGCGGCAGCGGGCCATAGGCGGACGGGCAAGCGGCCGCATCGACCCGGTTTTGGGTCGACAGGCTGAGCGTGTCGATCAGTGCCGTGGCACCATCCCCATCTCCCTCAAAACCGACGTCGACTTCGAACACGTCGTTTGCACTGTTCTCGTTGATATAAAACCGCCCCGAGAGGTCGAACCAGACCGCGCCATAGCTTGAGGTAAAGGTCGCGGGACCGAATTCGACGATATCTGTGCTGCCTGCTGTTCCGCCGTTCGGATCGAAATAGAACAACCGGTTGGTGGCGGAATTGATGCCATAGAAGAAGCCATCGTTGGGATTGAAGGCGAAATCCGCCACGGTCAACGTTCCTGAGTAGCTGATTTGCCCAAGATCCGACGGGTTGAACGGGTCGCTCAGGTCAAGCAGTTGAAAGGCGCCGCCTGCATTGGTCCGGTATATCATTACGCCGTTGTCCATGATGTCACCGGCGTTGCTCCCGACCGAGGCGGTCGCGGGAATGGTCGCGATCACGCTGAAATTGCCCCTGGAATCCAGCCGAACAAGGTTGCGTGTGCCGAGTCTCACGCCATAAAACAGTCCGTCCAGCGCGTTGTAGCCCCAGGCGGCGTTGTAGTTGGCTCCGGCGGGGGAGCCGACATTCGCATCCGCGATGCTGTAGCCGCCCGATCCGTTTTCACTGAACACCAGCTCTTGCAACTGGGAACTTCTGCTGACCACGCGGTACAATGTGCCATTGCAGACAAAGGGCACAGCCCCCGCCGACAGAAGCACCTGGTAATCTTCGACCTCTCCGTCGAAATTCAGCCCATCGAAGGGATCTATGGCCACCGCGCTGGTGGTGGACCACCGCACGCGGGCATAGGTCACTCCGCTTCTGATCGTGTTCGGCACCGGAATGTTCAGGCTGATCTGGTTGTTGAACACCCCGTCCGTGTCCCCCGTGCCGCCATCGCGGTAATCGGTGGCAACCTGTTCGCCCACGTCGAAGCTGCCGTTCTGGTCCCAGTCGATCCAGACCTGAAGGTTGGTGATGCCAGGTATCAGAACCGGAAGACCCAGATCATACGGAATGGACAATGTTTCATGGGTCTGCACGGTCAAGGACACGGTCGTCCCGGCCTCCAACACCGGGAATTCCGCGATGGAATCTTCGTCATCATTGCCTGACAGGTCATCGCCCTGGGCATCGTCGCTATGCGATGTACTGGGCTCGGTGTCGGGCAATCCTGCCCCAAGATAGATCGAGGGCACGACGATATGGCGCGGATCGCCATAGCTTTCCGGCGCATCGCCCCGGTCCACCAGATCCGCCGCCGCGATGACCAGCGAATAGTCTTCGACCTCGCCGTCCACCGCCAGACCAGCAACCAGGGTGCCCTGAAGGCTGGCGTAGCGGAAGCGGGCAAAGGTCAGTGAAGTCGTGGCGTTCGTTGGTACCTCGACATCCACTTGGATGACCCCGTCTCCGGCCACGGCATCATCGCCGGTTCCGTCATCGCGCAGGTCTCTGGCGATGTTTTCGCGCCGGGTTCCCTCGAACACGCCATCACCGTTGAAATCGATCCAGGCCTGCAAATAGCCGTCGCCGGTCACCGGCACGTCCAGCGTGCTGTTCACCCCTTGGGTCAAGACGGGCAAGACAACCGCGTCTTCGTCATCGACACCCACAAGGTCATCTCCGGTGGCGGTCGCATCGGCTTGGTTGATCGCTTCGACATCCGGGGGCACCGCGCCCAGGTAAACCGTGGGCACCGTGGGGACCCCATGGGTCGCGGGCAGATACGGCAGCGGCGCATCGCCGAAATCGACGCCCAGCCCTTCGAAAACGGCCACGGACACCTTGGCGCGGTCGCATTGACCCGCATCCAGACTGTCGCAAAGTTCGTATTCGATTTCATAGACCCCCGCAGGCACCCCCGCCGGAACCACGACCCGTCCGGCATCGGCCCCGGCGGTTTCCAGAACCGGCACCGGATCGCCGGTGTTCGGCGGCGTGGCCGCCGTGATCACCTCCAGCGTGGCGGTGGGGAAAGCGGCGGGCAGCCCGTTGACCGTGTCATTCGCCAGAACATCGCCCGCAGTGCCCCCAAGCAACGTGTTCAGCGGCGAGGCGGTGTAATCGTCATCTTCGGCCACCACGGTGGGGGAAACATTGACAATCGCACAGATCCGGAACGCTGACGCGCGTGTGTTGCCGATTGCCGACGTCCCGGTGTAGCCGTGGATGAACTCCCCCTCGACGAAGGAGGAGTATTCATAGGTCGCATAGTAGCCGAATTCAAAGCCGTTCGGTTCGTCGAACCAATTGCTGGGATCGCCCGCGACACTCGGATCCATGGCGATGGGCTGACCGCCTGAAGGAAAGCCCGGCAGGGGAGCCGTATTGAAGTAATAGACCGCATCAGGTGCCAAAAGCGGGCCGACCACGTCCGAACTGTCGTCGGTGTCGTTACGGCTGTCGACGTCAAGCTGCTGAATAATCACGCCGTTGATACTGCTTTGATCGATCGGAGTTCCGTAGGGGTCTGTGGGTGTCGCCGAGCCATCCTGCACCAGACGCACACGATAGGTCAGGAAATTGTCGCGGTCTGGAAACATCGTCGCCTGAAGAGAAACATCCGACAGAAGAGGCGGCGCCCCCGTATCGATCGACGTCAACTGCAGAACAATATCGACGTTGTTTCCGTTGATATCATTGAAGACATTGTCATACACGAAGATATCGTCCGTGGTCACCGACGAGGCACTGCCTGGCCCGGCCAACTGCGTGCGTGGCTTGTCAAAGAGACGTTCCGCGGTACAGGTCTGCGGCCCCGGATCGCCAACCAAAATATTGGTCAAGTTGCTGACATTGGCGGTGTTGGATTGCAGCCGCGTCGCGAAAGGCTGGCCAATGGTGCCGATCCCGGCGGTGGCAGTGCTGTCGATGCCACCGGTAAGCACATCCGCAGCAGAAATGGTGTAATTGGCGGTACAGGTCACGGTGCCACCGGGCGCCAGCGGCGTGGTGATCGCCGGGCAGCTGACCGTGCCGACCAAATCATCCTCGATCACCATGTCCTGACTGGTGTTGAACGGCAATTCGCCATTGTTGGTCACGGTATAGTTGAAGGTCACAGTCTGCCCCTGGGTCACCGTGGTTGGCGAGGTGAAGCGGGTCAGGGAAATGCTCTGGTCGGTGCTGAATTCCACGGTGCTGAACAACCCGACGCCGCGAAGGGTGGGATCGTAGGACCCGCCGGGATTGCGCACTTCACCGATGCTTTCATCGTACCAGATCTCGATCTGCGAGGTGTCATTGGGATAACTCAGACGAATGGTACCGTTGTCGTCGTTGAGGGATGTCGTTGCCTGCGCAGGTCCAAGAGCGTAAATACACTGTGCTTCGTTGGGCAACAGCACCCCGGTGTTTCCGGAACCGACTCCTGGACCGACCACCACCGACGGCGTTGCCCCCAGCGCGGCAATGGTCGGATTGCCATTGTTCCCGAAGCCGGTGATGAAATCACATCGGTCGCTGGTAGTATCACCGTCGGTCGCGCCCACATCCACAATGTCGACGATCAGGTTGTCGAGCAGAACGGCATTGCCGCCCGAACTCGCCGAAACAGTTGCAATCACGCGATCATCACCGCGTCGGCCTGTATTGGCTGGGGCGTCGCCAGTGACCAACAAAGACTCCCTGCTGCCGCCGAAGAGCGTCACGTCATCGGGCGGGGTCACCGTTCCCTCTGAGGTATTTAAGGGCGCATTGGAACCACCGGTTATCGTGACGGTTCCGTCGACCTCAAAACCGTATTGGTCGCGCAGGGTCCGCACCAACGGCCCTCTATTCCCTTCGGGCCAATCAAAGGTGCTGAGATCAAGTGCGAAATCACCCGCTTGAAGCTGGGCAGGAAACGCAGGCAGCGCCAGCGAAAGTGCCAGCATCAATCCTGCACTGCGGTGTCTGGAGGACAATATTTTCAACGAACCAACCTCGTTCTGTCATCTTGGAACTGGGTTGCGCAACCGGCTGTGGTGACGCGAACGACCACTTTCCAAAATGGCACGACCCATGCCCACAAACGGCGGGTAAGACAGTCAGGTTCGCCCTTCATGCGGCTACAAAGCTATACTTTGGCATATTGCGCCATGAGCATCCCGCGCTCTGCCACGGATATGCGAAATGATAAAAGATTGCGCCTAAATAGCCGGGGCGCGCGCTTTTGCTCACTGTTCCGGATCGCCGCGCCACGACATCGTGAAAAGGTAAAGAACGAAATCTGCGTCAGCATAGAGGACAGAAAAATGCCCGAAGAAACCTACGAAGAGCATGGCCCCTCGTCTCTTGTGTTCGGACTGATGTGCGCAGTGGTGATTAGCATCGTCGCATTCTTTATATTGGCGACGACGATGGGAATTATTCGGGCCTATCTCTGGGCATCTCTCATCGGCAGTGTCGCATTGTTTCTGCTGCTTGCGGCGCATTACACATGTGAGGCGCGTCAATTGTTGCTGCGTCGAACCTCTTGCGCCAAACACAATGGCCCGCAGGGTGGCATGGTCGGACGGGCACATTTCGACCGGTTCTGATCCTTTGAATACAAGAAACCCACGCCACGGGCTTGCCCCGTGGCGTGGGTCTTTTGCACAAAGCCCGTGAGGGATTCACCTCTTGAATCCAGGGTGATAGCTGGGGGGCCATGAGCAGTCCGACACCCCCCAGCTACAAGAACAAGAACTGGCGGGCCTCTCATGA
>NZ_QLMG01000014.1 GCF_003259905.1 Salipiger aestuarii | reverse complement strand
ATCCAGTTCACAAACCGCAAACAGGATCGCTATGCGATGGAGCACATCTTCGACCGGGTCTGCTCGGAGCACGGGATCGAGCATCGCCTGGCAAAGGTGAACCATCCCTGGACCAATGGCCAGGTCGAGCGCATGAACCGCACGATCAAGGAAGCGACCGTCAAGCGCGACCATTATGAGGCACACGCTCAACTCGAAACCCACCTCGGCGACTTCATCGCAGCCTACAATTATGCGCGTCGCCTCAAGACGCGGCAGGGCCTAACGCCATTCGAGTTCATCTGCAAAATCTGGACAAGAGAGCCAGAAAGATTCACTGTCGATCCAACCCATCACACGCTGGGACTAAACACCTAGCCGAACAGCGCCTTGGCCTGCGCCGCGTTGTAACGGCCCAGCCGCACGTCTTCGGCCACCTTTGCGGCGTCGCGCCGGGCCGGATCGCCAAAGCCCCCGCCCCCCGGAGTTTGCACCCGTACCCGGTCGCCCGCGACCAGCTGAATATCCTGCGCCTTGCTCAGATGCTCGGGCACGAAGCTTTCGCCGCCGCGCGTCACCAGGACCCGGTTCATCGCGCCGTCCCTGCCGCCTTGCACGCCCTGCGGGCCGAACCGCCCGTGATCCATCACAAAACTGGCGCGCGCATGGCCCGCCCGCAGCTCCACCTCGTAATCCAGACCAAACCCCCCGCGATACTCGCCCGCGCCGCCGGAACCCTCGTGCAGCGCATACCGATGGTACAGCACCGGAAACTGCTGCTCCATGATCTCGACCGGAGGCGCCTTGGAAATCCCGATGGTCGAACAGCCGTTGGAGAGACCGTCGCCACCCGCATAGCCGCCATAGCCCCCCCCCGATATCTGATACATCACATAGGCCTGCCCCGTCTCGGGCACCTCGCCGCCCAGCGCGAAATTGCCCGACGATCCGGCAGGCGCGGCGCTGACCTTGCCCGGCAGCACCTGCACAAGTGCCGCAAACACCGCCTCGGCGATGCGCTGGCTGACCTCGGCGGCACAGCCCGACACCGGGCGCGGATAGCGCGCATCGAGAAAAGTGCCCTCCGGGCGCATGACATTCAGTGGTTCGAACGCGCCGGCGCTGATCGGCACCTGCGGAAAGATATGCCGCATGGCCAGATAAACCGAGGACAGCGTCGTCGCGATCACCGAATTCATCGGCCCCTGACAGGGCGGGCTGGAGCCGGAGAAATCGAACCTCAGCGTCTCGCCATCCGCCGTCACCGCCAGCCTGATCTCAAGCGGTTCGTTCACCACGCCGTCGCTGTCGATATAGGCGGTGCTGCGATAGGTGCCCTTGGGGATCTGCGCGATCTGGGCGCGCATCTGCTCGCCCGCACGCACGCGCAACTCGGCGATGGCGTCGCGCACCGTATCATCGCCGTAACGGTCCAGCAGCCGCGTCAGACGCGCCTGCCCCACATACAATGCCGCCGCCTGCGCCTTGACGTCGCCAATGCGCTGGTCCGCAACGCGGATGTTGGAACAGATGATCGAATAAATCTCCTGGTCCATCTCGCCGCCCTTGAACAGGCGCACGGGGGGCAGGCGCAGCCCCTCTTGTTCGACCGCCGTGGCGCTGGCGGAAAACCCGCCCGGCACCGCCCCCCCTGTGTCGGGCCAATGGCCGGTGTTGGACAACCAGCAGAAAATCTCGCCATCGCGCCAGACCGGCATGGCAAAACGCACGTCCATCAGATGCGTGCCGCCCAGATAGGGATCGTTGACGATGTAGATGTCACCCGGCTTTGGTGCCGCCACCTTGCGGTCGCGTATCATCTCGATCAGCGTCGCGGTGGAATATTGCATAACCCCGACAAACACCGGCAAGCCCATCGACCCCTGGGCGATCAGGCTACCGTCTTGGGCGGAATAAATCCCGTCGGACCGGTCGTTCGCCTCGGCGATCACCGGCGAAAACGCAGCGCGCGAAAATGACAAATCCATTTCGTCGCAGACCTGCTGCAACCCTGACTGGATGACAGTAAGAGTGATGGGATCAAGGCTCATCGCGTTACTCCGGCGCTGGCATAGGGTGATCGGCGGCGGGATTGCCTCCGGCGGGAGTTTATCCGGCAAGATGAAGCCCGGGCGCGGCGCATCGCTTCATCTTGCCGGATAAACTCCACGGGGGTGTGGGGGTGTGAAACCCCCACTCCGGCGGCGCGGCCGGGTACAGCGCTCACGACAAGGCTCCGACGGTGACGATCAGGTTGCCATCCGCGTCCTGCACGGCCCTGTCGCCGGGTTCCAGCACCAGGGTGCAATCCATCTGCTCAACGATGGCGGGGCCTTGCAGCGTCGCATCCGCGGGCAGGTGGTCACGCCAGTAGACAGCCGTTTCGGTCCAGCCCTCGAAGAACACGCGCCGGGTGCCTGTCCGCGCCTCGGTCACCGTTTCCTTGCGCCCGGAGGCGTCAATCAGTGCGGCAAGGTCGATCTCGGGGCGACGGCCGATGACCGAGGTGACCACGTTGACCAGGGCGGGCCGGATTTCCGGCAGGCGCACCTGAAAGCGCTTGAAATACGCCTCTTCGAACAGCGCCTGAAGCGTTTTGCGCGACGGGGCCGCATCCGGCAGGGGCACGCGCAACAGGTGGGTCTGGCCGATGAATTGCATCTCGACGGCATACGAGATCCTTTCCTCGGCAATCTCGACCCGTTCGCGCGCGATGGCGGCACGGCCATCGCTGACCTGTTGGTCGAACAGGGCCTGGATCTCGGCCATGTCGCAGACATCCAGCGGGCGGTTCACCGTGGCCACGAAATCGTGGCGCAGATCGGCCACGATACAGCCCAGCGCGTTGGTGATGCCGGGCCGCGCAGGCACCAGCACGCGCGGGACCCCCAGTTCGCGCGCGATGGCGCAGGCGTGCAGAGGCCCGGCGCCGCCAAAGGCGAACAGCGCGAAATCGCGCGGGTCCTCGCCCAGCGAGATCGACACCATGCGCACGGCATCGGCCATCTTCGCGGTCGCCACGCGCAGCACGGCGGCGGCGGCGGCGTCGGCCCCTAGTTCCAGCCGCGCGCCGAGCGCGGCAAATGCCGCGCGGATGGTGTCCAGCGACACCCCCCCCGCGCCGGTGTTCAGCCGGTCGGGGTCAAGCCGACCCAGCAGCATGTTCGCGTCGGAAATCGTCGGTACCGTGCCGCCCTTGCCATAACAGATCGGCCCCGGCGTCGACCCGGCGCTGTCGGGCCCCACCTGAAGCAGCCCGGCCGCATCGACCCGCGCGATGGACCCACCGCCTGCGCCGACCGTGCGCACGTCGACCATGGGGACGTGGATCGGCATGGCGTATTCGATTTCGATCTCGTGGCTGACGGCGGGATCCGCGCCCCGGATCATCGCCACGTCGGTGGAGGTGCCGCCCATGTCATAGGTCAGCAGATCGGGAATGCCGGCGCGACGCCCGGTGTAGGCCGCCGCCATCACCCCCGAGGCGGGGCCGGACATCACCGTCTTGGCAGCCTCGTCCGCCACCACACGGGCTGAGACCATGCCGCCGTTTCCGGTCATCACCAGCAGATCGCGGTCATAGCCGCGCTCCGACAGCTTGTCGGCCAACCGTTCCACATAGGCGCGCAGCAAGGGCTGCACGCTGGCGTTCACCGCCGCAGTGACCCCGCGTTCGTATTCGCGCGATTCCGAAATCAGCGCATGCCCCATGGTGATGTTGCCATTGGGCCAGACCTCGGCGGCGATCTGCCCGGCGCGGCGTTCATGGGCCGGGTTGGCGTAGGAATGCAGGAAGTGGATCACCAGCGCCTCACAGCCTTTGGCGACCAGCTCGGTCAGGGCGGCGCGCAGGGCGTCCTCGTCCAAGGGCACATGGACCGCGCCCTCTGCCAGCATCCGTTCGGGCACCTCCAGGCGCAGGTCGCGCGGGATCAGCGGGCGGAACTGCCCGGTCATGCCATAGGCGTGGGGGCGCGTGCGCCGCCCCAGTTCCAGCACGTCGCGAAAGCCCATGGTGGTGACCAGCCCGGTCTTGCACAGGTGCCGTTCCAGCACCGCGTTGGTGGTGGTGGTGGTGCCATGCACGATCAGGTCGAGCGCCCCCGCATCCACATCCGCCGCATCCAGCGCCGAGAGCACGCCGTGCGACTGGTTGTCCATCGTTGTCGGCACCTTGGCCAGCTTCACCGTGCCCGTCTTGCTGTCGTAGTAGACCAGGTCGGTGAACGTGCCGCCCACGTCGATACCGGCAAAGGTGCCGGTAAGCGTGCTGTCGGTCATATGCGGGGCCTTTCCCGTCTTGTCGAGCATCAGATCAGCGCCCGGATCGCGCGGCGCACCTTGTCGGGTGTCGCGGGCAGGTGGTGGATGCGGGCGCCCGTGGCATGGGCGATGGCATTGAGAACGGCGGGCGCTGTCGGAATCAGGCAATGTTCGCCCAGGCCCTTGGCGCCATAGGGGCCGTGCATGTCACCGCTTTCGACGATCAGCGTGTCGATGGGGGGCACGTCGCCAATGGTCGGGATAAGGTAGTCGTGCAGGTTCTCGGTACGGCCCGGCAGAAATTCCTCCATCAGCGCAAGGCCGATGCCCTGTGCGACACCACCTTCGACCTGGCCTTCGACCAGCAGCGGGTTGATGGCCTTGCCCACATCATGGGCCGCGACGATACGGATCAGCCGGGTGGTGCCCAGCGCCAGATCGACCTCGGCCACGCACATCTGTGCCGCCGTGCCGAACACCGCATAGGGAACGCCCTGCCCGTTTTCGTCCAGCGGAGTGGTGGGCGGGTCGTAGCTTGCGACCGCCTCGATGGCATATCCGTCGCCGGCAAGCGGCACCCGCACGCTGGTCGCCCCGTCGATGAGGGTCAGCCCCCCGTCCAACGAGATCACCGCATCGCCGCCCACATTTCCCAGCCGCAGAATCTGCGCCCGCAATGTCTCGCCGCAGCGCTTGGCGGCATTGCCGGTGATAAAGGTCTGACGGCTGGCCGACGTTTTGCCCGCGTCCGGCGTCAGATCCGTATCGGCGCCGATCAGCGTCACCGCAGACACCGGTACACCCAGCGCCTGCGCAAAGATCTGGGTGATGACCGTGTTGGACCCCTGCCCGATGTCCACCGCGCCCTGATGCAGCATCAGCGCGCCGCCGGCGGTGATCCCGGCGCGGATCGTCGAGGGGTTCGACATCGAGGTATTGCCGCAGCCGTACCACCCCGACGCCACGCCGACCCCGCGCTTGACCCCGTCATGGGCCGCGTTGAACGCCGCGCAGTCGGCCAGCGCCGCGTCCCAGGCGGGTTTCAGCGCGCCGAGGCAGGCGTCGATCGCCATGCCCCTGTCGAACACCTGCCCGGTGACGGTCGGCTCGCCGTTCAGCAGGCAATTGCGCAACCGGAACTCCAGCCGGTCGATGCCCAGCTTGTCCGCCAGCATGTCATAGAGCTGTTCCAGCGCCACCGCCGATTGCGGCACGCCGAAACCGCGAAACGCACCCGCAGCGGCGGTGTTGGTGTGCACGGCGGTGCTGTGCGCCGAGTAATTGGGGGTCCGGTACGGGCCGGAGGCATGAATCGGCACCCGGTTCGCCACCGTCGGTCCCCAACTGGCATACGCGCCGGTGTTGAACACCCCGTCAAACCGCACAGCCTGAATGCGCCCGTCCTCATCCGCCCCGACCTGCATATGCACCTCGGACGGGTGACGTTTGGTTGACGCTTGCAGGCTTTCGGTGCGGGTAAAGGTCATGCGCACCGGCTTGCCTGTCAGCCAGGCGGCCAGCGCGACAAAGGGCTGCGCGGTGAGGTCCAGCTTGGACCCGAAACCGCCGCCCACCGCCGTTGGCACGATGCGCACCTGATCGGCAGGCAACCCCATCAGACCCGCGATGCCGTCGCGATTCATGAACGGCGCCTGTGTGCAGCAGTGGATTTCCAGCCGGTCGCCGACCCGCCGGGCCGACGCGGCCTCGGGTTCGATATAGCCGTGTTCGATGAAGCCGGTGGAAAAATCGCCCGACACCACATGCGGCGCCCTGGCCATGGCCGACGCCGCATCGCCCCGCGCCACATAGCCCCGGCACATCACGTTGTCTGACCGGTCGTCATGCAGCAAGTCGGCATCGACTGCGTCCCGCGGCGTGATGACGGACGGCAGTTCCTGCCATGTGACCGGAAACTCGGGCAAGGCGGCGACAATCCCGGCGCGCCCGACCACGGCGGCGACGGGTTCTCCGCGAAAGCGGGTCTCGTGTTCGGCCAGCATCGGCTGATCCTCAAAGCCGGGGATCACGCCGAACCGGTTCCTGCCCGGCACATCGGCGGCGGTCAGGATCAGGTCAAGCCCATGGTCCGCGCGATAGGCATCCAGATCGCCGAACCGAAACGCCGCGCGATGAAACGGTGACCGGATGGCCCGCACCACCAGCGCGCCGTCGGGCGCGACATCGTCGCCGAACCGTTCCGTGCCCGACACCTTGGGCCAGCCGTCCAGCCGCGCGATGGGCGCGCCGACGCCGCCTTCGCCAAGCGGAGCGGAGCGGGACGCATCCAGCACCGCCGCGATGATCTTGCGATAGCCGGTGCAGCGGCACAGCACACCGCCCAGCGCATCCTTGACCGTCGCCTCGGTCAGCGGCGTGTCCGACCGCAACAGCGCCACCGCCGCCACCATCATGCCCGGCGTGCAGATGCCGCATTGCGCGGCCTGATGGCGCTGAAAGCTTTGCGCCAGCCGGTCTGCGTGCGGGTCGCGCCCCACCAGCCCGGCCTGCGTTTCGATCACCGCACCCTGTGCCTGCCCGGCCGCGACCATGCAGGCACAGACCGGCGCGCCGTCGATCAGCACGGTGCAGGCGCCGCAATCCCCGGCGTTGCAGCCGACCTTGACGTCGCGGGCGCCCGCGCTTTTGCGCAGCACCTCGGACAGGCGCGCGGTGCGTGACGCGGGCACCGTGACCGCATCGCCGTTCAGGGTGAACCCGACATGTCCCTGGGGGGCGTCCAACGACATCACTTGGCCTCCATCGTGGCGGAGACGGCGCGGACGACCAGCGCCTTCACTGCCTCGGATCGGTAATCCGCGCTGGCGCGCACGTCATCAATGGGCGAAAGTTCGGTGAATGCGCAGGCAGAGACAATGGCGGACACCTCGTCCGCCGTCGCCCCCGCAAGCGCCGTTTCCAGCCCGGCCAGCCGGCGCGCCACCGGCGAACAGGCCCCCACCGCAACGCGCGCCCGAACGATCCGGCCCGCCTGCGTCGCGACCACCGCGGCGACCATCGCAATCGAAATCACCAGATAGCGCCGCGCCCCCAGCTTGAGAAACGCGCCCCGTCCGGCGGCGTCCGGGATGTGGATCGCGGTCAGAATCTCGCCGCGCGCCAACGCGGTCAGCCGTGGCCCATGCACGAAATCCGCCAGCGCCACGCGCCGCGTGCCCGCGTCCGACGCCAGTTCGACCGTCGCATCCAGCGCCAGCAGGGCGGGCATGCCATCCGCCGCCGGCGAGGCGTTGCACAGGTTCCCCGCCACGGTGCCCGCGTTCTGGATCTGCACCGACCCGACCTCGCGCGCGGCCCCCCTGAGCCCGTCGAACAGCGGCGGCAGATCCGCCTTCAGAACCTGGGTCCAGGTGGTCGCGCCGCCGATGCGCCAGCCGGTGCCGTCCCGGCGGATGCCCCTCAGCCCCGCGATTCGCGTCAGGTCGACCATGTGCGGCGGCGGCGCGGCGTCGCGCAAGCCGGGGTACAGGTCCGTCCCGCCCCCAAGCGCCACGGCATCGCCCGCAAGAAGCGCCAGCGCATCGGCCAGCCTGTCGGGTCTGTGAAGGGTCATGATGGCTACTCCAGCGACGGTCAGACCATACGGTATCATTCGTATGCAAACAAAAACTGAAGCACGTTAGGAGCAGGACGCAAAATCTGTCAATGCCGTTGCAAGGCCATTGCGGCTCGCCCTCGCGATTTTGCTGAAAATCGCGTCACACGCCACCACAGCCCCCGCAAGACCCGACGGGGCGCTTGACAGAGCCTCCTGCGCCATGCGTTCGTATACAAACGAATTGCGAAACCGGCAGCCCCCTTCCGGCAGCCAAGGACCGGAGCCCGCGACGTGACGGCAGACACCCCTTCCCCAAGTCGCGAGCGCGCGGCCAAGCCCGAAAAGATCCGCTGCGACGCCTGCCCCGTCATGTGCATTATCGCAGAAGGTCGCGCCGGCGCCTGCGACCGCTACGCCAATGAGGGCGGCGATCTGGTCCGGCTCGATCCGCTGACCATCCTGTCCAATTCCGACACCCCCGTCGTGCCGTTTCTCGACCGCGAATGGGACGGCGACATCGTTTCGGGCGACGACAGCTTCGTCACCGCTATCGGGTCCGGCACCACCTATCCCGACTACAAGCCTGCACCCTTCATCGTTGCCTCGACCATGGCAGACACCGACATGATAACCGTCGTGACCGAAGGCATCTTTTCCTATTGCGGTGCCAAGGTAAAGATCGACACCGACCGCCATCTCGGGTCCGAATGCGCCTGGGTGCGCGCGGACGGCGAGATCGTCGGCCATGTCACCACGTCGGAATACGGCAGCCAGATGCTGTCGCTGGGCGGGGTCAGCCACCTGACCGGCGGGTCCAAGAAAGAAGGCCGCGCCACCTGCGCCGCCCTGTTGGCCCTGTGCAACGGGCAAGAGGTCGCGCTGAGCATCGACGGCGGCGCCGACGTGCAGATCGCCGCCGGACAGGCGCCGGTGGTGAACGGCCGCCGCGAACAGCGCATGCGCGTCGGCTGCGGGTCCGCCACCGTGGGCATGTTCGCTGCGCAGTGGCAGGGGCTCGTGGACGAGGTCGTCGTGGTCGACGATCACATCACCGGCGTCATGTCCGAACATCAGGCGGGCAAGGTTATCGGCTGGCCCGCCACCGGCATAAAGGTCAAGGGCCGCCGGTCCACGCCGGGGCGCTATTTTCAGGTGGCCGGGCCGGGCACCGGCTGGGGCGGCACGAATCTGACCAACCCTCTGGATATACTCGATACGTTCAAGCCACAGGCCTGGGCGGGGATGTCGCTGCTGATGGTATCGACCACCGGCGAACACGCCGCCTATTTCGAACTGGACAAAGATCTGATCCCCGCGCCGATGGACATGCCCGACCGGCTGAAATCCTCGGTCGCGCGGATCGAGGAAAACTGCGAACCTTCGCTGGCCTCGGTGCTGTTCATGGCGGGGGCGGGCGGTTCGCTGCGCTCGGGGGTCACCGAAAACCCGGTCAGCCTTACCCGATCGGTGCAGTCGCGTCTCACCCGCGTGACCTGCGGCGGGGCGCCGGTGATGATCTGGCCGGGCGGAGGCATCACCTTCATGGCCGACGTGACGCAGATGCCGAAAAACGCCTTTGGCTATGTGCCGACCCCGGCGCTGGTCGCACCCGTCGAATTCACCATGACGCGCGCGGATTACCGGGCGCTTGGGGGTCATATGGATTACGTCACGCCGCTGCAGGAGGCGCTGCAGGGCCGGACGGGGCGGCAATCGGACCACCGTCTGTCCGGGCGGCGCACCGAAAACCGCAAGGCCGGCGCGCCCTGGCCCCTGGACAACGGCGCCGCATGAGCTGGACCGAAGCCCCCCGGATGCAGATGGCCCGCGATGGTCGGATGCGCCTGACCCACGGCCCGATTGACGTGATCGTCACGGCCGACGGCCCTGCGCGCGCGGTGGCGCGGGCGCTGGGGCGCGCCCGCGACGGCTTTGCCCCCCTCCTGACCGGCCTGTGCGCCGAACTGCCCCGGCTGCGGCAGGCCGACGGCCTTGCCCCCACAGGACCCGTGGCGCAGCGGATGCACCGGGCGGCGGCGCGGTTTGCCCCGGCTTTTGCGACACCCATGGCGGCGGTGGCGGGCGCGGTTTCGGATCACCTTCTGGCCGAGATGCTGGTGCCCGGTCACGCCCTGACCCGCGCCCATGTCAACAACGGCGGCGACATCGCGCTTTATACCCGGAGCGCGCCATTGCGCCTGGCAATCTGCGACGTTCCGGAAACCCGCGCCCCCGGCGCGCGGGCGCTGATCGGCCCGCGGGATGGCATCGGCGGCGTCGCCACCAGCGGCTGGCGCGGGCGGTCCCATTCGATGGGCATCGCCGACGCGGTCACCGTGCTGGCCCGCGACGCGGCTCTGGCCGATGTGGCCGCCACGCTGATCGCCAATGCGGTCGACCTGCCCGGCCATCCCGCGATCATGCGCGCTCCGGCGAACACCCTGTCCCCCGACAGCGATCTTGGCCCGCGCCCTGTCACCACCGATGTCGGCCCGCTGGCGCCGCCGGAGATCGCCGCCGCGCTTGTCGCCGCGCGCGCCCTGGCGCAGGATTACATCTCGCGCGGGCTGATCCGCGCCGCCTGCGTCGCGCTGGCCGGCACCCGTATCGCCCTCGGGCAACATATCGAAACGAAGGAACTCCAGAATGCCTGAGGTCAAGGTTCGCAAAACCCTCGTGCAGGTCGAAACCATCTTTCACGAGGGCGGCCCCGCCCCGGAAACCCCGGCAAGGCGCGCCGCGGCCATGGCGGTGATCGAAAACCCCTACGCCGGGCAATATGTCGAGAATATCCTGCCCTTCATGAAAGACCTCGAACCGCTAGCTGCCGAAATGGCGCGGATGTGCATCGACGCACTCGGCGGCGACGCCGACATCGTCGAAGGCTACGGCAAAGGCGCCGTCACCGGCGTGAACGGCGAGATCGAGCATGGCGCGCTGTGGCACGTTCCCGGCGGCTACGCCATGCGCGACAGCATCCGGAAAAGCCTCGCCATCGTGCCCTCGACCAAAAAGGTCGGCGCGGCGGGGACCCGGATCGACATTCCGGTGACGCACACCAACGCATCCTATGTGCGCACCCATTATGACGCCATCGAGGTCGGCATCCCCGACGCTCCCCGCCCCAATGAGATCCTGCTGGTGCTGGTCATGACCACCGGAGGGCGCATCCACGCGCGCGTCGGCGGGCTGACCAGGGACGCGATCAAGGGCGAGGACGGGCTCCGTTGAAGCTGCGCAAGCTCGTCACCCTGACCGAAGAGGTCCGCACCGAGATGGGCCGCGCCGTTTCGCCGCCCACGCGGCGGGCGCTGGCCGCGGCGGTGATCGCCAACCCCTTTGCCGGGCGCTACGTCGATGACCTGTCGGACCTGATCGACATGGGCGAGGCGCTTGGCGCGCGGCTTGGCCAGGAAGCGCTTGCCGCGCTTGGCGGTGCCCCCGTCGAGGGCTACGGCAAGGCCGCGCTGGTGGGGGAAAACGGCGAGCTGGAACACGCCGCCGCCCTGTTGCACCCGAAACTCGGCGCGCCGCTGCGCGCGGTGATCGGAGGAGGCCGCGCGCTGGTGCCCTCGGCCAAGGCCATCGGGCGCGCCGGCGAAACCCTCGGCGTGCCGCTTGGCCACAAGGATGCCGCCTATGTGCGCAGCCATTTCGACGCCATGTGCCTGCGGCTCAACGATGCCCCCCGCCCGGATGAGATCCTTGTCGCGGTGGCGCTGCAACAGCACGGCCGCCCGCTGCCAAGGGTCGGCGGGCTGACCACTGACGGGATCACCGGCACGGACGGTCTGCGCTAACCCAAGGAGACGCACGCATGACGCAATTCGTAAGAAACGCTTGGTATGTCGCCGCCTGGTCGACAGAAATCGACGACGAGCTGCGCCGCTTCACCATCCTTGGCGATCACGTCGTGATGTTCCGCAAAACCGATGGCACGGTCGCGGCGCTGGAGGACCGCTGCCCGCACCGCCTGTTGCCGCTGTCCAGAGGCAAGCGCGTCGGCGACACGGTGCAATGCGGTTACCACGGGCTGACCTTCGATTGCTCGGGCGCCTGCGTGCGCGTTCCGGGGCAGGCCAACCTGCCCAAATCCGCCCGCGTCGACGCCTTCCCCATCGTCGAAAACCACGGCATCGTCTGGATCTGGATGGGCGACCCGACCAGGGCCGACCCTGAAACGGTCTTCGACATGCCCGAATTTTCCGATCCGAACTGGGCGGTGCACCACGGCGACGCACTGCACCTTGAATCCCATTACCTCAATGTCGCGGAAAATCTCGTTGACCCGGCGCATGTCAGCTTTGTGCACCCCACCACGCTGGGCAACGCCGCGTCGGAAAACGTGCCCGTGCATGTGCAGACCGAGGGCGAGGCCATCGTCGCCTGGCGCTGGATCCGCGACGGCGAACCCATCGGGTTTTTCAAGGCGTTTGGCGGGTTCACCGGCAATGTGGACCGCTGGCATTACTACTACCTTTATACCCCCTGCACCGCCGTCATCGACTTTGGCTCCATCGAGACCGAAAGGCAATGCCGCGAAGAAGACCGCGGCGACGGCGTGCGCATCTTCGCTCTGCATTTCATGACCCCCGTGACCGAAACCCACACCATCGACCGCTGGATGCACATCCGCAACGCCGCCATCGACGACCCCGAGGCCGCAACCCGCATGGACGCCATGTTCCGCACCGCATTCGCCGAAGACAAAGCCATCCTCGAAGCGGTGCAGTCCGAAGAATTGCGCCCCCAGAAACGCCGCCCCCTGCGCATCGCCATCGACAGAGGGCCGCTTGTCTATCGCAAGCGCATCAACGATCTTCTGGAACTGGAGAGGACCGAAGATATCGCCTCCGATCCCTCCATGGCTATTATTTACCACGATTAACCGGCAAAAAAGACCGGCACCAACGGCCACCGCGCCCAACCAACAGAGAGAAACCGCATGAACCTCATCAGACGCACCGTGCTGGGCCTGATCGCCGCAGCCGCAACCGCCCCCGCCGCCATGGCCCAGGACACCATCAAGGTCGGCGAGATCAACCACTACAAGCGTATGGCCGCCTTCGCCGAACCCTACAAAAAGGGCATCGAACTGGCGCTGTCCGAGATCAACGAAGCCGGCGGCGTGCTCGGCAAACCGCTGGAATTCGTCTATCGCGACGATCAGGGCGATCCCGCCGAAGCGGTCAAGATCGCCGAAGAACTGATGACCCGCGAAGGCACGGTGATGCTGACCGGCTCCATCCTGTCCCACGTCGGGCTGGCGCTGTCGTCCTTTGCCGCCGAAAAGGAATACCTCTACCTTGCCGCCGAACCGCTGGCCGACAGCCTGGTGTGGAACTCGGGCAACCCCTACACCTTCCGCCTGCGCGCCTCGACCTGGGTCCAGGCCGCCATGCTCGCCGAAGAGGCCGCCAAGTCCGACGCCATAACCTATGCCACTATCGCGCCCAACTACGCCTACGGGCAGGACGCGGTGAATGCGTTCAAGGAAAACCTGCAACGGTTGAAACCAGATGTCGAATTCGTTGCCGAACAATGGCCCGCCCTGTTCAACATCGACGCCGGCGCCGAGGTGCAGGCGATCGAGCGCGCCAAGCCCGACGCCATCTACAACGTCACCTTCGGATCCGACCTTGCCAAGCTGGTGCGCGAGGGCGGCGACCGCGGCCTGTTCGACGGCCGCTCTGTCTACGGCCTGCTGACAGGCGAACCGGAATACCTTGATCCGCTGGGCGACGAGGCCCCTGAAGGCTGGTTCGTCACCGGCTTTCCCTGGTACGGCTTCGAAGACGGCACCCCCGGCAAGACCTTTGTCGATGCCTACATGGATGCCACCGGCGAAACCCCGAAAATCGGCAGCCTCGTGGGCTACATGACGGCGCAATCCGTCGCCGCGGGCATCGCAAGGGCCGGCGCCACCGATACCGAAAGCCTCGTCACCGCGTTCGAAGACCTCACCGTCAACAATACCCCCATCGGAGACCTGACCTACCGCGCCATCGACAACCAGTCGACGCTGGGCGCCTGGGTCGGCACCACCGCGGTTGAGGATGGCAAAGGCGTGATGGTCGACTGGGAATACAAGGACCCGGCCCCCTACATGCCCACCGACGAAGAAATCATGGCCATGCGCCCCGCCGAATAACGTCGCGACAGGGGGCGCCCCGCGCGGCGCGCCCCCTTCATCTTGCCAGATAAACTCCGGGGTGAATTGGCGCGGCACGCGCCAAGAGGGGCAGCGCCCCGTGCCTTTCGCACAAGGCAAGGCGTGCCCCGCCTCTCCCCGCCACATGCGCCGCACAAGGAAAGTCTCCGGACCATGGCCTTTTTCCTCGCCCAGTTCCTGACGGGTCTCGCCAATGCGGCGGCCCTCTTCCTCGTCGCCTCGGGCCTGTCGCTCATCTTCGGGGTCACGCGAATCGTCAATTTCGCCCACGGCAGTTTTTACATGCTGGGGGCCTTCATCGGCATCACGCTGATGGACATCCTGCCCGGTCATGTCGGGTTCTGGGGCGCGATCCTGCTCACCGGGCTTGCGGTGGGCGCCATTGGCGCGCTGACCGAAATCGTGGTGCTGCGTCCGATCTATCGCGCCCCCGAGCTGTTCCAGCTGGTCGCCACCTTCGGCGTCATCCTTGTGATCCAGGACCTTGCGCTGATGATCTGGGGCGCCGAGGATCAGCTTGGCCCGCGTGCGCCCGGGCTGCGCGGCGTCTGGCGCGTCTTTGGCGAACCGGTGCCGAAATACGACATCGTGCTGATCGCCATCACCCCGTTCATCCTGTTCGCGCTGTGGTATCTGATTACGAAAACCCGGCTTGGCGTGCTGGTGCGCGCCGCGACGCAGGACCGCGAGATGGTCGGCGCGCTTGGCGTCAATCAGGCGTGGCTGTTCACCGGGGTTTTCGCGCTGGGATCGGCGCTGGCGGGTCTTGGCGGGGCGCTGCAACTGCCCAAGGGCGGCGCGGACCTGCTGATGGATTTCAACATCATCGGCGAGGTCTTTGTGGTTGTCGTCATCGGCGGCATGGGCAGCCTGCCGGGGGCGTTCATCGCTGCCGTGCTGATTTCCGTGCTCAACGTCTTTGGCGTCACCTACCTGCCGCAATCGACGCTGGTGCTGATGTATGTGGTCATGGCCATCGTGCTGATCGTGCGCCCCTACGGCATTCTGGGGCGCGAGGAAGTCGCGGGCGAACACGGTCAGGTCGGCGCCCCCGAACAACCCATCCGCCCCTACGGCCCCAAGGGCATCGCGCTGGTCGGCGCACTGCTGTTTGCGCTGGCGCTGGTGCCGCTGTTCGCCGAACAATTCGTAATGACGCTGATCGTCGACATGATCGTCTTTGCGCTGTTCGCCGCCTCGCTGCATTTCATCCTTGGCACCGGCGGGCTGGTCAGCTTTGGCCATGCCGCGTTCTTTGGCGGCGGCGCCTATGCCGCAGCGCTTCTGGTCTATCACACCGATACCCCGATGGAACTGGCCTTCGTGTTCGCCCCGCTGGCCGCGGGGGTTCTGGCGCTGGCCATCGGCTGGTTCTGCATCCGGCTGACCGGGGTCTATTTCGCCATGCTGACGCTGGCCTTCAGCCAACTGGTCTGGAGCCTGGCGTTCCAGTGGCGCGGCGTGACGCGCGGCGATGACGGGCTGGTCAACATCTGGCCCGCCGAATGGTTGAACGCGCCCGCGCCGTTCTACTACTTCACCCTGATTCTTGGTGCGGGCGGCATCATCTTCCTGCGCCACGCCATCCATTCGCCGTTCGGCTACGCCCTGCGCGCCGGTCGCGACAGCCCGCGC
This sequence comes from Salipiger aestuarii, assembly GCF_003259905.1. Classification (GTDB taxonomy): domain Bacteria; phylum Pseudomonadota; class Alphaproteobacteria; order Rhodobacterales; family Rhodobacteraceae; genus Salipiger; species Salipiger aestuarii. The sequence goes on along the minus strand of NZ_QLMG01000014.1, from coordinate 77,036 downwards.
CAGGCCGAGGCCACCGGCATCGACGTCAAGCGCGTGCAATACGCGGCGTTCTGCCTTGCGGGCGCGATGGCGGGGCTTGCGGGCGGGATATTCGTGTTCTCCAAAGGCTCGGTGTTTCCCACCGTTCTGGAAATCGGCGAAAGCTTCGATGCGCTGATCGTGGTCTTCCTTGGCGGCGTGAAAACGCTGGCGGGCGGGGTTGTCGGTGCGGGTTTCATGACCGTGGTCGAAGACTGGCTGACCCGGCTTGAATACTGGCGCCTGCTGCTGGGCCTGGTGATCATCGCCGTGGTGATCCTGATGCCCGAAGGCATCGTGGGCACCTTGCGCACCCTGTGGCGCCGCATCCGCAACATCGACGAGGAGACCGTGAAATGACCGAAATCCTGCGCGTCGAAAACCTCAGGAAAAGCTACAGCGGCTTTCTCGCCGTCGGCGGCGTCAGCTTCAGCGTCGCCAAGGGCGAGCTCAAGGCGCTGATCGGCCCCAACGGCGCGGGCAAATCCACCTGCTTCAACATGCTGATGGGGCAGCTGAAGCCGACCGCAGGAAAGGTGTTTCTGGACGGCGAAGACATCACCGGGCGCAAACCCCGCGACATCTGGCGCAAGGGCGTGGGGCGCACCTTTCAGATCACCGGCACCTACCAGTCGATGACCGTGGTCGAAAACGTCCAGATGGCGCTGATGTCGCATCACCGGCGCATCTTTTCCCTCGGCCCGCGCGCCTGGAAAATATACCGCGACGAGGCGATGAGCCTGCTGGAAACCGTCGCCATGAAAAACCAGGCCGACCGGCCCTGTTCGATCCTCGCTTACGGCGATCTCAAACGGCTCGAACTGGCCATCGCGCTGTGTCACAAACCCCGCCTGCTGCTGATGGATGAACCCACCGCCGGAATGGCGCCCAGCGCGCGGATCGAACTGATGCAACTGACAGCGGACATCGTGCGCGATCAGGGCGTCAGCGTGCTGTTCACCGAACATGACATGGACGTGGTGTTCGCCCATTCCCATCACATCATGGTGCTGAACCGGGGCGAGCTGATCGCCGATGGCAACGCCGCGCAGGTGCGCAACGACCCCCGCGTGCAAGAGGTCTATCTGGGCGGTGGAACCCTGTTCAAGGAAAACTCCCATGCTTAGCGTCGAGCGCATCCACAGCTATTACGGCAAGGCCCACATCCTGTCGGACCTCACGTTCGAGGTCCGGCGCGGCGAGGTGGTCGCCCTTCTGGGCCGCAACGGCGCGGGCAAATCCACCACGATGAAATCGGTGATGCAGCTGGTCAGACCCCGCAAGGGCGGCGTCATCTTTCAGGGCCGCGACCTGGTGGGCGAACCCGCCTTTCGTGTCGCCAAATGGGGCATCGGCTACGTCCCCGAGGACCGGCGCATCTTTACCGACCTGACGGTGCTGGAAAACCTCGAAGTGGGCCGTCAGCCCGCCCGTACGGATGCGCCCCACTGGACCACCGACCAACTGTTCGACATCTTTCCCAACCTTGCCGAACGCCGCGCCAACCGCGGCAAGCACATGTCCGGGGGCGAACAACAGATGCTGACCATCGCCCGCACGCTGATGGGCAACCCCGCGCTGTTGCTGCTCGACGAGCCCTCGGAAGGCATCGCCCCGGTGATCGTCGAACAGATGGTGGCCACCATTCTGAAGCTCAAGGACCAAGGGCTGACGGTTATGATTTCCGAACAGAACCTGCATTTCGCCCGCGCCGTCGCCGACCGCGCCATCATCATCGAAGGCGGCGAAAAGAAATTCGACGGCAGCTTCAAAGACCTCGAAGCTCATCCCGAAATCCGCGATGCCTACCTGTCGGTCTGATGCCCGCCCCTGACCGCCGATTGGCCATGCGCCGCGCCCGGTCTTCATCTTGCCAGGTAAACTCCGGGGGGAGTCGCCGTTCAGGCGACGGGGGGCAGCGCCCCCCTGCCACCTCGCGGACCGGCGCAAGAATGGATGGGGCGCCAGCCGTTGCCCCTGATCGCGAATGGCTCTAAGACTGCGATCCGCACAGGAGACCCCGGTTTGAACGACTCCCCCAAGGCCCGCACATCCGCCGATCACGGCTACCTGCTGGACGAGCAGATCGGTTTCCTGCTGCGCAAGGCTTATCAGCGCAACTCGACCATCTTTTCCGACAAGGTGCCCGGCAAACTGACCCCGACGCAGTTCTCGGTCATGCACCGCCTCGCCGAAGACGGACCGATGTCGCAAAACCGCCTCGGCCGGTCCGTCGCCATGGATGGCGCCACAACCAAGGGGGTTGTCGACCGGCTGATCGCGCGCGGCCTGCTGCGCACGACCCCCGATACCGAAGACCGCCGGCGGCACTTGGTCTCGCTGACGCCGGACGGCGTCGGGTTGATCGACGCGGCGACGCAGGCCGCCATCGAGGTCAGCATCGAAACGCTGGCGCCGCTGCGCGAGCGCGAAAAAGAAACGCTGCTGCGCCTGCTGCGCAAGCTCGGCTAGACCCGGTTCAGGCCGGCGGTGGGGCACCCGCGGGCTTTCGCGTCCGGCAGGCCTGCGATAGTCGCCGCGAGGGGATGCGTTCCTGCCGCGGATTGGGAAGCGCGCCCCGCGCGGCCCCTCTCCGTCCTGCCGAAGTGGACAGTGTTCTCGCCCCTTGCGCGCCCCTTTGCGTCATCCAAGCGGCAGCCGCCAGCCCCGCACCGTTCCCGCGAACGCCGCGCCACATCGCCGCTGCGCGCCTGCTCAGTCGGGTGTTTCGTCGCCCAGACGAAAAACCACGGTGACCTGCGCCGAGATCGTCTGTTCGCCCGCCGCCACCGGGGCCGACGCCATTCGCGCCATTTCCATCCTGGGCATCGGCATGTCGCCGCCCCCCCCTTCCGTGATGGACAAGATCGGCCCCAGGGTTATGCCTGCAGCTTCTGCCAGCACGTTCGCCCGCGCCAGCGCGTCGGACACCGCATCGCGGCGGGCGTCATCCATCACCGGGCCGGGTTCCTGCAAGCCAAAGCTCAACCCGGCAAGCCGGTTGGCGCCCCCTTCTGTCACCGCCGCCAGAACGTCGCCCAGGCTGTCCAGATCGCGCACCCGCACGGTCAGGCTGTTGCTGGCCTCGTACCCGGTGATGTGGCGATCGTCCGAATCGTGGCGACTCCAGACCGGCTGAAGCCCGATATCAGAAGTCTGCCGGTCGCGCGGCGCGATATTCAGCCCGTCCAGCCGGGACAGGATCTCGGCGGCGACGCGCGATGCCCGATCCATGGCGGCGCCTGCCTCCGGGTCCTGCGCCGTCACCCCCAGCGACACGGTCGCCATGTCGGGCACGGCGGATGCGCTGCCCTCACCGGTGACGGTCAGCCGGGGTTCCTGCGCGATGGCCGCGAGCGGCGCAAGCGCCAGCATCGCCGCAAGGCCAAGTGAAAGCGACATAGACATAAAGGGGGGACGGATCATCGAAGCCTCCGGAAGATCGTGTGTCTGTCGCAACATGCGCACGCCAAGATCGCCCCGCAACCCCCGACGACAGAGCTTTCTTCCTCTCGGCGGACTGCTGCTGTATGATGGGCCAAAGGCCTGACAGGGGCTCCCCATGACGACCGGGCAATGATAGACAATGCGCATGGTTCCGAATAACGCGCTTTCGCTTTCTTCCGACGGTATCGCGCTGCTGCGCCGTGACGGTGACGTCTGGCAGCGGCTGGGCGAGATGTCGTTTCACACCGACGATCTGGACGCAGCCCTTGGCGCACTGCGCGATATTGCCATGGACAGCGGGCCGGATGGCCGGCAGGTGCTGCTGATTCTGCCGGACGATCAAATCCGGTATCTGGATCTGCCCGACCCCGGCGACGAGTCCGCGCGGGGCGCCGACGTGCGCGCGGCGCTGGACGGCGCGACGCCCTACGATGTCAGCGAACTGGTGTACGACTGGCAACCGGTGCCGGGGCGGCTTCAGGTCGCTGCCGTCGCGAGGGAAACGCTGGCCGAGGCCGAATCCTTTGTCGCGGCGCAGGGTTTCGATCCGGTAAGCTTCGCCGCCGCCCCCGCCACGGGCAGCTTTGCCGGAGCGCCGTTCTTCGGCGCCGCCTCCGGGTGGGCCGGCCCGGCGCCACACCGAATCGCCGGGCCGATCCGCATTGTCGCGACCCCGCCCCCGGTTGGGAAACCGCCCGCAACCGCGCCCGACGTCGCAAGGCCGGCCCCGGACGCGCGCAGGCGCACCACTGCGCCAATGCGCGAGGCCGCATCCGAACCCGCATCCCCCCAGCAGGCGGACGCGGCGGGGCGCCGCACCAATCTGCCGCCTTCCGGCGCCACCCCCGCAACCGAAGCCGAAACCGGCCCCTTGCCGGTCATGCAGCCCGAGGCGATGGCAGAGGCCGCGCCCCGCCCCGCCCCCCTGCCTGCCCCTGCCCCTGTGCCTGCCCCCGGTCCGCCCCCGGCGTTCCTGACCGCGCCAACGCCCCCCTCGACGCCAGGCCCCGCAAGCGATCCGTCGACCGAAAGCCCGGTGGCTGCGCCCGCCGACTTTGGCACCGGCATGTTCGGCCCCGGTATGTTCGGCCCCGGAGGCGACGCGCGCACGGCCGCACTTGCCCCCCTGCCCGAACCGCCCGCAGCGCGCATCCGCCCGGCTGCGGACAAATCCGGCGCCGCACCCGACACCCCCAGCTTTACCAGCATTCGCGCCAGCCGGGACTTGCCCGACAGCAGCGGGCAGATGGTGCTGACCAGCGGCGCGCCGAAACCGTCCGCCCCGCCCGTCGCGGCCCCGGCCGTGACAGAGTCTGCCGCCGCGCCCCGGCGTCAGGACCGCCCCGCGTTGCGCGCCGCCCTTGCGCCTGTGTCGAACCAGGCCCCGGCCGTCGCTGCTGCCGCACCCGACCGCAACGCTTTGGCCAGCGATACCGCTGCGCGCAATGCCCCCGCCCGGACTCCGCCCCGTCCCGCCAAGCCGGCCGCACGCCCGGCGGCGAAACCCGCGCAGGGCGCGGCACCGCACACCGCCGCCGCCCGCCAGCCCGCGCCGGCCTCTGCCGAGGCGCCCGCGCCCAAACCCGCGCGCCCGCGCCAGCGCAAATCCGCCCCCCCCGTCCCCGCCAGCCCCCGCCCCACCAGCCCCGGCCCGGTCGCCCCCCGCAGCGCCCCCGGTGAGGCGCCGCCCGTCATGCAGGCCGCCATGTCCGGGACCGCCATGTCCGGGGCCGCCGACCCCGAGGACGAACGCCGCCGCATGACTGTCTTTGGCGCGCGGCGCGAGGAAGACATCGGCGGCAAGCCGCGTTTCCTTGGACTGATGCTGACGATGGTGCTGCTGCTGTTCCTGCTGGCGGTCGCCGCCTGGGCCTCGGTCTTTCTGGACGAAGGGCTGTCGCGGTTCTTTGGCCCCGCCGATGAGGAGGCGACCGAAGTCGCCGCCGCCGATCCGGCCATGCCCGCCCCGATTCAGGTCGAGCCGCAAGTCGCGCCCGAAGTGCTGGCCCTGCTGCCGCCCGCCCCCGGCAGCGATATCACCGCGGATGCCGCACCGGCCGCGACCGCCCCCGCACGGATCGCCCCGTCGCCCGAAGAGGCCGCCGCGCGCTATGCTGCGACCGGGATCTGGCAGCGATCACCCTCGCCGCCGCCCGACGCAAGCCCCGACAGCATAGATGACTTCTATGTGGCCTCGGTCGATCCCAGGGTCGAACAGTTCGACGCCGTCGCCCTGCCCCCCGAACCGCTCTCCGAAGGCGCCGCCCAGCCGGTCGCGCTGCCGCCGGGGCCGGATGTGCGCTTTGATCTGGACGCGCGCGGGCTGGTGCGGGCCACGCCCGAAGGGGCGGTCTCCCCCGATGGGGTGCGGGTGTTCACCGGCCCGCCGCCGCAGGTGCCGCCCGCCCGCGCGCAATCCACCGTTGCCGAAGACGCCGCCGGTGCAGCCGCCGAAGATCCCGACGCGCCCGCCGTCGCCCCGACGGACCCCGCGCTTGGCGCCCGCCGCCCGTCGGCCCGCCCCGGCGACCTGGTCGAACAAAGCGAACGGGTCGTGCTGTCGGGCTTTTCCGTGGCCGAACTGGAACAAAAGCGCCCCGTGATCCGACCTGACAGCGTGCGCGCTGCGGTCGCCGAAGCAGTGGCGCAGGCCGTTGCCGCAGCCCCCCCGGCACCGCCGCCAGGCCCGGAAGCCCCCGCCGAAGAAGCCGGGGCACCGGATGCCGAGGTCGCGGTGAGCACCGCCCTGGCGGTCGCCCGATCGCTGGAGCCGCAACTGCGCCCCCCGGGCATGGCGAGGCGCGCCGAAAACACCCCGGTTCAGACCGCCCCTGCCGCGGCGGTCCGGGCGCAACCGGCGCCGCGCATTCCGCAAAATGCCAGTGTCGCGCGGCAGGCAACGATGTCGAACCAGCTGAACCTGCGCGAGACGAGCCTGATCGGGGTCTTCGGATCGGCGTCGAACCGGCGCGCACTGGTGCGCCTGTCGAACGGTCGGCTTCAGAACGTCAAGGTCGGCGACCGGCTGGATGGAGGCCGAGTCGCCGCGATTGGCGACTCCGAACTGCAACTGACCAAACGCGGGCGCAACCTGGTGTTGCGAATGCCGCGCGGCTGACTGACCTGGCGTCCACCCCGACCTCTGCCGCGATCAGAACGGCACGTCGTCATCCGCGTGAACGAACCGCGCAACGACCTTCTTGACCCCAGCTTTTTCGAACGCGATTTCCAGCTTGTCGCCTTCGATTCCGGTGATGTCACCATAGCCGAATTTCTGGTGAAACACGCGCTGGCCCATCTCGAATGCGGATACCGCCGTCAGGTCGATGACCTGTGTGCGGCTTTCGCGCGGCTGACTGGTCGGGCGCTGGCCTGACCGTGCCTGCATCCGCTTCCAGCCGGGGGAGTTATAGACATTCGCCTCGGCCGCGCGGGTTTCCAGCCCCGACCCGGCACCATAGGGCGAGGCCGCGCCGTAATTGCCGCCGTACAGCCCCGGCGGGGTCAGCACATCGACGTGTTCTTCGGGCAGTTCGTCGATGAAACGCGACGGCAGCGCCGATTGCCACTGTCCGAACACCTGACGGTTTCCGGCAAAAGATATGGTGCACAGTTCCTCGGCGCGGGTGATGCCGACATAGGCCAGCCGCCGTTCTTCTTCCAACCCCTTGAGCCCACTTTCATCCATGGATCGCTGCGACGGAAACAACCCGTCTTCCCAGCCGGGCAGGAACACGCAGGGAAATTCCAGCCCCTTGGCGGCGTGCAGCGTCATGATCGACACTTTTTCACCGGCCTCGTCGCTTTCGTTATCCATGATAAGCGCGACATGTTCCAGAAACCCCTGGAGGTTCTCGAACTGCTCCAGCGCCTTGACCAGCTCTTTCAGGTTTTCCAGCCGCCCCGGCGCTTCGGGCGTCTTGTCGGCCTGCCACATGCCGGTGTAGCCGGATTCGTCCAGGATCATCCCGGCCAGTTCCATATGGGTGACGGTCGGCTTGCCACGCCGGGTTTCGCCCACGACGAACGGCGCCTCGTCGTCGATCACCGCATCGGTATCGTCGGGTTCGACATCGCCCTGCCGCAGCACCGGGCCAAGCATCACCTCGCGCCAGCGGCCGAGATTTTCGCACAGATGGCGCAACTGTCCGGCGCCCTTGCCCTTGATACGGCCCTCGTCAACGGCGATGCGCGCCCCGTCCAGAAGCGACACACCGAATTCCCGCGCGGTCGCCTGGATCACTTGCTGGGCCTTGTCGCCAAGGCCGCGCTTGGGTGTGTTGACGATGCGTTCGAACGCCAGGTCGTCGTCGGGCGACACCACCAGCCGGAAATATCCCATGGCATCGCGAATTTCCAAACGCTCGTAAAAGCGGGGGCCGCCGATGACGCGATAAGGCAGACCGATGGTCAGAAAGCGGTCTTCGAACGCGCGCATCTGGTGGCTGGCGCGCACAAGGATCGCCATGTCATCCAGCGAATGGGGGCGCAGCCCGCGCGTGCCCTTTTGCAGCGATTCAATTTCCTCGCCGGTCCAGCGCGCCTCATCGACGCCATCCCAATGGCCGATCAGGCGCACCTTTTCGCCGCCGCCCGCGTCGGTCCACAGTTCCTTGCCAAGGCGGCCCTCGTTGCCGCGAATGACGCCGGACGCCGCGGCAAGGATATGTTCGGTCGAACGGTAATTCTGTTCCAGCCGCACCACATGCGCGCCGGGAAAATCCTTTTCGAACCGCAGGATATTGCCGACCTCGGCGCCCCGCCAGCCATAGATCGACTGGTCGTCATCGCCCACGCAGCAGATGTTCTTGTGCGTGTTGGCCAGCAGCCGCAGCCAAAGGTACTGTGCGACGTTGGTGTCCTGATATTCGTCCACAAGGATGTAGCGGAACCAGCGCTGATACTGGTCCAGCACGTCGGGGTGGTTCTGAAAGATGGTGACCATGTGCAGCAACAGGTCGCCGAAGTCGCAGGCGTTCAGCTCGCGCAGGCGGGTCTGATACTGGTCGTAGAATTCCGTGCCGCGATGGTTATAGGCCGATGCCTCGGACGCGGGCACCTTTGCGGGCACCCAGGCGCGGTTTTTCCAGTTGTCGATCAGGCCCGCAAGCTGGCGCGCAGGCCAGCGTTTGTCGTCGATGTCGGCGGCGCGGATTAGCTGTTTCAACAGCCGGATCTGGTCGTCGGTGTCCAGAATGGTGAAGTTCGATTTCAACCCGACCAGTTCGGCATGGCGGCGCAGCAGCTTGACGCAGATGCTGTGAAACGTGCCGAGCCAGGGCATGCCTTCGATCTGCTGGCCCAGCATCCGGCCGACCCGCAGCTTCATCTCGCGCGCAGCCTTGTTGGTAAAGGTCACCGACAGGATCTCGTTCGGGCGGGCGCGCCCTGTGGTCAGCAGATGCACGATGCGCGCGGTCAGCGCCTTGGTCTTGCCGGTCCCCGCCCCGGCCAGCATCAGCACCGGCCCGTCCAGCCGTTCCACCGCCTCGCGCTGCGCCGGGTTGAGATCGTCAAGATAGGGCATCGGCCGCGCGGCCATGGCGCGGGCGGACAGCGATGCGCCCTCAAAGGCGTCCATGTCATCGAATGTGCTCATGCGGGGCAATCTAGCCCCCCACGCACCGGATGGGAAGAGATCGTTCCCGTTACGTTCGCAAGAAACCTGTGAACAGGCGAAAGCTGAAGGAAAGTTTTTACAAAGCGGCGGCGCATGCCACCTGAGCGTCAGACAATCGGGGCGCCAGACAATCGGGGCGTCAGACAATCGGGGGGCCGGCAACAGAACGGGCGCAGACCGGATGGACCCAGTCGAAGGGAAAGGCTCGTCAGACGTGCGTTCGACTTTGGCCGGCGCGAATGGCGGGCATTGCAGCGCCGTGCCATCTCGTCATTCATACCGGCATCGTCGCAGGCGCGGCACCAGAACGCCGCGGTCCAAAGGCTCCCTGCGGGTGATACTCTGCCCGGGGGCGGCATGGGCGGCAGCCTCGTATTCGCAAAGACCCGGCGCGGTCGGCGATCCCCAATGAACCAGCCTTCTTCCCCCGCTTCCCGGCGCCGTCGGTGGCGGTCTGCCCCTGTTGCCGCCGCCCTGTTGCCGCCGGCCATTACCAGGCAGCGCCAACGATCCGGCATATTCGCGAACCCGTTCTGCAAAGGCCCCGCAATTTCCAGCTAAGTTTGCAAACCCGCCTTGCGCTGCGCAGCAGCATAGCGTTCACTCTCGTTCACGCTCGAAAGACCCTGGACGGAGGAAAAAACACGCAATGCGCGAGTTCAACAAGATTCTCATTGCAAACCGCGGCGAGATCGCCATTCGCATCATGCGAGCAGCGAACGAAATGGGCAAGAAGACGGTCGCGGTCTTTGCCGAAGAGGACAAGCTGGGGCTGCACCGCTTCAAGGCGGATGAGGCGTATCGCATCGGCGAGGGGCTTGGCCCCGTGGCCGCCTATCTGAGCATCCCCGAGATCATCCGCGTGGCCAAGCTTTCTGGCGCGGACGCGATCCACCCCGGCTACGGTCTGCTGTCGGAGAACCCCGAATTCGTCGATGCTTGCGACGCGGCCGGCATCACCTTCATCGGACCCAAGGCGGCGACCATGCGCGCGCTTGGCGACAAGGCATCGGCGCGCAAGGTCGCGATGCAGGCAGATGTGCCGGTGATCCCCGCCACCGAGGTGCTGGGCGATGACTGGGACACCATCGCCGCCGAGGCAGAGGCCATCGGCTATCCGCTGATGCTCAAGGCGTCCTGGGGCGGCGGCGGGCGTGGCATGCGCCCCATCGAAGGGCCCAGGGAGCTGAAGGAAAAGGTGCTGGAAGGGCGTCGCGAGGCCGAGGCCGCCTTTGGCAACGGCGAAGGTTATCTGGAAAAGATGATCATCCGCGCCCGCCACGTCGAGGTGCAGATCCTCGGCGACAAGATGGGCAACATCTATCACCTGTATGAACGCGACTGTTCGGTGCAGCGACGCAACCAGAAGGTTGTCGAACGCGCCCCCGCGCCGTATCTTTCCGAAGCGCAACGCGAAGAAATCTGCGAACTGGGGCGCAAGATCTGCGCCCATGTGAATTACGAATGCGCCGGCACCGTCGAATTCCTGATGGATATGGACAGTGGCAAGTTCTATTTCATCGAGGTGAACCCCCGCGTTCAGGTCGAACACACCGTCACCGAAGAAGTCACCGGCATCGACATCGTTCAGGCACAGATCCTGATCGCCGAGGGCAAATCCCTCGCCGAGGCCACCGGCAAGGCATCGCAATATGATGTGCGCCTGACCGGCCACGCGCTGCAGACCCGGATCACCACCGAAGATCCCACCAACAATTTCATCCCCGATTATGGCCGCATCACCGCCTATCGCAGCGCCACCGGCATGGGCATCCGCCTTGATGGCGGAACGGCCTATGCGGGCGGGGTCATCACCCGGTTTTACGATTCGCTGCTGGTCAAGGTCACGGCCAAGGCCCCGACACCGGAAAAGGCGATCAAGCGGATGGACCGCGCCCTGCGCGAATTCCGCATCCGGGGGGTGAGCACGAACATTGACTTCGTCATCAACCTGCTGAAACACCCGGTGTTTCTGAACAACCAATACAGCACGAAATTCATCGACACGACACCCGAGCTGTTCGATTTCAAAAAGCGCCGCGACCGGGGCACCAAGGTGCTGACCTATATCGCGGATATCACGGTGAACGGGCACCCCGAGGTGCAGGGCCGCGCCATGCCCGCCGCCGATCTGAAACCGGCCATCCCCCCGGCGCTGCAACACGAAAAACCGCCCTCGGGCACGCGGACGCTTCTGGATGAAAAGGGCGCGCAGGCCGTCGCCGACTGGATGTCTGAACAAAAGCGGCTGCTGATCACCGACACCACCATGCGCGACGGGCACCAGTCCTTGCTTGCCACGCGCATGCGGTCGATCGACATGGTCAAAGTGGCCCCGGCCTATGCCGCCAACATGTCGGATCTGTTTTCGGTCGAATGCTGGGGGGGGGCCACGTTCGATGTCGCCTACCGGTTCTTGCAGGAATGCCCCTGGCAGCGCCTGCGCGACATCCGCGCGCGGATGCCCAACATCCTGACCCAGATGCTGCTGCGCGCGTCCAACGGGGTGGGTTACACCAACTACCCGGACAACGTGGTGCAAAGTTTCGTCGCTCAGGCGGCCAGTTCGGGCGTTGACGTGTTCCGCGTGTTCGATTCGCTCAACTGGGTGGAAAACATGCGCGTCGCGATGGATGCGGTGATTGAATCCGGCAAGATCTGCGAAGGCACGATCTGCTACACTGGCGATATTCTTGATCCGGACCGCGCCAAATACAACCTTCAGTACTATGTCGACATGGGCAAGGCGCTGAAGGACGCGGGCGCGCATGTTCTGGGGCTCAAGGACATGGCCGGCCTGCTGAAGGCCAACGCCGCCGGCGCGCTGATCACGGCGCTGAAGGAAGAGGTCGGCCTGCCGATCCATTTCCACACGCACGACACGTCCGGTGCCAGCATCGCCACCATCATCGAAGCCGCTCGCGCCGGTGTAGACGCGGTGGACGCGGCGATGGATGCGCTGTCGGGCAACACCTCGCAGCCGACGCTGGGCTCGATTGTCGAGGCGCTGCGCCATACAGACCGCGACACGCTGCTGGACGTGGGCACCATCCGCGAGCTGTCGAATTACTGGGAAGCGGTGCGCGGGCAATATACCGCCTTTGAATCCGGCCTTCAGGCGCCTGCATCCGAGGTTTACCTGCATGAAATGCCCGGCGGGCAGTTCACCAATCTCAAGGCGCAGGCCCGGTCGATGGGGCTGGAAGAACGCTGGCACGAGGTCGCCCAGACCTATGCCGACGTGAACCAGATGTTCGGCGACATCGTCAAGGTGACACCATCGTCCAAGGTTGTCGGGGACATGGCGCTGATGATGGTGTCCCAGCACCTGACCCGCGCGCAGGTCGAAGACCCCGCCACCGAGGTCAGCTTTCCCGACAGCGTCATCGACATGATGCGCGGCAATCTCGGCCAGCCGCCGGGCGGTTTCCCCGACGCCATCGTCAGCAAGGTGCTCAAGGGCGACAAGCCCAACCTGGACCGCCCCGGCGCGCATCTTCCGCCCGCCGATCTGGATGCCCTGCGCACCGAACTGGCCGCGAAATTCCCCGACGTCGATTTCGACGACGAGGATTTCAACGGCTATCTGATGTATCCCAAGGTGTTCAGCGATTATGCCGCCCGTCACGAGGAATACGGCCCAGTGCGCGTTCTGCCCACGCTGACCTATTTCTACGGCATGCAGCCGGGCGAAGAGATCACCGCCGAAATCGACCCCGGCAAGACGCTGGAAATCCGGCTTATTACCGTGGGCGAAACCCAGGACGACGGCGAGGTCAGGGTGTTCTTTGAGCTCAACGGTCAGCCGCGCGCGGTGCGCGTGCCCAACCGCAAGGCCAAAGCGACCTCTGCCGCGCGGCCCAAGGCCGAAGCCGGCAACCCGTCGCATGTCGGTGCGCCGATGCCCGGCGTGGTGGCGTCGGTCGCGGTACAGGCAGGCGGGCAGGTCAAGGAAGGCGATCTGCTGCTGACCATCGAGGCGATGAAGATGGAAACCGGCCTGCACGCCGAACGCGACGCCACCGTCAGGGCGGTGCACGTCACCCCCGGCGGCCAGATCGACGCAAAGGATCTGCTGATCGAACTGGATTGATTTGGGCTGACAGATCCAGGGGGCGGCATGCGAATCGCGCGTGTCGCCCCTTTTCGGTCCCGCGCTGCACGACGCCGCGATCAATGGTCCGCGCAGGCGATCCCGTCCGGCGCTTGGCCCGCCCGAAGTCGCGCCCGTCCGCCGCGCAGCGTTCACCGCCTCTCGCGTACGAAGACATATCGACGGCACATCGACATCAGGCACAATACAACCCTTGCGGCAAACAGGCTGCGCGCATGCACTTGTTTCCGCATGCAAACCGTGCATCTTGCATCGTCGGGCCGGAAAATCGGTGCTCTGGAAAGGTTTTGCTTGCCTACAAGCGACCCCACGTCTTATCCGTTCAGATAAACGTGCGTAGTTCTGCGTCCTGGATCAAAGGGTTTGCCTTCATGAAATATCTTATCACCGCCGCCGCGACGTCGGTCATGCTGGCGAGTTCGGCAAATGCGCTTACGCTCTCGTATCAGGATACCATTACCGATACCGGTACGCCCTGGCTTGAAACCCTGAAGCTCGGAAAATTCGATTCGTCGCTCGGCGCGCTGAACAGCGTCACCCTGTCCCTGTCGGGTATCTCGACCGGCAGCGTGGGCATCGAGCGGAATACCAGGGCGCTCGATATCGACCTGACGTATGTCTACAATCTGGGGGCGAACATCTACGCGTCAGTGGCAGGCGTTGCCGAACTCAATGTCGAAATCCTGCCCGTCAGCAACAGGTTTTTTGTTCTTGGTCCGTATGACGGTGTCCGCGACTACGCGGGGCAATCGGGCACCACCTATGACGGTTTCTACGGAACCGACGCCGACGCGGCGACCATCACCTCGAACTTCGCGCCGTTCCTCGGCACCGATACCTTTGACGTGGCGGTCCTGGCAATCGGCACAAGCAGTGTCGAAGGCGCGACCAACTACTGGGCCGAAGTAAGCGGTACCGCCACGGCGACCGCCTCGGTGATCTACGACTACACGCCTACTGCCGTGCCGCTGCCCGCAGGCGCGCCGCTTCTGCTGTTGGGCGTTGGTGGTATCGCGATGCTGCGCCGTCGCAAGAAAGCCTGAGCCGCATCGCTTCGTGTCATTGCAAGACCCGCCGCGCGCCCTGCGCCGCGGGTCTTTTGTTGCCGTCAGCCCTGCCCGGCAATCACGGCCATCACCGCAATGTCTGACTGGCCGGACGCGGCGGCAATCCCGGACAGGGTCTGATCGGGCGAGGTGATCGTGAAACCGGCGCGCGCCAGCCGCGCCGCAAGCGATGTCGGGGATTCGTCCAGAATGGCCGCGATCTCGGCCACCGATCCGCCAAGCATTTTTTGCGCCATGCCGAATTGCGCCGGCCCGTTACGCGGACCGCTCGTCGCGCCGATGGTCGGCACGACAAAGACAATCGCCGCAAGCAAGGACACCACCATCGCCACGGCAAAGGCAGGCTTGCGGATATAAGCCTTCATCGGTCGCCAGTTCTTCCACAGGTGCAGCGCGAACGGCACGATCAGGACCATGCTGAGCCATTCGTGCATGCCGTGGAACCAGAAGGCGTTCCAGTGAAAGAACAAGGCAATTCCCGAAATCAGCGAGACAAGGAAGAGTCCCGCAATCAGCGGGGTGGCCCAACGGTTCACAAGCGAGGTCATGGCGGAGGTCATGGCGAAATCCAGTGCTTTGACAGTGCGTTTCACGGCGCAACGGGGGGTTGGCCCGTTGTCGCCTCACATATAACGCGGCATCGGTGCGCGCCCGTCGCAAGTTTTCGGCGGTCGGGCGAATATTTCCTCTTGCGAAGCTGCGTCAGAGCCTCTAAATCGCCCCAACCAACCGGTTGCGGGCGTAGCTCAGGGGTAGAGCATAACCTTGCCAAGGTTAGGGTCGGGCGTTCGAATCGCCTCGCCCGCTCCAGTTGGTCAACGGCAGGTCGGCTGCCGACGGATGCGGGCGTAGCTCAGGGGTAGAGCATAACCTTGCCAAGGTTAGGGTCGGGCGTTCGAATCGCCTCGCCCGCTCCAAATAAACCGGCGAACCCAGTCAGTTACAATGAAGCCGCCTCCGGGCGGCCTTTTTGTCTGGCGCGGCTTGTCAGGCACGGTTTGTCAGGCAACGTGGGTGCGCGGAACGGGTGGCACCTGGTCGGGGTCACGGGATCCGGGCGCGGCACCACATCTGACCGTCAAGGGCGGCCCTGTGGTTCACAAAGCGGCGTCTGAATGTCTTGCTGCTCTTCTGACGTGACTGGCACAAACTTCCTGTTCGGCAGCATCAAGGCGGTGCAAATGGCCTCTGCATCATTCTGACCATTCTTCCGACGCTTGACGAAGGGTTTGACACCCTGCGGCACGATGACCTTGACCGTATGGCCACGCGCCTCGAATTGCCTTTGCCAGCAAAACGCGCCAGCGTCGGGCGCGACGCGAATGACACAGCACTCCAACTCGGAAATTTCTGCCAGCCGCCGTTCTCGGCGGATGCGACGCTTCAATACGGGGTCCGCCCGTCAGCGTCAGATCTGGGCAGTTGGAACACGTTCTTGGCCAGGACAATTGCAATGAAAGCGGTTGCCATATCTCTTTTTATTCTGCTGCGTCATCCTCGCAGCGTTACGGCTGCATATATATCCACCCCGTGAAATGGAGTCGCAGCGCGTGCCCCCGCAGGGCGCCTTGAGCCTGCGAGCGGCTCTGCCGGACCCCGCGTCGCATATTTGCCCGGCGTTTGCCGGGACGGCGCAAGGGCATCGCCGAAAACGTCGCCCCGCATGCCCCTGCCCGGCCCGATGTCCGACCTCCTGAGGGCCCGGTTGTCCATACGGGCAGCGGCACGGGGTCGACGGGCGCGGGGTCGGGTCGTTGCGCGGATCGGGCCGCGTGAGGTGCCGTTTGCCGGCAAACCCAAATCACGGCATGTCATCCGGCGCGCGTCAGACAAGTCCGGAGGCGACGGCGAGTTACGCGTAACATGCGCCCCGGTTCAATTCTGCGCGGCGCAACACGCAACGCCTGCAAGGGGGCGGGGCGGTGGAATGACCATCCCGTCGCAACGTGGCTGGCGACGCGGGGATCCGCAAGAACGGACCCTTCGGGTTTTGCGGTTCCTGGTCGCGCCCGCGTCCGAGTAGTTGAGAAACTTAATAAGGTATTGTAACCCTACCGAAACTGTGGTGACTCCTCACGGGACGATCCAGCCAGCGCCCACACGGGCGCAAGCATGCAATCCAGACCTGCATTCAGGGAGCTGCCGGTGCCCAGTGCCATCCGTCTCCACGCCTTTTTCGCCGCGACAAGCCTTGTCAGCGGTCTTTGCTTTGCCATTCCGGCAATCGCGCAAGACGCGGACGCCGCGCCCGCAGCGACGCTGTCCATCGAGCTGAACGCCCAGCAACAGACCGAGCGCGGCTGCAAGCTGAGCTTTCTGGCGCGCAACGCCTCTGGCGCGGACATCGCCGCCGTGGTGTTCGAAACCGTGCTGTTCGACACCAACGGACAGGTCGAGCGCCTGACCCTGTTCGATTTCGCTGCACTGCCCGCCAACAAGCCGCGTTTGCGCCAGTTCGTGGTTCCCGGCCTGCAATGCGACGCGCTCGGCCAGGTGCTTATCAACGGCGCGGCCACCTGCGACGCGCCGGCCGGAGCGCAGGTCTGCACCGACGGTCTGACCCTGTCC
Organism: Salipiger aestuarii; assembly: GCF_003259905.1. GTDB lineage: Bacteria > Pseudomonadota > Alphaproteobacteria > Rhodobacterales > Rhodobacteraceae > Salipiger > Salipiger aestuarii. The sequence continues at coordinate 60,202 of NZ_QLMG01000014.1, read as the reverse complement.
AGCCGCACCGATGTGGAGATGATGGGATGACCGGAACGCCACTGGACACGCTGGGCGGGCTGGTGCTGCGCCTTTACGATCTGGGCGGCCCGGTCGTGCTGTTTCTTGCGGTCGTGTCGATCGTCACGCTGACGGTCGTGCTGTACAAGCTCTGGCAATTCCGCGCTGCCGGGGTCGGCCGTCACCGCGCCTTGCGCGATGCGGTTGCGGCCTGGGACCGAGGCGACCGGGGCGAGGCACACCGGGCGCTGGACCGTTCGCGCAGCTATCTGCGCCCCGTGGTCGCGATGGCGCTGGCGGGCAGCGTCGACAGCGCCCGGCTGGATGCCGAGGCCGAGGCCCGCTTTGCGCGCCTTGAACGGGGATTCCGCTTTCTGGACGGGGTGGCGCAGCTGTCGCCGCTGGTCGGTCTGTTCGGCACCGTTCTGGGCATGATCGCGGCCTTTCAGGCGTTGCAGGACGCGGGCAGCCAGGTTGACCCGTCGCTGCTGGCGGGCGGCATCTGGGTGGCGTTGCTGACCACCGCCGTGGGGCTCGCCGTGGCGATGCCGACACAGGTTGTGCTAAGCTGGCTTGAGGCGCGCATCGACGCCGAGCGCGTGCTCGCCGACCGCGCCCTGCGCAGCATCCTGTCGCCCGTGGGCGCAGGGCCTGCCCCGGCGGACGCTGCGGGCGCGCCCGCCCATGCGTAGGATCCGCCGCAGGCGCAGGCTGTCGGTGACATCGCTGATCGACATCATCTTCCTGCTGCTGCTGTTCTTCATGCTCAGCTCGACCTTTACGAAGTTCTCCGAGGTCGAACTGATGGCCGCCGGCGCCGAGGTTGCGTCCGGCGCCGACACGCCGCCGCTGTTCCTCCGGCTCGGGGCGGACACCGTCATGCTGAACGCCGCCGAACTGACCCTTGACGATCTGGCCAAGGCGCTGGCGGGACACAAGGCAGCGGACGAAGACGAGGCCCGGCGCCTGCTGGTGGCGCTGCGACCCGAGGTCACGTCGCAACGGCTGACCGACCTGCTTGTCGTGCTGCGCGGCGTGCCGGGCTTTGCCCCCACCATCCTGGGGAAATCGTGATGATCGGGAAGACGCGCGCGAAATCCCACCGCGAGCCGACGATTGCCCTTATCAACGTCGTGTTCCTGATGCTGATATTTTTTCTGGTGGCCGGTCAGGTGGCGAAGCCCGTTGATGCGTCGCTGAAGCTGGTGAACACCGCCGAGCTGGACGGCGCGCCCCCGCCGAACGATGCGCTGGTGGTGCGCCCCGACGGCAGCCTGCTGTGGCGCGGCGCGCCCATCGCCAGCGCCGAGGCGTTCCTGGCCGAACGCGGCGCAGAGGCGCCCGCAACGGTGCGCGTGGTGCCCGACCGTGCCCTGCCCGCGGCAGATCTGGTTGCCCTTGCCCGCGCCCTGCGCCGGGGCGGGGCCGAAAGCGTCATGGTCGTATCCGAAAGGGGGCTTGAGCGGTGATGGAGATTGGCATTCGCAGCTCGCGCGCGGCAAAATTCATTGCGGCGCTGCTGGCATGTACCGCGCATGGCGCGCTCGCCGTGGCGGTGATGCAGGCAGAACCCCCGGTGCAGATGGACAGCGCGGCAGGCGCCATCGAGGCAACCCTGGGGGCAAGTTTTGCCGACATGGCGGCGGGCAGCCTTAGCCCGCTCCCCCCCGACGCGCCGACCGAGGCCGAACCGGTCAGGCAAATCACGCCGCCGGAACAGGCGTGGCCCGCCGCCGCGCCGGAGCCACCTGCACAGGCGGTCGCCGCCGGCCCGATTTCGGATGGCGCGGCCCCGGTCGAACCGACGCCCGCAGAAAGCGACGAGGCGATGGCGCTGTCGGCGAACTCGGATGTGGTTGCGGCCATCGCCCCCGAAGGAACCTCGCCCGGTTCCGCCCCGCCGTCCCCCGTCCAGGCCAAGCCTGCCCAACCCGAAACAGCTCATCCCGCGGCCCCGCAACCGGGGTCCGTGCAGGCCGAAACCATCGAGGCCGAACAGGACGACGTCTCGTCCGAAGCGATCGCCGTCTCCCGCCGCCCGGTGACGCGGCCCGACACGCTGGACGTGCCCGTACCAGACCCGCAGAAACACACACAAACCACCCGCAAGACCCGCGCCCCGCAGCGCGACCAACCGCAAGGCAATTCCGACCGCAACGCCCGTGCTGGACAGGCCAGCGGCACGCAGACAGCGCGCGCGGCATCCAGCGGGCCGGGCGGGCGGTCCGCGGACTCGGGCAATGCGGCGGCCAGCAATTACCCCGGAGAGGTGATGCGCAAGCTTCGCCGCGTGTCGCCCCCCCGGCTCAACGCTCGGGGCAGCGCGGTGATCGCGTTCCGCATCGGCGGCAGCGGCGGGCTGGCGGGGCTGGCGGTCGCGCGCAGTTCCGGATCGGCGGCGCTGGACCGGGCGGCCCTGCGCGTCGTCCAGAGCGCCTCGCCCTTTCCCGCCCCCCCCAGCGGCGCGCGGCGCAGCTTTTCCATCGAGATCAAGGCGCGCTGACAAGCCCACCGGATCGCTCCGGGCGGCAAACGGCTGTCCATCGCCGGCGTCCGGCGCTCCCCTTGGCGAGATTTCGCGCCAGAGCAGACTGGCAAAGGGCCGGTCGGCGCGCCCGCGCACTGGCTGGTTCGTCAAGCGAATGCCCCGCCGGCGATCCCGCGCCGAGCCGGTTTCACGTCGTCAGCGCACCGCCAGACGACTGCGGTGCGGGCCCGCGCCGCCGGACCGATGCGGCAAAAAACAGCCGTCGCCTATCGGCGCGCGATGCCCTAGAACGCGCCGACACCCCTGCCGGAGCCGCCATGCTTTCCTATCAGCACCTTTATCACGCCGGAAACCTCGCGGATGTGCAGAAACACGCGCTGCTTGCGTGGATGCTTGACTACCTGATGCGTAAGGACAAGCCCGTGAGCTATATCGAAACCCATGCAGGGCGCGGGCTGTACGATCTGTCCGCCAGCGAGGCGCAGCGCACCGGTGAGGCGGCCAAGGGCATCGGCACGCTGTCGGGCGCATTGCCCAAGGACCACCCCTATACACAGGCGCTGGAAACGATCCGCGCCGCGCATGGGCCGGACGCCTACCCCGGATCGCCGCTGATCGCGCGCACGGTACTGCGCGACACCGACCGGCTGCATCTGGCCGAACTGCATCCGCAGGAACACGCAGCCCTGTGCAAGGCGGCGCGCGGGCATAACGTCGCCATCCACCATCAGGACGGGTTCGACCTGGCGCAAAGCCTCTGCCCGCCGGATCCGCGCCGGGGCATGATGCTGGTCGACCCGTCATATGAGGTGAAACGCGACTACGACAGCATTCCGCGCTTTCTGGGGCGGATCGCACGCAAATGGAACGTCGGCGTTCTTGCGCTGTGGTATCCGATCCTGACCTCGGGGCTGCATGAGCCGATGCTGCGCACGCTGCAGGCCGCCCACCCCGAGGCGCTGCGCCATGAGATCCGGTTTCCTCCGATCCGCGAGGGGCACCGGATGATCGGCTCCGGCATGTTCGTCCTAAACCCGCCCTGGGGGCTGGCCGATGAAACAAGGCGCATCGACCGGCTGTTCCATGCGGTGAAAAAACACTGAGCGGATTCCGGTCCGACGTGTATCCTGCCTTGGATGAGCACCGACCGCCCCCTTTCCGGCGCCCCGCGCCGCCGCCCGTGCCGCCAGCGTTCCGGGGGAGCGCGACCGGCGCATTCGCGCGCGCGGGCGTGGGCGGCCCCGCGCCATTCCGCCGGACCCGGCGCGGCCCGCCCGATCGACACGACATCCACCATTGCCAGTTGCGGCCCGGCGCCCCAGATTACCACTCTAGCGGCTGGAAAGGACTGACATGCCGAAACCTGTTCACGCGCGTCTGGCGCCCTCTTCGCCCAAGGCAGGCCCGGCTTGGGACGCAATCTGAGGTTCTGGCTAACCGCCCCGCGGGCGGCGCCGTTCGATCCGGGCGATGCGCCGCTTGCGCTTGGCGCGCTGTTGCTGCGCGCGGCGCGCACCGACCATGCGCCCCTGCTTGCGCTGCCGGGATTGCTGAGCGCGGTTCTGGCGCGGCGCTACGACCTGACCGCCAGGGAAGCATCCGAGATGCTGGAGGCCTGCGCCCGCGTCGAAGCCGCCGCCCCCGCCAGCGCGGAATTTGCCGCCGTGCTGCATGCGGTCATCTGCCACGCGGACCGGCGCGCCATGGCGGTCAGCCTGAGCGACACACTGGTGTCCGCCGGGCTTTGCACGCCGGACGATCCCCGTGCCATGGCGCTGAGCGAGGCGGTGCTGGGGGTGCTTCCGACCGAGATCGACCTGCCGCGCCGCGCCGGCTAGGCGGTGATTTCGCGGTCACCACGCCCGGACCCGTCCCCCCGCCTTGCGGCGCACGCAACACCGGCGGATCCCCCAACACCAAAGGACAAAGCCATGTTCGAACGACTGAAAGCGATGCTTCACCTTGGCAAGCGGCCCGACCGGCCCTTGCCCGATCTGGATGCAAGCCACGCTCTGGGCGCGCTTCTGGTCAAGGTCGCGCTGGCGGACCACGGCTATCTGTTCGAGGAGATCGAACAGATCGACCGCACCCTAGCCAGGGCCATGGGGCTGGATCCGGTCCGGGCCGCGCGGATGCGAGCGGCCTGCGAAAAGCTTGCCAAGGACGGCCCCGATGCCGCGACCATGGCCGCCCATATCCGCGAAGCCGTACCGCTGGCGCAACGCCGCGCCGCCGCCGAGGCGCTGTGGGATGTTGTCCATGCCGACGGCGTTACCGGCACCGATGAAGCTGCCATGGTCGCGAGGATCGAAGAACACCTCGGGCTTGGGGACAATGCGCTTGAAGCCGAACGCCTCAGGATGCTGGACACGCTTTGACGCCGCCGCTCACGCGGGCGAGAGCGGCGCTTTCCTGCCCGCCTCGGGCGCGCTATATGCAAGGGCATGTTCGCAGAATTCCTTCGCAGGCTCACCGAGCCCGGCCCCGCGCCCCTGCCCGACACCGACGCCCGCCTTGCGCTGACCGCGCTGCTGGTGCGCGTCGCACGGGCCGATGAAACCTATGATACCGCCGAAAGCAGCCGGATCGACCGCATCGTCGCCGCCCGCTACGCGCTGTCGCCGTTCGAAGCGGCAAAGCTGCGCAGCGATGCCGAGGCGCTGGAAGCCGAAGCGCCCGACACCGTGCGGTTCACCCGGTCGATCAAGGACGCGGTAAGCTACGATGAGCGCATCGGCGTGATCGAGGCGCTGTGGCAGGTGGTGCTAGCGGATGGCGTGCGCGAGGCCGAGGAAGACGCTCTGTTGCGGCTGGTAACCAACCTGCTGGGGATCAGCGATATGGATTCGGCGCTTGCGCGCAAACGGGTCGAGGCCGCGCGCTGAACCGCGGGTCGGCGGCGCCCAGAGGCGCGCGCGCGGCGCCTTTCGGTTGGGCGTTTGCTGCATGACGCGGCGAAAACCCGGCAGGCGATGCCGTTTTGCGCATTGCATTGCCCGGCGGTTTCCGCCCATGTTTTGGCTCACCGACCGATCGACACCCAATGCATTTTCCAGAGGTAAGGCTTGCCGAACGCCACCCCCGTCATCCAGATCCGCAACCTGCACAAGGCATACGGCAGCCTTGAGGTGCTGAAGGGCGTCAATGTCACCGCGCATCGCGGCGACGTGGTGTCACTGATTGGCTCGTCCGGGTCTGGCAAATCGACGCTGCTGCGCTGCTGCAACCTGCTCGAAGACAGCCAGCAGGGCGACATCCTGTTCCAGGGCGAACCCGTCGCGTGGAATGGCAAGGGCCACGCCCGCAGCCCGGCCGATCCGCGACAGGTGCTGCGCATCCGCACCAACCTGTCGATGGTGTTCCAGCAGTTCAACCTGTGGGCCCACATGACCATCCTGCAAAACGTGATGGAGGCCCCGGTGTCGGTGCTGAAACGCGCCCCCGCCGAGGTCGAGAATGCCGCGCGCGCCTACCTTGACAAGGTGGGCATCGGCGACAAGGCCGACGCCTTTCCCGCGCAGCTGTCGGGCGGCCAGCAACAACGCGCCGCCATTGCGCGTGCGCTGTGCATGGAACCCCAGGCGCTGCTGTTTGACGAACCGACCTCGGCGCTGGACCCGGAACTGGAACAGGAGGTGGTCAAGGTCATCAAGGATCTTGCCGCCGAAGGGCGCACGATGCTGATCGTCACGCATGACATGAAGATGGCCCATGACGTCAGCGACCACGTCGTTTTCCTGCACCAGGGCCTGATCGAGGAACAAGGCCCGCCGGAAACGCTGTTCGGCGCGCCGAAATCCGAACGCCTGCAAGGGTTCCTGAAATCCACGACCCATGCGTAAGCCGTGGGCAAGTCCAACCAAGGGAGCAATCGAATGAACAAGATCCTTTTCGGCACCGCCGCGCTGGCGATGAGCGCAAGCATGGCACTGGCGCAGGACGTGGTGCGGCTGGGCACCGAAGGCGCCTACCCTCCGTACAACTTCATCAACGACGCGGGCGAGGTCGACGGCTTTGAACGCGCACTGGGCGACGAGCTGTGCAGCCGCGCCGAACTGACCTGCGAATGGGTCACCAACGACTGGGATTCGATCATTCCCAACCTGGTTTCGGGCAACTACGACGCGATCATCGCGGGCATGTCGATCACGCCCGAGCGCGAAGAGGTGGTGGCCTTTACCCAGAACTACACCCCGCCGTCGCCCTCCGCCTATGCCGCGACGACGGATGGAATCGACCTGGATACGGCGGTGATCGCGGCGCAGACCGGCACCATCCAGTCGGCCCATGTGGCCACCATGGAAGGCGCGACACTGGTCGAATACCCGTCCCCCGACGAAACCGTCGCCGCGATGAAATCCGGCGAGGCCGATGCGGTGCTGTCGGACAAGGACTACCTGATCCCGGTGGTCGAGGAATCCGGTGGCGCAGTGATGTTCGTGGGCGACGACGTGCCGCTGGGCGGCGGCATCGGCATGGCCTTCCGCCAGTCCGACCCCGAGCTGCGCGAAAAATTCGACGCGGCGATCCAGTCCATGAAGGACGATGGCACTCTCAACGCGATGATTGTCGAATATCTCGGCGAAGACAGCCCAAAGTTCTGATGGCCCCCGCCCCGGCCGCCTGCGTGGCCGGGGCCCGAAGACCGGAGAGCGACCATCTTTCCCTCTTGCGCCGATCCATCGACCCTGTCCGGCCTCAGCTGGCTGATGTGCTACCTGACGACGGGCAAGCACATGGCGTTCTATGGCTCGTTCGGAACGGTGTTGTTGCTGCTGGCGATCACCGCGCCGGTGGCGCTGGCGTTCGGGTTCGGCGGCGCGATGGCGGCCAGGTCGCGGGTCGCACCGCTGCGATGGCTGGGCAAGGCCTATATCGCCGTGGTGCGCGGGGTGCCGGACATCGCGTTTTTCCTGTTCTTTGTCATCGCGCTGGACCAGCTTTTCGAATGGCTCCGGCATCAGGCCAAATGCCCTGACTGGGACGCGGCGATCCGGCAGGGCAATGATTTCGTGGTCTGCCCGGCCGCCAAGCTGCCGCTGTCGTCCTCGCCTCAGATCTGGCACGAGGCCTATGGATTCAGCCTTGCGGTGCTGACCTTCGCCATCGTGTTCGGTGCATTCGCCGCCAACGTGCTGTTCGGCGCGATGAAGGCGGTGCCCCGCGCGCAGCTGGAAACCGCCGAGGCCTATGGCATGTCGCACCGCCAGACGTTCTGGCGCATCCTTGTGCCGCAGATGTGGGTCTATGCGCTGCCCGGATTGTCGAACCTGTGGATGGTGCTCATCAAGGCGACGCCGCTGCTGTTCCTGCTGGGGATCGAAGACATCGTGTACTGGGCGCGCGAACTGGGCGGATCGAAAACGCCGCGGTTCACCGATTACCCGCATGGCGACTGGCGGGTGTATTATTTCGGCGCTCTTCTGGTGTTCTACCTGTGTTTTACGAGGGTGTCCGAAATCGTGCTGGGCCGGGTGATGAAGCGCCTGACCCACGGACAGGCCACCATGGGCGGCGAAGCGCAAAGGAAGGCGGCGTGATGCGCCTGGCCTTTCCTGTCAGGGTGCGCCCGCTGCCGGGCGCGAAAGGACACGCATGAGCTGCTGGGACGTAGTGGCGGATTACGGATTGCGCTCGATCGGGATCGGAGAGCGCCTGTTGCCGCGCGACGACTTCACCCTGTGCAAGCAGGTGGTGCTGATCGGGTCCGGGATGATCTGGAACGTCTATTTCGGGATTCTGGCGCTGGGGGCGGGGTTCTTTCTGGCCACGGCCCTTGCGGTCGGCAAGGCATCGAAGGTGACGGCGCTGCGCAAGCTGTCGGAGTGGTTCATTTTCGTGTTTCGCGGATCACCCTTGTTCATCCAGTTCTTTTTTGCCTATTTCCTGTTTCTTGCGCTGAAATCCGTCTCGCCGCTGTTCGACCCGTTCAGCGCGGCATGGCTTGGGGCGCTGATCGTGCTGTTCTTCAACACCGCCGCCTATTCGGGCGAGATCTTTTACGGCGCGCTGCTGTCCGTCCCCAAGGGCGACATCGAGGCGGCGGGCGCCTATGGCTTTTCCGGCTGGCCACGCTTTCGCCGCATCGTGTGGCCAACCATGCTGCGGCTGGCCTGGCCGGCCTATACCAACGAGGCGATCTTTCTGTTTCACGCCACGACGCTGGTGTTTTTCAGTGGATTTCCGGCGTGGCAACAACGTGGCGACGCGCTGTATTACGCCAGCTACTTCGCCGACAAGACCTTTAATCCGTTTGTCGCCTATCCGATCCTGGCGGGGTATTTCATTCTGCTCACACTGGTCGTGATTGCGGTTTTCGGGGCGATAAACCGGCATCTGAACCGGCATCTGCCGCAAGAGCATCGGGCCGGGGTGCGCTATCGCCCCAATCTGGTTCGCTGATTTTCTCGGCGCCGACCGGGTCCTCCTTGCGCAAATACTGGGGCCCGACGCGTCGCGCCGCTTGCCACAGGACCGCGGCTCGTCTACTCTTGAATTTGATCAAATCCCCTTATCGGTGACCCATGAACGACCCCAAGAGCTGGCTGCGCAAGAACCCGCAGGTCCGCACCATTCGCGTGGCGGCCTCTGACCTTAACGGACAAATGCGGGGCAAGCGTGTTCCCGCCCGCTTTGCCGACAAGGTGGTCGAGGAGGGCACGCGCTTTCCGCTGTCCGTGATGAACCTGGACATCTGGGGCGAAGACATCGACGACAGTCCGCTGGTGTTCGAAAGCGGGGATCGCGACGGCGTGCTGCGCCCCACCGAGCGCGGTTTCGTCCCGATGCCCTGGCTTGAGGCGCCCACCGCCCTGCTGCCGATCTGGATGTATCTCGAAGACGGCCGCCCGTTCGAGGCCGACCCCCGCCACGCGCTGGCGCAGGTGCTAAAGCGGTACAAGGCGCGCGGACTGACGCCGATGGTGGCAGTCGAGCTGGAGTTTTTCCTGATCGACGACAGCGGCAAGTCGTTGCAGGTGCCCCTGTCGCCCCGGTCGAACAAACGCCGCAAGGCGGCCGAGGTCATGTCGATCCGCGCGCTGGATGCGTTCGACGTGTTCTTTACCGATCTCTATGACGCCTGTGAAGACATGGATATCCCCGCGGATCAGGCGATTTCCGAGGCGGGCCTTGGCCAGTTCGAAATCAACCTGATGCACCAGGCCGACGCGCTGCATGCCGCCGACGATGCGTGGCTGTTCAAGATGCTGGTGCGCGGGCTGGCCCGGCGGCACGGGTTTGCCGCTTCCTTCATGGCCAAACCCTACGAGGATTATGCCGGTTCGGGCATGCATGTGCATTTCTCGGTGCTGGACGAGGATGGCAACAACATCTTTGACGACGGTGGCCCCAAGGGCACCGATCAACTGCGCCACGCTGTGGGCGGCTTGCTGAACGCGATGCATGACAGCACGCTGATCTTTGCCCCGCACCAGAACAGCTATGACCGGCTGGTGCCGGAAAACCACGCGCCCTGCGGCATTTGCTGGGCCTATGAAAACCGCACCTCGGCCATTCGCATTCCCGGCGGCAGTTCCAAGGCGCGCCGCATCGAACACCGAGTCGCGGGCGGCGATGTGAACCCCTATCTGCTGCTGGCGACCCTGCTTGGGGCGGCGCTGACCGGCATCGAGGACCAGGCCGAACCGCCTGCCCCGATCACCGGCAACGCCTATGCGCAGGATCTGCCGCTGATCCCCGGCACCTGGAAAGACGCGATGGATGCGTTCGAGAAAAGCGAGATCATGCCGCGAATCCTGCCGCCGGGGCTGATCCGCTACTTCCTCGCGACCAAACGGCAGGAACTGCGATACATGGCCGAACTGTCCCCCGCCGAGCAGGCGGAAATCTATCTCGACACGGTCTGAGGCTCCGCTTGCCGCGCGCCGAGCGCGCGGCTAGGGTCCGGCCATCAACGAACATTGGTGCATTCATGAAAATCGGCATCCTCCAGCCAGGCCTCGTGCCGGACGTCATCCTTCAAGAGGTGGGCGATTATGACACGCAATTCCGGCAACTGCTTGCGGGCCAGGGATTTGACTTTGAAACCTGGAAGGTGGTGAACGGCGACTTTCCCGCCGGGGTGGACGCTGCCGATGGCTGGCTGATCACCGGGTCGCGCCACGGCGCGTATGAGGATCACCCGTGGATAGCCCCGCTGGAGGATCTGATCCGCGCCATCTATGCCAGTGGCAAGCCGCTGATCGGGGTGTGTTTCGGCCACCAGATCATCGCGCAGGCACTTGGCGGCAAGGTCGAGAAATCTGACAGGGGCTGGGTCGTCGGCCCGACCCTGTATCGCTACGACGACAAGGTGCGGCTGGTGAATGCCTGGCATCAGGATCAGGTCGTCGCGCTACCCGAGGGGGCCGAGGCGGTTGCCTCGTCCGAAGTCTGTCGCTATGCGGCGATCCACTATCCCGGCCACGCCTATACGGTGCAGCCGCACCCGGAATTCCGCCGCGATTTCACCCAGGCACTTATCGCCCATCGCGCGCCCGGCGTGGTGCCCCCCGATCTGGTATCGGACGCCGCATCAAAGCTGGACATGCCGCTGGACAGCGCCGAAATCGGCGCGCAATTCGCGCGGTTCTTCAGGGAAAAGAGGCTCGCATGAGCGATCATAGCGCAAACCTGCCCCCCGCCGCCGCCGCCTACCTGGAAGGGCGCCGGCTGGACGAGGTGGAATGTATCATCTCGGACCTTCCGGGCATCGCGCGGGGCAAGGCTGTGCCCGCATCGAAATTCGAACGCCAGGCCTATTTTCACCTGCCGGATTCGATCTTTTACCAGACCATCACCGGCGAATGGGGCGAGGCTGCCGGCGAGGAGGGGTTCATCGAACGCGACATGATCCTGAAACCCGACATGAGCACGGCCACGGCCGCGCCCTGGACGGCGGACTGGACGCTGCAGGTGATCCACGACGCCTATGATCGCAAGGAACGGCCCATTCCCTTTGCCCCGCGCAATGTGCTGAAACGAGTGTGCAAACTGTATGAAGACCAGGGCTGGCAGCCGGTCGTGGCCCCCGAGATGGAATTTTTTATCGTGGCGCGCAACCTTGATCCGGCGCAGGACATCAAGCCGATGATGGGCCGCTCGGGGCGCCCCGCCGCCGCACGGCAGGCCTATTCGATGACGGCGGTGGACGAATTCGGCCCCGTGATCGACGACATCTACGATTTCGCCGAGGCTCAGGGGTTCGAGATCGACGGCATCACGCAAGAAGGCGGCGCCGGACAGCTCGAAATCAACCTGCGCCACGGCGATCCGGTCAAGCTGGCCGACGAGGTGTTCTATTTCAAGCGGCTGATCCGCGAGGCGGCGCTGCGCCACGATTGTTTCGCCACCTTCATGGCAAAGCCCATTGCGGATGAACCGGGATCGGCCATGCACATTCACCATTCGGTGATGGACATCGAAACCGGCCGCAACATCTTTTCCGGGCCGGCGGGCGGCGAGACGGACGCGTTTTTCAACTTTATCGGCGGATTGCAGACCCATCTTCCGGCGGCGGTGGCGGTGATGGCGCCGTATGTCAATTCCTACCGCCGCTATGTGCGCGATCATGCCGCGCCGATCAATCTGGAATGGGGGCGCGACAACCGCACGACGGGCATTCGCATTCCGCTGTCCGGCCCCGGGGCGCGACGGGTGGAAAACCGTCTCGCGGGGATGGATTGCAATCCCTACCTTGGGATCGCGGCGTCGCTGGCCTGTGGCTATCTGGGCATGATGCAGGAATTGCGCCCTTCCAGGCAGTTCAGAGGCGATGCCTATGAGGGCGAAGGCGATATTCCCCGCGTATTGGGGTCGGCGCTGGATCTGTGGGAAGGGGCGACCGAGCTGCATGAGGTGCTGGGGCCGGAATTCGCACGGGTTTACACGATTGTGAAGCGGGCGGAATACGAAGAATTCCTCGCCGTGATCTCTCCGTGGGAACGTGAGCACCTGCTGCTGAACGTGTAGGGGGCCAGCCCCCTCGGCCTTGCGGCCTCACCCCCGGAGTTTACCTGGCAAGATGAAAGGGCGGGCCGGATGGATCTGCTGTTTTCCAACGATCAGAAGGGCCAGTATCCCGAAAGCTGGTATGCGGCGACGGCGCTGCATCCGCATCGGCACCCTGCCCTGGCGGGGGACGTGCGGGCGGATGTCTGCATCGTGGGAGCGGGGTTTACCGGCCTGTCGGCGGCGCTGCACATGGCCGAGGCGGGGCTGGAGGTGGTGGTGCTGGAAGCGCACCGGGTCGGCTTTGGCGCATCCGGGCGCAACGGCGGACAGCTTGGCAGCGGACAGCGGGTGGACCAGCTGGCGCTGGAGTCGATGATCGGGCGTGGGGATGCGCGCAAGTACTGGGATCTTGGCGAAGAGGCGAAGGCGCTGGTGCGTTCGCTTGTGACCCGGCACGGTATCGACTGTCAGTTGCGCGATGGGGTCGCGTGGTGCGGATCGCGTCCCGCTGACGTGGTCCATCTGCATGATTATGCCGCGCATATGGCGACGCAGTACGATTACGACATGGACGTGATGGGCGCCGAGGCGTTCCGCGTGCTGTGCCCGTCGCCCGATTACTGCGGCGGCGTGCTGGATATGGGGGCGGCGCATTTGCATCCCCTGCGGCTGGCGCAGGGTCTGGCGCAGGCAGCGGTGGTGGCGGGCGCGCGGATTTTCGAACGTTCGCATGTGACGGATGTGAATGAGGCGGCCGAGTGCGTCATTCGCACCGCGCAGGGCAGCGTGCGCGCGTCGCAGGTGGTTTATGCCGGGAACGGCTATCTGGGATCGTTGCAGCCACGCGTCGCGCGCCGCGTCATGGCGATCAACAATTTCATCGTCGCGACCGAGCCTCTGGGCGCGCGCGTGTCCGAGGTGCTGACCCGCGACGTGGCCGTGGCCGACAGCCGCCATGTGGTGAATTATTTCCGCCTGTCGCCGGACGGGCGGCTGCTGTTCGGGGGCGGCGAGAACTATTCATACCGGTTCCCCGACGATATACGCGCCAAGGTCCGCAAGCCGATGCTGGAGATCTTTCCGTCGCTGCGCGATGTGCGGCTGGATTACGCCTGGGGCGGCACGCTGGGCATCACCATGAAGCGCCTGCCGCTGCTGGAACGGCTGCGCCCCAACGTCTTTGCCGCGGCGGGCTATTCCGGCCACGGCGTCGGCACCGCGGTGCATGCCGGGCGTTTGCTGGCGGAGGCCGCCAAGGGTGTCAGCGCCGGTTTCGACGCGATGGCGGAGCTGCCGACCCCGCCCTTTCCCGGCGGCGCGGGGCTGCGCACGCCTTTGCTGAAGCTGGCGATGACCTGGTACGCCATGCGCGACCGGCTTGGCATCTGACAGGGTCTGCATCCACGGGCATTGCGACAGACCTTGAAAAGCGGCGGTTTTCACTTGGCTGTAACAATCATGATGTTTAAGCTTTCCCGATACCAGCTTTCGGGATTTTGAAAGATGAGCAGCCTGCCAAATATGCACGACGCCGAGCCCATCCCGGCCGAAGCCCGCGCCGAGATCGACCGGCTTTTGCAATCGGGAGACCTGTTCCGCTATACCGCACCGCAGGATGCCCCGGTGGCGCTGCTGGAGCGTGAATTCGCGGCCATGATGGGGACCAAATACGCGCTGGCGGTGTCAAGCTGTTCGGCGGCGCTGTTTCTGTCGCTCAAGGCGCTTGGCCTGCCGCGCGATGCGCGGGTGATGATCCCCGGCTTTACCTTTGCCGCCGTGCCGTCGGCCATCGTGCACGCGGATTGCGCGCCCGTGCTGTGCGAGGTCGGCGAGAATTACCGCATCGTCCTGGACGATTTCAAAGCCAGACTGGACAGCGTTCAGGCGGTCGTCATCAGCCACATGCGCGGGCATACATCGGATATGGACGCGATCATGGCGCTGTGTGACGCGCGCGGCATTCCGGTGATCGAGGACGCGGCGCATTCGCTGGGCACGGTCTGGAGCGGGCGCAAGATCGGCACCATCGGGTGCATCGGCTGCTTTTCGTTTCAGAGTTACAAGCTGGTAAACGCGGGCGAAGGCGGCATTCTTGTCACCGACGACGCCGACCTCGCCGCGCAGGCGGTGATCCTGTCCGGGGCGTATGAACACAACTGGAAGAAACACATCGCCCACGGCGACAACACCGGCGCACTGGCGCAGGCGTTCGCGCGCTGGCAGAACAAGCTGCCGCTCTACAATCTGCGCATGTCAAATCTGTCCGCGGCGGTGATCCGCCCGCAGCTGGCCCATGTCAGCCGCCGCGTGAGCGATGGCCGGCGCAACCACGATTTCGTCGCCGCGCGGATCGGACGCTCGGCCTGGATTTCGGTGCCCGACAAGCTGGAACCGGAAGAACGCGCGCCGGATTCGCTACAATTCAATCTTGTCGGCATGGACCGACAAGAGGTGCGCGCCTTTGCCGATGCCGCAGCCACGATGGGCATCAAGGTGCAGGTGTTCGGGCTGTCGACCGACAATGCCCGCGCGTTCTGGAACTGGCATTTTCTGCCCGAAATGCCGGAGCTGCCGCGCACCCGTGCCATGCTGGAGACGGCCTGTGACACCCGCCTGCCCGCCCGGCTGACGCTGGACGATTGCGCGCTTGTGGCCGATATTCTGTCGGCTGCCGCCGAGCAGGTGATGGGTCCCGGCCGCGCCTACGGCACCTGAACGCAAAAGGCGTGCCCGGCGCCGCCCCTGCCCCGCCGCAGGACGCCGGGATTACTTTTCGATCCTGGACAGTTTCGATTGCAACTCGGCAAGCTGTTTCTTTATGGCGTCCAGATCTTCTTCTTCGCCTGTGTCGGCGTCGGGCGCGGACCATTGATTGCCCATGCCCCCCGTCATCGCCTTGAGAAACGCCTCTTGCTGGGCCTGCATCGCCTCGAACCCCGGTATCTTGGGCATCATCGGGTTCGACGATACGCTTTCGGCCCACTTGTTATGGCTTTCGCGGAACGCCTCGAAACTGGCGGCAAGGAACTGGGGCACCGCCGAGGTCGCCGTGGTGGTGTAGCTGCGCACCAGGTCGGTCAACACGTTGATCGGCAACACCGATTCCCCGCGCGATTCATGTTCTGCCACGATTTGCAGCAGGTATTGCCGCGTCAGGTCGTCGCCGGATTTCAGATCGACGATCTGAACGTCGCGCCCTTCGCGGATAAAGCCCGAAATGTCTTCAAGCGTGACGTAATCGCTGGTCTCCGTGTTGTAGAGACGGCGACTGGCATATCGCTTGATCAGCAGCGGCTTGAGTTTTTCGGCCATGTCAACCCTCCCTGGCGTGAAGCATCGTTGCAAAAGCCTATGCGAGCGCAGAAAAAAAGGAAAGCCTTGCTTTCCCTGTACCTGCACCCCCCTATTGCTGCGATGCAGCGATGATTTCATCAAGAAAAGCTCGCGTGGCGCGGCTGTCTTCCAGCAGCAGAGGCCAGGTCGCCGCCCCCGGGATGCCCCGACGCATGTGATCCATGGTCATTGCTTTGCCGGCCTTCCCGACGGAAAGCATCGCAGTTTCGTCGCAGGGTAGCATCCGCATGACCTGCGGCACACAGCACGATCAGGGCATCGCGGAAATCTGGCGACGCAATCGGTTTTGCCACAGGCCACCCTGCGGTTACCAGAAAATGGGAACGATCTTGAATTCGCACGTCGGTCACATTAGCTGGCTAATAATTGCGAAGCTAAGGATATGCCGCACATGCAAAGCGTCGACCGCCGATTCCTGGACCTTACGTTCCGGCTGCTTCGCGAAATGCGCAAGCAGTTCGACGCCGAGGCCAAATCTCTTGACATGACGTTGTCGCGTGCCCGCGCGCTGCTCAAGATCCAGGAGAAAGAGGGATTGACCCAGACCGAGCTGGCCGATGCGTTGGACATCGAAACGCCCACGGTGAACCGCCTGCTGGACAAGCTCGAACAGAGCGGTTTCGTCGAACGGCGCCAACTGGACGGCGACAAGCGTGTACGCTGCATCTTTCTGACCGACCACGCGCGCGGCAAAGCGCGGAATATCCTGACCTTCTGCAACGATATGAGCCGACAGGTGTTCCAGGGCGTCGACCCCGACGACACCCGCGCCGCGACCGGTCTGGTGCTGAAGCTGCTTGCCAATCTGGAAGGCGGCGACTCATGACCCGCGAAGACGCGGACGCATCATCCGCCCCCGCTCCGAAAGCGCCGCCCCCCTTCGTGGCGATGCCCTGGCAGCGAGCCGCGGCCTACATGGGAGCATCGGCGCTGCTGGCGCTGACCCAGGGCCTGGGACAGGGCTTTGTCAGCTCCAACCTGCCCCAGATCGGCGGCGAAATCGGCGCCACCACCAACCAGTCGATCTGGCTGACGGCCGCTTACATGGCGCCCCGTGCGTCGTTGCCCCTGCTGCTGATAAAGATCCGAACCCAGTACGGCCTGCGCAGGTTTGCCGAAATCGGCATCGTCTTTTACGTTCTGGTTGCGCTGCTAAGCCTTATGGTCACGGATCTGCACTCGGCGATAACCGTGCAGTTTGTGGCGGGCTGTGCGTCCGCGCCGCTGTCGACGCTTGCCTTTCTGTATATGCTCGAACCGTTGTCCCCCCAAAAGAAAATGAGCGTCGGGCTGTCCGCCGCGCTGACGCTTATCATGCTCGGGCCGTCGCTTTCGCGGGTCGTGTCGCCGTTGCTCATGGCGGATGCCGGGTGGACGCCGCTGCACGTCATGGGGCTAGGCATGGCGCTGGTCTGCCTGTCCATGGTTTTTCTTCTGCCGCTGTCGCCACAGCCCCGCGCCAGGGTCATATCGGCGCTCGATATCGTCAGCTACGCATTGATCGCCATCGCCTTTGGCGGCGTGACGGTTACGTTCCTGATGGGATCGCAACTATATTGGACCGAAACCGGATGGTTGGGTGAACTGATGGTCGTCTCGCTGGCGGCGGGTGTCGTGGCGGTGGCGATCGAGCTTAACCGCAAGGCGCCGTTGCTGGATATCCGCTGGCTGGCAAGCCCGGCGATCCTGCATCTTACCGGCGCGCTGCTGCTGTTTCGCATGATCCTGTCGGAGCAGACCTCGGGCGCGCCCGGACTGTTCCGGACGCTTGGACTTGGACCGTCGCAGATCAGCCCGTTGTTTGTCGTGATCGTCGTCGCCAGTATTCTTGGCGGGATCTGTTGTGCCAGGTTCCTGGCCGCCGGGCGCGAACCGACACTGCACATGGTGGCGCTGTTTCTGATCGCCATCGGCGCCTACATGGACAGCCATTCGACCATCTTGACACGGCCCGAACAGATGTACGCCAGCCAGGCGATGATCGCCTTCGCCGGGGCGTTGTTCCTGCCCCCTGCCTTGCTGTCGGGGTTGATGTCGGCATTGGCCAAAGGGCCGAACTACATCCTGAGCTTTGTAATCGTGTTTCTTTCGACGCAAAGCATCGGCGGTGTTATCGGCTCGGGCCTGTTCAATACCTTCGTATCGCATCGCCAAGCGCTGCACATGCAGGTCCTGGGCGAACAATTGTCACGCACCGATCCGCTTGTCGCGCAAAACCTCGGCGCAGGTTCGTCGGCTTATGCCGCGACCATCAGCGACAACGGCCTGCGCCTGTCGCAGGCCGTGTCCGACATCGCTGGCACCGTTTCGACGCAGGCTTATGTGATGGCCTATAACGATGCCTTTCTGCTGCTCTCGGTGCTTGCCTCAGTCGCTTTGATGCTGCTGATTACCCATATCGGGCTGGCGCGATGGCACGCGGCCCGCAACACTGCGGCTGTTGCGACCTGACTTCAGCCGCCCCCCCCCAACCGTTTTGAAAGTTTCGCCCATGCCGCATCTTCGCCGCCTCATCCCGTCACTGATCGCCCTTGTGATCGGCGGGGCAGGCATTCTTGCCGTTCTGTTTGCCTGGCAACTGCCGCCCTTCGCCAACAGCGTGGTGACCACGGAAAACGCCTATGTGCGAGGCACCGTCACCACCGTCGCCCCTCAGCTTTCCGGCTATGTCGCCAAAGTCACCGCCCACGATTTCGATGCGGTGAAAAAGGGCGATGTGCTGGTGCGGCTTGATGACCGGCAGTATCGCCAGCGGCTGACGCAGGCGCGGGCCGCGCTTGCCACCGCAAAGGCCATGCTGGTCAAGGGCGACCAGTCCATCCGCTCGGCGCAGGCGGCGCTGCATGCCAGACAGGCCGCGCTTGATTCCGCCGAGGCCGCCGTCCAGACCGCCGACTCCAACTGGACGCGCGTTGCCTCCTTGAAGGAAAGAGGCGTGATTTCCGCCACCGACGCGGACCAGGCCGAACTGACCCGCCATCAGGCGGAATCGGCGGTGGCGGCCGCGCAAAGCCAGATCGAAGTCAGCCAGGAGGCCGTGAACTCTGCCCGCGTCAATCGCCAGTCGCTTGAGGCCGGGCTGACAAGCGCCGAAGCGGCGGTGGAACTTGCGCAGATCGACCTCGACAACACCGTGATCCGCGCCCCGGCGGACGGCCGGCTTGGCCAGATCGGCGTCCGCACCGGACAATATGTCAGCGCCGGAAGCTCTTTGCTGTCGCTTGTCGGGCATGACGTCTGGATCATCGCCAATTTTAAGGAAACCGAGCTGTACGGCATGCACCCTGGCCAACGGGCGATATTTACCGTGGATGCGCTGCGCGGGCGATCGTTTTCGGGACGGGTCGGACAGTTCTCGCCCGCGACGGCGTCGGAATTCAGCCTGCTGGCGGGAAACAACGCAACCGGGAACTTTACCAAGATCGCGCAGCGCCTGCCGATCCGGATCGAAATCGACCCCGACCAGAAACAAGCAGAACGGCTCACACCTGGGCTGTCCGTGTCGGTGAGCATCGACACCTCCGAGGACGGTTGACCTGTCCCCCGCCTGTCACCGCCGTCGCACGCCACCATGGCGTGGTCGCCGGGCAGCTTGGCGGGCAGTTCACGCCGACCGACTTCATCAAGGTTCTTGCCGCCTGGAAAATCAGGATCAGCATGGACGGAAAGGGAGCGTGGCGCGACAACGTCTTCGTGGAACACCTGTGGCGCAGCATGAAATACGAAGAGGTCTACGTCCGCGCCTACGTCAGCGTCTCGGAAGCGCGCGCCGGAATCGGCCGCATGTTGTCGAAAAGCCATTCAGTCCGATCCGCCACGCATCGCCTGGATTTGTCGGGATCGGGGATCAGGTTGGCCAATATCTGGCCAACCCTGGAACACCGCGCATCAACAGACGTGAAACCGGACAAGAGCCGATTTTTCACCGTCCAGAGCGCCCTGTCACGCGGCGCGCAGGCCAAGCACCTCGTCAACCTGGCGCGCGGCGGCCACTTCATCGCCACCGCTGACCGCGGCGACTTCGCGGGTCAGGCGTTCCAGCGCGGCTTCGTAAAGCTGACGCTCGGAATAGGATTGTTCGCGCTGGTCGTCGGCGCGGTGCAGATCGCGCACCACCTCGGCGATGGCGATCAGGTCGCCCGAGTTGATCTTTTGCTCGTATTCCTGGGCGCGGCGCGACCACATCGCCCGCTTTACCTTGGCCTTGCCCCTCAGCGTCTTCATCGCCTGGCTGACCACATCGGGGGTCGACAGGGAACGCATGCCGATTTCGGTCGCCTTGTGCGTGGGCACACGCAGGGTCATCTTGTCCTTTTCAAAGGAGATCACAAAAAGTTCCAGCTTGATGCCGGCGATTTCCTGCTCTTCGATCGACACGATCTGACCGACGCCATGCGCGGGGTAGACGACATAGTCGTTGGGGCGAAAATCGTTTTTCTTGGTCTTGGTCATACAACAGGGTCCTTAGCAGCCAAGCCGTTTTGCAGCAAAAAGGGACCGATCAAAGACGATACGAACAGGCGGAAATGCAACATGCATTCCGTTCGCCTGTTCACTAAGCGTCGTCGGATCAATCCCCCGGGCGCAAACATGCCCGGCATTTGGTGCGTGGCTTCGTCATGTGGCGGGATAGTACCACAAAAAAGGTGAATTTCCCACAATCTTGCAACTGGAGAATAAAGCGCGCCTAATCAGCAGCTTGCGCACCCGGCCATCGGGCGGGTCGCTGGCGGGGCCGATGGGGCCGCGAATCGGTGGTCAGCCGCCCTCACCCGGCGCCTCGGAGAAATACTTTTCCATCTTTCCCGCTTCGCCGTCGTGTTCCTCGGCTTCGGGCAACGGGTCCTTTTTCGAGATGATGACGGGCCACATCTCGGAATACTTGCGGTTGAACTCGACCCATTTTTCCATATCCGGCTCAGTGTCGGGACGGATCGCGTCGGCGGGGCATTCGGGTTCGCAGACGCCACAGTCGATGCATTCATCGGGATGAATGACCAGCGTGTTTTCACCCTCGTAGAAACAATCCACGGGGCACACTTCGACGCAGTCGGTGTATTTGCAGGCGATGCAGTTTTCGGTGACCACGTAAGTCATGGGCGTCCATCCGTCAGGGTATCGGGCTGTTCGGGGTCAGTTAGACCAGCGGGGCGGATCATTCAAGCACATCCCGCCGCCTGTCCATGACGCGCCGGTCACGTTTCGTCGGGCGCCCGCCGGGGATGGCCCGCGGTTCCGACGGATCGGCAGCGCGCGCCTGCGGCGGGTCGAGGTCTTCGTAAAGCGCCTGCGCTTCGGGCGCCGGGCCCCGCCGGGTGCCAAGCGCAACGACGCGAATCACCCGCACGTCGCGTTCCTGACCAAAGGTCAGGACGTCACCCGGCCCCACCGCAAAGGCCGGCTTTGCGATGCGTTGTCCGTTTACCCGCAGCCCCGCCCCGACGACCCTGGCGGCGAGACTGCGCGTCCTGAAAAAGCGCGCATGCCACAGCCATTTGTCGATGCGCAGCTTTGACGGTTGCCCGGTCATCTACAGCCTGACCACCTACGACTTGTTCTTCAGCCCCATCAGCGCGGCGGCGAAGGGGTTGTCGGGGTCGATCTTGTCTTCCTTGCGGGGGCGCGATTCATAGGTCTTGGCCTTGCCGCCCCCCGGACCGCCCTGCGGCTTGCCGCCCTTGCCCTTGCGCGGACCGCCCTTGCCCTCGCCGCCCTTGCCATGGCCGCCGCGCTCGCCGCCCTGCGCCTGGGGCTTGCCCTTGCCGCGCGGCGCACCGCGTGCACCTTGTTCGCGACGGGCGTTGGCGCCCCCGCGATTGCGGTTGCCGCCCCAGGTAAAGGTATAGAAGGTTTCAAGTTCAGGACCGGACAGCGCCTCGTCGGGCGCGGTGCCCGGCAGGATTTCCTCTTCGGGGGTGTCGGCGATGTTGTCATCGTCCTGCACGCCCTCGGGGTCTTCGTTGATCGGCGCGTAGCCCGCGTCGTCGATGGCTTCCGTGCCCGCGACCAGATCGGCGGCTGGGGGCGTATCGGACGGGTCGGGGACGGCGCCGGGCGCGGTTTCCTCGATCTGGGCCGCGTCGAACACCGGCAGCGCCTCGCCCGATTCGCCCTCGGGCGTCGCGCTTGTCGTGATCACCTCGTCGGCGGGGCGGACCTTGCTGCGCTCGCCCTTTTCGGCCTTGTAGCCCAGCCCCTCCATCAGATCGGCGAACTGTTCCAGCGTCATGCCGGTGATCGACAGCATGTCGGGGTTCGCCTCGAACCCCGACCGGCTGTCCTGAGCGCGCAGCAGATCGGCCAGGCGTTCCAGCATGTCGATACGGATCGCGCGGGTTCCAGCCGGGCGATACCCCGCCAGCGTATAGTGCTGCATCGGCACGTCGCGGATGTTGGGCACGGTCACCAGACCCGGCGGCGGCGCTTCGGGGAAATGGTCAAGATCGTTGGCAAGCGACCACAGCACCAGCCGCAACCGGGTCGGCGCGGGCTTGAGCAGCAGCGGCATGAAGATGGTGTACTGGCCGAACCGGATGCCGTGCTTGCGGAGCGCGCCCCGGCTGTCCTGATCCAGCTGCTTGACATCGTCGGCCACCAGTTGACGCGGCAAAATACCCATGGCTTCAACGATGCGAAAGCCGAAACCGCGCGCCAGCCCGGTCAGCGCCTCGTCGTTGGCAAGGGTGATCAGCGGCTCGAACAGCGCGGCGATCTTGCGGTCGATGAAATGCGACAGGCGGCGTTCCACCTTTTGCGCCACATCCGCGCCGGCGGTGTCATCGACAAACGCGACGATACGCGGCTTGAGCGGGTCATCGCCCTTGGCCAGCTTGCCCACCGCCTGATCGCCCCACATGAGGCCACCCTGTTCGGTGAAATCAATCTCGGTATCCGGAGCGTTGTAAAAGCGGTCCGCCCGCAGATGGAAATGCGGCGCGAGCGCCTGCAAAGACGCCTGTTTCAGCGTCTTGGCTTCCTGCCCGGTCGCACCCTGGTCCTGACGGAACCGGAACCCTTCCAGCCGACCGACGAATTCGCCTTCGACGGTCACTTCACCCTTGTCGTTCACCTCGGCCAAGAGGGTCTCCTTCTGCTTCAACCGGCGAAGCAGCACTGATGTCCGCCGGTCAACAAATCTTTGCGTCAGCCGCTCGTGGAGCGCGTCCGACAGTGCGTCTTCTACAGCGCGGGTCGCGTCGCGCCAATGGATTTCGTCATCGACCCAGCCCTTGCGTTGCGCCACATAGGTCCATGTGCGGATATACGCCAGCCGTTTCGAGAGCGTGTCGATATCCCCGTCGGTGCGGTCGATGCGTTTGACCTGCCGGGCCAGGAAATCCCGCGGGATGCCGCCTCGCTCGTGCAGATGCTGGAAGATAACGTGCAACAGCCCGGCATGTTCCGCATGAGAAATACCCCGGAAATCGGGAATGCGGCAAACGTCCCACAACAGCCGCACGCTGGCGGGGTTCGATGCGCGCGCCTGCACCTCGGCTTCGGCGCCAAGGGCCTTGAGCGTTTGCAGGTCGTCCGCCTCGCGCGCCTTGACCAGCCATTCGTCGTTCGGCGCGATTTCCAGCGACTGCACCAGCGCGGCGATGCTGCCGAACCGCAGATCGGGGTTGCGCCAGTTCAGCTTGCGGATCGGGGTAAAGCTGTGACTGGTGATCGCCTCGACCCAGTCTTCGGGGATCTGGCCCGCGTCGCCTGTGGTGCCGAAGGTGCCCGACCGCATGCCGCGCCCTGCCCGGCCGGCGATCTGCGCCAGTTCGTTGGGCTGCAAATCGCGCATCCGGCGCCCGTCGAATTTGGTCAGCGCGCTGAACGCGATGTGGTCGATGTCCAGATTCAGCCCCATGCCGATGGCATCGGTGGCGACAAGATAATCGACATCGCCGTTCTGATAGAGATCGACCTGCGCATTGCGGGTGCGGGGGCTGAGCGCGCCCATGACGACGGCGGCGCCCCCCTTGGTGCGGCGGATCAGTTCGGCGATGGCATAGACATTATCGACCGAAAACCCGACGATTGCCGAGCGCGCCGGCATGCGGCTTATCTTTTTGGAACCAAGATAGCTTAGCTGGCTCATCCGTTCGCGGCGGATGAATTCGACGCCGCGCACCAGTTGCGAAATCGGCCCGCGCATGGTGTCGGACCCCATGAACAGCGTCTCGTGCAGCCCGCGCATGCGCAGAAGGCGGTCGGTGAACACATGCCCGCGTTCAGGGTCGGCGCACAGCTGAATCTCGTCGATGCCGATAAAATCGACCCCCATGCCCTCGGGCATCGCCTCGACCGTGCAGACCCAATACTGGGCGCGCGGCGGCACGATGCGTTCCTCGCCGGTGACCAGCGCCACCACCGAAGGGCCGCGCGCCGCGACGATCTTGTCGTAGACCTCGCGCGCGAGCAGGCGCAGCGGCAGGCCGATCATGCCTGTCCGATGTCCGAGCATCCGTTCGATCGCGTAATGGGTCTTGCCTGTGTTGGTCGGGCCAAGAACGGCCGCGATCCGTGCGCGCTGGGGCATGAGAGGCCCTGATCCTTTTGCCGTGTCCTGTTCGCTGTGCGGTGCCGGTGCGGACCGGGCCTAGATCTCGATTCCCTGAACGCGGCCCGCAAGCCGTTCCAGCGCCTCGGTGACCGCTTCGTCGAACGGTCTCAGTTCCAGTACCCGTGCATAGGCCTCATAGGCAAGCGACTCGTTCCCAAGTTGTTCGTGGATCGACGCCACACCCCGCAGTGCCGCGAAATGCGCGCCGTTCAGCACCAGCGTGCGTTCCAGCGCATCCATCGCCGGGCCGAACATTTCCGCCTGGTAATAGGCCAGCGCCAGCGCATGCCAGCCTTCGGCAAAACCGGGGGCATAATCGGTCAACGCGGTCAGATGCTGGATGGCCGGTCCGGTCTGCGACACCTCCAGCGCGTCGCGTCCGCGCCTGAGCAGCAGATCCATCACGGCAGAGCCGCTTTTGGACCATTCCAGTTCAAGCTCGCGTTCGATCCGGTCGGCCTGTTCCGCGGAGCCGGCGGCGCCGAGCTCCTCCAGCAGTTCCCCGGCCCGGTCCTGCGCAAGGGCGCCGCCGGGTATGGAAAACATGACTGTGGCGAAACCTGCCGCCACGATAGATTTGCTTATGGGTCGACGCATGCTCATACCTTCCGAATGTAGACTGAAGACGCTGAATTGCCAGCACAGGATTTCGTGAATGAAGGACGGGACATGAGCGACGTTGTAACAGCGGCGGTGGACGCCCTGAACGCAAGGCTGGACGGGACAGGATTCGACGGCATCGCCAAATTCGTCATCATGGACGAAGGAAGCATCATCATTGACAACGACGGCGCCCGGGCAAGCAAAGACATGGCAGGCGACCACGAGGCCGATGTGACACTCACCGCCGATACCGATACCTTCCAGCAAATTATTGAAGGAGATCTGAATCCGACCACGGCCTTCATGTCGGGGCGGATGAAGATCGACGGAGACATGGGCGCCGCCATGCGCCTGGGAGGAGTTCTGTCCTGAGATGATGCTAGACGCCCCTTTCCACGGCGCATTGGCCGAGGGACCCGAGGGCGCGCGCGCCTTCTGGCTGGAAACAGCCGACAACCTGCGCGTTCGCGTGGCGCATTACCCCGGCCCCGCCGATGCGGCCGGAACCGTGCTGCTGTTTCCGGGGCGCACCGAATATGTCGAGAAATACGGCCGGGTGGCGAAGGATCTGGCCGGGCACGGCTATCATACGCTGACCATCGACTGGCGCGGACAGGGGCTGGCCGACCGGATGCACACCGATCCGCGCGCCGGGCATGTCACCCTGTTTCGGGATTATCAGTTCGACGTCGATGCCATGGTCGCCGCCGCGCGGGATCTGGATCTGCCACAGCCGTTCTATCTGCTGGCCCATTCGATGGGCGGCTGCATCGCCCTGCGCTCGCTCGTGCGCGGGCTGGATGTGCGAGCGGCGGCTTTTACCGGCCCGATGTGGGGCATCCGCATGGCGGTGCCACTGCGGCCCGCCGCCTGGGCGCTTGGCTGGGGCAGCGCCCGCATCGGCATGGGACATGTCTATGCCCCCACCACCGGCCCGGAAAGCTATGTTGCAAGCGCGCCGTTCGCGGGCAACCTGCTGACCACCGACCGCGACGGCTGGGACTACATGCGCCGCCAGGTGGTCGAGGTTCCGGAACTGCAACTGGGCGGTCCGTCGCTGCGATGGGTGCATCAGGCGTTGGCGGAATGCGCCACGCTGGCACGG
The DNA here is from genome assembly GCF_003259905.1 of Salipiger aestuarii. Classification (GTDB taxonomy): domain Bacteria; phylum Pseudomonadota; class Alphaproteobacteria; order Rhodobacterales; family Rhodobacteraceae; genus Salipiger; species Salipiger aestuarii. Next base: position 34,144 of record NZ_QLMG01000014.1, on the reverse strand, counting down.
ATTCCGTCGCCCGACGTGCCCGGCATCGCCTTTGTCGGTGAAAACGAACGCATCGTGGATGTGCCCCGCATCATGCGCCGTATGGCCGCATGGCCCGGCGGCAAGCTGGAAATCGTCGGGGGCGGCGAGCATGAGGTGCTGATGGATGGCCCGCCCGCGCGCCGCCGCGTCATCGCTGCCATGACAGCGTTCTTCGCCGCCGCAGGTTCGCCACAAGGCGCTGCCGCTGACCGCCCGAGCCGCTCTGGTCTGGTGTGCCCTGCGCACTAGATCGGGGCCATGAACACGCCGGTTCTGAGCTTTACCGACAAGGGCATCTATTGCCCCGCGGGCGATTTTCATATCGACCCGTGGCGCCCGGTCGCGCGGGCGCTCATCACCCATGGCCATGCGGATCATTCGCGCTGGGGGCATGACAGTTACCTGTCCACCGACGCCGCCGCGCCGGTGATCCGGCACCGGCTGGGCGACATCAGTATCGACACGCTGCGCTATGGCGAGCAGCGCCGCATCGGCGGGGCCACGGTCAGCTTTCATCCCGCCGGACATATTCCCGGCTCGGCGCAGATCCGCGTCGAGGTTGCGGGCGAGGTCTGGGTGGCATCGGGCGACTACAAGGTGTCGCCCGACGGGCTGTGCGAAGCGTTCGAGCCGGTCAAATGCCACGCCTTCATCACCGAATGCACTTTTGGGCTGCCGGTGTTCAAATGGGCGCCGCAGGCGACTGTGGCCGCCGACATCAACGCCTGGTGGTCTGCCTGCGCCGCCGAGGGCCGGCCCTGCCTGCTAGGCGCCTATTCGCTGGGCAAGGCCCAACGCGTGCTGGCCCTGCTGAATCCCGCCATCGGTCCGATCCTGACCCATGGCGCGGTGGAAAACACCAACGAGGTGCTGCGCGCCCAGGGCTACGCATTGCCCGACACAGTGAGGGTCACGCCGGATCTGGATCCGAAACAGCACCCCGGCGCGATGGTCATTGCACCGCCATCGGCTTTGGGGGCGACATGGGCGCGCCGGTTCCGGGGAGCCCAGGTGGCCATGGCGTCGGGCTGGATGCGGCTGCGCGGCGTGCGCCGACGCCGGGGCGCCGACCGGGGCTTTGTGCTGTCCGACCACGCCGACTGGGACGAGCTGCATCAGGCCATCCGCGAGACCGGCGCAGAAAAGGTATTCGCAACCCACGGTTACACAGATATCTTTGCGCGATGGCTTGGCAGCCGGGGCTATGACGCCCGGATCGTGCCAACCGAATTCGGCGGCGACGAGGACATAGCGGAGGACACCGCGTGAAAGCCTTTGCCGCGCTGTTTTCCGCCATCGACCAAAGCACCAGGACCACCGTGAAAACCGCCGCTCTGGCGGAATATTTTCGCACCGCGCCCGATGATGACCGGCTCTGGACGGTGGCGCTGTTTTCGGGCCGGCGCCCCAAACGCGCCGTCACCACCACCCAGCTGCGTGAATGGGCGTCCGAACGCGCCGGCCTGCCGCTGTGGCTGGTCGAGGAAAGTTATCCCATCGTCGGTGATCTGGCCGAAACCATCGCGCTCGTGCTGCCTCCGCCCGGCGACACCTCGGATCGCAGTCTGAGCGACTGGCTGGGCGATTTGCTGACCTACCCCGCGCTGGACATTGCCGCCCGCAAGGCCCGTACCCTGGATGCGTGGGACCGGCTGGATGCCACCGAGCGGTTCCTGTTCAACAAGCTTATCACCGGCGGTTTTCGCATCGGCGTCAGTCGCAAACTGATGACCCGCGCCCTGGCGCAGGCCACCGGACAGGACGAAGCCGCGATGGCCCTGCGTCTGATGGGCGACTGGACGCCGCAAACCACCACCTGGCAGCGCCTTGTCGCCGCGCCCGACGCCGAAGAGGACGACAGCCGCCCCTATCCGTTCTACCTTGCCTACCAGATCGACGGCGCGCCAGAAACGCTGGGCCCGCCCGGCGATTGGCTGGCGGAATGGAAATGGGATGGCATCCGCGGCCAGATGATCCTGCGCGGCGGCGCGCATCACGTCTGGTCGCGCGGCGAAGAGCTGATGACCGACCGCTTTCCCGAACTTGCCCGCGCCCGCGATTTTCTGCCCGAGGGGCTGGTGTTCGACGGGGAAATCGTCGCGTGGGATGGCGCCCAGCCGCTGCCCTTCAACACGCTGCAACAGCGCATCGGGCGCAAGACCGTGTCGAAAAAGCTGCTGAGGGACGCGCCGGTGGTCATGCTCGCCTATGACCTGCTGGAAGAAAACGGCACCGACCTGCGCGACCGCCCGCTGGAACAGCGCCGCGACCGGCTTGACGCGCTGCTGGCGGAACTGCCTGACGATGCCAACATCCGCGCCTCGCCCCTCATTCCGTTCGAAACATGGAACGCGCTGGCCCAGACCCGCAGCACCGCGCGGGATCGGCGGGCCGAGGGACTTATGCTCAAACGCCGCGATGCACCCTATCTTGCGGGGCGCAAGAAGGGCGATTGGTGGAAATGGAAGCTGGACCCGCTGACCGTCGATGCGGTGATGATCTATGCCCAGCAAGGACACGGGCGGCGTGCCAACCTGTTCACCGATTTCACCTTTGCCGTATGGAACGGCAACGAACTGGTCCCCTTTACCAAGGCCTATTCCGGCCTGACCGATGCCGAATTCAACAAGATCACCGCCTGGGTGCGCCGCAACACGCTGCAACGGTTCGGGCCGGTGCGTCAGGTCACGCCCGAACTGGTGTTCGAGATCGCGTTCGAGGGCATCCAGCCATCTTCCCGGCACAAATCGGGGCTTAGCCTGCGGTTTCCCCGCATGGCCCGCTGGCGCCACGACAAACCCGCGCAAGAGGCCAACACGCTGGATGATCTGCACGAGATGCTGGCGCTGTACGGCTGATCGCGGTTACCAAAATCGCCCGCGCCCATTGCTTTTGCCAAGGCGCGGCCCCTATGTCTAAGGCCAGACTGTTATCACGAGGATCCGCATGCTTCCGTTTTCCCTGCCCCGCCCGGGCCATGACCGCCGCACCTTTGATGCCAATGTTTCGGGGGGGCGCGATCTGGGCGATCTGCCGGAATGGGACCTGACCGATCTCTACCCGGCGCAGGACGCGCCCGAACTGAAACGCGACATGGACTGGCTTGAAGACGCCTGCGCGCGGTTCGCCAACGACTACGAAGGCCAGATCGCCACCCTGAACGCCGCCGCCTTCCTTGAGATGGTCCAGCGTCATGAAAAGATCGAAGCGGTTGGCGGGCGGCTGATGTCGTTTGCGGGCCTGCGCTATTACCAGCACAGCACCGATGCCGAGCGCGCGAAATTCCTGTCCGACCTTCAGGAAAAGGTGACGATCTATACCACGCCGCTGGTGTTCTTTTCGCTCGAACTGAACACGTTGGCCGACGATGCCTATGCCGCGCTGTTTGACGCCAGCGACGAACTGGCCCGCTACAAGCCCGCGTTCGACCGGGTGCGCGCGATGAAACCCTACCAACTGTCGGATGAACTGGAACGGTTCCTGCACGATATGGGCGTGGTCGGCGACGCGTGGATGAAGCTGTTCGATGAAACCATCGCGGGCCTCAGCTTTACCATCGACGGCGAAGAACTGGGGATCGAGGCGACCCTCACCCAGATGACCGAGCAGGATCGCAGCAAGCGCGAAGCCGCCGCCACCGAACTGGCCCGCGTCTTTGGCGACAACATCAAGACCTTCGCCCGCGTCCACAACACGCAGGCCAAGGAAAAGGAAATCATGGATCGCTGGCGCGGGATGCCATCCGCGCAGATGGGCCGCCACCTGTCCAACGATGTCGAACCCGAGGTCGTCGAGGCGCTGCGCAACGCCGTTGTCGCCGCCTACCCGCGCCTGTCGCACCGGTACTACGCGCTGAAGGCCAAATGGCTTGGCCTCGACACCATGCAGGTCTGGGACCGCAACGCGCCCCTGCCGATGGAAAGCGACCGCATCGTGGGCTGGGACGAGGCGCGCCGGACGGTGATCGACGCCTACGCCGGGTTCGACCCGCGCATGGCCGACATCGCGCAGCCGTTCTTTGACAAGGGCTGGATCGACGCCGCCGTCAAGCCGGGCAAGGCACCGGGCGCCTTTGCGCACCCCACGGTAACCGAGGTGCACCCCTATGTGATGCTCAACTACCTGGGCAAACCGCGCGACGTGATGACCCTTGCGCATGAACTGGGCCACGGCGTGCACCAGGTGCTGGCAGCGGGTCAGGGCGAAATGCTGTCGTCGACCCCGCTGACACTGGCCGAAACCGCAAGCGTGTTCGGTGAGATGTTGACCTTTCGCGCGATGCTTGACGGGGCCAAGACGCAGAAGGAACGCAAGGTCATGCTCGCCGGCAAGGTCGAGGACATGATCAACACCGTGGTCCGCCAGATCGCCTTTTACGATTTCGAATGCAAGCTGCACGACGCGCGGCGCGGGGGCGAGCTGACCCCGGATGACATCAACGCGCTGTGGATGTCGGTGCAGGCCGAAAGCCTTGGCCCGGTGTTCGACTACATGCCGGGATACGAGACCTTCTGGGCCTATATCCCACATTTTGTGCACTCGCCCTTCTACGTCTACGCCTATGCCTTCGGCGACGGCCTCGTGAATGCGCTTTACGCGGCCTTCCAGGAAAACCCCGAAGGGTTCCAGGACAAGTATTTCGACATGCTCAAGGCAGGCGGCTCCAAACACCACAGCGCGCTGCTGGCGCCGTTCGGGCTGGACGCATCCGATCCGAAATTCTGGGACAAGGGCCTGTCGATGATCGAAGGTTTCATCGACGAACTGGAGGCAATGGAAGACTGACGGGCAGGCTGTCTCCCGACGATATCTACAAAGCGGCGCAGCGCGTTCCGCGCGCGGGGTATCCCCTGTGGTTGATCTCGTTCCCGTCCGGCCGAATTGCCACGCGATGATCCGCCGCCGCCCCCGTGCCACTGTCGATCACGGAGATCCGCGCGCGTCCGAGCACATAAAAGTGCCACAACAAAAGCTGGCCGGGGCTTGACCCCTGCGCGGATCGTTCCAACCTTTTGATGTCATTCATTAGCGCAGGATCGAAATGCACAAGGGAAACCGCTCCGATGGCCGAAGCCTGAATACCCGTCTCAAGCGGTTTCAGGTGCGTGTACGCAGGCGCGTGCCCCCCGGATTCCGTCTGCTGCTGGGGGCGCTGCTGATCGTTGGCGGCGTGCTGGGATTTCTGCCGATCCTGGGGTTCTGGATGATCCCGCTGGGCGTCGCGGTGGCGGCGCTGGACGTGATGCCGCTGTGGCGCGCCGGGCTGAAACGCGCCGGGATCGCGTCCGACCAGAACGAGATCGACTGATCACTTCAACTGAGAATCCTTCGATCCGCGACGGTTGATACCACCGCGCGCCTGATAGGCCCCGTCGCGATCCTGCTGGCAGTCGATGCACAGCTTGACGCCCGGAATCGCATCCCGCCGCTTTTGCGGGATCGGTTCGCCGCATTCGGCGCACTCTGCCAGGCTTTCGCCGACCGGCCCGCGCCGGGCCTGCAATCGCTTCAATTCGTCCGAGATCGACGCTTCGATCTGCTCGCTTACCGCGCCGTCGCGGCTCCAGCCTCCGGCCATTTACAGCACCTCCTGATCGAACGGATGTAGGGCGACCGGGGTGGTCTTTCCAGTCCTGTGCAAACGCTGGCGTTGCAAAGTGCCGAGCTGGCCCTAGATGGCGGTCCGCAGGGAGAGACCGCTCATGATCCGTATTCTTACCATTCTGCTTGGCCTTGTCGCTGCCTTTCCCGCGCTGGCGGCGCAGAGTTTCAGCTTTGACAACATCGACGGCGGCACGCTGTCGCTGGACGAGTGGCAGGGGCGCCCGGTGCTGGTCGTCAACACCGCATCGCGCTGCGGGTTCACCCCGCAATATGACGGGCTTCAGGCGCTTTACGATCGCTATCGCGATGCCGGTCTGATCGTTCTGGCAGTGCCCTCGAACGATTTCCGCCAGGAACTGGGCAGCGACACCGAGGTCAAGGACTTTTGCGAGGTTAACTTCGACCTCGACATGCCGATGACGACCATCACCCATGTGGTCGGAGCCGAGGCCCACCCGTTTTACGTCTGGCTCGCAAACCAGGGGTTCGCACCCGGCTGGAATTTCAACAAGGCGCTGATTGCGCCCGACGGCAGCTTTGTCAGGGGCTGGGGATCGGCGACGCGGCCGCTGTCAAATCCGGTCACAGCCCAGATCGAGGCAGTGCTGGACTGACCTCCCCGGCGCTGCGCCGACCGCTGCGGCAGGCTAGCGACGGGCCCGGCGCCAGCCTGCGCCGCGCGCCTCGTCTTCTGAACAAAACCAGCCTTCGCCCTTGTCCGGGCTGATGCGGGTGGCGTCGTACCAGCCCTGTCCGGGCATGTGATAGATATGTCCGTGCTTTGAAATATTGCCCTTGATCGGACAACCCGGCGGGGCCGAGGCGTCATTGACAGCCGCGCGTCCCGCACGCCCGGCGGCGCGAAACGCGGCAGGCGATTGCACCCCCGTCGCATGCAGCCCCGCATCGCTCACGGCGGCGATTTTCTCGTCCAGATCGTAATCCATCGAATACTGCCGGTAGGCAAAGGCCAGCCCGGTCTGCACAAGGCTGCGGCCGATGTCCTTGCCCGCCACCTTGCAGGTGGCGATGGTCCGGCCGTATCGGTCTGTGCCTGTGGCGTCGCAACGCGCCCGCTGGCCCTCGTACCGGTCGCGGACCGTGCGCGTGACCCAGTCGCCGCAGGCCCACATCGGCACCCCTGCTCCGCCACAGGATTGATCCCCCTCGGGGGCGTCGATGCCGTGCAGGCGTACGCGCACCCGGTCATCCCCGCGCCCCACGTCGATCGTGTCGCCGTCAATCACATGCACCACCCCATCGGGCCCGGCCAGCGCCGGCAGCGTGACGAGACAGCACAGCAGGATCGAACAAAATCGGAACATTCCCCGCAGATGGCGCGATTGCCCGATTCGATCAAGAACGAATTTCTAATAACATTAAAAAATCGTTAAGAAACACCTCCGAACTTGAGACAAATTCCTGTGGTTGCGCCCCATCGAGTCAGATCGCGAATATTCCCACAAGCTGGTTCTGCGGCAGGCGGGCGACCTCGACCCCTGCTTCGGTGCGGCGCAGGTTGTAGCCATAGCCCCGCATCCGGAACCGCCACTCGGCTTCGGTCAGCGACTTGGCACGCTCGGCGCGCAAAAAGGCCTGAATCTCGGCCATGTCCTCGGTCAGCTTGTTTTCGGCGAACATCTTGCTCTCCCTGGTCTGTTGCGGCCTTTTGCCGCAGCGGAAGGCTGCCCGCCGATTGCGGCGAATCCGTGCAAGTTCCAAGGATTTTTCCGGATTTGGAAACGGTGCGTTTCCCACACCTTGGCTGCGCTACAGATGCGACTCGTGCGCGCGCTGCGCCACGCGTCGCTTCAGCACTGCCTCGCGCCAGGTGATGAAGGCCACGGCGCCCATGATGATGATGCCCCCTGTCACGACCCAGGGGTCGACAGGCTCGGCGAAAAACAGCGCACCCAGAGCCACCGACCAGACAAGCTGCAGAAAGGTCACCGGCTGCGTCACCGTCACCGGCGCCGCGGCAAAGGCCAGGGTCATGGCGTAGTGTCCGCCGGTCGCCACGCAGGCGACTCCGAACAGAATGCCCAGATCCGCCAGCGACGGCGTCACCCAGACCGCCGCCGCGAATGGCGCCAATCCGATGGTGACGGCGATCGACAGCAGCGCCACCACCATGACGGGTTTCAGTTCGTCCGAAACGATCTTGGCAATCAGGTACGAGATCGAAAGCAGGAACGCCGTCCCGAGCATGGCGAAATGTCCCGGATCAAGCGTGCGGAAACCGGGGCGAAGGATCACCAGCGCCCCCCCCAGCGCCGCCACAATGGCAAGGATACGGCGCACCGCCAGCCGTTCACCCAGAAAGATCACCGCAAGGATCGTGACATAAACCGGGGTCAGGTAGTTCATCGCCGTGACCTCGGCCAGCGGAATGCGGGTCATGGCGAAGAACCAGCACAACACCCCCAGCGTCTGCATCGCGCCCCGCAGCACCGACAGCCGCCACTGGCGCGGGCTCAGCCGCAGCGCGCACAGGTCGCGCCACGCGGGGATCAGAAAAATCAATCCCAGAAGGTAGCGCAGAAAGGCGGACTCCGCCGCCGGTACGCGCCCGCCCAGCAGCTTGACCAATGCCGTCATCGACACAAAGCACAGGCCTGTGACCATCATCCAGGCGATGCCCCTGACCGGGCTTGAAACCGTTTCTGACATGAGGCGCAGACTTAGCCCGCGACCGCGCGGGCGCAAGCGCAATCCGTGTCACCCCCCAAGCACCAGCCGCGCGGCGATGGCCCACATGGTCACGCCGATGCCCAGATCAAGCCAGCGCCAGGCGACCGGGCGGGCAAATACCGGCGCCAGCGCCCGCGCGCCATAGCCCAGGCTGAAAAAGAACAGGAACGATCCCCCCATCGCGCCCAGCGCAAAGGCGAGCTTGTTGTCGTAAGACGCCGACACCGCGCCCAGCAGCATCACGGTATCCAGATAGACATGCGGGTTGAGCCACGTCAGCGCCAGGCAGCTCAGCACGGCCCCGCTCAGCGATCCGGCGAGCTGCCCGGCGGCAAGCGTCTGCGTGCCGTGCCAGGCCGAGAGCAACGTGCGCGCCCCGTACCAGCCCAGAAAGCCCGCCCCAGCCCAGCGCATGGCGGTTTCAAGCCACGGCACGGCGGTGGTCAGCGCCCCGAACCCCGCGACCCCGGCGGCGATCAGCACCGCATCCGACACCGCACAGACCATGCAGACCGCAAGGACGTGGCTGCGCATCAACCCCTGCCGCAACACAAAGGCGTTTTGCGCGCCGATGGCGACGATCAGCGAAAGCCCAAGGGCAAGGCCTGCGAAAGCGGCGTGCATCGGCGCGTCTCCGTCTGGTGTTCGTGGCGGGCTAACATGGCGCGCACAGATGCCCCTAGCGCAATTATCTTACCCTTGTTAAGTTTTGCTAATGTCATTCGACCCCGCCCAGCTGTCCGCCCTTGCGACCGTCCTGCGTTTTGGCAGCTTCGAGGGGGCCGCTCGGGCGCTGCATGTCACCCCGTCCGCCGTGTCCCAGCGCATCAAGGCGCTGGAGGATCGCGTGGGCGCCGCGCTGGTGATCCGCGCCAGCCCCTGCACCGCGACGCCCTCAGGTGCGCGCCTTGCCCGCCACGCTGACGACATCGCGCTTCTGGACGCCGCCCTGCTGCGCGAACTGGCGCTGCCTGCCGCCCCTGCCCGGCTGCGCATCGCGGTCAACGCCGACAGCCTTGCGACGTGGTTCCTGCCCGCGCTTGCCGGTCAGGACCTGCTGTACGACATTCTGCTGGATGACGAATCGCATTCGGCGGGATGGTTGCGCCGGGGCGAGGTATCGGCCGCGATCACCGCCCATGGCCGCCCCGTCCAGGGCTGCGCTGCGGTGCCGTTGGGGGCGTTGCGCTATGTGGCCACCTGCGCGCCGGACTTTTACGCCCGCCATTTCAGCGAAGGCGTCACCACGCTGGCGCTGTCTCGCGCGCCGGTGCTTCAGTTCAACGAAAAGGACATGCTTCAGCACGATTGGCTGCGCGACACCACGGGCGAAACGCTGGCGCCGCCCGTTCACCGCCTGCCGTCTTCGCACGGGTTTGTCGATGCAACGGTGTCGGGACTCGGCTGGGCGTTAAACCCCGAACCGCTTGTCACGGGCGCGCTCCGCTCGGGCGCGCTGGTGACGCTTGGCCCGCACGCACCACGCGACGTGGCGCTGTACTGGCAGGTCAGCCGCCTTGTCGCGGGCGCGATCAGCGAGCTGACCCAAGCGGTCCGCCGGGCGGCGGCTCTGACGTTGCGCCAGAGGTCTTTGATCATACCCGGCGACCGCGAACAGCCCTGACGGGGCCATCGCCCGGCAAGTTGGCCGCGGAAAAACCCGGGGGGCGCCTCCGCGCCATGCATCGGTCCTGATCCGGGCCGATGCCCCGTGACAACACGCCCGAGACAACACGCCCGAGCGGGGGCAAAAACGCCCGTGCAGGCAGGGTCACGCCGTCCGGGTTCAGTCAGACCCGGCAGGCACCGTGTTCGTGGTTTCGGCGTCGCGCGTGGACGGAGCGTTGGGATCGACCTCTTCCACCTGGCCGGTGAAATCGTCCATCCGTTCGACCGGGGTCTCGGGTTCGCTGCCTTGGCTTACGGTCCACAACAGCCAGCCCAGGAACAGGATGGCCACAAGGCCAAGCCCACCCCACATGCCCCAAAGCGGCGCGCGGTGCTGCTTTTCCTGTTTGTCGATGTCGGTGTCGGGTGCAGACATGACGTCCTCCTGCGATTTGCGGGCGCGTGGTTGCCGCGCCCTGCTCAACGTCCTAACACTTGAACGACGGCGTTGGTTCCAAGGCGCCTCAGGCCCCAAGCCACGACAGGACCCCGAATGAAAGACGCAAGCCCCCAGACCATCTACCTTGAGGATTACACCCCGTTCGGCTGGCGCATCGCCGAGGTCCACCTGACCTTTCGCCTGGCTCCGCATGCCACCCGCGTCCTGTCGCGCATCCGATTCGACCCCGCCCCCGACGCCCCGGAGCAGGATTTCTTTTTGCACGGCGAAGACCTGACGCTGATCCGCGCGGCCATCGACGGCGCCGAAATCACGCCCGCCCTCAGCCCGCAGGGGCTGCGCTGCGCGGTGCCGGACGGCAGTTTCACCTTCGAGACCGAGGTCGAGATCGCCCCTGCCGCGAACACCGCGCTTGAAGGGCTGTACATGTCGAACGGCATGTACTGCACCCAGTGCGAGGCCGAGGGCTTTCGCAAGATCACCTATTACCCCGACCGCCCCGACGTGATGGCCACCTTTACCGTGCGGATTGAGGGCACCGAGCCGGTCAAGCTGTCCAACGGCAACCCCGGTGGCAGCGGCAACGGCTATGCCGAATGGCACGACCCCTGGCCCAAACCCGCCTATCTGTTCGCCCTTGTCGCGGGCGATCTGGTGAACCATCCGGGCAGTTTCACCACGATGTCGGGCAAAGAGGTCGCGCTGAACATCTGGGTCCGCCCCGGCGACGAAAACAAATGCGCCTGGGGTATGGAAAGCCTGATCGCGTCGATGCGCTGGGACGAAAAGGTGTATGGCCGCGAATACGATCTGGATGTGTTCAACATCGTCGCGGTGGACGATTTCAACATGGGCGCGATGGAAAACAAGGGGTTGAACGTGTTCAACTCGTCTTGCGTGCTTGCATCCCCCGAAACCAGCACGGATGCCAATTTCGAGCGCATCGAGGCAATCATCGCCCACGAGTATTTTCACAACTGGACCGGCAACCGCATCACCTGCCGCGACTGGTTTCAGTTGTGCCTCAAAGAGGGGCTGACAGTCTATCGCGACAGCCAGTTCACATCGGACATGCGCTCGCCCGAGGTGAAGCGCATCGGCGATGTGATCGACCTGCGCGCCCGCCAGTTCCCCGAGGATCAGGGGCCCCTGTCCCACCCCGTCCGCCCCGAAAGCTTTCAGGAGATCAACAATTTCTACACCGCGACCGTCTATGAAAAAGGCGCCGAGGTGATCGGGATGCTCAAGCGTCTGGTCGGCGATGATGCCTACGCCAAGGCGCTCGACCTCTATTTCGACAGACACGATGGGCAGGCCTGTACCATCGAAGACTGGCTGGCGGTGTTTCAGGACAGCACCGGGCGCGACCTGACCCAGTTCAAACGCTGGTATTCCCAGCCCGGCACCCCCCACCTGTCGGTCACCGAAGACTGGCAGGACGGCACCTTCACCCTGACCTTCGCCCAACACACGCCCGGCCAGCAGGACGCGCAGCCCCAGGTGCTGCCCATCGCGGTTGGCCTGCTCGGCCCCAACGGGGACGAGGTCGCGCCGACCAGGGTGCTGGAAATGACCGAAACGCGGCAAAGCTTTGCCTTCGACGGCCTTGGCGCGCGCCCGGTGCCGTCGATCCTGCGCGGCTTTTCGGCCCCCGTGGTGCTGGAACGCGCAACCTCCGCCAGCGAAAAGAGCTTTCTGCTGGCCCATGACACCGATGCTTTCAACCGCTGGGAGGCGAACCGCGATCTTGCCCGCGCCTGCCTTGAGGCAATGGTGACCGAAGGCACCGAACCAGACGATGCCTGGCTGGGCGCGCTGGAACAGGTGGTGCGGGACGATACGCTGGACCCGGCTTTTCGCGCCCTGATGCTGGCCCTGCCCACGCAGGCGGAAATGGCGCAGCATCTGCATGCGAATGGCGTCACGCCGGACCCCGACGCGCTTTATGCCGCATCGGAATCCCTGCGCAACGCGATGGCGGCGCGATGGTCGGGCTGGCTGGGCGATCTGCGCGCGGCCTGCACCGTCGATGCGCCCTATGATCCCGGCGCCGGGCAATCGGGCAAACGCGCGCTTGGTGGGGCGCTGCTGGCGCTGCTGACCCGGCTGGACGGGGGCGCGGCGGCGCAGGCGCAATTTGATGCCGCCGACAACATGACGCTGCAACTGGGCGCGCTTGGCTGCCTGGTGCAGGCCGGGACCGAACACGCCGCCCTCGCCCGCTTTGCCGAACAATGGCGCGGCGACCGCCTGGTAATGGACAAATGGTTCGCGCTTCAGGTCGCCGCCACCGCGCCCGAAAACGCCGCCACGCGGGCCGAGGCCCTGACACGCCACCCCGATTTCGACTGGAAGAACCCGAACCGCTTCCGCGCGGTCTTTGGGTCTCTGGCGATGAACCACGCAGGCTTTCACGCCAGGGACGGGCGCGGCTACCGGCTGCTTGCCGACTGGCTGATCCGGCTGGACGAAAAGAACCCGCAGACCACCGCCCGCATGTGCTCGGTCTTCCAGACCTGGAGACGATATGACAACGCCCGGCAGGCGCTGATGAAAGCCGAGCTTGAACGCCTCGCCGCCAAGCCCGGACTGTCGCGCGACGTAACCGAAATGGTCACGCGGTTGCTGGGCTAGGCACGGGCCAGTCACGGGCGCGTCGCCAGCGGGACAGGGCGGACCAGACCAAACACAAGGAAGCACAAGGCGCCGCCTCCCGATCGGGCGGCGCCTTGTGCTTCATCTTGCAAAATAAACTCCGGGGGGCGCGCAGCGCGGGGGCAGCGCCCCCTCTGACGGTTCCGCCCTTCTCGGCCGGCCCCGCCCAAGCGTTCCACCGGTTCAGTCGATGGGGCTGGTGTGCGTCTGGGCCCGGCTCAGGCCCGATGTGGCGATCACCGGATCAATGCCGCGGCGCAGGATCGCACCATCGACCGCATAGGCAATCACGCCGTCAAAGGCCGGCAGATGCGGCCGCGTCCGGGCAATACCTGCGTTTGCAAGCAGCGCGGGTTCGCCCCAGCTGTCGGGCCGCGCCACCGGCTTGAGCGATTTCGGCAGGCCCGCGCAATAGGATTGCGACCGCGTCCAGGCGATCATGTCCTCGCGCTTGTTGCGCGAATGGAACGGCCCCCAATCGGCGGCGACGCCGCGCATGTTGCGGCTGACCACACGGTCCCGCGACACGGTCTTGGCCATGATCCGCAGCCCGCAGGCAAGGTTCATCCTGGGATCCTGAAGCGCGGCCCCGCTGCGGGCCTGACAATTGTAAAGCCGGGCGGTCGATGGCAGGATCTGCAACAACCCGTACCACAGCCCGCCTCCGCCCACGGCGGTGGGGCGGTAGGTGCTTTCGTGCTTGGCCAGCGTCGATACCAGTCCGACCCAGAACGCCTCGCGGTCCTCGCGTCCGGCGCTCGGGTAGGCGGGGCACCAGGTCGAAATGTCGTCGGGCACGATTTCCGGCAGGCGTTCCGCCGGCCCGCGCAACGCCGACAGCGCCGCCAGCGACCATTGCTTTCGGCCACCGGACGTGCCCCAGCGGGCCTCGGGAATATGCACGCGCCGCGGTGTTGGCCGCAGCGAAACCGTCACCGCCTGAACCGACGGCACAGTCGGAAGCGGCGCAGAATCTGCAAAAGCGGTTCCGGCGAACAGCAGAGCCGCGAAGATCGTAAAAACGCGATGTGTCATGGCTGCGACATGCCACACAGCGCGGAACCGGTAAAGCGCGCGCGCCGCGCGCCTGGTTCCGACCCGCGAACAACTTGCGGGCCGACTACGTTAACCCATTGGGATTCAATGTGGCGTCGGCTGCGCGCCGGTGCGCGGAATGCCGCCCATTCATCGCAGCCTTGCCCAAGATGCGCCCGAATTGAGGAGCAGTTTCTCATCATATCCCGCCCCCGAGACCCCATGTTCAGCTCATCGAGACCCCATTTCATGTTCCATTCCGTGCGTGCGCTCGGCAAGCGCGTGACATCGTTTCACGCCACGGCCCACCCCGCTGCGTCTTCGGACGAAGGCGTTCCGGACTGCCCGCCCGAGAACGTACGGCCCCAGGTGGACATCCCCATCCGGTCGATGTCGCCCGATGCGGCAGAGCAGGGGCGTATCCGCATACAGGGGCGCTATCTCGCAAGGCAGGACGACTGGGAAACGCTGTCCTGCGGCCTGCGCCAGGCCGATGAAGACCGCGCCGCCACTCTGGGCGGAACGCCCGTGGCGCGCCTTCTGGGCGAGGGGGCCGGGTCCGACGCCGTCGACAGCGCCTGCGGCGCGGTCTCGCGCAACGATCCGACCGCTGCCCGCGCCATCCTTTACTCCTTGCGCGACTGCATGGACCGATCCGAGGAAGACGCCTGGCTCGCCCACACCCTGGCGCTGGCGCATCTTGCCGTTGCCCGTGCCTGGGAAGGACCGTCGGGCGCAGGCACCACACCCGAATTCGGGGCCTTGCGCCATGATGCCCGCGCCCAGCATCTGGAGATCGCGCATCGGTTGATCTCGCGTTTCGATCCGATCGAATGCAACTCTGCCGCCATTGCCGCCCTGCGCTGCGCGCTGGTCGAGGTCGATGCCCGGCCCGCGTGCCGAGTCATCGACGATTACGAAGACCTGATCGATCTGGATCCGGCCTGCGCGGACCATATGCGCGCCCTTGGCCGCGACCTTGTCCCGTCGCGCTTCGGCAGTTGGGAAAAGCTGGACCGCGAGGCACGCCGCACCGCCGCGCGCGTGTCGGACGTCTGGGGGATGGGCGGGTACAGCTGGGTGTGGTTCGATGCGCTTTGCTCGGGCGAGACACGGGGATTTGCCTATGTCGAGGCAGAGCTGTTCGTCGAAGGTCTGCATGACATTCTGGCAAGGCGCCCGGATCAGCACATGGCCAATACGCTGGCGGCCTATTGCGGGCAAAGCCTGTCGGGGGCGGCCTCGTCGCGCGCACCACGGGCGCGGATTGCCGACAGCTTTGGCTGGATCGTACAGGATCATCTACGCGAAATTCACCCCGACATCTGGGCACGCGCGCAGCCGAACCCGAGCGCCCCGGGCACGGCCGGGATACAGCGCGCCGGAGGCACCCGCGCGCTGTCGGCGCTGCGGGGCCATTTTGCCCACCAGCTGGAACGCGGGCGCACGGTACGCTTTACCGAAGCGGGCGTTGCTTTGGAACCGACGCCCTGTGTCCCCTGCGCCCTTGCCCCCTGCGCCGGTCTGACGTATCCCCGACGCGATCAGCGCGACGAGGATACAGCATGCTTGACCTGACCTACGAGTCCCCGAAACCCAAGGTCATCGCCGGGGCAAAACACGACTGGGAACTGGTGATCGGCATGGAAATCCACGCCCAGGTCGCAAGCAAGGCCAAGCTGTTTTCCGGCGCATCGACAATGTTTGGCGCCGAGCCGAATTCCAACGTCTCCTTCGTGGATGCGGCGATGCCGGGAATGCTGCCGGTAATCAACGAATACTGCATCGAACAGGCGGTGCGCACCGGGCTGGGCCTGAACGCGCAGATTAACCTGTCCTCGGCGTTCGATCGCAAGAACTACTTCTATCCGGATCTGCCTCAGGGCTATCAGATCAGCCAGCTATACCATCCGCTGGTCGGCGAGGGCGAGGTGATCGTGGACATGGAGCCGGGAATTGCGCGGCTGGTGCGTGTCGAACGGATCCACGTCGAACAGGACGCGGGCAAGTCAATCCATGACATGGACCCCAACATGTCCTTTGTCGATCTCAACCGCACCGGTGTGGCGCTGATGGAAATCGTCTCGCGCCCGGATATTCGCGGCCCCGAAGAGGCTGCCGCCTATGTCGCCAAGATCCGTCAGATTCTGCGCTACCTCGGCACCTGCGACGGCAACATGCAGAACGGCAACCTGCGCGCGGATGTGAACGTGTCGGTCTGTCTGCCGGGCCAGTACGAGAAATACCAGGCCACCCAGGATTTCGGCCACCTTGGCACCCGCTGCGAGATCAAGAACATGAACTCGATGCGGTTCATCCAGGCCGCCATCGACCACGAGGCCAGGCGCCAGATCGCCATTCTGGAATCGGGCGGCTCTGTGGATCAGGAAACCCGGCTGTACGATCCCGACAAGAACGAAACACGCTCGATGCGGTCCAAGGAAGAGGCGCATGATTACCGCTACTTCCCCGACCCGGACCTGCTGCCGCTGGAGATCGAACAGGCGTGGATCGACGACATCGCCGCCTCGCTGCCCGAGTTGCCCGACGCCAAGAAGGCGCGCTTCGTCAAGGATTTCGGCCTGTCGGAATATGATGCTGGCGTGCTGACCGCCGATGTCGCCAATGCGGCCTATTTCGAAGATGTCGCAGGCACCGCAGGCGACGGCAAGCTGGCCGCCAACTGGGTCATCAACGAGCTGTTCGGCCGGCTGAAGAAGGAAGGCCACGACATCACCGGCAGCCCGGTCAGTCCCGCTCAACTTGCGGGTATCGTGCGGCTGATCAAGTCGGACGCGATCAGCGGCAAGATTGCCAAGGACGTGTTCGAAATCGTTTACACCGAAGGCGGCGACCCCGAGGCCATCGTCGAAGACCGCGGCATGAAGCAGGTGACCGACACCGGCGCCATCGAAGCCGCGGTGGACGAGATCGTCGCCGCCAACCCGGCGCAGGTCGAAAAGGCCAAGGCAAACCCCAAGTTGGCGGGCTGGTTCGTCGGCCAGGTGATGAAGGCGACAGAAGGCAAGGCCAACCCCAAGGCCGTCAACCAAATCGTCGCCGCCAAGCTCGGTCTCTGACGCTCCTGTTCGGGAACAAACGTAAAAACGCCCGGGCGATCTCCGCGCCCGGGCGTTTTACATCTGTGGCTCCAAAGATTTTTCGTACGAAAAATCTTGTTTTCGAAGAACCCAGCACCCAAAAATCTTCGTACGAAGATTTTTGGGTCGATTCGAAGCTCAAGCCGCCTTGCGGCGCGGACGACGACTGCGGGGGCCCGTCGTGCCGGGCTTTCCAAAGGCTTCGGACTTGGGGCCCGACGGCTTGCCGCTCTTGCCCTGCCCGCCGCGCGGTCCGCCACCGCCGCCGCCACGACGACCGCCACCACCGCGGCGACGCTGCCCGCTGCCAGCCACATCAGAAGGCGCTTCGCCGCTGGCGACCGGAATATCGATCTTCATCAGTTTTTGGATCTGGCGCAACAGATCGCCCTCATCCGGGGCGCAGAAGGCGATGGCTTCGCCCTCGCGCCCGGCGCGCGCCGTGCGGCCGATGCGGTGGACATAATTGTCCGGCACTTCGGGCAGGTCGAAGTTGACCACATAGGCCACGCCCGGAATGTCGATGCCGCGCGCGGCCACATCGGTGGCCACGAGCACCGTGATGGTGCCGTCGCGGAACGCCTTGATGGCACGGTCGCGCTGGCCCTGGCTTTTGTTGCCATGGATTGACGCGGCGTTGAACCCGTCGGCTACGAGGCCCTTCATCAGGCGTTCCGCGCCGTGCTTGGTACGCGAAAACACCAATGTCAGCGCGTCCATATCCTTGCGCAGAATCTCGCGCAGCTTGGCGGGTTTGTCGTTCTTATCGACGAAATGCACCGACTGCGTGACCTTGTCCGCGGCCTTACCCGGTGGCGACACCTGCACCTTGCGCGGGTTGCTCAGGTAAGCCGAGGACAGCTCTTCCATCTGCTTGGGCATGGTCGCCGAAAACAGCATCGTCTGGCGCGGCGTGCCCAGCTTGGGCGCGATGCGGCGCAGCGCGTGAATGAAGCCAAGGTCCAGCATCTGGTCGGCCTCGTCCAGCACCAGCTGACGCACGGTGGACAGATCGACCGCGCCGCGGTCCATCAGATCGATCAGACGGCCCGGTGTCGCAACTAGAATGTCCGTTCCGCGCGACAGAAAGCTGATCTGGCGGTTGATGGACTGCCCGCCCACAACCGTGGCGACCCGCAGCTTGGACCCGTCGGTCAACTGACGCAGGCTGTCGGCGATCTGGTTGACCAGTTCGCGCGTAGGAGCCAGCACAAGCGCCTTGGCGCACTTGGGCGCAGGCTTGCCCGGCTCTTTGAGCAGGCCGTCGATCAGCGGCAGGCCAAAGGCAAGCGTCTTGCCTGTGCCGGTCTGCGCGAGGCCGAGCACATCGTGCCCCTCCAGCGCCAGCGGGATCGCCTGGTTCTGGATCGGGGTGGGTTCCTTGAACCCGTTCTTCTGAAGAACCTCGGTGAGAGACGGAGCGAGGCCGAGCATGTCGAAGTCGAACAAATCTTATCCTTTGCGGGCCGTGTCCGGGATCGGTTCACGGCAAGACGCCACCCGCCCCTGTCGGGGGCGGCATGGCCAGGGTGTCGCGCGGGCCTCTGACAGCGCGGGCGTGTCCCGCGACCTGCTGGCCATTCGCGTCCAGAACCCTGCGTGATGGGGAACCGTAGGTGTGACACCGATGCGCTCATGCCGGGAAATCATCCCGAGGGGCGCGGCTAGCTCACGCGGCAGCGCGGCGTCAGGTCCGCAAATGGGGCCTGACGCCGCCTGTGTCAAGCGCTATCAGCTCACGAGACCGGGAAAGCCGAATCCCCGTTCAAGGATTTCGCCCGCGTCCAGACAGATGTCTTCGCGCCATGGCGGGCAGACAAGCTGCACCCCCGACGGTACGCCGTCCTGCACGTCGGATGCGATGGAAATCGCCGGGATGCCCAGCACCGGGATGGCGATCTGGGGCAGCATCACATCCCAAAGGTGGGCGATCATGTCGCTGCCTTCCAGATCCTGATCCTGTCGAAACGGCAACTCGGCGCAGTTCGGCATCAAGACCACCGGGTAATCGGCCAGAAACGCACGCCACGCGCGGATCAGCGCGGCACGGCGGATGAACAGCTCGCCGAACCGCTTGACGTCGATCTGGGCAGCGTGGTCCGCATAATGGGTCAGCAGGGCAATGGCGCCCGCGTCGCCTTCGCGTTGCGCGGCGTCCAGTTTGGTGGCGTGGTCGTCCGACAGCCACAGGTCGATCTGCAACTCGACCGCTTCGCGCATGTCCGGGACGACAGCGGGCACATCGACCTGCCAGCCCGCCTCACGGAACATCTGCGCCGCGCGTTCCAGATCCGCCACGATGCGGGGGGCTGTGTCCATTCCGCCGGGGTGAGTCACCAGGGCGACACGGCGGCGATACGCGGGGCCGATCAGGGGGACAGGCGCGCTCCAGACATCGTCGGGTGCATAGCCGGCCATGCCTTCCAGCCCCAGCCGCAGGTCGTCGACGCGGCGCGCCAGCGGGCCGGACACCGCCATGAGCTGCGGTCCGATGCCCCGGTCGGCGCCCGAGTGATTGAACATCGGCACCCGGCCGGGGGTCGGACGCAGGCCCTGAATGCCACAGGCATAAGCCGGATAGCGAATCGACCCGGCAATATCGGTGCCATGCGCGATATGCCCCATGCCCGTGGCAATCGCGGCCCCTGCCCCGCCCGACGATCCCCCGGCGGTCAGCCCATCGTGATGGGGGTTCCTGGTCGCGCCGTAAAAATCATTGGTGGTGAACCAGCGATAGGAAAAGGCGGGCGTGTTGGTGCGACCGATGACGATCGCGTCCTTCTGGCGCATGTGACGCAGGAACGGCGTGTCCTGCGTCGCGATCACATCGCTGTAGATCTGGCAGGAATTGGTGCTGGCATAGCCCTTTTGATCCGAAAGCACCTTGATCGTCACCGGCACGCCCGCCAGAGGCCCCACCGGCCTTCCCGAGGCGATGCGCGCGTCCAGTGCCTCGGCCTCGGCCAGCGCATCGGCGCCGCAGTTCTGCACGATGGCGTTGACCTTCGGGTTCATCCGGATCACGCGGTCAAGCGTTTCGCCCACCACATCGACGGCACCGATCGCGCCGGACCGGATGCGGGCTGCCAGTTCGCGGGCGGAGAGGGCGTTGAGGTCGGTCATGCAAAGGTCTCTTTCGATGGGTCGGATCTCATGCGCGCGCGCACCGAACGCACGACAGCTTCGGGGACCGGGATGCAGGCACTGTGCGGCGTCATGAAAACCCTCTCATGCGCCCAGAACGGGTGATCCGCCGGCAGCGGTTCGGTTTCAAAGACATCGACAGACGCCCCCGACAGGTGGCCGCTGTCCAGCGCCGCGATCAGCGCGGGTTCATCGACCTGCCCGCCGCGCCCGACGTGAATCAGCGCCGCCCCCTGCGGCAGCCTGGCCAGAAAGCCGGCGTCGATCAGGCCGCGCGTCTGCGGTGTCAGCGGCAGCACGTTGACAAGGATATCCGATCGCGCCACGAAATCATCCATTTGTCCGTCGGTGAAATGGGTGACCCCCGGCTCGGGCGGATCGGGCATACGCCGGGCATAACCCTGCACCGGATAGCCCAGCGCCACCAGCGCCTTTGCCACCGCTCGCCCCATGTGGCCAAACCCCATCACGCCGATGCGCTTGCTTCGCGGCGACAGCCCGGTCGCCTTGCGCAACCATTCGCCGCGCGCCTGGGCGGCGCGGATGTCGAACATCTCACGCTGGTGCCACTGGACGTGAAAGACGCAGAACGCCGCCATCTGAAGCGCCTGATCGGGGTCTTCCAGCCGATAGACCGGCAGGCCTTCGGGGCGCGACGGGCAGGTGTCGATGGCATCCTGCCCCGCGCCGATGCTGAACGCCGCCTCCAGGTTGGGATATGGCGTGAACGCATCGTCGCCGGGAACGAAGGTCAGCATGAAGCGCACGTCTTCGGGGCGGTCGATGTCGCGCGGGGCGCGCAGGTCGATTTCAGGTGCCAGCCGTTCGAACAGGGGCACAAAGCGATCTGCAACATCGAGCCGCGAACAGGTGGCAACACCAAGAATCCGGGTCATGCTGGCACCTTCTGGTTGTCCCAATCCGCGCCGGGCACGGCGGCGAGCAGTTGCTTCGTGTAATCCTGTTGCGGGTTCAGGAAAATGTCGTGCACGGTGCCGATTTCGACCAGCCTGCCCTTTTGCATCACCGCGATGCGGTCACACAGCTGGGCGGCGACGCGCAGATCGTGGGTGATGAACAGGATCGACAGGTCCATCTTTTCGCGCAGATCGCGCAGCAGATCCAGCACCTGCGCCTGGATCGACACGTCGAGCGCCGACACCGCTTCATCCGCGATGATAAGCTCGGGGTCCATGGCCAGCGCACGGGCGATGCCGATGCGCTGGCGCTGTCCGCCGGAAAACTCGTGGGGAAAGCGGCTGGCGGCATCGGCCCCAAGCCCGACGATATCGAGCAGTTCGCGGGCGCGGGCGACGGCCCGCGCCTTTGGGATGCCGCGGGCAATGGGGCCATCGGTGATCGCGCCGATGATGCGCTGACGCGGGTTGAGAGAGGCATAGGGGTCCTGAAACACCATCTGCACCTTGTGGCGCTGCTTGCGCAGATCCTCGTCCGACAGGGCGGCAAGATCGGTGCCCCCGACCAGCACCTGCCCCCCATCAGGCGTGACCAGACGCACGGCGGTGCGCCCTAGCGTGGATTTCCCGGACCCGGATTCACCCACCAGCCCCAGCACCTCGCCGCGCGACACGGTCAGCGACACATCGTCCACCGCGCGCACCTCGCGCGGGGCACGAAACAGCCCGCCCCCGGTGCGATAGATCTTGCGCAGCCCCTTGATTTCCAGCGCCGGACTGTCGGAAAGGACGCGCCGTTCCGGCAACACCCCGGTCGGGATCGCCGCAAGCAGGCGCCGGGTGTAGCCGTGCTGCGGCGTATTCAGGACCTGCGCGGCGGGCCCCTGTTCGACCACCTTCCCCTCGCGCATGACGATGACCCCGTCGGCGATTTCAGCCACGACACCAAAGTCATGGGTGATGAACATCACCGCCATCCCGCGCCTGTCGCGCAGATCAAGGATCAATTTGAGGATCTGCGACTGTGTCGTCACGTCCAGCGCGGTGGTGGGTTCATCGGCGATCAGCAGCTTGGGCTCCAGCGCCAGAGCCATGGCGATCATCGCCCGCTGACGCTGCCCGCCCGACAGCTGAAAGGGATAGGCGCGGATGATCTTTTCCGGATCGGGCAGCTGCACCTCGCGGATCAGGTCCAGCGCCTTTTTGCGCCGTTCGGCCTGGGTAAAGCGGTCATGCGCGGCAAACACCTCGGTGATCTGATCGCCGATGCGCATCAGCGGGTTCAGCGCCGTCATCGGTTCCTGAAAGATCATCGCGATGGAGGCGCCGCGCAGGGCCATCTTGTCGGCCTCGGGCAGACGCAACACATCGCGCGCCTCGAACAGGGCGCGGCCCGCCTTGACGGCGACTCCGGGAGGCAGCAGCCCCATCAGCGCGTTGGCGGTCATGGATTTTCCCGACCCGGATTCACCGACCACGCACAGGATATGGCCCTTGTCGATGGTCATGCTGACGTCTTCGACCGCAAACGGCCGGTCGGCCCCTTCGGGCAACCCGATGGTCAGATGTTCAATGGCAAGCGTGCTCATGCGCGGCCCTTTCGTGACAGGTGCGGGTTGAGCGCGTCGTTCAGCCCTTCTCCGATCAGGTTCAGCGCCAGAACCGTGATGATGATCGCGACGCCGGGGAAAAAGCTCAGCCACCAGCTGGACCGGATGACCGTGCGCGCCGCCCCGATCATGTAACCCCAGCTCATGGCATTGGGATCGCCAAGGCCCAGGAAGCTTAGCGAGCTTTCCAGCAGGATCGCCGTCGCCACCATGAGCGAGGCCATGACGATGATCGGCGACACGGTGTTGGGCAGCACCTGACGGATCAGAATGCGGTGCTTGGACAGCCCCGCCAGCGTCGCCGCATCGACGAATTCGCGCTTGCGCACCGACATGACCTCGGCCCGCACAAGCCGCGCGACCGGGGGCCAGGACACGATGGCGATGGCCAGCGTGATCGACGCGAGCGAAGGTTCAAAGATCGCCACCAGCACGATGGCGAGCGCAAAGTTGGGGATGGTCTGAAAGAACTCGGTAAAGCGCATGGCGCCCTCATCCACATAGCCTCCATAGAACCCGGCCAGCGCGCCCAAAGGCACCCCGATGAGCAGCGCCACCAGCGTCGACACAAGCCCCACCAGCAGCGACACCCGCGCGCCATGCGCCAGTTGCGAGGCCACATCGCGCCCCAGCGTGTCCGTGCCCAGCGGCAAGCCATCCACCGCAAACGGCGCGAGAAACGGGCGTTGTACCATCTGCCAGGGGCCGTGCTCGAAGATCACCGGCGCAAGCAGCGCAATGGCAATGACCCCGATCAGCAGGACGACTCCGACAATGGCCCCGATATTGGTGCGAAAGCGTTTCCAGAAGCTCATGCGCGGGCTCCGATCCGGGGGTCCACAAGGCGGTAGACAATGTCAGTGACGATGTTGAACAGAATGACCATGGCGGCAGACACAAGAAAGACGCCCAGAATGGTGTTGTAATCGCGCGCGGCAAGGCTTTCGAACATCAGCCGTCCGATACCGGGCCAGGCAAAGACGGTTTCGGTCAGCACCGCCCCGCCGATCAGCTGCCCCGCTTGCAGACCGGCCAGCGTGACCACCGGCAAAATGGCGTTGCGCAGGATGTGCCGGCGGCGGATCACCGCCCCCGAAAGCCCCTTGGCCCGCGCGGTTTTCACGAAATCCGCCGTCGACACTTCGAGCATCGAGGCCCGCGTCATGCGCATGTAGACCGCCATGAAGAACAACCCCAGCGTCAGCGCTGGCAGAACGAGATGCCTGGCGATGTCCAGCGCGCGGTCGAACCCGGTGTACCCGGCCCCGACGGTTTCATACCCGAACCCCGGTAGCCAGCCGAGCCAGACCGAAAACACCAGCACCGCCATCAGCGCCGCCCAGTACAGCGGCGTGGCGTAAAACAGCAGCGCGAGCGCGGTCAGCAGGCTGTCCTGCGGTTTGCCGACCCGCGCGGCGGCAGCGACCCCCAGCGCGATGCCGAACACCAGCGAGATGACAAAAGCGGTCAGCGTCAGTAACAGGGTGGCGGGCAGCCGCTCGGCGATCAGGTCGATCACCGGCGCGCCCTGCCGAAAGCTGTAACCCAGGTCCAGCTGCGCCACCCCCGAGACGTATTTCCAAAGCTGCACACCAAAGGGCTGATCGAGCCCGAAGCGTTCGCGCAACTGTTCGATCATCTGCTCGTCGGCAGCGCCTGCCTCGCCGGCAAGCACCACGGCAGGGTCTCCGGGGGCGGCGTGCAGCAGGCAGAAGTTGAGCACAGCAATGGCAAGCAGCGTCAGCGCAGCCTTGAAAAGCCGCGCGGCAATGATGGCGAGAACGGACATGCCGGTCGCTTTCTCTTCTTGGAATGGGAAGGCCGGGCGCAATCTGCGAGCGGAGCGCGAAGAAAATTTTTAGGACTAAAAATTTTCGCCCGGCCGCAGTGTTTACTCTTCGATCCAGGCGTTGCGCGGGCCGTCATTCACGCCAATCCCGGTGGTCACCAGATCCTGCACGTTGCACCGATAGATCGTCGGGTATTCCAGTTCCAGCATCCAGGCCACGGGCACATCGTCGACGATTTCCTTCTGGATCTCGTCATAGGCGGCCTGGCGTTCCTCGGGCGAGGTCATGGTTGCGGCGGC
Source organism: Salipiger aestuarii (assembly GCF_003259905.1). GTDB lineage: Bacteria > Pseudomonadota > Alphaproteobacteria > Rhodobacterales > Rhodobacteraceae > Salipiger > Salipiger aestuarii. The sequence continues at coordinate 9,209 of NZ_QLMG01000014.1, read as the reverse complement.
GAACCACTTTTTGTCAAGCTCGGGGTTGTTGTAGCCCTCGACATTGTTCCACGGGCTGCCCTTTTCGATGCGATCGGCGGTGTAGTTGCGCGACACGCCCAGCGCGGGATCGCCGTACTGGTAGAGATAGGTGAACGCCATGTCGTAGTCCCACTGCGACGTCTTCTCGTTCCAGCCGGCAACGTCAGCGCTGTCGATTTCGACGTTGATGCCGACCTCGGACAGGTTCTGGCGCACCGCTTCGGCCCAGCGCTGCCACGTTTCGCCATAAGGCAGCGGCAGGATGCGCACCGGTTCGCCGTCATAGCCCATGTCGTCCAGCAGCGTCCTGGCCTTGTCGGGGTCGTGATCGTAGATCGTCACGTCGTCGGTATAGAAGTTCGTCACCGAAGACACCGGCCCCGTCGGCACCTTGCCAAAGCCGTTCCACACCACGTCGCGCATGAATTCACGGTCCATCGCGTACATGATCGCCTGACGGAAGCGCACGTCCGCCATCGGACCTTCGCGGTTGTTCAGCCACATCCAGGCGTGGGGGGCAAAGAACTCCCAGCCCTTGCCGGTGGAACAGACACCGTCCATTTCGGTCAGGCGCGGGATGTCCCAGTTTTCCACCGACCCGCCGGGCAGCACATCGACTTCGCCGGTTTCGAACGCAACCGCGCGACTGGCGGCATCGGGGATCACGCGATAATATACCTCGTCCAGATGGGGCAGACCGTCGACGTAGTAGTCTTCGTTCTTGACCAGATGGATATAGCTGCCCTTCACCCATTCATCGAACTTGAACGGACCGGTGCCGATGGGCGTGGCGTTCATTTCGTTGTTGGCAAAGTCAGTGCCTTCATAGATGTGCTGGGGGATCATCGGCATGGTCGCCGCTTCGAACACGCTGATGAAGGGGCCGAAGGGTTCCTTCAGCTTGAAAACGGCCGTCAGCGGATCCGGCGCCGTGATGCTGTCGACATAGGCCAGCGAGGCGCGCAGGCGGGCGTGGGTTTCGGGCAGGAAGGTGCCGGCGCTGAACACCACGTCATCGGCGGTGAAATCCTCGCCATCGTGCCATTTGACGCCTTCGTGCAGCTTGAACGTATAGGTCAGACCGTCGTCCGACACTTCCCAGCTTTCCGCCAGACCCGGCATTGGGTTGAGGTCGGTGTCATAGCGCAGCAGACCCTCATAGATGTCACCCGCGACCAACTGCGCCGGGCCGTTCTGCACGAGGCCCAGCATCAGCCCCGGCGGTTCGGGTTGAACGACGATGTCGAGCCGCCCGCCGTCCTGTTGCGCGGCAAGCGGTGTCGCAAGCGCGGCCGCGATGAGAAATGTTGTCGCTTTCAGATGTTTCATGGCTTTCCCTGTTTTTCCGTCGTTTCGATGGAATGCGGCCTGTCTTGACGCAGGATCGCATGGCCCGGAGCGTACCGGGGGTGTTCTACCCGGCCCAGCCGGGAAGCTTTGTGTCGAGCAAGCGCAGCATCGCGGCCCATTCGGGGTCGCGCTCGCCGCCCTGCTCGATCTTGTCATAGGCGCGGGCGTATTGCGCGGCCGTATGTGCCGCCAGATCATCCGGCAGCACCATCGGGGTCAGCCCCATGCCCAGCGCGGCCACCTGCGCCTTGCAGGATCGTTCGAGGTTCAGCGCGTATTTCATCGCCTCGGCGACCGACCGGCCCAGCAGCAGCGTGCCGTGATTGCGCAGCAGCATCACCCGCTTGTCCCCCAGATCGGCCACGATGCGCGCGCGTTCTTCGAGGTTCAGCGCGATGCCTTCGTAATCGTGAAAGGCGAACTGGCCAAAGAACTGCGCCGACCACTGATTGAGCGGCAGCAGACCTTCGCGCACCGACGACACCGCCACACCGGCGACCGTATGGGTGTGCAGCACGCAGACCGCATCATGGCGCGCCATGTGAACCGCCGAGTGAATGGTAAAGCCCGCGGCGTTCATGCCAGCGCCACAGGGGTCATCGACCACCGCGCCGGTTTCATCCACGGTCACCAGATTGTCCGGCGTCACCTCATCGAACCGCAAGCCATAGGGGTTCAGCAGGAATCGCTTTTCCCCGCCCGGGCCATCGGGCAACCGGGCCGAGACATGGGTGTAGATGCTGTCATCCATACCGTAAAGCGCGATCAAACGGTAGGCAGCCGCCAGATCGCGCCGCAGAGCGCCGACCGTGTCGCTTGTCATCCCGTCGGGCATCCCACCTCTCCTTGCCATCGTCGAGACCAAAGGAAGGGCAATTTTGCACCTTTCGTCAAGTCGATTGTCGACAATCGACGGATATACAATTAGCCTTGACTGGAATTTCACCTCAGCAGAGGCCCGGCATGGATGTAGACACCGACGCAGGCGAACTTGGGCCGCTCGACCGCGAGGGGCTGGTTCAGCGTGTGGCGCGCAGGCTCAGCAAGGCCATCGTGTCCGGCCAGCTGCCCGCCGGGCAGCGGCTGAGCGAATCGGTGATCGCCCGGCGGCTTGGCACCAGCCGTGCGCCGGTACGTGAAGCGGCGCGGCTGCTGGAAAACTCGGGCCTTGTGACCTATCAGCCCAACCGCGGCTTTTTCGTGCGCAGCTTTACCCCGACCGAACTGGACAACCTGTACGAATTTCGCATCGTCATCGAACTGGCCGCCGTGCGCCGCCTGATCCGCGAAGGGGACAGACAAACCGTGCCCGCCCTGTGTGCCCAGATCGACGTGCTGCACCGCGTCGCGGAACCCGGTCATGACATGCTCACACAGGTCGAGGCCGACATGCAGTTTCATCGCCTGATCTGCAACGGCGCGGGCAACCCGCGCTTTCTGGCGACGTTTGAGCAGATCGCGCTGGAAACCGAGCTGACCATCATGCTGATCGGCAAGCTTTACGACGATGCACACCGCTTGGCTGACACCCATGTGCCCATCGTCGAAGCGATCCAGGCAGGCGACGCGCCCGCCGCCTCTGACGCCATGTTCCATCACCTCGATGTCGCCCGCAGCCTGGTGACCGAGCAATTCCGCAAACTGGAAGGCGAAAAACCGCTATGAGATGCTTTTACGCGCCGGAAACCGAAGCGCATGACCCGATTTTTCGCCTGACCCATGGCAAGGTGCTGCGCAACGCCGAACAGGCAGAGCGCGCGCGGCTGCTGCTGGCGGGGCTGGACCAGTTGGGCCTGCGCGCCGAACACCCGTTCGAAGCGCCGGACGCGGCGCTGGAGGCCGTCCACACGCCCGATTTCCTGGATTTTCTGGAAACCGCATGGGATGAGTGGCAAACCCTGCCCAATGCCGGCCCCGAAGTGGTGCCGAACGTCTTTCCCGACCGGTCCATCGCGACCTACCCCAAGGCCATCGTCGGGCGTGCGGGCTGGCACATGGGCGACACCTCGGCCCCTGTCGGAGAACACAGCTGGCGCGCCGCCCGGCGCGCCGCCGATTGCGCGATTGCCGCCGCCGACGCGGTGCTGAACGGCGCGGCCTCGGCCTATGCGCTGTGCCGTCCGGCGGGGCATCACTCCAGCGCCGAAATCGCATCCGGGCATTGCCTGCTGAACAATTCCGCCATCGCCGCGGCGCGCCTGCGCGACGGGCATGACCGGGTCGCATCGCTGGACATCGACGTTCACCACGGCAACGGCACGCAGTCGATATTCTATGATCGTGCCGACGTGATGACCGTCTCCATTCACGCGGACCCGTCCGACTATTACCCATTCTTCACCGGCTACACCTATGAAACCGGCCTTGGCGAAGGGCTGGGATTCAACCTGAACCTGCCGCTGCCGCGCAGCACCACCGACGATGTCTGGCTGGACAGCATGGCGCAGGCGCTGGTTGCGATCCGCGATTTCAAACCTGGCGCGCTGATGCTCAGCCTCGGGCTGGACGCGCATGAAAACGATCCCCTTCTGGGGATGAAGATCAGCTTTGACGGCTTTCGCCGCGCGGGCGCGATGATCGCCGCCGCAGGCTATCCCACGGTGATCGTGCAGGAAGGCGGTTACCTGTCGCCCGATCTGACCACCTCCCTGGTGTCGTTCATGAATGGCTTTCTGGGACGCGACGCATGACATCCGACCTGACAGGAATGATCCTGCGCGCCGTTGATGACGGGTTCGAGCAACAGATCGCCTATACCGAAACCCTTGGCCGCTTTCCGTCCTTGCGCGGGCAAGAGGCCACCGCGCAGAATTTCCTATACGCCGATCTGAAAAAACGCGGCTATGCGATGGACCGCTGGACCATCGACGTGGATGACATCAGATCGCACCCCGGCTTTTCCCCCGTCGATGTCGATTATTCCAATGCCATCAACGTGGTGGGCACCCTGCGGCCGCGCAGGGAAACGGGCCGCTCGCTGGTGCTGAACGGCCATATGGACGTGGTGCCCGCCGGCCCGCCGGATATGTGGACCACCCCGCCGTTCGCCCCCAGGCGCGACGGCGACTGGCTGTACGGGCGCGGCATCGCCGACATGAAGGCCGGCATCGCCGCCAACGTGTTCGCAGTCGAGGCGCTCAAACGCATTGGCTACCGCCCCGCCGCGTTGTTGTACCAGCAATCGGTGATCGAAGAGGAATGCACCGGCAACGGCGCCCTTGCCGCCCTGCTGCGTGGCTATAACGCCGATGCCGCGATCATCCCCGAACCCGAGGATGACAAGCTGGTGCGCGCCAACACCGGCGTGCTGTGGTTCCGCGTCCGGGTTCAGGGCGCCCCGGTCCATGTGCGCGAGGCCGGCAGCGGCGCCAACGCGATCGAGGCCGCCTACGACGTGATCCGCGGCCTGCGCGCGCTGGAAGCCGACTGGAACGCCCGCAAATCCCAGCATCGCTATTTCGAAGACCTCGACCACCCGATCAACTTCAACGTCGGCAAGATCGCGGGCGGCGACTGGGCCTCGTCGGTGCCGGCATGGTGCGAAATCGACTGCCGCATCGCCATCTACCCGGGCACATCTGCCGCCGACGCCGCGCGCGAGATCGAGACCCATCTGCGCGCCGCCGCCGCCAAGGTGCCGTTTCTCGCCAACAACCCGCCGCAGGTCACCTGGAACGGCTTCTTCGCCGAAGGCTATGTGCTGGAAGAAGGGTCCGACGCCGAGGCAACGCTCGCCCGCGCGCATCTGTCATCCTATCACCAACCGCTCGAATCCTTCGTCACCCCCGGATACCTCGATGGGCGTGTCTTCGCCATCTATGGCAAGACCCCCTGCCTGGTCTACGGCCCCTATTCCGAAGCGATCCACGGTTTTGACGAACGCGTCAGCCTGTCCTCGGTCAAACGTGTCACCGGGGCGATTGCCCTATTCATAGCCGACTGGTGCGGGCTGGAAGAAATATGATCAAATTCCCCGTGACCTTTGCCCCCGCCTTCCCCTAAGCTTCGCAGCAACACGGACCCCCGAGTCCCTGCCCCCTGCCCTTTCAGCCAACACGGAGACCCCGATGAACCAGCGCCCCAATTCGCTTCACGCATCCGACATCGCCCATTCGATGCACCCCTACACCAACATGCGCGCGCATGAGGAAAAGGGCCCGATGATCATCACCAGGGGCGATGGCGCCCGCGTCTTCGACGATCAGGGCAAGGAATATATCGAGGCGCTGGCGGGCCTGTGGTCGGTCGCCGTGGGCTTTTCGGAAACCCGCCTGGCCGATGCCGCCTACGAGCAACTGAAGAAACTGCCCTACTACCACAGCTTCGCCCACAAGGCGCATGAACCGTCCATCCGTCTGGCCGAAAAGCTGGCCGAAATGACCCCCGAGGGACTGAACCGCGTCTTCTTTACCAACTCGGGGTCCGAGGCGAACGACACCGTCATCAAGATGGCGTGGTTCCTGAACAACGGTCTTGGGCGCCCCGAAAAGAAGAAATTCCTCGCGCGGAACAAGGGCTATCACGGCATCACCATCGCCTCCGGTTCCCTGACCGGCCTGCCGAGCAACCACAAGGATTTCGACCTGCCCGCGATTCCGGTCACCCACCTGACCACGCCGCATTACTGGCGCTGCGCCAACGAGGGCGAGTCCGAGGTGGCATTCACCGCCCGCCTGTTGAAAGAGCTGGAAGACACCATCCTCGCCGAAGGCCCCGAAACCATCGCCGGGTTCATCGGCGAGCCGGTGATGGGCGCGGGCGGCGTCATGACGCCTCCGGTCGGGTACTGGCCCGGCGTTGCGGAAATCTGCGCGAAATACGACATCCTGCTGGTCGCGGATGAGGTCATCAACGGTTTCGGGCGCACCGGCGCGCCGTTCGGCTGTCAGAAATACGGGTTCACGCCTGACATACTGGTGACCTCCAAGCAGCTCACATCGTCCTATATGCCGCTGGCCGCGATCGTGGTGAATGACAAGGTCTACAACGCCATCGCCGACAACACCGCCAAGCTGGGCACCTTTGGCCACGGCTTTACCGGATCGGGCCACCCGGTCGCCTGCGCCGTGGGACTGGAAAACCTTGCGATCATCGAGGAAAACGACCTTATGGGCAATGCCGCCCGTCTGGAGCCGATGTTCCAGGACGGCCTGCGCAAATTCGCCGATCACCCGCTGGTGGGCGAAGTGCGCGGTGTCGGCCTGATCGCCGGGGTCGAGATGACAAAGGATCGCGCCACCAAGACCGCGTTCGAACCTGCGGGCGCGATGGCCACCAAGGTGGTGGCCCTGTGCGCCGAAGAAGGCCTGATCGTGCGCAACGTCTATGAAACCGTCGCCTTCTGTCCGCCGCTGATTGTCACCGAAGACGATGTCGCGGAAATCCTCGCGCGGTTTGGCCGTGCGATGGACAAGGCGCTGGACTGGGCGAAAGCCGAAGGAATGCTGTGATCCTCGTCCGCTGAAGGCCCCGGGGACTGCCAAGGCCCGGACGACGATGTCCGGGCCATTTTTGCGCATCACGGGGCTGCCAAAGCGGCGGGCGGTCGCTGCGGCGTGTCAGACCTGCGCCTGCACGCGTGCGGTGTCGGCGCCCGCCTCGTCGACCGCCAGCGCCGCCATGCGCAGCGCCGCCTCGCGGCTGCGCGCTATGGCCAGGAACCGCCCGTTGTGACAGAATTTCGCCCCTTCGACGCCGGTCGCGGCCTCAAGCGCCTTGTCGGTCAGCCCCGCCCAAGCCTTGGGCAGATCGGCGCGTTGTTCAAAGGTGTTTTCGCCGATGCGAATACCGGTCAGGGCCCAATCCGTGTCCCGCGGGTGAACCACGAACAGCAGATGATCGGCGCCTGCCTCTTCGATCGCCGGGCGGAATGGCATGCCCCGCGGCAGTTCCATCACCTTGCCGTCGCCCGCCGCCCGAATAGCATCCGCAACGATGCCCGCAGCGCGGACCTTGGCCGCCTCGCGGTTCAGGTTGGATTCGACAAAGGCACGCGCGATGGGTAGCGCCGCCGCAAAGGCCCTGTCATCCGCGTTCGGGTCTGGATCGTCGAACACGGGCTTGAGGCTCTCCAGCAACACAGGCAGCGTCAGACGCGCCAGCAGCGGGCCAGCCGATCCAGGGTCGACGGCGCCGTTGTCCATCAGGTCGATGGGCAGCACGAACCGCTCATCGAACTGGGCATGGACCGCATCTATGTCGCCGGCAGGCAACCCCAGCGCGGCAAGATAGTCGCGCCCGAACCTGTTCCAGACCAGACCGAACGAGCTGAAGGGCTGGCCGTCCGGGCGCTGGGGGGTGGGCCGCTGGTGGTGATCGAACACGCCCTGGGCCGGGTCATACTGCTGGCCGACGTCATAGATGATGCGCGTTCTTGCGGGGGCGATCCATTCGGGGTCGCGGCTGCGCACGAGCTGGGCGTCGGGAAACAGCCGCGTCAGGATCACCGATGACAGAAGCTCATCGGCATGGAAACCGCCGGAATGGGTGACAAGATGTGTGATCTGCATCGATTTAGACGCTCTTTGAACTGAAGTCGCGCCCTTGGGGGGCAATTGTCGCCGCTATTGCCGCATTTTCAGGCGAAACGCGAGTCCGGTTGTCTGGACGGCGATCAGATCGCTTCGCGCTGCCTCGCATTTCTGTTGTCTCCTTCGCCGCGCTTGTACGGGGGTAACCGCTAGAAGTTACCGAATTGCTATCGCCTACGGGCTGCAACTGCATGGTCAAACGTGGTTTTCGACGTCTTACTGGGCCCGATTCAACTGTAACGCGAAACGTCCGGTATCGTCCAGCCCTCAGGCGCGCGGGGCGGGGGGGGGCGGATCGCCCCTCGCGCCGGCATTCTGGACGGCCTCCCCGCCACATCGTTGGGGCGGAACGCCAGATGGTTCACTGCCAAGCGCAACCTGCACCGGACGCAGAACTGCGGGGACGTCTGCGACATCTTGGCCTGCCAACGAACGCCGGCGGTTCGGCTACCGGATGCTATTCGACTTGCTGCGTCGTGAGGGCAAGGCGTCCGGCATCAATCGGATCTGCAGGTTTTACCGCGAGGAAGGCCTGACGGTTGCCCCGCTCCCCCCCAAAGTCCTCGGTTTGAAGTCAGTCTGTTCTGCCAACGAAAAGACAGACGATGCGGCAGCGCCGGTTTCGCGATGAGGAGCTCATTGGCATCCTCAGGGAACACCAGGCTGGCACTGGTCCCAGGGAGCTGTGCCGGAAGGGAAGCATGGCATCAGCGATGGCACCTTCTGCAAATGGCATTCGAAGTATGGCGGCATGGAAGTGTCCGGGGCCAAGCGGCTGTAGGTCCTCGGGGCTGGGAATGCCAGGCTCGGGAAGATGCCGGGCGAGCATATTCGGGATGTGGCCCCGCCGAAGGAAATGCTGGTGAAAAACTTCTGAAGCCCGGCGCAGGGCGACGAGCTTTGGACCGGGCCAGGACAGGGAAGAACGACCACCAGCGGCGGGTCTGTGCCCTGGCCGGGATTGATCCGCGCATCTGTCGGCTGCGCTCAGCCAGGTCGACGCAGGCCGGGCTGCGGGAAAGGCTCAGGGAGCTGTCGGGGTGAACGGCGGCGCTTTGGGTATCGCCGACTGCATCTGCTGCTCGCGCGTGAGGGCGGGCAAGTGAACTGGAAGAAGCTCTACCGGATCTCCCGGCAAGAGCGTCTGACAGTGCGCAAACGCGGCCGCCGCAAGCGCGCGATCGGCACGCGCGCACCTATAACCAGCGCTGAAGGGGTTTTGTTGCACAAATCCTGGACTGAGCGGACGCCCCCTTTCCCCGGGCACATTTATGCTACGGCCTCTGTGACAGGTATGCCGAGAGCGGT
>NZ_QLMG01000013.1 GCF_003259905.1 Salipiger aestuarii | reverse complement strand
CTTCTCTCCCTGCATCGCGCACGGGATTTCGTGGTTCGGCAGCGCACCCAGCTGATCAACATGCTCCGGAGCCTGGCCGCGGAGTTCGGGATTGCCATTGCTCGGGGCGTCGCGCGGGCCATCGATTTCGCGAAAGGGATCATCGAGGGCAAGCAGTCCGGGTTCCCCGACCTTGTCCAGGACGTTCTGCGGGTTCTCAGCCGTCAGCTGGTCGAGCTGCACAACCGCCTTCGCTGGTACGAGATCACGATGCGCATCCAGGCTCGTCTCAGCCGCCAGGCGCAACTCTTGCAGACCATTCCTGGCGTCGGCCCGGTGACCGCCTCGGCCGTGGCCGCCACGATTGGGTCCGGTCACCAGTTCAAGAGTGGTCGGGAATTTGCGGCGTGGCTTGGTCTGACACCACGCAACCACTCCAGCGGTGGCAAGGAGCGCTTAGGGAAGATCACCAAGATGGGTGATCGGTATCTGCGCCAGCTGATCGTTGTCGGCATGACATCGCGCGTGCGGCAGGTCACCAATCATCCGGAGCGCGCCGATCCCTGGCTGACGAATCTGTTGCAGAGAAAGCCGGCCCGGCTCGCGACGGTCGCCATGGCTAGCAAGACGGCGCGGATCATGTGGGCGGTGCTGACCCGGAACGAACCTTACCGCCCGCACACAGCCTGAGACCTACAGAAACAGTGAGATAGCAAGACCGACGATGTGATGGTGTACCCTTCAGCCGCAACGATCAGGACGCTCCGCCGAATGTCCCGGGCGCAATTGCCCGCGAAGCAGATAGGAACCTGATCTGCGGATCCCATCAGGGCCAGCGGTGTGAACCGCGCAAACAGGCCGGACACAAGACCGCTTCTGAAAAGGTACACGAGATCATTTACGACTTGCTATGCGGGAGCCATCCACACAAGATTTTCGTGTCGTCCGCCCGGCCGGGCACGGTGGTCCTGGCAACGATCCCGGCCTGTTGGGACCATGCGGCGCGCCGTGACGGTCAGCCGGAACAGGCGTTCATTCTGTTTCGGTCGACTGTGGTGGATGAACTGGAAAGGCCGGGCTGAGCGGACGGACGCCGCAGCTCTGGCCGCGGCAAGGACCGGCCGCGCGGACACAAGGCCCGTACTAAAGACACAAGGCCCGTATAAAGTCGGACCCGTATAAAAAGTCCGGGGGCATGCCCCGGCCTTTCGTGTCTGGCGCGGGTCGCGATCAGTCGCGCAGCAGCTCGTTGACGCCGGTCTTGGACCGGGTCTTTTCATCGACGCGCTTGACGATGACGGCGCAGTAGAGATGCACGCCGTTCTTGGACGGCATGGTGCCGGACACGACCACCGAATAGGGCGGCACCTCGCCATACATGACCTCGCCGGTTTCGCGGTCGACGATCTTGGTCGACTGGCCGATATAAACGCCCATGCCCAGAACCGACCCTTCGCGGATGATGCAGCCCTCGACCACCTCGGAGCGGGCGCCGATAAAGCAATTGTCCTCGATGATCGTCGGGCCGGCCTGCATCGGCTCCAGCACGCCGCCGATGCCGACACCGCCCGACAGGTGCACGTTCTTGCCGATCTGCGCGCAGCTGCCCACCGTCGCCCATGTGTCGACCATGGTGCCGCTGTCCACATAGGCGCCAAGGTTCACGAAGGACGGCATCAGCACCACGCCTGGCGCGATGAACGCCGATTTGCGTACGACGCAGTTGGGCACCGCGCGGAAACCCGCCGCGCCCCATTCGTTGTCGCCCCAGCCCTTGAATTTGCTGTCGACCTTGTCCCACCAGCCGCCGCCCTGCGGGCCGCCATCGTGCTGTTCCATGTTCTTGATGCGAAAGCCCAGCAGCACGGCCTTTTTCGCCCACTGGTTTACATGCCACGACCCGTCGGCCTGCTTTTCGGCCACGCGCAGCTTGCCGGAATCCAGCGCATTCAGCGTGTCTTCGATGGCTTCGCGGGTTTCGCCGGTGGTGGTCGGCGTGACGGTGTCGCGCGCTTCCCAGGCGGCGTCGATGGCGGTTTCAAGCTGGGCGTTGGACATGGGGGTCTCCTCGTGCGATCCGGGGGTTTGAAATGCCTATAGCGGGCGGCGTCGCCCAAGAAAAGGAGCCAGAGCCATGGCAAAGATGATCCACAGCATGATCCGGGTGCTCGACGAGGCGCGCTCGGTCGCATTTTATGAGACCGCTTTTGGCCTGAAAATCGCCGACCGGATGGATTTTGACGAATTCACGCTGGTTTACATGTCCAACCCCGAGGCGGCGTTCGAACTGGAACTGACCATCAACAAGGATCGCACCGAACCCTATGATCTGGGCGACGGCTATGGCCATCTGGCGGTGTCCGTTGCCGATCTGGCTGCCGAGCACGCACGGTTCGCCGATGCCGGGCTGGCGCCACGCAAGATCGTGGAACTGGCGCCGGGCGGCACAACGGTGGCGAAATTCTTTTTTGTCGCGGACCCGGACGGATACCAGATTGAGGTGCTGGAACGCTCGGGCCGTTTCGCGTGACCCAACGCGGGTCGCTTCCCCCCTTGCGGAATCGGCGCGGCCCGCGTATATGCCCGATAACAGCGGCGCGCCGGACCCTTCCGAAGCTCCACCGGGAAACACCAACGGGCCGCGCGCCCGTTTTTTTGTGCTTAATCGGACCCGGGAACATATGACCGACCTGATCGCCAGATCCGCCATCGACCAACGCCTTGCCGAGATCGTGACCCCTGTCATCGAGGACATGGGATTCGAACTGGTACGGCTGCGGCTGATGAGCGGCAAGACCGCGACCCTGCAAATCATGGCCGAACGCCCCGAAGGCGGGATCGAGGTCGACCAATGCGCCGAAATCTCGACCGCCGTATCGGCGGTGCTGGATGTCGAGGATCCGCTGGTCGACGCCTACGCGCTGGAGGTGTCGTCGCCCGGCATCGACCGCCCGCTGACGCGGCTCAAGGATTTCGACACATACGAAGGCTACGAGGTCAGGGTCGAAACCCAGGAGCTGGTCGATGGCCGCAAGCGCTGGCAGGGCATCCTGGCCGGGGTCGATGGCGACGAAGTGTTGCTCAACATCACCGAAAATGGTGAAGAGCACACGATCGGGCTGAAATTCGACTGGCTCGCCAATGCCAAGCTGGTGCTGACTGACGAGCTGATCCGCGAGATGCTGCGCGCCCGCAAGGCGCAGACCGGCGATCAGACGGTTGACGAAACGCAATTCGACGAAATTCAGGCCGACGACGCGGCCAACGACGAGGAGTAAGACACCCATGGCAATCACCTCTGCCAACCAGCTCGAACTGCTTCAGACCGCCGAGGCCGTCGCGCGCGAAAAGATGATCGACCCCGGTCTTGTGATCGAGGCGATGGAAGAGTCGCTCGCCCGCGCCGCCAAGTCGCGCTATGGCTCGGAAATGGACATCCGCGTCAAGATCGACCGCAAGACGGGCCGCGCGCAATTCACCCGCGTGCGCACCGTGGTCGAAGACGAAGAGCTGGAAAACTACCAGGCCGAATTTACCGTCAAGCAGGCCAAGCAGTACATGGCCGACCCGCAGATCGGCGACGAGTACGTCGAAGAGGTGCCGCCCGTCGACATGGGCCGGATCGCGGCGCAATCGGCCAAGCAGGTGATCCTGCAAAAGGTTCGCGAAGCCGAGCGTGACCGCCAGTACGAAGAATTCAAGGACCGCGCAGGCACCATCATCAACGGCACCGTCAAGCGCGAGGAATACGGCAACGTCATCGTCGACGTGGGCCGTGGTGAAGGCATCCTGCGCCGCAACGAAAAGATCGGTCGCGAGGCGTACCGCCCCGGCGATCGCATCCGCTGCTACGTCAAGGACGTGCGCCGCGAAGTGCGCGGGCCGCAGATCTTCCTGTCGCGGACCTCGCCGGAATTCATGGCCGAGCTGTTCAAGATGGAAGTGCCCGAAATCTACGACGGCATCATCGAGATCAAGGCCGTCGCCCGCGACCCCGGCTCGCGCGCCAAGATCGGCGTCATCTCCTATGACGGGTCGATCGACCCGGTCGGCGCCTGCGTCGGCATGCGCGGCAGCCGCGTGCAGGCGGTGGTCAACGAGCTTCAGGGGGAAAAGATCGACATCATCCCGTGGAACGAGGACATCCCCACCTTCCTCGTGAACGCGTTGCAGCCCGCCGAGGTCAGCAAAGTGGTGTTCGACGAGGACGCCGAGCGCATCGAGGTCGTGGTGCCCGACGAACAGCTGAGCCTGGCCATCGGGCGGCGCGGCCAGAACGTGCGGCTTGCCTCGCAGCTCACTGGCCTGGATATCGACATCATGACCGAGGAAGAGGAATCCAAGCGGCGCCAGAAGGAATTCGAAGAGCGCACGCAGCTGTTCATGGACACGCTGGACCTGGATGAATTCTTTGCTCAGCTTCTGGTCGCCGAAGGCTTTACCAATCTCGAAGAGGTGGCCTATGTCGAACTTGACGAACTGCTGGTGATCGACGGTGTCGATGACGGCACCGCGCAAGAGCTTCAGACCCGCGCCCGCGAATTCCTGGAAGAAAAGGCCCGCAAGGCGCTGGAACACGCCCGCGAGATGGGGGCCGAAGACAGCCTCATTGACTTCGAGGGCCTGACACCCCAAATGGTAGAGGCACTGGCGGAAGACGGCATCAAGACGCTGGAAGATTTCGCCACCTGCGCCGACTGGGAACTGGCCGGAGGCTGGACCACGGACGGCGGCGAGCGCGTCAAGGACGACGGGCTGCTCGAAAAGTACGATGTCGATCTTGCCGAGGCTCAGACCCTCATCATGACCGCGCGCGTTCTGCTGGGTTGGGTCGATCCCACCGAGCTTGAGCCCGAAGTCGATGAGAACGCCGAGGGCGAGCAGGAAGAAGAGGCCTGATCATGACGCGCGGCGGCCGCGAAAAGAACCGGGAAGACGGGCCGGACCGGCGCTGTATCGCCACGGGCGACTCGCAGCCCGCGTCCGGGCTGGTCCGGTTTGTCGTCGGCCCCGATGCGCAGGTGGTTCCGGATCTGGCGGGCAAGCTGCCGGGGCGGGGCATCTGGGTCGCATCGACTCGCGAGGCGCTGGAAAAGGCGTCCCGAAAGGGGCTGTTTGCCCGCGCCGCCAAGGCGCAGGTGACGGTTCCGGACGCATTGCCGGATCTGGTTGAAGCGATGATGGGGCGCAGGGTGGTCGAACTGATCAGCCTCGCCCGCAAGTCCGGGGACGCTGTCGCGGGCTATGAAAAGGTCAAGGCGATGCTTGACCGCGGCGATGCGGATGTGCTCATCCAGGCCGAGGACGGGTCCGCACGCGGAAAGACCAAACTTTCGACCCCGCAATGGGGCAGCTACATCGGATGGCTCACCGCCGACGAACTCGGGCTGGCCTTTGGACGGGAAAAGGTGATACACGCCGCGCTTGGCGCTGGCGGACTCACCAAACGTGTTGTAGAGGAGGCCCAACGATTGAAGGGCCTGCGCACCGGATGGGCCGGTGCGACATCGGTGGCAGGGGCCGCCGGGGCGGCAGGGGCCGCCGGAAAGGACAAGAGAGCTGAATGAGCGATAACGACGGCAAGAAGACTTTGGGTGTGCGTGGCGGAGGTCCCCGTTCGGGGTCCGTGAAGCAGAGCTTCAGCCATGGACGCACCAAGAATGTCGTGGTCGAGACCAAGCGCAAGCGCGTCGTGAAGCCTGCCGCTGGCGCCGGATCCGGCAAGCCCGGCGGCAGCCTTCCCGGCGGGTCCGGCGGCAAGCGCCCTGCGGGGATCTCGGACGCCGAGATGGAGCGCCGCCTGCGCGCGCTTCAGGCTGCGAAAGCCCGCGAGGCCGACGATACGGCAAAGCGCGAGGCCCAGGAAAAGGCCCGCGCCGAAGAGCGTGCCTTGCAGCGCGCCGAAAAGGAACAGAAAGAGCGCGAACAGCGCGAAGCCGAAGAGCGCGCCCGTGCCAAGGCTGACGAGGAAGAGCGCAAGAAGGCCGAGGCCGCTGCGGCCCGCAAGGCCGAGGCGGTCGCCGCCGCTGCGCCCACGCCGAAGGAAGAGGCCGGTGCGGCCCGTCCGGCTGCGGCCCGGCCCGGCCCTGCCGGCGCGCCTGCTCCGACGCAGATGCGCAAGGCCGAGCGCGAGCGCGAAGAGCGCGGTCGGTCGGCGCGCGGACGCGACGACGGTAACCGCCGTTCTGGCAAGCTGACGCTGAACCAGGCGCTTGGCGGCGAAGGCGGACGTCAGAAATCCATGGCCGCGATGAAGCGCAAGCAAGAGCGTGCGCGTCAAAAGGCGATGGGGGGGGCTCAGGCCCGCGAAAAGGTTGTGCGCGACGTTCAGCTGCCCGAGGCGATCACCGTCGCCGAGCTGGCCAACCGTATGGCCGAACGGGTTGCCGATGTGGTGAAGTCGCTGATGAACAGCGGCATCATGGTCACGCAGAACCAGACCATCGACGCCGATACGGCGGAACTGATCATCGAGGAATTCGGCCACCGCGTGACCCGCGTGTCGGCTGCGGACGTCGAAGACGTGATCAAGACCGCCGATGACAAGCCCGAAGATCTGCAGACGCGCCCCCCGGTCATCACGATCATGGGCCACGTCGACCACGGCAAGACCTCGCTTCTGGACCGTATCCGCCAGGCAAACGTCACCTCAGGCGAAGCTGGCGGCATCACGCAGCACATCGGGGCCTATCAGGTGACCACCGAAAGCGGTGCGGTGCTGTCGTTCCTTGACACGCCCGGCCACGCGGCCTTTACCTCGATGCGCTCGCGGGGCGCTCAGGTGACCGATATTGTGGTGCTGGTGGTTGCGGCGGACGATGCGGTGATGCCCCAGACCATCGAGGCGATCAACCACGCCAAGGCGGCGAAGGTCCCGATGATCGTGGCGATCAACAAGATCGACAAGCATTCGGCCAACCCGACCAAGGTGCGCACGGATCTGCTGCAACACGAGGTGGTCGTCGAACAGATGTCCGGCGACGTGCAGGATGTCGAGGTTTCGGCCCACACCGGACAGGGGCTTGACGAACTGCTCGAAGCCATCGCGCTTCAGGCGGAACTGCTTGAACTCAAGGCGAACCCGAATCGTGCCGCCGAAGGTGCCGTGATCGAGGCGCAGCTCGATGTGGGCCGCGGCCCCGTTGCGACGGTTCTGATCCAGAACGGCACGCTGCGTCAGGGCGACATCTTTGTCGTGGGCCAGCAGTACGGCAAGGTCCGTGCGCTGATCAACGACAAGGGCGAGCGTGTGCCGGAAGCCGGTCCGTCGGTTCCGGTCGAAGTGCTGGGTCTGAACGGCACACCCGAAGCGGGCGACGTGCTGAACGTGACCGAGACCGAGGCGCAGGCTCGCGAGATCGCGGAATACCGTGAACACGCCGCGAAAGAAAAGCGTGCCGCCGCCGGTGCCGCGACGACCCTTGAGCAGTTGATGATGAAGGCCAAGGACGACGAAAACGTCTCTGAGCTGCCGATCGTCGTCAAGGCCGATGTGCAGGGTTCGGCAGAAGCGATCGTCCAGGCGCTGGAAAAGGTCGGCAATGACGAGGTCCGCGTGCGGGTCATCCACTACGGTGTGGGGGCCATCACCGAAACCGACATTGGCCTGGCCGAAGCCTCGGGTTGCCCGGTGATCGGCTTCAACGTGCGCGCCAACGCGCCTGCACGCAGCAGCGCCAACCAGAAGGGCGTCGAGATCCGGTACTATTCGGTGATCTACGATCTGGTTGATGACGTCAAAGCGGCGGCCTCTGGCCTGCTGTCGAACGAGATCCGCGAGAACTTCATCGGCTATGCGTCGATCAAGGAGGTCTTCAAGGTCTCGAATGTCGGCAAGGTGGCGGGCTGTCTTGTCACCGAAGGCGTGGCGCGGCGCTCTGCCGGTGTCCGGCTGCTGCGCGACGACGTTGTGATCCACGAGGGCACGCTAAAGACGCTCAAGCGGTTCAAGGACGAGGTCTCCGAGGTCCAGTCCGGTCAGGAATGCGGCATGGCGTTTGAGAACTACGATGATGTGCGCGCTGGCGACGTTATCGAGATCTTTGAACGGGAAGAGATCGAGCGGTCGCTCTGATCGGGATTGCCCCGAGTTGCAAAAGGGCGGCGCCTCGCGGCGCCGCCCTTTTTATTTCCGCCGCAGGCATGATTTGCAAATTGGGTGCGCAAAACAAAACGCCCGAGCGGATGCCCGGGCGCTTATAAACCTTGTAGTGACGCAGGAAACGCGCGCTATGGCTCAGACGGCAGGTGTGCCAGTAAAGATCTGTCCGCCGACGCGAACCGAGATACGCCCGTCCGGAAGCACCTTTTCAACGATGCCCTGAACAGAGTGACAACTTCCAAGTATGATTGTACGCAGCATTTCTAGTTCCCCGTGTTTCTATCGAGTGTTCCCCGGATTTCGGTTTGAGTAGGCCCGGATTGAAGTGTGTTACGAGAATATGAATACCGCCAAATCGTTAATAAAACCAGAAGAAATAGCGTCAATAGTGCCTACTGCTTAAGCAAACACGAAGTTAATTCTGTGCACACCATGCTGCACCGCAGAAAGCGCTTTACATCTTGGCATGTGCCTTTGCTGCAAGCGGGCTTTTGAAGAGTCAGAGCCAGTCGCGAAGAATCGGGATCAGGGGAATATCAGCGGGGGGCATGGGGTAATCGCGCAAATCACGGGCCTGCACCCATTTCAGCGTCTGACCTTCCTTGGGCTGCGGGGTGCCCTGCCATTTGCGACAGGCAAAGAGCGGCATCAGCAGATGGAAATCGTCATAGGCATGCGACGCGAAGGTCAGCGGCGCGAGGCAGCTTTCCCAGGTGTCGATGCCCAGTTCCTCGTCGAGTTCGCGGATAAGGGCGTGTTCGGGGGATTCTCCGGCTTCGACCTTGCCGCCGGGAAACTCCCAGAGCCCGGCGAGGGATTTGCCCGCGGGCCGCTGCGCGAGCAGGATGCGGCCGTCCCGGTCGATAAGGGCAACGGCAGAGACGAGAACGATTTTGGGCATGGGGCATCCTGGATGTAGCGGCGCGTGCCCGTTGCGGGGGGTAGGGCCAGTGGTGGCCAGTGGTGGCCAGTGGGGGCCAGCCCCCACACCCCCGGAGTTTAAGGGCAAGATGAAGGGGGGCGCCTAGGACCGGTAGTCGGCGTTGATGCTGATGTAGCCGTGGGTCAGGTCGCAGGTCCAGATGGTGGCGGCTCCCGCTCCAAGGCCGATGTCGGCGCGTATGGTGATGTCCTGTTTCTTCATCAGGGCTGCGCCGTCTTCTTCCTTGTAGGACGGCGAGATCCAGCCGTTTTCCGCCACCACCAGATCGCCGAAACGGATGGTCAGTCTGTCGCGGTCGGCGTCGGCGCCGGATTTGCCGATGGCCATGACGATACGGCCCCAGTTGGGGTCTTCGCCCGCGATGGCGGTTTTCACCAGCGGCGAGTTGGCGATGGACATGGCGTGCAGGCGGGCATCGGCATTGGACGCGGCGCCGGTGACGGTTACAGTCACAAATTTCGTCGCGCCTTCGCCGTCCTTGACCACCTGGTGGGCGAGATCGAGGAACAGCGTTTCGAGCGCTTCGGCAAAGGCCGTGTCCCGCGGTGTGACGGGAACGCCCGACGCCCCGGTAGCACCCATCAGCAGGGTGTCCGAGGTCGATGTGTCGCTGTCGACGGTGATACAGTTGAAACTGCGGTCGTTGATCGCGCTGACCATGGATTGCAAATCGGCGCGGGCGATGCTGGCGTCGGTGAAGATGTAGACCAGCATCGTTGCCATGTCGGGGGCGATCATGCCCGAGCCTTTGGCGAAGCCCGCGATTTTGACCGTTCCGCCGGGAAGGGCGATGGTCGCGGCGGCACCTTTGGGGAAGGTGTCGGTGGTCATTATGGCGCGGGCGGCTTCGTGGGCTTTGCCCGCGTCAAGTGCGCCATGCAGATCGCCCAGCTTGTCGATGATGCGTTGGTGGGGCAGGCGTTCGCCGATGACGCCGGTCGAGCTGGTGAAGACCCGGCTCTGGGGCAGGCCGGTGGTTTGCGCCACCGCCTTGCAGATCGCATCGACCGAGCCATCGCCCGCGGCGCCGGTGAAGGCGTTGGAATTGCCCGAGTTCACAAGAATGGCCGCGCCTTCGTCGCTGTCGGTCCCGATCTTGGACTGGCAGTCGCGCACGCAGGACGAGCGGGTTTTCGATCTGGTAAAGACGCCGGCCATGGTGCTGCCCGGCGCGAGAAGTGCAAGCATCACGTCCGTTCGCCCGGCATAGCGGACCCCTGCCGCGGCAGAGGCGAAACGGACGCCCTCGATCACCGGAAGGTCCGGAAACGATTTCGGGGCGAGGGGCGAAACGGACGTGATGCTGGCCACTTATTCCTCCAGAAGCTGCATGTTGGACAGGGACTCTAGGGGGGCCTCGGCCGGGTCCATGCGGGTGACAGTCGCCTTGCCGAGCGCGTCTTCGATGTAGGCCTTGACCGCGTCCTGCTGTAGCGTCGTCTCGATTTGGGCGCGCACCTCGTCAAGTGCCGGGGCCTCCTTGTCGCGCGTGTCGTTCAGCTTGATGACATGCCAGCCGAACTGGGTTTGCACCGGGCCCGTGACGTCGCCGACCGCCATCTGATCGACGGCATTCTGGAAGGGTTCGACCATCATGCCAGCGCCGAACCAGCCCAGCTCTCCGCCGTTGGGACCGGAAGGACCGGTCGAATTCGCCTTGGCGAGGTCGGCGAAATCGGCGCCGTCGTCAAGCTGAGCGACCAGATCTTCGGCTTCGGCTTCGGTTTCGACAAGAATATGCGAGGCGTTGAATTCCTTGCCAAGCCCGTCGCCGGCGAACTGCGCGTCATAGGTGGCACGCACCGCGTCTTCGGTAACGGCGGTGTCGGCGATGGATTTGATCGCTTCGGCGGCAAGCAGCGCGCGGTGTTCGTTTTCGACCGCCAGCTTCACCCGCGCGGTTTCACGGGCCTTGTCGTCATCCGCCAGAACCTGTTGCTGCACGATCTGGTCCAGGATGCCGTCCCACAGCACATTGTCCGGAAGTTGTTGATATTGCTCCGGCAGGGTCGATCGCACCACCAGCATGTGGCCCAATGTGATATCGGTGTCGTTCACCGTGGCCACCACGGTATCGAGGTTTTGGGCCTGAACGGGCAGGGCGGTGGACAGGGCCAGGGCCGCTGCCGCGCCAAGTTTGAATAGCGTATTCGCCATCTCGTAAGGATCCTTTCCCGGGGCTGCCCCGGTGTCTTGTCTTGCCGGGCGCTCCCGGCTCTCCTTGCGGTCTGCGCGCCGTCCCTGGTGGTGGGGCGGCGTTGACAGTGTGGTAGCCGGGGCTTACATGGCCGATAGGCTCTGCAAGGCCGGTCGTTCCCCTGTGTCATATGGGCTGTGTTCGAGGCGGGCAAGCGGATGCCATCGCAAGAACACGGTTTTGTCAGACAGGAAACAGGCGCGAATGCTGGGCATCGGAACGATTGCACGAAAGGTCTTTGGAACGCCCAACGACCGCAAGATCAAGGCGACGCGCCCGCTGGTCGAAAAGATCAACGCCTTGGAAGCCGAATTTGAAACGCTCGACGATGCCGGACTGATTGCCAGGACGGAAGAGTTCCGCAGGCGGATCAAAGATGGCGAAAGCCTCGACCACCTGCTGCCCGAAGCTTTTGCCAACTGCCGCGAGGCTGCCAAGCGCGCGCTTGGTCTGCGCGCGTTCGACACGCAGTTGATGGGCGGGATCTTTCTGCATCAGGGCAATATCTCGGAAATGAAGACGGGCGAGGGCAAGACCCTTGTCGCGACTTTTCCGTCCTATCTGCGGGCGCTGACCGGCAAGGGCGTGCATATCGTCACGGTCAACGACTACCTCGCCCGGCGCGACGCGGAATGGATGAGCAAGGTCTACGGCGCGCTTGGTCTGACCACCGGCGTGGTCTATCCCCAGCAGCCCGAGGATGAAAAACGCACCGCCTACGCCGCGGATGTCACCTATGCGACCAACAACGAGCTGGGCTTTGACTACCTGCGCGACAACATGAAATCCGAACTGTCCCAGATGATGCAGCGCGGCCATTATTTCGCCGTGGTGGACGAGGTCGACAGCATCCTGATCGACGAGGCGCGTACGCCGCTTATCATTTCCGGCCCGTCGCAGGATCGGTCCGATCTGTATATGTCGATCGACAAGATCATCCCGCAACTGCCCGACGACGCCTACACGCTGGACGAAAAGACCCGCAACGTGACCTTCACCGACGAGGGCAACGAAGCGCTGGAAGAGGTGCTGCACGCGCGCGGCATTCTTCCCGAGGGTCAGACACTGTATGACCCCGAAAGCACCACGGTCGTGCACCACGTCAATCAGGGCCTGCGTGCGCACAAGCTGTATTCTCGCGACAAGGACTACATCGTTCGCGACGGGCAGGTGGTGCTGATCGACGAATTCACCGGGCGGATGATGTCCGGGCGGCGCCTGTCGGACGGCCTCCACCAGGCCATCGAGGCCAAGGAAGGCTGCGACATCCAGCCCGAGAACGTGACGCTGGCCCAGGTGACGTTTCAGAACTATTTCCGTCTTTACGATTGTCTGTCAGGCATGACCGGCACCGCCGTCACCGAAGCCGAGGAATTTGCAGAGATCTACGGCCTTGGCGTGGTCGAGGTGCCGACCAACCGGCCCATCGCCCGGGTCGACGAAGACGACCGTGTGTACCGCACCGCCAAGGAAAAATACGAGGCCATCGTCGCCGAGATCAAGGACGCGCACGCCAAGGGCCAGCCGGTTCTGGTCGGCACCACCTCGATCGAGAAATCCGAGATGCTCTCGCAGCTTCTGACCGGCGCGGATTTGCCGCACAAGGTACTGAACGCGCGACAGCACGAGCAGGAAGCGCAGATCGTCGCCGATGCGGGCAAGCTGGGCGCGATCACCATCGCGACAAACATGGCCGGACGCGGCACCGACATCAAGCTGGGCGGCAACGTCGATTTCAAGGTGATGGACGCGCTGGCCGCCGATCCCGAAGGCGACCCCGAGGCGATCCGCGAGCGGATCGAGTCCGGCCACGCCGCCGATGAAGACGCGGTCAAGGCGGCGGGCGGTCTGTTCGTTCTGGCCACCGAGCGGCACGAAAGCCGGCGTATCGACAACCAGCTGCGCGGCCGGTCGGGCCGTCAGGGCGATCCGGGGCGCAGTTCGTTCTACCTGTCGCTGGACGACGATCTGATGCGCATCTTCGGGTCCGAACGGCTGGACAAGATGTTGTCCAAGCTGGGCATGAAGGAAGGCGAGGCGATCATTCACCCGTGGGTGAACAAGTCGCTGGAACGCGCGCAGGCCAAGGTCGAGGGGCGCAACTTCGACATCCGCAAGCAGTTGCTGAAATTCGACGACGTGATGAACGACCAGCGCAAGGTGATCTTTGCCCAGCGGCTTGAAATCATGGAAGCCGAGGACGTCTCCGAGATCACCGAAGACATGCGCCACGAGGTTATCGACGAGCTTGTCGACACCTACATCCCCGCCCGCAGCTACGCCGACCAGTGGGATACCGAAGGGCTGTACGCCGCCTGCATCGAAAAGCTGTCGCTTGACGTGCCGGTGATGAAATGGGGCGAGGAAGAAGGCGTGGATGCCGATCTTGTGCGCGAGCGTCTGGAAGAGGCGTCCGACAAGGCGATGGCCGAAAAACTCGCGGCCTTTGGTCCGGACACCATGCGCCAGATCGAAAAGCAGGTCTTGCTGCAAACCATCGACCAGAAGTGGCGGGACCACCTGCTGACGCTGGAACATCTGCGCTCGGTCGTGGGCTTTCGCGGGTACGCGCAGCGTGATCCGTTGAACGAATACAAGACCGAGGCGTTCCAGCTGTTCGAATCGATGCTGGAATCGCTGCGCGAACGGGTGACAGAGCAGTTGTCGCGCATTCGCCCGATGACGCAGGACGAACAGCAGGCGATGGCCCAACAGCTTGCACAGCAGCAAGCGGCGCTGCGCCGGCAGACCGACGCCGCGACCCTGGGCGCGCCGGCCACGCCCGCCCAGACCGCCGCCGTCTCGCCCAAGCCGGGCGCCGGCAGCAGCGACGCCGCGACGACGCCGCTCGTGCAGGGGTTCGATGAAACGGACCCCACGACCTGGGGCGCGCCAAGCAGAAACGATCCCTGCCCCTGTGGATCGGGAAAGAAGTTCAAGCACTGCCACGGTCGGCTCGCTTGACCCCGGCGGGACCGATTGGCGCGGCCTGAGCTTTCCGGTCGTTACCCATTTTTCCGGGTCTGCTTTGCGGGGCCTGTCCTCTGTACGCATGCGTTCAGGCGCGCTGCGAACAGAGGTGCCGCGACCAGATTGCAGCCGGGGCCGCAATCGCCCCGGCTTTGACATCTTGACTCCTCGCCCGCGCCCAACCTCCGCCGCTTTCGCGGAGCAGATTGTTTCCAGGAAACGCATCGGTCGGACAACCAGCGGAGGCCAGAATGGCACGGCTCAAGACATATCTTCTTGCCCTGGCGACGGTCGGCGTCGCGTTTGCCATCGGCTACGTCATGCAGCACGCGGCTGGGTCGAACCACCCCGACATCGCCGCCTCCGACGTGGATGTCGACAGCATCGTCGATACATCGTTCGTCGCGCCGAGGTCGTACCCCGTGGGCCGCACAGACGTGACAGGCGCCGACATGGCGCTGCCAGCGGTGGCCACGCTGGGCGGGGCGGGGACGGATCTGCCAGCCAGGATCCTGCTTGCCGCCGTCCAAAGCCCGCCGGCGGACGCCGCGCCTGTTCTGGACAAATCCGACATATTCGACTGCGGCATTACGCTGCGCGCCGAACCCCGGGCGGGGGCGCTGGTTGGGCTAGCGCTCTCCGCGCCCTGCCTGGCGCACGAGCGGGTGACAATTCACCACCATGGAATGATGTTCACTGCCATGACCGACGCGGATGGGATGCTTGCCGCAGACGTCCCGGCGCTGTCCGAAAACGCACTGTTCGTGGCCGCATTCGACAACGGAGACGGGATGACGGTGCGCACGGACGTGCCCGCGTTGCCGTTCTACGACCGTGTGGTGTTGCAGTGGAAAGGCGACACGGGGCTTCAGCTTCACGCACGGGAATTTGGCGCGGGGTATTATTCCGACGGCCATGTCTGGGCGGCCTCGGCTGGCGATCTGGGCCGGACCGCGCGCGGCGAAGGCGGCTTTATGACACTGCTTGGCGACCCCGAGGCAGAGGCGCCGCTGCTGGCCGAAGTCTACAGTTTTCCCATCGGAACCGCGCGCAAGGACGGAACCGTAGCGGTGACGATCGAGGCCGAGGTCAGCGCCGAAAACTGTGGGACCGAAGTCGCCGCGCAAACGCTGGAACGCCATGACACCGGCCCTGTCCGGGTGCGCGACCTGACGCTGGACATGCCCGGATGCGACGATGCAAGCGGTTTTCTGGTGTTGAAGAATCTCGTTGAAAACCTGAAGATCGCCGCCAGATAACCGCCCGGCGACGCGCGCCGGCCCAGGGGCAAGAGACGATCCGATGACAGGTTTCCGTGCGGCGGCTCTCGCCGCACTTTGCATTTTCTCGACCTCCTTGGCGGCGCAGGACATCGCCCTGCGGTCGCGCGATGGCGGCATCGAAATCACCGGGGATCTGTTGGGGTTCGATGGGGAATTCTACCGCATGCGGAGCCACTTCGGCGAACTGACCGTCGACAGTTCGGGTGTGCTTTGCGATGGCGTCGGATGCCCGTCTCTGACGGATTTCGTGGCGCAACTGCGCGTGTCCGGGTCGACCACCATCGGCGAGGTGCTGATGCCCGCACTGGTCGAAGCGTTCGCGCTGCGCGACGGGCTGACCGCCACGCGCGAGGCGGATGGCGCGGACAGGTTCGTCTATGTGCTGAGCGATCCGGCGCAAAATCGCGTTGTCGGGCGCTTTTCGTTTCATATTTCCAGCACGGACGCGGGGTTTGCCGATCTTGTGACCGACGAGGCGGACATTGTCATGGCGCTGCGGGAAATCCGCGCCGAGGAACGAGCCGAGGCGCGCGGGCTGGGTCTGGGTGACCTGACCGAGCCTAACCGCAGCCGCGTTCTGGCGCTGGATGCGATGATTCCGGTGGTTTCGGCGGGCAATCCGGTGGACGCGGTGTCGCTTTCCGATCTTGCGGCGGTGCTTTCGGGCAAGCTGACCAACTGGCAGGCGCTTGGCGGGCCGGATGCGCCCATCGTGCTGCACCTGCGCGACGCGCAAAGCGGCCTGACCCAGGGGATCGAGGACCGCCTTCTGCGTCCGTCGCGCCTGACGCTGGGCGGTGAAATCCGCCGCCACACCGACAACACCCTGCTGGTGCGGGCGGTTGCCGAAGATCCGTTCGGCATCGGGCTGGCCAGCTATTCCGAAATCGGTAACGCCAAGCCGCTGTACCTGTCCGGCAGTTGCGGGTTTCACCTGCGCGGCCAGCGCGCCGCGATCAAGACCGAAGATTACCCGCTGACCGCGCCGATGTTCCTGTATCTGCCTGCCCGTCGTTTGCCCGCACTGGCGCGCGAGTTTCTCAGCTTTACCCGCAGCTCTCCGGCGCAGATCGTCATCCGGCGCGCGGGCTTTGTGGATCAATCGCCCGAGGAACTGGCGCTGGCGCATCAGGGCGACCGGCTGGCCAACGCGGTGTCGGTTGCCGATGGGCTGGACGGGTTGGCGGGGCTGAAGCGCCTTGTCGAGGTTCTGTCGCCGATGCGGCGTCTGACCACATCATTCCGGTTCGAACCGGGCTCGGCGCGGCTGGACGCGCAATCGCGGTCGAACGTGCAGCAACTGGCGCGTTCGCTTGAACTGGGAGAATACGACGGACGGCGGCTGATGTTCGTGGGGTTTTCCGACGGGCAGGGACCGGCCTCCGCCAATCTCGACATCGCGGCAAAGCGCGCCGCCGCGGTGCGCGCCGCGGTTGAGACCGCAGCCGAGGCGGCGGACCTGTCGCGCATCGACATCAGCTCCGAAGCCTTCGGCGAGGCGATGCCCATGGCCTGCGACGATACCGTCTGGGGGCGGCAGGTCAATCGCCGCGTGGAGGTCTGGCTGCATTAGGCGTCATAGCAACCCTTCGGCGCGAAAACTCAGTTCGCGCGATTTTCCGATGACGAGATGATCGTGCAGGGTGATCCCCAGTGCCTCGGCGGCGATCTGAATCTGTTCGGTCATCTCGATGTCGGCCTGACTGGGCGTCGGGTCGCCCGAAGGGTGGTTATGCACGAGGATCACGGCGCTGGCGTTCAACTCAAGCGCGCGCTTCACCACTTCGCGCGGATAGACGGGCACATGGTCGACGGTGCCGCGCGCCTGGCGTTCATCCGCGATCAGCACGTTCTTTCGGTCCAGAAACAGGATGCGGAACTGTTCGATATCGCCATGCGCCATTGCGGTCTGACAATAGTCCAGCAGCGCATCCCACGAGCTGACCACCTGCTTGCGCATCACCCGTGAGCGGGCCAGCCTGTGGGCGCTGGCCTCGACGATCTTCAACTCGGTGACAACCGCGTCCCCGACCCCGGAAACCTCGCGCAGGCGCGTGACAGGCGCGGACACGACGCCATTGAAATCAGTGAAAAGGTCAAGCAACTGCCGCGCCAGGGGTTTGACGTCGCGCCGTGGAATGGCACGGAACAGCACCAGTTCAAGCAATTCGTAATCGGGAAGCGCATCGGCGCCGCCGACCAGAAACCGTTCGCGCAGCCGGGCGCGATGGTCCCTGATATAAGAGGGCGGCGCACCGCCCCGCTGGATGGGTTCGGCCCGCGACTCGTCGTAATCAAAGAGCGCGGCCTGGGAATCGGAGAAATGCGGTCCTCTGGTCATGTTGCCAGAGTGCTCCTGCATGGTTAGCGAAGAGTTAACCGCGCTGCTTTGCGCTGCGTTTTTCAGCCCGTCTTTTGTAAGTGGCAACGCGCCACAGATAGGTACCGATCAATCCCAGGACTACAAGTGTCGAGACCGGGTCGAGCCAGTCGCTGACCGCATCATACCCGCTTTCCAGCCAGTACCCCGCTAACGTCAGCACCGTGGTCCAGGCCACTGTCCCCAACGCGCTGAGCGCGAGAAACAAGCCGCGCCGCATGCGCCGGACCCCGGCAGGCACCGAAATGAAGGTGCGCACGGTGGGAATAAGCCGCCCGATCAGCACCGCACTGCCGTCATGGCGATCAAACCAGCCATTGGCCTGTTCGAATTCGTCGGGCGACACGGACAGCCAGCGTCCGTGCTTTTGCGACAGCTGGCACAGACGGTCGTAGCCGATGCGACGTCCGATCCAGTACCACAGATAAGCACCCGCGAGCGATCCTGCGCTGCCTGCCGCGATGATCAGAGGCAGTGACATGGTGCCGCGCGCGGCGTTGAAACCTGCTAGCGGCATGATCAGTTCGGACGGGATGGGGGGGAAGACATTTTCCAGGAACATCAGAAGCGCCACGCCAAAGGCGCCCATCGCGTCGATAAGGTTGGTGATCCAGTCGAACATGACGTGTCTCTCACAGGACAAGGGCCCGAGGTGAGAACCCCAGGCCCTGGCATTCCGTTCCACATCATCGGCCACCGGATCGCCTGGCCAGAGTGTGAATCAGCCCTTCATCGAATCCCAGAAGCTTTTCACGGAAGAGAAAAAGCTGTGCGATTCCGGGTTGTTGTCCTCGCTCAGGTTTTCAAACTCGCGCAGAAGCTCTTTCTGGCGCGACGTCAGGTTGACGGGCGTTTCGACCGCAAGCTCGATGAACATGTCGCCGGCCCCGCCGCCGCGCAGCGCTGGCATACCCTTGCCGCGCAGGCGCATCTGACGCCCGGACTGGCTGCCCGGCGGGATCTTGACGCGCGAGCGGCCGCCGTCAATCGTGGGCACCTCGATGTCGCCGCCAAGAGAGGCGGTCGCCATGCTGACCGGAACGCGGCAGTGCAGTTCCAGCCCGTCGCGTTCGAAGATGTCGTGCGCCTTCACCTCGATGAAGATGTACAGATCCCCCGGAGGACCGCCGCGCAGCCCCGCCTCGCCTTCGCCGGCCAGCCGGATCCGAGTGCCGGTTTCGACGCCCGCCGGGATATTCACCGACAGCGCGCGCTCCTTGCGCGTGGTGCCCGTGCCGCCGCATTTGACGCAGGGATTCTTGACGATCTGGCCCAGCCCCGAACAGGTCGGACAGGTGCGTTCAACGGTAAAGAAACCCTGCGTCGCGCGCACCTTGCCCATGCCCGAACAGGTCGGACAGGTGACGGGTTCGGCGCCGCCCTCGGCCCCCGAGCCATGGCATTCGGAGCATTGCACCGAAGTGGGTACGTTGATGGTCTTTTGCAGCCCGCTATAGGCGTCTTCGAGCGAAACGCGCAGGTTGTAGCGCAGGTCAGCCCCGCGCGCGGCGCGTTGCCGCCCGCCGCCGCCGCCCTGGCGGCCACCCATCATGTCACCGAACAGGTCGTCGAACACATCGGAAAACGCCGAGGCGAAATCGCCCTGGCCGTGGAAACCGCCTGCGCCGGGACGGCCGCCGCCCCCTGCGCCTGCGCCCATGCCGCCTTCGAACGCGGCGTGGCCATAGCGGTCATAAGCCGCCTTCTTGTCGGCGTCTTTGAGAACGTCGTAGGCCTCGTTCACCTCTTTGAACTGGGCCTCGGCGTTGGGATCGTCGGTGTTACGGTCCGGATGAAGCTCTTTCGCCTTCTTGCGATAGCCCTTCTTGATCTCGTCCGCGGACGCCCCTTTTGCGACGCCGAGCAGGTCGTAATAATCACGCTTGGACATGTCTGCCCTCCTCTTGTCCCCGAACGGAAGAGGGCCGGTCCGGCGTCCGGACCGGCCCCCGATCTGCTCAGGGAGCTAACTCAGCTCCGCTTGTCGTTGCCCAGATCCTCGAAATCGGCATCGACGATATCGTCGTCGCCGCCCTGCGAGGCCTTGTCGGCATCGGGGGCGTCGGTGGGGGCGTCGCCCTCTTCGGCCTGCGCCTTGTAGATCGCCTCGCCCAGGCGCATCGCGACCTCGGTGACGTTCTGGATGCCAGACTTCAGCTTGTCAGCCTTGACGTCTTCTTTTTCCAGATCGTCGCGCAGCGCGGCAATCGACAGTTCGATCGCCTCGACGGTCGACGGATCCACCTTGTCGCCATGCTCTTCGATCGATTTCTCGGTCGAATGGATCAGGCTTTCCGCCTGGTTGCGAGCTTCGACAAGCTCGCGGCGGTCCTTGTCCTTTTCGGCGTTGACCTCGGCGTCCTTGACCATCTTTTCGATGTCTTCGTCCGTCAGGCCGCCCGACGCCTGGATGGTGATCTGCTGTTCCTTGCCGGTGCCCTTGTCCTTGGCGCCGACCGACACGATGCCGTTGGCGTCGATGTCAAACGTCACCTCGATCTGGGGCATGCCGCGCGGGGCGGGCGGGATGTTTTCTAGGTTGAACTGGCCAAGCATCTTGTTGTCCGATGCCATCTCGCGCTCGCCCTGGAACACGCGGATCGTCACGGCGCCCTGGTTGTCTTCGGCGGTCGAAAAGATCTGCGACTTCTTCGTCGGGATGGTGGTGTTGCGGTCGATCAGGCGGGTGAACACACCGCCCAGCGTCTCGATCCCCAACGACAGCGGAGTCACGTCCAGCAGGACCACGTCCTTGACATCACCCTGCAGAACACCGGCCTGAATGGCGGCGCCCATGGCCACGACTTCGTCCGGGTTCACGCCCTTGTGCGGCTCCTTGCCGAAGAACTTGGTCACCTCGTCGACGACCTTGGGCATGCGGGTCATACCGCCGACCAGAACCACCTCGTCGATCTCGTCCTTGCTGAGACCGGCGTCTTTCAGCGCGGCGGCGCAGGGCTTGAGCGAGTTCTTGATCAGGTCACCGACCAGCTGTTCCAGCTTGGAGCGGGTCAGCTTCATCACCATGTGCAGCGGTTGTCCGCCGGCACCCATCGAGATGAACGGCTGGTTGATTTCGGTCTGGCTGGACGAGGACAGTTCGATCTTGGCCTTTTCCGCGGCTTCCTTCAGACGCTGCAGGGCCATCTTGTCCTTGGTCAGGTCGACCTGGTGCTCTTTCTTGAACTCCTCGGCAAGATAGTTGACGATGCGCATGTCGAAATCCTCACCGCCCAGGAACGTGTCCCCGTTGGTGGATTTCACTTCGAACAGGCCGTCGTCGATTTCCAGGATGGTCACGTCGAACGTACCACCCCCAAGGTCATAAACGGCGATGGTCTTGGATTCTTTCTTGTCCAGACCATAGGCCAGCGCGGCCGCGGTCGGCTCGTTGATGATGCGCAGCACCTCAAGGCCGGCGATCTTGCCCGCGTCCTTGGTGGCCTGACGCTGGGCGTCGTTGAAATACGCCGGAACGGTGATGACCGCCTGCGTGACTTCCTCGCCAAGGTAGCTTTCGGCGGTTTCCTTCATCTTGCCAAGGATAAAGGCGGAAATCTGGCTCGGCGAATATTTCTCACCCTTGGCCTGCACCCAGGCGTCGCCGTTGCCGCCGTCGACGATGGCATAGGGCACGATGCCCTGATCCTTGGTGACTTCGGCGTCGGTGGTGCGGCGCCCGATCAGGCGCTTGACCGCGTAAACGGTCGCTTCGGGGTTGGTGACAGCCTGACGCTTGGCAGGCTGGCCGACAAGCCGCTCGTCGTCGGTGAACGCGACGATCGACGGCGTGGTGCGGGCACCTTCCGAGTTTTCAATGACGCGTGCGGAACTGCCATCCATGATGGCCACGCACGAGTTGGTGGTGCCAAGGTCGATACCGATGACTTTACCCATGTTCGATCCCTTTCCAATTCAAGGCGATGACGCGAGGCGAACAGACCCGATTACGGCATCAGAGCCCCGCTGTTAGATGAACCGTCCGGCCGGGGCCTCGCGGCTTCGGGAGGTATATAAGGAGGGGCTCTGAGCCCTGCAAGCGCCCCGTTCCGCCGTATTCCGGCAAATATCGGAATTTTCTGCACTTGGGCTTGTCCAAAATACACGATTGCGAAAGAAAAGGGCCATGACCGAGGGCCCCGATGTGATCGAGCACCGCGGCTTTCGCGTATTTGCGGGGCTGCTGGATCGCCCCGCGCAGGATGCGCTGGTGGACGACCTGCGCGCCTGTCTGCGAGTCGCGCCGTTGTACCAGCCCGTCACGCCGCGTGGCCAGCCGATGTCGGTGCGCATGTCGTCGGCGGGGCGCTTTGGCTGGGTTACCGACCGGCGCGGCTACCGTTATGAACCGCGCCACCCCGGCGGTATGGACTGGCCGCCCATCCCCGATAGCGTGCTGCGGATCTGGGATGCGGTCGCCGATTGCGCGCGCGCCCCGGAATGCTGTTTGATAAACTGGTACGGAACCGGCGCCCGCATGGGGCTGCATCAGGACAAGGACGAAGCCGATTTCGCCTGCCCGGTGGTGTCGGTCAGCCTTGGCGACGACGGGCTGTTCCGCATGGGCAATGTCGAACGGGGGGGAAAGACGGAATCGGTCTGGCTGCATTCCGGCGATGTGGTGGTGATGGGCGGCGAGGCCCGCCTGAGACACCACGGTGTCGACCGCATCCGCTTTGGCTCATCCGCGCTGCTGCCGCAGGGCGGGCGCATCAACCTCACCCTGCGTGTTGTCACCTGAGGCACAGCGCCCCCTTCATCTTGCCCTTAAACTCCGGGGTGCGCGAGGGGCTGGCCCCTCGCCGTCGCAACCGCCCGGACAGGCGGCACGTCTGGCCTTACTCCGCCGCCTCGGCGTAGTCGCTCATCGGCGGGCAGGTGCAGACAAGGTTGCGGTCGCCATAGGCATTGTCCACCCGGTTTACCGGCGGCCAGTACTTGTCGACGCGGAATGCCCCCGGCGGGAAACACCCCTGCTCGCGCGAATAGGGGCGGTCCCATTCCCGCACCAGATCCTCCATAGTGTGCGGCGCATGGCGCAGGGGGCTGGCGGCCACGTCCATCTCGCCGTTCTCGATGGCCCGGATTTCTTCGCGAATGGCCAGCATCGCATCGCAGAACCGGTCGAGTTCGGCCCTGGTCTCGCTTTCGGTCGGCTCGACCATCAGCGTTCCGGCCACCGGCCAGCTCATGGTCGGGGCGTGAAAGCCGCAGTCGATCAGCCGCTTGGCAATGTCCTCGACCGTGACTCCGGCGGTCTTTTCGAACGGGCGCACATCCAGAATGCATTCATGCGCCACCCGGCCTGACGGCGCGGTGTAAAGGATCTCATACGCGCCCGACAGCCGCGCCGCGATGTAATTGGCGTTCAGGATCGCGGCCTTGGTCGACTGTGTCAGCCCGTCGCCGCCGGACATCAGGATATACCCCCAGGAAATCGGCAGCAGCGACGGTGACCCGAACGGCGCCGCCGACACGGCCCCGGCGCCCTGCAGCGGATGGGTCGGAAGATGCGGCACAAGGTGATGCTTGACACCGATCGGCCCCATGCCGGGGCCCCCCCCGCCATGGGGAATGCAGAACGTCTTGTGCAGGTTCAGATGCGAGACATCTCCGCCAAGATCGCCTGGCCTGGACAGCCCCACCATGGCGTTCATGTTGGCCCCGTCGATATAAACCTGCCCGCCGTGCCGGTGGGTGATCTCGCAGACCTCGCGCACCGTCTCTTCGAACACGCCGTGCGTCGACGGATAGGTGATCATGCAGGCTGCCAGCGCAGCGGAGTGCTTTTCCGCCTTGGCCCGGAAATCGGCCAGATCAATCGACCCCTTGGCGTCGCACGCCACCGGCACCACGGTCCAGCCGACCATCTGCGCCGAGGCCGGGTTGGTGCCATGCGCGTTGACCGGAATCAGGCAGACCTTGCGGTGGTTTTCGCCCCGTGCCGCCTGCCAGGCGGCGATGGTCAGCAAACCGGCATATTCCCCCTGCGCGCCGCTGTTGGGCTGCATCGAAAACGCATCGTATCCGGTGATGGTGCACAGCTTGGCCGACAGGTCGTCGATCATCTCGGCGTAACCCGCCGCCTGATCGGCGGGGGCGTAGGGATGCAGTCCGGAAAATTCCTTCCAGCTGACCGGCATCATTTCAGCCGCCGCGTTCAGCTTCATCGTGCAGGACCCAAGCGGGATCATCGCCCGGTCAAGCGCCAGATCGCGGTCCGCAAGACGGCGCATGTAGCGCATCATCTCGGTCTCGGCCCGGTTCATCTGAAACACCTCATGGGTGAGGTAGTCGCTGTCGCGCAAAAGCGCCTCTGGCAGGTGATACGTCTCTGGGTCCTCGCCGTAGTCGCGCACAAGGCCAAACGCCCGCCACACGGCCTCGACCTGCGCGGGCCGCACGGTTTCATCCAGGGTGATGCCGATCCTGGTCTTGCCGACGCGCCGCAGGTTGATGCCCTCGCGCACCGCCGCCGCCAGAATACCGCGCTGCAACAGGCCCACCTCGACCACGACCGTGTCGAAATATGCATCCGGCCCGACGGCATAGCCGGCCGAGGTCAGGCCTTCGACCAGCCGCGCGGTTTTCAGGTGAATGCGCTGTGCGATCGCCTTCAGCCCAAGCGGGCCATGGAACACCGCATAAAACCCCGCCATCACCGCCAGCAACGCCTGCGCCGTGCACACATTCGATGTCGCCTTTTCGCGCCGGATATGCTGTTCGCGGGTTTGCAACGACAACCGATAGGCGCGGTTGCCCAGGCTGTCCACCGACACCCCGACAATCCGCCCCGGCATCGCCCGCTTGAACGCATCGCGACAGGCCATGTAGGCCGCGTGCGGCCCGCCATAGCCCAGCGGCACACCGAAGCGCTGGGTCGACCCCACCGCGATATCCGCGCCCATCGCGCCCGGTTCCCTGACCAGACACAGCGCCATGATATCCGCCGCGACGATGCCCACGGCCTTGGCCTCGTGCAACGCGTCCATATGCGGAGTCAGATCCCGCAATCCGCCAAACGTCCCCGGATACTGAAAAATCGCCCCGAACACGGCCGCGGCATCCATGTCTTCGGGCGCGCCGACGATGATCTCGATCCCCAGCGGCGCGGCGCGGGTCCGGATGACCGCGATGTTCTGCGGATGACAGCCCTCGTCCACGAAGAACGCCGCCGCCTTCGACTTTGCCACGCGGCGCGCCATGGTCATCGCCTCGGCGCAGGCGGTCGCCTCGTCCAGCAGTGACGCGTTCGCCACCGCAAGCCCGGTCAGATCGCTGACCATCGTCTGATAGTTCAGCAAGGCCTCAAGTCGCCCCTGCGAAATCTCGGGCTGATAAGGCGTGTAGGCGGTGTACCATGCGGGGTTTTCAAAGATATTGCGCTGGATCGCGGGGGGCGTGATCGTGCCGTGATACCCCATGCCGATGAGCGAGGTCAGCACGCTGTTCTTTTCGGCCACCTCCTGCATCCGCCACAGCATCTCGCGCTCGGACAGGGCCGGGCCGAAATCCAGTGGCTCGGCCTGGCGGATGCCCTCGGGCACGGCCTGCCCGATCAGATCGTCCAGCCCCGATACGCCGAGCACCTCGAACATGCCCTCCATCTCGGCGGGCGATGGCCCGATATGGCGCCGGTTGGCAAAATCATACGGCTGGTAGTCGGTCGGCTCAAAGCCCATGTCACACCTTTCCGGAGCGCCCGCAGCCTGCGCGGCCCCATGTTTCTTCTGGCCCCAGATTTCCCGGCGAGAGCGCATCGCGCAGCGCCCACCCGACGGAAGTGTCAGCCGACGAATTTCTTGTAGGCCGCTTCGTCCATCAGATCATCCATCTCGGACAGATCCTCAATCTTGAGCTTGAAGAACCACGCGTCGCCCTCGGGGTCGTCGTTCACCTTGCCCGGCTCGTCCACGAGCGCCTCGTTGACCTCGACGATCTCGCCGTCGATGGGGGCCAGAATGTCGGACGCGGCCTTGACCGATTCGATCACCACGACCTCATCGTCCTTGCTGACCATGGTGCCCACGTCGGGCAGTTCGATGAACACCACGTCGCCCAGCTGTTCTGCCGCGTGCGTTGTGATGCCGACCACCACAAGATCGTCCTCGACCCGCAGCCATTCGTGTTCCTCGGTATATTTCATGGCGCTGGCTCCTTCTTCGTCAGCGTTTGTAACCTTGTTGGACAAAGGGCAGAGCGGCGACATCCACGGCCATCCGCTTGCCCCGAACCTCTCCGTAAACCCGTGTGCCGGGGCTGGACAAGGGGGCGGGCAGGTAGCCCATCGCCACAGGGCCGCCGACGCTTGGCCCGAACCCGCCCGAGGTCACCCGGCCGATCGGCTCGCCCCCCGTCCCATCGGCGAACAGCGCCACGCCTTCGCGCATCGGAGCGCGGCCTTCGGGGCGCAGGCCCACGCGCGCGGTTTCGGCGCCATCGGACAGCTGCGCCAGAATGACGTCCGCGCCGGGAAAGCCGCCCGCCCGCGCGCCACCCGCGCGGCGGGTTTTCTGGATCGCCCAGGTCAGCCCGGCGGCGACTGGCGTGGTGCCGGTGTCGATGTCGTGTCCGTAAAGGCACAGCCCCGCTTCCAGACGCAATGAATCGCGCGCGCCAAGCCCGATGGGCGCCACCTCCGGCATGTCCAGCAGCCGGGTCGCGAAATCATGCACCCCGGCGGCGGGAAGCGAGATCTCGTACCCGTCCTCGCCTGTATACCCCGAGCGCGAGATCCACAGATCGCCGAAGGCGCGGGCATCCATGAAGCGCATCGTCTCGATTCCCGGCACGAGGCGCGCGAGCGCCGCCGCCGCGTCCGGCCCCTGAAGCGCGATCAGCGCCCGGTCCTGGACAAGAATTTCGCAGGTGTCGGACAGGGCCGCCCGCAGATGGGCGATGTCGGCGTCCTTGCAGGCGGCATTGACCACGAGGAACAGCGCATCGTCCCAGCGCGCCACCATCAGGTCGTCCAGCATGCCCCCCGCTTCGTCGGTGAACATGGCATAGCGTTGACGACCGGTTTTCAGCCCCAGCACATCCACCGGCACCAGCCGTTCCAGCGCCAGGGCCGCGTCGGCGACATCGCCGGACAGCGGTCGCAGGATCACCTGCCCCATGTGGCTGACATCGAACAGCCCGCAGGCGGCGCGGGTGTGCAGATGTTCCTTCATCACCCCCATGCGGTATTGCACGGGCATGTCATAGCCCGCGAACGGCACCATTTTCGCGCCAAGCGACAGATGCAGGTCATACAGCGGTGTCTGGTGCAGTTCGGTCGTTCCGTCCATGCGTGTCTCACATCCCTTTGGCCCGGATGTGGCGCACGAACCGCGAAGGATCCGATGAAGCCCCGTACCGGACATTTCCTGCGTCAGGGCCAAGGCCTTGCGCCAAAAATGCCCCCTCTGTCCGTCAGCCTGAGATCGTTATCCCTTCGGCGGGCGCAAGCGCCACTCTCCAGAGTGTTCGACCCAACGACGGTCCTGAAGCCTGAGAGTTTCCGGGGCGGTTGCTCCTTCGGCACCGGGCCTTGCGGCGCCGGTTCTCCCATCGTGGATGGCATCAGGTTACGATGGATCCTATTGCGCTGCAAGCGCCTCTTGCGGGGCCGCCGGGGGCCGCGGGCGGGTCGGGGCCGGCCGGCAGCCGATGCCGGGGGCCAGAATGTCCATGAGCGGGGCATTGTCACAGACCAGCGCATCCAGCGTGATGGGGTCCAGCGTGGCATAGAACGCCGAGGCGGCATCGCTCAGCGCCACCCGCAGGCGGCAGGCCTCGGTCAGCGGGCAGGTGTTGTCGACATCGGCAAAGCATTCGGCCAGCGGCACCGGCGCTTCGAGCGCGCGAAACACATCGCCGATCTGAATCCGATCCGCCGCGCGCGCCAGTTCCAGCCCGCCGTTGCGGCCGCGCTGCGTGTGCAGGTAGCCAAGCTGCGCCAGTTGGTTGATAACCTGCGCAAGGTGGTTTTCAGATGCGTTGCACCGCTGGGCGATTTCGGATTTCGTGACAAGGCGGCCGGTGTTGGCGGCGCAATGCATCAATACGCGGATTGCGATATTCGTTCTCTTGGTCACACGCACGGGCCTGTCCTCGGTTTACGGTTGCCGAGAACTACATACAGGATAGCTGAAACACTGTTTTGATATACATCAATCGACACTTGGGAAACACTTCATGTCCGGCGCATTCTTCTTTGGCTACGGGTCTTTGGTCAATCAAGGCACCCATCACTTTGCCCCGCTGCACCATGCCTCGGCGCATGGCTGGCGGCGGGCGTGGCGCTATACCGGAACGCGAAAGGTCGCCTATCTGACCGCCGTGCGCGACCCCGGATGCACCATCCACGGCATGATCGCGCATGTGCCCGCCGACGACTGGCAGGCGCTCGACCGCCGCGAAGCCGCCTATGACCGGCTGGGAGCGGATGTCGACATCACCCATGATGCCCCCGGAGTGGCGGAACTGGCAATGTATGCCATCGCGCCGGAACGGATGCACCTGCCCACCGCCGCGCATCCGCTGCTGCTGAGCTATCTTGACGTGGTCGTGCAGGGCTATCTTGCGGAATACGGCGCCGGGGGGGCCGCGCATTTCTTTGCCACGACCATCGGCTGGGAGGCCCCCATCCTGGATGACCGCGCCGCGCCGCTCTATCCGCGTGCGCAACGACTGGGCGATGCCGAACGCGCCGTCGTCGATCACGGGCTGGCGGCGATGGGATGCCGAAAGATCGCCGCATGATGCTGACCAAGCCGCTTTTGCTGCTGCGCCGTGTGGCGCGCAACCTGGTCGCGCGGGTGCTGTTCGGGGCGGTGCTGGCGCTGGCCATGGCGGCGTTCGCCCCCAAAATCCTGCCGCTGGTGCCGGACAACTGGCAGGGGCGAATCAAGCCCGACGCGGTGATCCCGATCCTGAACGTCCTGGCCAGCACCATGCTGACCGTCACGACGTTTTCGCTGTCGGTCATGGTTTCGGCGTTTCAGGCGGCGGCCAGCCAGGCCACGCCGCGCGCCTACCGGCTGCAACTGGCCGATACCACCACGCACACCGTTCTGGCGGTATTCACCGGGGCGTTCCTGTATTCGCTGACGGCACTTGTGATGTATCGCGCGGGGTTCTACGCGCCCGAAACCTCGGTGGTGATCCTTGGGGTCACCATCCTTGTGATCGCCGCCATCGTCGTCGCGATCCTGCGATGGATCGACCATCTGAGCACCCTCGGCAGCCTTGACGATACCTTGTCCAAGGTCGAACAGAACGCGCGCGAACCGCTGGCGCGCGCCATGGCCAACCCCGCGCTGGGCGGGCTGCCGCTGCCCGAGGGCGCGCGGATTCCGGCAAGCGCCGTCGCGGTTCCCGCGCCCCGCGGCGGCTATGTGCAGTTTGTCGACATGAGCAAGCTGGACGACCTGCTGGGGGCGTCCGGCGCCTCGCTGACGCTTGCGGTCACGCCGGGGGTGCATGTGCTCAAGGGCAGGCCGCTGGCGTGGCTGCTGGGCAAGGTCGACGATCCGGACGCGCTATGCGCCTGCTTCACACTGGGCGAGACCCGCACCAACGAGGAGGACGCCCGCTTCGGCATCGTCGTGCTGGCGGAAATCGCGCAGCGCGCGCTGTCGCCGGGCATCAACGATCCGGGCACCGCGATCGACGCCATTCACCGCATCACCCGTCTGCTGTCAGAATGCGAAGGCCTGCGCGACGTGCCCCCCGAATTTCCCCGTATCGAGGTGCCGCGCCTGAGCGCCGCGGACCTGGTCGAGGACGGGTTTGCGGCGATTATTCGCGCGGGGGCCGAACATCCTCAGGTGGTGGGCATCGCCGTGGACGGTCTGAAACAGCTGGAATCCTCGGGCTGGGCGGAAATGGCCCCGGCGGTGAAGGCGGCGCAAGGCTATGCCCTGCGCCATGCCCGGCAACATCTGGTCGTCAGCGAAGACCGTGACGATCTGGCGGGGCGGCTTTAGCCCCCGGCCAGATCCCGCGCGGGGATCTTTTGCAACAGGGGCATCACATCGGCCATTTCGGGGCCGCGTTCCAGCCCCGTCAGCGCCTTGCGAAGCGGCATGAACAGGCCCTTGCCCTTGCGGCCCGTGGCGTCCTTGACGGTTCTGGTCCACTCGCCCCAGGTGTCGTGGGTGTAGGGGCCTTGCGGCAGCAGGGCCATGGCCTCGGCGATGAAATCGCGGTCCTCATCCGCGATCAGCGGCTCGGCCCCGTCGCGGAACAGCGCCCACCAGCCGGGCATGTCCTTGCGGGTGGTCAGATTTTCGCGCGTCACCGACCAGAACAGTTCGGCCTTGTCCGCCGGCACCCCAAGAGCCGCGATTTCGTCCGCGACGGCGGCAAAGGGCAGTTCGTGCAGCTTGCGCGCGGTCAGGGGGTACAGATCCTGCTCGTCGAATTTCGTCGGCGCGGACCCGAATTGCGACAGCTCGAAGCCGTCTGCGATGTCGTCGAGACTCAGCCGCAATTCGACCGGCTGGTTCGACCCCAGCCGCGCCATCAGCGACAGCAGCGCCTCGGGTTCCACGCCCGCCTCGCGCAGGTCGCGGATCGACAGAACGCCGAGCCGCTTGGACAGGGATTCGCCCTGCGGGCCGGTCAGCAGCGAATGGTGCGCAAAGCCGGGGACGGTGCCCCCCAGCGATTCGATGATCTGGATCTGCGTCGCGGTGTTGGTGACGTGGTCCGACCCGCGCACGATGTCGGTGACGCCCATGTCCATGTCATCCACAACCGAGGCCAGCGTATACAGGATCTGCCCGTCGCCCCGGATCAGCACCGGGTCGGACACCGACGCGGCGTCGATCGAAATCTCGCCCAGGATGCCGTCGTCCCAGTTGATCCGTTCCTGAAGCAGCTTGAACCGCCACACACCATCGCCGCGTTCATCGCGCAGCCTGGCCTTTTCCTCATCGCTCAGCGCCAGCGCCGCGCGGTCATAGACCGGGGGCTTGCCCATGTTCAGCTGCTTCTTGCGCTTGAGGTCCAGCTCGGTCGGGGTTTCCCACGCCTCGTAGAACCGCCCGATTGCGCGCAGGCGGTCTGCGGCGTCATGGTAGCGGTCCAGCCGGGTGCTTTGGCGTTCCGTCCTGTCCCAGGTCAGGCCCAGCCATTCCAGATCGCGCTTGATGCCATCGACATATTCTTCCTTGCTGCGTTCGGCGTCGGTGTCGTCGATGCGCAGGATGAAGGTGCCACCGGATTTGCGCGCGATCAGGTGGTTGAACAGCGCCGTGCGAAGGTTGCCGACATGGATGTGGCCGGTGGGGGACGGGGCGAAACGGGTGACGGTCATGCTGGGCTCCTGCTTACGGGTGAGGCAATTCCACAGGCGCGCCGATTTGTCCAGTTCGCGCGCCTTGGCCTTGGTGGCATAGGGTGCCATGGTGCCCGCATTCCGGGAGAAAGTGATCGCCATGAACGATATCCTCACCGTTACGCTGAACCCTGCGCTGGACCTGTCCACCACGGCGGATCGCGTCGTCGCAGGCCCCAAGCTGCGCTGCGACCCGATCAACGTCGACCCCGGCGGGGGCGGCATCAACGTCGCCCGCGTGGTGGCGACGCTTGGCGGGCGGGCGCGGGCGTTCGTGGCGCTGGCAGGCCCCAACGGCATGCGGCTGGAAGAGGCGCTGTTGCAGTTGAACATTCCGCTGGTGCGGATGAAGGCGCCGGGCGAAACCCGCGAAAGCTTTGCCGTGCATGACCGCAGCACGGGTGAACAGTTCCGGTTCGTGCTGCCCGGCCCGCACTGGGACGAGGCCGAGGCGGCGGAGGCGTTGCAGGCCATCGCCTCCGCCACACCCAGGGGCGGCATCGTGGTGCTGAGCGGCAGCCAGCCACCGGGCATCTCGGTGGAGTTCACCACGCAGCTTTGCGCCGGGCTGAAGGATCGCGGCGCCTATGTGATCGCGGACACGTCGGGCGAGGCGCTGGCGCGGCTGGCCAGGGGCACCGATCCGGCCCCCGCCGTGCTGCGCATGGACAGCGAAGAAGCCGAGAACCTGGCCGGCCGCAGGCTGGCCACCCGGCGCGAGTCGGCCGAATTCGCCGCCGAGCTGGTGGCGCGGGGCGCCGCCGGACGGGTGATCCTGGCGCGCGGCGCGGACGGGTCGGTGATGGCGGGGCCCGAAGGGCTGACCCAGGTCAGCGCGGCGCCGGTGTCTGTGGTGTCGGCGGTAGGGGCGGGCGACAGCTTTGTCGGCGCGTTTGCCTATGGGGTGGCGTGCGGAATTTCCGCCCCCGACGCGCTTGCCCTGGGCGCGGCGGCCGCCAGTGCGACTGTCACCACGGCGGGCACGCAGCTGTGCACGCGCGATCATATCATGGAGCTTTTACCGCAATGCGCGGCAAGTTTCATCGGCTGATATGACCCGCCCTTCCAGCGCCGGGCGGATGCGTTTGCATCGGCCGCGTTCAGGCGGCCGCCGCATCGACTGACGTGATTCCAAGGCGAACAACCACCTGATTCACCAGAAAGTAGGCGATTCCACTATAGGTGGCCGGGCCGGTAAACGTGCCGGTCTTCTGGCGCTCAAGATCGGAATACAGGTAGTTGAGCAGGCAGTTGCACGACAGATCCCGCGTGCCGTCGCCCATCGGACGGGCGGAAAATTCCTTTGCGTAGTCCGCATGAGCCCGCGCGATGCGATAAGGCGTGTCCTTTATCACCGGGGCATAGAAATGCACGCCCTCGCCGGAATTGGTGGACTGAAAGGAGACGTTGATCGCCGTGCCGGCGAAGTTGGTGACCAGCGGGCAGCGGGTGTCGATCCCGGCGTTTTCGAGGTAATCCGCGAAATCGACGCGTTCGCCGTTGACGATCGCGGTTCTGGCGCTGAACCCGGTTGTTTCGAAGATGATCTCATCCGCGGTTTCGTCTGCGGCAAAGATGTTGAGGATGTCGATTTCAGCCACTTTGCCGGGTGGCAGTTCCACATGCATCACCATCGCGCCGTCCGTATAGGCCGCACCCGTCGAGCCGTCAAAGACCTTGGGGCGGATGGTGTCGGGATCGTCCAGATGAACGCCGCTGATCCAGCCCATGAGCGGTTGCTCCAAAAGGCCCGGATAGCGGGGGGCGTGAAGGGCGAATTCTTCCTGCGCCGCGCTGAACGCGGGAATGATGATGACCGACAGGCCATTATCGTAGCGCCCCTGCGTCAGGTCCGGCAGGTCCCGGGTGGCGTACAGCACCGGGCGCGCGGCGGTGGCCGACCCGATTTCCGTCACGAAGAGGTTTTCCCTGTCCGTGCAGCCGCCGGTGTCGGTGATGAAGTAAACGGTCGTGCCGCCGATCCAGCGGCCCCTGGGCAATTGGCAAAGCGCCTCTTCGGCTCCGGCAATGACAAGCACCTTGCCCGCCTCGATCGCAGCCGTGGCCTGCGCCACCGTCATCATTGCGTTTTTCACGGCTTTACCTTATCAAAAGAGCGCGATATCCTTGATCGCAAACGTATTTTTCTCAAAATAGCCGCGCAGTTCGACGATCTTTGTGCTGAGGGCACCGGGGCTTGTCCGCAGTTCGCGGCGCAACCGGGCGACCAGAAGCTTGGTCGCAAGCACGGCTCCGGCGAGGTCCTTGTCGGTGGTCAGTACGCGGCGCCAGCAGGGATTGGACTCATCGGGAATCATGACAGGCTCCATGAAAGGGTGAACGGCGAAATACATCTTCGGGCCTTAACGTCCTGCTAAGAGTAAAGGCTTTCTGGATGTTGCGTGATTGCCACCTATATCAGCGGCTACATGACAGGAGGAACAGGATCATGTTTTCAGGACACAGGATTTCACGCCGGGCGGCATTGACGGGCGCGGCAGCACTGCCGTTGGCCGCCGGGCTGGGGCACGGCGCCGCGGCGCAGGTGGCGCAAAAGGGCGCGCAGGTGCCGCAGGTCAATCGCGTCAGCCTTGGCGATTTCGAGGTGACCGCGCTGATGGCGGGCACGGCGACGCAAGACGAGCCGCACAAGATCTTCGGGCTTAACGTCGATGACGAGACCTTCGCCAAGGTATCGCACGAGGCCAACATTCCTGCGGACAAGACGCAGTTCTTTTTCACGCCGACGCTGGTCAACACCGGGTCGGAGCTGATTCTGTTCGACACCGGGCTGAATCCCGAAGGCATCGTCGCGGCGGTCGAGGCGGCGGGCTATGGTGCGGACGATGTGACCCATCTTGTGATCACGCACATGCATGGCGACCATGTCGGGGGGCTGACCGGCGGCACCGGGCCGACCTTTGCCAACGCACAGCACGTCACGGGCCAGGTCGAGTATGACCACTGGTCCGGTGTCAACGACGAGGCCTTTGCCAACAAGGTCGCCCCTTTGTCGGAACAGTTCTCGTTTATCGCAGATGGCGATGCGGTGGCCTCTGGTGTGACGGCGGTGTCCACGCCGGGGCACACGCCGGGGCATATGAGCTTTATGCTGGAAAGCGGCGGCAAGCAGCTGATGCTGATCGCGGATTTGGCCAATCACTATGTCTGGTCGCTGGCCCATCCCGATTGGGAGGTGACCTTTGACACTGACAAGGCGCAGGCGGCGGCCACCCGGC
This sequence comes from Salipiger aestuarii, assembly GCF_003259905.1. GTDB lineage: Bacteria > Pseudomonadota > Alphaproteobacteria > Rhodobacterales > Rhodobacteraceae > Salipiger > Salipiger aestuarii. The sequence continues at coordinate 58,429 of NZ_QLMG01000013.1, read as the reverse complement.
GCAAGACGCTGGACATGCTGAGCGCCGACAAGATTCCGTTCATCGGCTATCACATGCCCTTTCCCGCGCTGGGATATGTCGAGACGCGCGGCGATGCGTTCCATTATGTGCCGCACAGCTATCAGCTGATGCTCTGATCCTGTTGTATTTGCGCCGCGCCTTCGCGCGTCGCCGGGGGGCGGGCGCGGCCTGACGGCCGCGCCCGCCCTGCGTTTCACGAATGTCGTGCTGACCAACCCGGGGGCTGAGCGACTTGCGCGGCTCGCGAGAGCTTGCCCCTCTATCGGACGGCGGGACCGTGCGCCCCGATCGTCAGCGACCGGCGTAACGCGATGCAGCGGGTAACTCGGGAAAAGCGTGGCGGTGCCGCGCGTGGTCGCGGCCCCGACCGTGAGCGCCGGGGCATGATTTCCAGTCTGCCGCCCGGTTCGTTCGACGGGGCTGAAAGCTGGATCACCATGGTAAGCTTGCGGCGCGCGGTGCGCGTTCGGTCGCTATTGCCGCAATGCCAGTCGAAATGGCCCTGTCGCACGGCGCCGCAGCGGGCGATCTGTGCGCTTGCGTCGACCCCGTCCGGATCGAAACGATAGCTGTCGCGATTGGCTTCGCTCAGGATGTCGATGATGCGACCCATGATCCAAACCAGATCGGCGCGGCGCCGATTATGGTCGCGGTTGCGCCGCACCAGCCGGGCATCGGCGCAAGGCGCGGCGCGCGAAAGGTCGATCACGCGGTCGCAGCCGGTTTCGCAAACAACGGTGGGACTGCGGTGAACGGTCAGCATGTCGGCGAGGTCCTGTACGGGTCACGCCGCTTCGAGTCTGCGTCAGCGGCGTTCTGTCCGGTGTGCGACCCGTTGGGCGAAAAACGACCTTTGCCTTCGGACGGCGCGGGGCCATATCTTGCGTCATGAGCCAGTCCGACCACGATCACATCGAAGCTATCGCCCGCGCCACTGTCGAGGGGTTCCCCGAACCGTTCCGATCGGGCGCCCGCGATGTGCTGATCGAGGTGCTGGAGTGGCCGCCGGCGGATATGCTGGCCGATCTTGGCATCGAGGATCCGCTGGTCCTGACCGGCCTGTACGAGGGCGTGCCGATGACCGAGCGGGCGGTGTCGGATCCGGTCAGCTGGCCCGACCGGGTGTTCCTGTTTCGCCAGCCGATCCTGGCCGAGCTGCGCGATCGCGGCAATGTCAGCCTGCAAGAGCTGGTGACGCATGTCACCGTGCACGAATTCGCGCATCATTTCGGCTGGTCCGACGACGATATCGCGTCGGTTGACGCATGGTGGCTTTAGCCCTCTGCGATGAGGGCGGCCATGCGCTGCACGAACCTGTCTGGGCCAAGCTCGGTCAGGGCGGTGTCGCGGGCGCCTGCGCCCAGTCGGGCGCGCAGGGCTGGGTCTTCGATCAGCCGGGACAGCGCGTCCTGGATGGTTCCGGGGCGATGCGGGTCGATGACGATGCCATTGTCAGCGGTCAGATAGCCCGCCGAGCCTGCCTCGGACGAGATCACCGGAACGCAGGCATAGGCCATGGATTCCGCCGGTGCAAAACCCAGGGGTTCGTCAAAGCTGGGCAGGATGCAGATGTCGCTGCGGGCGTATAGCGCGGGCATGTCGGGAAAGGGCACGCGTCCGGCCATCTCGATCCAGGGTTCCGCTTCGGCGGCGGCGTAAAGCGCGGCCAGGTGCGCGCGGTCTTCAGGGGCGTTGAACACGCTGTCCGAGCCTGCGAGCACCAGCCGCGCCCGGCCCGCGCGCCCGGCGTCGCGCATGGCGTCGATGACCAGGTCCTGCATCTTGCGCCGTTTGCCGAGTTTGGCGGCGCAGAGCACGGTCACCGGGCCGGTGCTGTCGCGCTGCGGCATCGGGGGCGGCGGGCTGTCGACCACGGGCCAGGGCAGGTAGCGCGCCGCGCGGTCGGGGCGCACATCTGCCAGCCCTCGGCTGGCGGTGACCCGGCGGATCGGCAGACCCTTGCGCCACAGGTAGAACCGCCGCGACAGCGGTTCGCGGCGGTGAAACGGGTGCAGGTCATAGGACCACAGCGGCGTGCCCGCGCGCTTGCCGATCCTTGCGGCGGCAAAGCGCAGCGCCGCGCTGTTGCGCAAGAAGGCGATGTCGGGCGCGGCGGCGGCCCAGGACGCGGTCATCGCGTCGGTGTCCGAGGGCGCAAAGACCTGAGGGGTCACCACCTCGTGATCCTCTGGGCCGTCGGATTTGCCGGCCCAGACGGTGACGCGCGCGCCCGCCGCGACCAGCGCGCGCACCGCAAAGCTGAGGTTGGTGTGAAACCGCGCGACAACGAACAGCACAGACTTGCCGGCCAGATCAGCCATTGTCGCGCCAGCGGTTGGCGATGGGGTAACGACGATCGAGCCAGAAGGCGCGCGGCGACAGGCGCGGCCCGGGTGCCGACTGGAACCGCTTGTATTCCGAGATATACAGCAGGTGTTCGACTTTTTTCGCATCCTCGCGGGTGTAGCCCGCGGCGATGCAATCGGTGATGCTGCCATCGTCATCGACAAGGATCTTGAGGATGCCGTCCAGCACCGGATAATCGGGCAGGCTGTCGCTGTCTTTCTGATCGTCGCGCAGCTCGGCCGAAGGCGGCTTGGTGATGATGCGGTCCGGGATGACCTCGGCCTCGGGGCCCGTCATCCAGTCGCGGTGATGCGTGTTGCGCCAGCGGCAGATGTCGAAGACGCGGGTCTTGTAAAGATCCTTGATCGGGTTGTAGCCGCCCGCCATGTCGCCGTAGATCGTGGCATAGCCCACCGACACCTCGGATTTGTTGCCGGTGGTCAGCAGCATTTCCCCGAATTTGTTGGACAGGGCCATCAGCAGCAGGCCACGCAGGCGGGACTGGATGTTTTCCTCGGTCAGATCGGCGTCGCGGCCTTCGAACAGCGGTGCAAGCGTGGTGGTGATCGCGGCGCGGCCCTCGGCGATGGGCACGAAATCGTAATGCGCGCCGATGGCATTTGCACAGGCCTTGGCGTCCTCAAGCGAATGCTCCGAGGTGTATTCCGACGGCAGCATCACGCAGCGCACATTGTCCGGCCCCAGCGCATCGACGGCAATCGTCGCGACCAGCGCGGAATCGATGCCCCCCGACATGCCCAGCAGCACCTTGGTGAATCCGGTCTTGCGGCAGTAATCGCGCAAGCCCAGCACCATGGCGTTGTAATCCTGTTCCAGGCTGTCGGGCTGGGGCGCGAAACCGCCCGTAGCGGCCCGCCAGCCCTCGGCGCCGCGGACCAGATCCACATGCGCCACCGCCTCGGCAAAGGCGGGCATCTGCATCGCAAGCGTACCATGCGGGTTCAGCACAAAGGACGCGCCGTCGAACACCTGATCGTCCTGTCCGCCGACCATGTTCAGATAGATCAGCGGCAGGCCGGTATCGACGACACGCGCGACCATGTGGTTCAGCCGGGTTTCGTGCTTGTCACGGTGGTAGGGCGACCCGTTGGGCACCAGCAGGAATTCGGCACCGGTTTCCGCAAGCGTTTCGGCGACATCCTCGTACCAGGCATCTTCGCAGATGGGCGACCCGACGCGGGTGTTGCCCACCGCATAGGGCCCGCCGATGGGGCCGCTGTCAAAGACGCGAACCTCGTCGAACACCTCGTAATTGGGCAGGTGATGCTTGAACAACTGCGCGGCGATGCGCCCGCCCTTGCAGATCAGATAGGCGTTGAACAGCTCGGTGCCCTCGATCCACGGGCAGCCCACCGCCAGCGCCGGACCATCGGCGCACCGGGCGGCAAGCTTGCGTGCGGTGTCCATGCAATCCAGCGTGAACGCGTTCTTGAGCGGCAGGTCCTGCGGGTTGTACCCGCAGATGAACATCTCGGGCAGCGCGACCAGGTCGGCGCCCGCTGCCTTGCCCTGTTGCCAGGCCTCCAGCGCCTGTGCCGCATTGCCGGCAAGGTCGCCCACGGTGGGGTTCAACTGCGCGATGGTCAGTCGGAAGCGATCGGCCATGCCCTTGTCCTTTCGGTCACGTTCCCGTGCCGACATAGCAGAACCACGCGCGAGGGAAAGGTGAGCGGGGGCAAAAGAGATTGTCAGCGCGGGGCCGCTTCTTTACCATTTCGACACAGGCAATCGGCAATCCGTCAGGACAGAACACATGAGACGCGCAGGCATCACCCTTGCCGCCGCCATTGCGGTCTTCGCCGCAGCGGCGCTGGCGCAGGACAGCGAAACGCAGACCAAGCAGTTCGACGATGGCGGGGTTTACGAGGGCAGCTTTGTCGACGGGCTGCGCCATGGCACCGGCACCTACAGGCTGCCGAATGGCTTCGAATACACCGGCGATTGGCGCGCCGGCGAGATCGAGGGCAAGGGCGTGGCGCGCTACCCTTCGGGGGGCGTGTACGAGGGCCAGTTTTCCAAGGGCAAGCCCGAAGGCATGGGCAAGATCGTGCTGGCCGACGGGTCGGTCTATGAAGGCTCGTGGCTGGACGGCAAGATCACCGGGCGCGGCGTCATCCAATACGCCACCGGCGCGCGTTACGAGGGCAGTTTCCGCAATGCGCTGCACCATGGCCGCGGCGTGATGACCACGCCCGACGGCTATCGCTATGAGGGCGACTGGGTCAATGGCACCGAAGAGGGCAACGCCACCATCACCTATCCCGACGGGTCGGTCTATGAGGGGCGGGTCGCCAACGGCAAGCGGTCCGGCCAGGGCACGCTGACCATGTCCGACGGGCTGATTTATGCGGGCATGTGGCGCGAGGGCCAGCAGGACGGTCAGGGCAAGCTGACCCTGCCCAACGGCGATGTCTACGAGGGCGCGCTGGTGGACGGGCGCCGCGATGGGCAGGGGCGCGAAACCTATGCCTCGGGCGATGTGTACGAAGGCAATTTCGACAATGACCAGCGGCACGGGCAGGGCGTGTTCATCGGCGCCGATGGCTACCGGCTGGAAGGCAACTGGGTCGCGGGGCAGATCGACGGTCAGGGCCGCGTCACCTATCCCGACGGTTCGGTCTATGAGGGCGAGATCCGCGGTGATCTGGCCAACGGTCGGGGCCGCACGGTCTATCCCGACGGGTCCACCTATGAGGGCGATTGGGTCGACGGCGTGATCGAGGGCACGGGCACCGCCACCTACAGCAACGGCACCGTCTATTCGGGGGATTTCGCGAATGCGCGTTACGACGGGCAGGGCACCATCACCTACGCGGACGGCTACACCTATACCGGCGACTGGAAGGACAACCGCCGCCACGGGTCCGGCACCGCGACCTATGCGGACGGCGCCGTCTATACCGGCGATTTCCGGGAAGATCAGCGCCATGGGCAAGGCCGCATCACCATGCCCGACGGGTTCACCTATGAGGGCGGCTGGAGCGATGGTCGCTTCGAGGGCGACGGTCTGGCGACCTACAGCAACGGCGACGTCTACGAGGGCCGGTTCGAGGACGGCAAGCGGCAGGGCCCGGGCACGCTGCGCTATACCTCTGGCGAGGTGGTGTCCGGCGACTGGATCAGCGGCGTTCTGACCACCGCGACTCCGGTGTCTGTCGACAAAGAGAAAGACCCGGCGCCAGAGACGACCGGCGACTGATCCCGCCCCGGCCGTGCTGCCGCGGCGCGCGCCGGTCTTGTGCGCAAGGTGCCTATTTGCCCCAGCCCGGCGGCAATCCACCCAGCCTGCGGCGGCGTGTCATTGACCCGGGCGGCGCGGCGCGGTCAACCTACTGTCATGGACGATTCCGCCGCCAGCGTGCCCCCCCTTGCCCCCGAACGGCCCGATCCCGGCCAGTCCGATCCTGGCCAGTCCGATTCCCGCCAGTCCGATTCCCGCCAGCCCGATTCCGGGCGCAACGGACCGGGCCGGCGGGCGCTGTCCACGCGCGACTGGCTGCGCGCGCTTTGGCGCACCTGGCTGCGCATGGACGAACGAAACCTCGGTCTGATTTCAGCGGGGGTCGCGTTTTTCGCTTTCCTGTCGCTGTTTCCCGCGATTTCGGCGGTCATCGCCATCTGGGGCTACTGGGCCGACCCCGTGGTGATTTCGGAACAGATGGAAATCGTGCGCGAGATGATGCCCGAGCAGGCCTATGTGCTGCTGTCCGAACAGGTCACGGCGTTGATTTCGACCAACCGCTCGACATTGCAATGGGCGTCGATCATCTCGATCATGGTGGCGATCTGGTCGACGCGGGCATCGGTGGCGGCGCTGATCCGGGGGCTGAATACGGTCAGTGACACGCCGCACCGCGAAAATGTCATCAGGCGGCTGCTGGTGGCCGTGGCATTGACGATACTGTTGGTGATTGTGGCGCTGGTTGCCTTTGCGGCCGTGGTCATCCTGCCGGCAGCGTTTTCGTTTCTGGGCCTTCCGCTGCATCTTGAACTGATTGCGTCGACCCTGAAATGGCTGATCCTGCTGGGCGTGGTGTTCTTTGCCATCGCGCTCTTGTATCGCTACGGGCCCAATCGCAGATCGTCGCGGATGCGCTGGTTCACACCGGGCGCGGTGCTGGCGCTGCTGGCCTGGGCTGCGGGGTCCTTTGCGCTGACGCTGTATGTGCGCAACTTCGACCGCCTGAACGAGGTCTACGGATCGCTGGGCGCGGTGGTGGCCTTGCTCCTGTGGTTCTATGTCAGCGCGCTGGTAACGCTGCTGGGTGCGCAGCTGAACGGCGAGCTTGACCGCCTGCGCCGCGACCGCCCGGACCGAAGCTGAAAAACCCGCAGGGCGCCGGAACCCGTGCGCGGGGCTGGCGTTATCAGTACAAGGACGCCTGTACCGTCCTGTCCCTCAGCGGGTCGCATTCCTGTCCCTCCCACTCTGCGCGACCCGCTCCTGACACCCCGCTTTCCTGATCCGGAGAGCGGGGTTTTTTCTTGTGCGCCCGCTTCGGGCACCGCCGCGCGCGTGCGGGCGCGGGCAAGGCCGGCATCGCAAAGTCGCAGGGTCAGGCCGCGCGCACCGCGGGCTTGGCAGGCGGCGACGAGCTGTCCCCGAGGATATCGAACAGTCGCAGAAAAATCAGCGTCACCGGGATCGCGACGATCCCGCCGATCGGTCCCCATAGCCACAGCCAGAAGATCAGCGCGGCAAACAGCAGGAACGGGTTCATCTGAATGTGCTTGCCGACCATCGTGGGCGTGACAAACTGTGCCTCTGTCATGTTGCAGGCAAGATAGATCGCCATCGGCACAAAGGTCGCGATGCCATCGTAATTGACGATGCCCGCCAGCAGCAGGCCCGCCGCCATCGCCGCAGGTCCAAGATACAGCACGAAATTCAGCAGCGCCGCGGCGACCCCCCAGACCACCGCGCCGGGCAGTCCGTAGGTGATAAGCGCGACCCCGACTACCAGCCCAAGCCCGGCGTTGACCATCGAAACGGCGGCGAAATAGCGCGATACCATCGACTCGGCGGCATAAAACCGTTCGAGAAACCGATGGGTTTCGGCGCCGGTCCCAAGCCGGCCCGACATCCAGCGGTAGATCGAACCGCGCGTCAGAAGAAAAAAGAACAGCCCCCCGAGAAACACCAGCATCTGCGCAAAGATCGCCGGGGCAAGCCACATCGCGTCGGTCAGGCTGGGCAACTCGGCGACCCGCTGCGCGGTGGCCTGCGCATCGGCGCCAAGCGCGGCCTTCATTTCGTCGTTCATATCGCCGATGCCCTGTATCAGGCCGCGATATTCAAAGACCAGCTTGCGGATCTCGTATCGGATCGACGGAAGCTGGTCGATGGCGGCGGTGACATAGGGCTCGATCACGAAGACAAGCGCGGCCATCGCGAAAAAGAAGGCGATGATGATCGACAGCGCAACAACGCCGCGCGGAATGCGCAGGCGTTGCATCCGGTCGGCGAGGGGGGCGACGATGACGCCCACCACAATGGCAAGCACCAGGGGCGCGGCGATGTCCTGCGCGTATTTCAGGCCGACAAGGACGACACCCGTCGCCACGATCACGGCAGACACACGAGACACCTGATCGGAGGCGATACGGGTTTGTTTCATGACCGGACAACCACCGGCCGAGACGATCGGTTCCGACCTTGCGCGGCGATATTTTCCGGCCCCGTATGCGCGCGCCCGTCTGTAGGCCTGCTTGTGGGCCTGCTTGTGGAACTCCGGGGCGGTCGCCACGTTTCATCCGCACATCACAGCAACGCAGGCGATCATGACACCCTCTGAAATCAGGCCCGTCGGCGATATCGTCGACCGGCTGGACGTCGCGGTCGAACGTGGCGCCCTGTCGGTCGGCACGATGATCGAGGAATTCGGCGACAGCTCGTTTCTGCCGGCGCTGATGATACCGGCGCTGCTGGTGGTGTCCCCTCTGTCGGGGATTCCGCTGTTTTCGACCGCGTGCGGGCTGATGATCGCCTTCATCTCGGCGCAGATGATTCTGGCGCGCGATCATCTGTGGCTGCCGTCGCGGATGATGCGGCTGCACATCGATCAAGGCCACGCCCGCACGGCGCTGAAGACATTGCGATGCATCAGTAACTGGCTTGACCGCAACGCGCGCACGCGGATGCGGATGATGACCTCGGCGCCCGCGCGCTCGGGGCTGAAACTGCTGTGCCTGCTTTGCGGTGCGGCGATGCCGTTTCTGGAACTGGTGCCGTTCTCGTCATCGCTTCTGGGCGGCGCCGTTGTGCTGATGGCGACGGCGCTTCTGGCACGCGACGGGCTGTTCGCGCTGGCGGGCAGCATCGCCGTGCTGGGCGCGGTATTCATCCCGCTGACGGTGCTGGGCGTGGTCTGAGCCGTCTTCAGATCATCGCCGCAACGGTCAGCACCAGCACGACAACCACGCCGACCCCCAGTAGCCAGGTGAACAGTTTCGTCGCGGACCGGCCGCGTTTCCGGTCCGCCGGGGATTGCGGGCGCTTGACGGGGCGGTCGGCATAGCCTGCGTCTCCGGGGCCGGCGCGGGTGTCGTGTTTGTCGGATGTCATGACATCGTCTCCTTTTCCAGAGGGGTCTCGCGCCCCTCGGACGAAAACGATCCAGCCTTGCTCGCGGTTCCCGCCGTCGCCTGATCGCCGGTTTCGCGCCAGCCGCCGTCACCGAAGCGAAACGTGCGCCTGCCGGCAAAGGCAAACCGGCCGCCCCGTGCGACCATCCGCGTGACGTCGGCGGTATGGATTGTGAGGTCAAGCAGCGCGAAATCGTTTTCCTGTCCGCGCAGCCGGGTCGATAACCCCGTACCCACATGCACCTGAAGGATCTGCCGCCCGAATTTCGACGACAGGAACGGCTCTGTCCGCCAGCGGTGCAGATGCCCCGACAGCACGACCTGGGCCCCGCATTCCGCCAGCTGTTCGATCCCCGCCTCGGCGCCCTTCATCAGGCTCTTGGCGACATCCGCATCCTGTTCGAACGGGTGATGCGCCAGCACGACCCGCACGCCGGGCGCATCGGTCAAAAGGTTGCACGCCTGGCGCAACTGCATCCAGCGCACCTTGCCGCGCTGCACACGGAACCGATCCACCGTATTCAGGCCGACGGCGATGAAGTCATCGGTTTCGTGAACCGTCAGCAGGTCGCTGGCGATGTGTTTGCGGTAGCGCGCATAGGGACGCATGAACCGCAGCCAAAGGTTGTCGAGCGACACGTCATGGTTGCCCGGCACCGACAGCCACGGCGCGTCGAGCTGGTCAAGGAACGCCCGCGCGTCGCGATACTGGCCGCGACGCGCGCGCTGGGTAAAGTCGCCGGTAACGGCGACCAGATCGGGCTGTGCCTCGTTCAGGGCCTCGACCAGAGGGGCCAGAAGTTCGGGGTCGCTGCGTCCGAAATGCAGATCCGAGATATGGGCGATGCGGGTCATGAGCGGGCGTCGTCCTTGTCTTTCAAAGAGGTTTGGGGCACCAGAACCCGCAGCGGGCGGTCGCGCAAGCGAATGCGGATCGGGGTGTGCATCAGGCTTTTTTCGCCGTCGCGAGCCACCAGAGCACGCGCCCGCCCGGTCCGAATCGTGATGTCGCGCCCGGTGACCAGATCGAAATCCTCACCGATCTGCGCCGCCCCCCCGGCAAGCTTCAGGGCGGTACGAACCAGTTCCATGGTGCCGGTGTGGCGGGCGGTGAACAGCGCGAAATCTCCGTTGCGGATCGCGTCGACACCGGCAAGGTTGAAGCGCTCCAGCTGGAAGGCGCTGTTGGCGACAAACACCAGCGGGGTGCGCAGACGCGTCTCGCGCCCATCGACGGTCAGCGACAGTTTCAGCGGGCGGCGCATGCCGCTGAGCGTCAGCAGCACCGACCAGTAGGCGGCAAGACGCGACCGGCCCCACCGTGCATAGACGCTTTCGCGCCGTTGCAGGATCAGCGGATACACCCCCAGGCTGGTGTTGTTCAGAAACACCTCGCCGTTGGCTTCGGCCAGCGAGACGTCGCGCGGGACACCGGAGGCAAGGGCGTTCACCGCGCCGTCGGCGTCTTCGGGAATGCCAAGCCCACGGGCGAAATAGTTGAACGTCCCCTGCGGGATGATCCCCATGGGCACATCGGCGGCGTGGGCGGCGGTGGCGACCGCGGCTATGGTGCCGTCGCCGCCGGATGCGACGAGAACATCGGCGCCGGTACGGGCAAGCGCCTCGGCCGACGCGTCTTCGAGCGGCTGTTTGCGAGGGGGGACGACGATCCGGGCCGAAATTCCGGCGGCATCGCACAGCGCCGTCAGCTTCGCGCGTCGCGCGTCCTCACCCTGATCGCCGGACCGGCCGTTGAGGATGATGCAATATTTGCGGTCGCGTTGCACGTCGGTCCTCTCCGGTCTGGTAAGGAAGCAACGCGTGCATCGGGTAGGCGGTTCCCGCGCCTGCCCTTCGGGCATCGCCCCCCGCCCGACCGCACAAAATCGCCCGTTGTTTGCCAAAGAGATGCACCGAATGGCAAAGATTCGCATTGAAATGACCGCCGGCGAAGACCACCTTGTCTGATACACCCGCAAAACCCTGGAAAGGACAGGCCCTACAGATGGCAACGCGCCCGGAGCCTTTGAAGACCGTTATCCTCGTCGCGCACGGAAGCCCGTCCGACCCCGACTCGCAGGAATCCGCCCTGCGCGAGCTGGCGTCGCGCGTCCAAAGCGGATTGACAGGCTGGCGGATCGGCAGCGCCACGCTGGCCGCCAAAGGCCGTCTGGAAGAAGAGGTCGCGAGGCTGGGCACCCCTCTGATATACCCGTTTTTCATGGCACGCGGATGGTTCACCGGACAGATGCTGGCCAAGAAGGCCCGCGTCATGGGATTGACCATGCTGGACCCCTTCGGGGTCGAACCAGAGCTTGTCGCAAGCGCCCAGAGCGAACTGAGGGCGCTTCTGGCGGAAAAGGGCTGGGATGCACCGGACACTGCGCTGGTCGTTGCCGCCCATGGCAGTGCGGTGTCCAAGACCAGCGCCGACAGCGCCTATGCCTTTGCGCGTGCACTGCATTCGGGCCTTGGGTTTCGCGATACGCGCACCGGGTTCATCGACCAGCCGCCGTTTCTGAAAGACATCGCGCAGGGGGCCGGGCAGGCGATCTGCTTGCCCTATTTCGCCCAGAACTCGGGCCATATCGAAGACGACGTGCCTGCCGCGCTGTCGGCGGCGGGCTTTGACGGGCCGGTGATGCCGCCCTTCATTTCCTGGTCCGACACGGCCCGGCTGATCGGCGACAGTATCGAACGCCAATCCCCCGAAATTCCGGCCCGGGCGGACTGAGCGGTGCGTGCGATCCGACCCGCTGTTCCCGACGACGAACCGGCGATCCGCGCCTGCGCGCGTGAGGCTTACATTGGCTATGTTCCGCTGATCGGGCGCGATCCGGCGCCGATGCTGGCCGATTTCGCAACCCAGATCGCGGCGCATGACATCCATGTGGCAACCGACGATTCCGGCACGCTGCTTGGGTTTGTCGTGTTTCGCTTCGGCGCCGGCCATATGCTGCTGGAAAACGTGGCGGTGCGCCCCGATGCCGCCGGAAAGGGCGTGGGCAAGGCGCTTATCGGGCATTGCGAAACCAGCGCGCGCGCGGGTGGCGCGCCGACGGTGCAATTGTATACCAATGCAAAGATGACCGACAATCTGTCGATCTATCCGCACCTTGGCTATGTCGAAACCGACCGCCGACATGAGGACGGTTTCGACCGGGTCTATTTCGAAAAGCGTCTGACCTGAGCAACCCCCGAGCTGCCCCCCCGACCTGCGTGTCCTCCGGCCAGAGCCGTTCTGGCCAAAGCACCAGTGATCTGCGCGGCCTAGTGCGCCTCGGCCCAGTTGCGCCCCTTGCCCGCGTCGACCACCAGCGGCACGTCCAGCTTGACCACCGGTTCGGCGGCGCCTTCCATCACGCGTTTTGCGGTGGCGATGAGGTCGTCTTCGGCGCCGGTGTCGACCTCGAAAATCAGTTCGTCATGCACCTGTAGCAGCATCGTCGCGGGGATGCCTGCGATGGCTTGCGGCATCCGGATCATCGCGCGGCGGATGATATCGGCGGCGGTGCCCTGAATGGGCGCATTGATCGCGGCGCGTTTGGCGAAACCGGCGCGCGGCCCGCTGGCGGAAATCTCGGGCGTGTGGATCACCCGGCCGAACAGGGTTTCGACGCGCTTGTGTTCCTTGGCGAATGCAGTTGTGTCGGCCATGTAGGTCTTGATCCCCGGAAAGCGTTCGAAATACCGGTCGATGAAGCCCTGCGCTTCGGAGCGGGGAATGCGCAGGTTGCGCGCAAGGCCAAAGCCGGAAATGCCGTAGATCACGCCAAAGTTGATCGCCTTGGCCTGACGGCGAATATCGGGCGTCATCTCGTCCATCGGCACGTTGAACATTTCCGACGCGGTCATGGCGTGAATGTCCAGCCCGTCGCGAAATGCCTGCTTGAGCGCGGAAATATCGGCCATATGCGCAAGGATGCGCAGTTCGATCTGGGAATAGTCGAGCGACACCAGCGCGCGCCCCTGTGGCGCGACAAACGCCTCGCGGATGCGTCGGCCCTCTTCGCTGCGCACGGGGATGTTTTGCAGGTTGGGGTCGGTCGATGCCAGCCGCCCCGTGCTGGCCCCCGCGATGCTGTAGGACGTGTGAACCCGGCCAGTATCGGGGTTGATATGCCCTTGCAGCGCGTCGGTGTAGGTGGATTTCAGCTTGGAAATCTGGCGCCAGTCCAGCACCCGGCCCGGCAGGTCGTGTTCGGTCGCGAGGTCTTCAAGCACATCCGCGCCGGTTGCATAGGCGCCGGTCTTGCCCTTTTTGCCGCCCGGCAGGGACATTTTGTCGAACAGGATCTCGCCCAGTTGCTTGGGAGACCCGACGTTGAACTTTTCCCCCGCAAGCTCGTGGATCTCATCCTCCAGCTGCGCCATTTTCTGGGAAAAGGCGTTGGACATGCGGCTCAGCGTTTCGCGGTCGACCTGCACGCCGGCGCGTTCCATATCCGCCAGCACGGGCACCAGCGGACGTTCCAACCCTTCGTACACGCGGGTGACGCGGGCGCGGTGCAGCTGCGGTTTGAACAGCATCCACAGGCGCAGGGTGATGTCCGCATCCTCGGCGGCGTATTTCACCGCGTTCTCGATTGGCACCCTGTCGAAGGTGATCATGCTTTTGCCGCTGCCCAGCAGCGACTTGATCGGGATCGGGGTGTGCGACAGGTAGCGGTCGGACAGCGTGTCCATGCCATGCCCGTGCAGGCCCGCGTGCATCGCGTAGGACATCAGCATCGTGTCGTCGATGGGCGTGATCCCGATGCCGTAGCGCGACAGCACCTTGGCGTCGTATTTCATGTTCTGCCCGATCTTGATGACGCTGGGGTCCTCTAGCAACGGTTTGAGCAGCGCCAGCGCATCGTCCAGAGGCATCTGCCCTTCGGCCAGATCGTCATTGCCGAACAGATCGTCGGTGGCGGTCGCGCGGTGGATCAGCGGGATATAACAGGCCTGCCCCGGCTCAATCGCCAACGAGACCCCGACCAGATCGCAGGTCATCTCGTTCAGGCCGGTGGTTTCGGTATCCACCGCGACCCAGCCGCGCTGATGCGCTTGGGCGATAAACGGCGTCAGGTCGTCGGCGGTCTTGATCCAGACATAGGCGGCGGGGTCGATGGGCGGAAGGTCGGGCGCCTCTTCGGTGGTTGCAGCCTGCGGAGCGGTTTGGGGAATGGCGGGCGCCTCGGCATTCAGCGAGATGGCAATGCGCTTGGTCAGGGTTCGGAATTCCATGTCGGTCAGGAACGCCAGCAGAGTGTCCGCGTCGGGTTCGCGCACCTCAAGATCGTCCAGCGTGACATCATCCATCGTCATCTGGTCGTCCAGCTGCACCAGGCGCCTGGACAGCTCGATCTGGTCGCGCTTTTCGATCAGGGTCTGGCGGCGCTTGGGCTGCTTGACGGTGTCGGCCTGATCCAGCAGCGTTTGCAGATCGCCGTATTCGGAGATCAGCAGGGCGGCGGTCTTGATGCCGATGCCGGGCGCGCCGGGCACGTTGTCGACCGAATCCCCGGCCAGAGCCTGCACATCGACGACACGGTCGGGCCAGACGCCGAATTTCTCGAACACCCCGTCGCGGTCGATGATCTTGTTCTTCATCGCGTCGAGCATCACCACACCGTCGCCGACAAGCTGCATCAGATCCTTGTCCGAGCTGACGATGGTCACAGCACCGCCTGCTTCGCGGGCCTGCCGGGCCAGCGTGGCGATGATGTCGTCGGCCTCGAACCCCTCTTTTTCGATGCAGGCAATGTTGAAGGCGCGGGTGGCATCGCGGGTCAGCGGGATCTGGGGGCGCAGATCCTCGGGCATGGCCTCGCGGTTGGCCTTGTACTGGTCGTAGAGATCGTTGCGGAAGGTGTGGCTGCCCTTGTCAAAGATCACCGCGACATGGGTGGGCGCATCGGGGCCGGCGTTGTCCTCGACATATTTCTGAAGCATGTTGCAAAAGCCCGAAACCGCCCCGATGGGCAACCCGTCGGATTTGCGCGTCAGCGGCGGCAGCGCGTGGTAGGCGCGGAAGATGAAGGCCGATCCATCGATCAGGTGCAGGTGGCAGCCCTTGCCGAATTGGGTCATGGTCGCGTCTCCCGGTGCTGTGCGCTGGGACCCGGTTTGCCACGGGCGCGGCGCGCCTGCCAGAGGGAATGGGCGGGCGGTAAGGGCAGAGGGGGGCGCTGCCCCCCGCGCGACGCGCTCCCCCCGGAGTTTATCCGGCAAGATGAAGACGGGGCGCGGCGCGCAGGCTTCATCTTGCCAGAAAAACTCCCGCCGGAGGCAGGCCGGATTTCGCGGCCAGGCGCGATTTCCGGTCAGGGCTCAGCCGCTGCCGATGAGCACGCCTGCCGCGAGAACCAGCGCGCCGCCCAGCACAACCTGCATCGAGGCCCGCCAGAAAGGGGTTTCCATGAACCGGTTTTGAATCCAGGCGATGGCCCAGAGTTCGAAGAACACAACGACCCAGGCGATGCTGGTCGCCGTCCAGAAATGCGGGATGAGATACGGCAGCGCGTGGCCCAGCCCGCCCACCGTTGTCATGACCCCCGACGCGATGCCGCGTTTTATCGGAGAGCCGCGGCCGGACAGCGCGCCGTCGTCCGAGGCCGCTTCGGTGAAGCCCATCGAAATGCCTGCGCCAACCGACGCCGCGAGTCCGACCAGAAAGGTGGTCCAGGGGTCCTGCGTGGCAAAGGCGGTAGCAAAGATCGGGGCCAGGGTCGACACCGACCCGTCCATCAGCCCGGCAAGACCGGGTTGCACCCATGTCAGTACGAACTGACGGTGGGCCTGGCGGTCTTCGTCCTCGCGGGCGGGGGTGTCGAGATGGGTGCTTTCCAGTTCCTGCGCGCGTTCCTCGTGGCGGGCTTCGGCGGCGGCGAGGTCGCCCAGCAGGCGGCGCGTTGCGGCATCGCTGCTGTGGCGCGCCGCTTCGTGGTAGAAGCGTTCGGCGTCGTGTTCCATCGCTTCGGCCTCGGCGCGGATACGTTCCAGCGGCAGGTTCCGGGTCAGCCAGACCGGCCGGCGGGCGTAGAATCCGGCGACATGTTCGCGCCGGATCAGCGGGATGACGTCGCCAAAACGAACCCGATGGGCGGCGATCAGCGCCTTGCGGTGGGCGTCTTCCTCGTCGGCCATGCCGTCGAAGATTCTTGCGCTGTCGGGAAACTCCGGGCGCAACGCTTCGGCGTAACTGCGATAGATGCGCGAGTCGTCTTCTTCGGAAGAGATCGCAAGGGCCAGCACCTCTTGTTCGCTCAGATCCCTGAACCGTCGGCGTTGATTGAAGAAGCGCATGGGGCGACCCTTATTGATTAGAACCATTCTAAATTACGACACATCCTACCGGATGCAAGGGAAAATCGCCGCCGGTTGGCCCGCCGTTGTGCGTGCGTCCATGATGTTGCGCAAGGGGGCGCGTGGCCTTGCCGGATCCGGGGCGCGCGCGCTATGCTGAACGGGGCAGGAGGTATCGGAATGCAGGATGGCGCGGTGATCGCAAGGCGCGGCCGCAAGTACGAACAGGTGCTTCGGGGCGCGGGCGAGGTGTTCCTGCGTGACGGGTTCGAAGGCGCAAGTGTCGATAACATCGCGCGCGCGGCCGGGGTGTCCAAGGCCACGCTGTACAGCTATTTTCCCGGCAAGCGCCTGCTGTTCATGGAAATGGCCCGCCAGCAGTGCGCCCGCCGGGCGGATGAGGCGCTGGCAGCCATCGACCTGCACGCGCCGCCCGACGTCGTGCTGCGCGAGGTTGGTTACCGGTTTGTCGACCATATCCTGTCAGACGAATCGCAGCGGGTGTTCCGCATCTGCGTCGCCGAAGCCGACCGCTTCCCCGAGCTTGGTGCAGAGTTCTACCACAGCGGGCCGCGCCTTGTGCACAACGAGATGTGCGCCTATTTCGCCGCGGCCATCGCGCGCAAGGAGCTGGTCATCGACGATGTCGCCCTAGCTGTCGCCCAGTTTTCCGAGCTATGCAAGGCGGATCTGTGGCTCAAGCGGGTGTTCGGCGTGCAGACGCGGTTCAGCGCGGCCGACATCGGGCTGGTCGTCGACGCGGCGGTGACGACCTTTCTTGCCCGATACGGCGCCCTGGCCCCCCGCGATCCGGGGGCGCCTTAATCCAGCCTGCGCACCAGCAGCTGATTGCCGGGGCCGCGTTTGGTTTCGAACACCTTGAGCTCGGCCACCAGATCCGACAGCTTGCGCTTGCCATAGGTGCGGGTGTCGAAATCGGGGTTGGCGGCGGTGATGAACTGGCCGAGCTGGCCCAGCGTGTACCAGTCGTCTTCCTGTTCGATCGCGTCCATCGCGGTAAAGATCAGGTTGCGCGCCTCGTCCAGCTTGCCGGTGGGCTTGGGTTCGCGGTTGCCAGGTTTCTGTTCGGGCGCGCCGTCCAGGTTTTCCAGAAAGATGAACCGTTTGCAGGCCTTTCGGAAGGCGTCCGGCGTCTTTTGCATTCCCATGCCATAGACATCCAGCCCCTGTTCGCGGATGCGGCTGGCAAGGCGGGTGAAATCGCTGTCCGAACTGACCAGGGCGAATCCATCGAACCGCCCCGTGTGCATCAGGTCCATCGCGTCGATCACCAGCGAAATATCCGATGCGTTCTTGCCCACCGTATTGGCGGGTGAATGCAGCGGCACAAGGCCGAACTCGGCGGTGATCTTGGACCAGCCCGACATCTGCTGGCTGGAAAAATCGCCATACAGGCGCCGCACGCTGGCTTCGCCCAGCGAGGCAAGCTCATCAAAGATCGCCTTGCAGTATTTCGGAGACGTATTGTCGGCGTCAATCAGAACGGCGAGCAGGCGTGGCGCATCGGCCATCAGAGGTCCTTTCCGGCGGAGACATCCGCCACAAGTGTCTTGTACATCACCAGCGCATCCACATAGCCCCTGGAGGGGTGGAGAAAAGCCTGCGGCAAACGCCCGACGATGTCGAATCCGCCTCGTTCCCACAGGCCCACGGCCCGGGTGTTGGTCGAGACGACGAAATTGAATTGCATGGCGCGATAGCCCGAGGTGCGTGCCGTGTGCAACGCGTGTTCCAGCATCCGCCGCGCCACCCCGCGCCCTTTTTGCGCAGGATCGGTCACAAAGCCGCAGTTGCAGACGTGGCTGCCCCCGCCGCCCTGGTTGCGCACCAGATAGTACGAACCGGAAAACTGCCCGCCAAGGATGGCGCTGTACACCTGACGCCCCGATCCCGTCCAGTAGGCAATGGCGTCGTCGCGGGTAATGCCGGTGTCTATCGCATAGGTGTCGCCGGCGCGGAACACCGGTTCCAGCACGCGCCAAAGCGCGTCGCGGTCGCGGGGTTCAAAGCTGCGAATCGTCAGGTCGGTCATTCCAGTCCCTCGGTTTCGATATGGATCAGCGCGCCGCAATGCTTGCAATGCACCGCGTCGCGGTCATGCAGCGACAACCCGCAGCTGCGGCAGGTTTCGCGCACCTTGGTGGGGCGGAACAACACCTGCGCCAGCCGCAGAAACAGTGTCACGCCAAAGATCATCACCACGACCGAGATCAGCCGCCCGAGCGATCCCTGCAACGTGATATCGCCAAAGCCGGTGGTGGTCAGCGCGGTAACGGTGAAATACAGCGAATCGGCATAGTTGCCGATATCGGGGTTGCGCCCGTGTTGCGTGGCATAGACCAGCCCGGTCATCACGAAGACAAACACCAGCAGGTTCAGCGCGGCGACGAATTCATCCTGATAGCGGCGAAAGAACGGGATGTCTTGCCTGAGCCGCGCCATCAGGTGATAGGTCCGCAGGAAGCGCAGCGTGCGTACCACCCGCAGGAACCCCAGCCCCTCGCCTGCGAGCGGTGCCAGGAACGACACGATCGACACCATGTCTGCCAGCGTCACCGGCCGGATCAGAAACCGCAGCCGGTTGCGTTCGATCAGCAGGCGGGCCGCGAAATCCGCAAGGATGCAGACGCCGAAAATCATGTCCACGATTTCGACGATCGGGCCGTGGCTGGTGAACGATGTGGCAATCACGAACAAGATCGTCACCACGTCAAAGGCAAGCAGGCCATAGCGAAAGCGATGCGCGCGGTCGCTGTGGCCTTCGTAAAGCTCTTTTACCTTGCCGAGGGCGCCGCCCGTCATGTTGATCCTGTCGAAAGTTTCTGTGCGGACAACCTATATGGCCGTGCGGTGGGACCGGGCAAGTCGCTATCGCAGGGGAGGGCGGTGCGTCAGACTTCCCCGGCCAGACGCTGATCGCTGCATGGGGGGGCGCTGACCGCGTCTGCGATGCGTAACACCTGAAAGGCGCCGTGGGGATTGCGGAACCTGGTCCGGGGGCGTCCGTCGATCAGCGCCGCGTGATCCACCGCCCTTGGTTCATCTACTGCGGTGTTTCAGTGTGAAATGCAGATCGTGCAACGGCATGGCGCCATGGTCCATCGTCTGGTCATCGGACGCTTCGCTGGTAACGCCGCTGTAATCGGGGCCGACGGTGGCCTTCAGCCGGGTGCCATCGCGTCTGATCCCCGGCCGCCTGCGGGTGACAGTGAATGTCGTGTCCCTGTCCTGAAGCGCGCGCAGGTCGGGCCCAAGGTTCAACGCCATCAGGGCGGGGTGATCGCCGCTTTCGTCATGGACCGGAATATCCCGACCGGCTTCACATCGCCCGAGATCAGATCCCGGGTGCTGACCACCGGCGGTTGTTCCTGTCCGCTTTCGGACAGGTCGGTATTGGGCGGGCCCGCCGGTGACGACGACCACCACATCGGGGTGCAACCCGGCGCCGGCACCGGATTCGGTCCAGAGAATGATCCGGAACTTCGCATCGTGGGCTGCGGCTTGACGCCCCCGCGAAATCCAGATGCAGCGCGTTTTCATGCATCGCGCGGGGATCAGATCGGTCATCGCGGGGTCGGAATGGATGCGCCCCCGCACGACGCTCAGGAAATCGACCATGCCGTTGTGAGCGAGGCGCCTGGAGATCTCGATCCCCCCATCCGGCGTCATGCCGCCCGCCTCGGTCTCATGCGCCCCTAGCGTGGCCCGATGATGGACGCGCGCGGATTCCGGCCAGCACATCCGTCAGCGGCTTTATCCGGCTATCAAGCGTTTGCCCGCCATATGGCCCATCCGGATCGTGGGCCAGAGGCGACCAGAACTGGCCCGGCCGGTGCCCGAACACCTGCAATCCGGTCCCGTCCATGCCGGCGTCCTTCATCCGCCCGGTCGCGCCGGGGAAATCGCCGGAGATTCGTTCGATATCCCAATCCTTTGCCGGCTTGGGAAACGCCCTGCGCGCCGGTTCGCGGCGCCTGTACGAGAAACCCGAGGACAGCCGGACGCCCTTGCCCCGTCCTCCGGTGCGGCGGCCAAGCTGGGTCGGCTCGATCATCACCGCGCCGCCGTAGCCGCGGCAGGCATGGGGCAGTTGCCGGATGTAGGGCAGACCTCCTCGTCCTTGTTGGTGAGGGTGTTGTTGAACACCGGCGGGCTGTCCCGCCACACCGCCGCCGCCGGCGCGTTCGGCATGACCGGCAGTGGAACGCGCTTTGGGCATGACGTCGTCCGCGGAGGCGGCTTCATGGCCGGAGTTCATGATCCGGGTGCATAAGGAAAGGCGTTTCAACTGGTATGACCGGAGAAGAAGGCAGTCGATATGGGGCATTCCGTGACGCTGGCCTGAAGCGTCCGGAAATGTTCAGTAACGTCATTTGAATGTTCATGTTGCTTCCCCAAAACCGCGTGATCGCCTATCGCCGCTGCCATGACCCGCACGCCCGGCGGGATCGACGTACCGGAAAAGACCAGCGGCTGGCGCGGATCGCGCGACATGTGGCCGGATGCGGCGCGCCAGGCGCTCGTGCGGTCCGGGGTCGAGGCGGTCAAGATCCAGCCGCTTGCCAGTGTGCCGTATCTGTCCTGCACCAGCTTTTGCTGGTTCTTGAAGGATCGGCAGGCGCGGCCGGACGCGTTGCTTTCCGACCGATAGGCCAGGAACACCGGCGTCTACGCGCAAACCATTTCCGACGCGATGCTGCTCCTGATCGAGGTGTTCAACGAGAACGCGCTGTGCGAATCGCGGCTGGATTTCGCCGTTCGCGGCTGGGGGCCATCCATACGATGTTCAAACAGTTCGGATACGCCCCGGATGAGGCGGAGGTGCGGGCCTGAACCGTGTATCTGCCCCAGATCGGCCACATTCCGATGCGGATCAGCGAAATTGTCGCGCCGCGCAGGGCCGGTGCGCGCGGATATGTGACGCTGTTTCGTGCGCAGACGCTGACGCTGGACGAACTGGCCCGCTTTCGCGCGTGGCTGAAATGTGACCCGGCGCCCTATCCCGTTCGACAGGGCGCGATGAGTGGCCCTGCGCCTTGTGTCTATGGACCGATGGACCGACGCGGCGGGCAATCAGATCAGCCCCAGGTCGACCGCGTGCAGCGAATGTCTGCGGACCCTCTCCCGATGAGGTTGCACGGCCCGCGTCCGGTGCGGCTTTGGGACGGCTTGCTCTGCATCGTCGCTGTTCGTGAGACCGCGGGCGATGGCACGGAAGGTTGAGGGTCCACAAATGAAAACACCGCCGCGCAACGGGGCGCGGCGGTGTGACGGGTTTTGGCGCTGCCGTTCAATCGGCCGTCAGCAGAGGCGGTTTCTTGGTTGACAGGCGCAGCTTTTCGGGCCCCTCGATCTTGAGGTCAAGAGCGTCGTTTTTCAGGCCCACCTTGACCACGCCGCCCTTGGTCAGCTTGCCGAACAACAGTTCCTCGGCCAAGGGTTTCTTGAGCGTTTCCTGGATCACGCGGCCAAGCGGGCGGGCACCCATGCGGTCGTCGTAGCCCTTGTCGGCCAGCCATTCCGCGGCCGGGCGCGTCAGTTCGATGCTGACGTTGCGGTCCATCAGTTGTGCTTCGAGTTGCAGCACGAACTTTTCGACCACCGACAGGATCACCTCTTTCGGCAGCGGCTGGAAGCTGATGACGGCGTCCAGACGGTTGCGGAATTCCGGCGTAAAGGTGCGCTCGATAGCCGCCGTATCCTCGCCGGTGCGACGGTCGCGGCCAAAGCCGATGGCCGCCTTGGCCTGTTCGGCAGCCCCCGCGTTCGAGGTCATGATCAGGATCACGTTGCGGAAATCCACCGTGCGCCCGTTGTGATCGGTCAGCGAGCCGTGGTCCATGACCTGTAGCAGGATGTTGTACACATCCGGGTGCGCCTTTTCGATCTCGTCCAGCAGCAGCACGCAATGCGGATGCTGATCGACACCATCGGTCAGCTGGCCGCCCTGGTCGAACCCGACATAGCCCGGAGGCGCGCCGATCAGGCGGGAAACCGCATGCTTTTCCATGTATTCCGACATGTCAAAGCGCAGCAATTCCACCCCAAGCGAGCTTGCGAGCTGCTTTGCGACCTCGGTCTTGCCGACACCTGTCGGTCCTGCGAACAGGTAGTTGCCGATGGGCTTTTCGGGTTCGCGCAGACCGGCCCGGGCCAGCTTGATCGCCGCCGCCAGCGCGTCGATGGCGTTGTCCTGGCCAAAGACCACCCGCTTGAGCGTGCCTTCCAGATCGCGCAGCAGTTCGGCGTCGTTCTTGGACACGTTCTTGGGCGGGATGCGGGCGATCTTGGCGACCACATCTTCGATTTCCCGGGCACCGATGGTCTTGCGGCGCTTGGATTCGGCCACGAGATGCTGCGCCGCGCCGGCCTCGTCGATAACGTCGATGGCCTTGTCGGGCAGCTTGCGATCGTTGATGTAGCGCGCCGAAAGTTCGACGGCGGACTTGATCGCATCGGCGGTGTATTTGACGCTGTGATGCTCTTCGAAATAGGGCTTGAGACCCTTGAGGATCTTGACTGTGTCGGGGACCGAGGGCTCGTTCACGTCGATCTTCTGGAACCGGCGCGACAGCGCGCGGTCCTTTTCGAAATGCTGGCGGAATTCCTTGTAGGTGGTCGACCCCATGGTGCGCAGCTTGCCGCCCTGAAGCGCGGGTTTCAGCAGGTTGGACGCATCCATCGCCCCGCCCGAGGTTGCGCCCGCGCCAATCACCGTGTGGATTTCGTCGATGAACAGCACGCCGTCGGGATGTTCCTCAAGCTCGGTCACGACGGCCTTGAGCCGTTCTTCGAAATCGCCGCGATAGCGGGTGCCCGCCAGCAGCGCGCCCATGTCGAGCGAGAAGATGGTGGTTTTCGACAGCACAGCCGGGGTGTCACCGGAGACGATCTTGCGCGCCAGACCTTCGGCGATGGCGGTCTTGCCGACGCCGGGATCGCCCACCAGCAGCGGGTTGTTCTTGCGGCGGCGGCACAGCACCTGAATGCAGCGTTCCACCTCTTGTTCGCGGCCGATCAGCGGATCGACGTCCCCTTTGCGAGACTTGGCGTTCAGATCGACGCAATACTTGCCAAGCGCCGATTCCTTGTTGTCGGCGGGCGCTTCGGACTGGGCGGCCTTGACCGCTTCTTCCTCGGCATCCTGGGCGCCGTTGACCGGGCGCGCCTCGCCGTAGGCGGGGTTTTTCGCCACGCCATGCGCGATGAAATTCACCGCATCATAGCGGGTCATGTCCTGTTCCTGCAGGAAATAGGCCGCGTTGGATTCGCGTTCTGCGAAGATCGCGACAAGCACGTTCGCGCCGGTCACTTCGGTGCGGCCTGAAGATTGCACATGGATCGCGGCGCGCTGGATGACGCGCTGGAAAGCGGCGGTGGGCACCGCTTCGGAACCTTCGATGTCGGTGACGAGGTTCGACAGGTCCTCGTCGATGAATTCCACCAGCGTGGTCCGAAGTTCTTCGGTGTCCACGGAGCATGCCTTCATCACGCGGGCGGCGTCGGGTTCGTCGATCAGGGCGAGCAGGAGATGTTCCAGCGTCGCAAATTCGTGGCTGCGCGAGTTCGCGAGAGCCAGTGCAGCGTGAATGGCCTGTTCCAGGGTATTCGAGAAAGACGGCACGGTGGGGCGCTCCTCTTGTCTGTGTCGGGCGTTGTGGTACCCAACATCGCCTTCTATGGTTAAAGTTTGGTCGACTCCTGCCGTCCATCAAGAAGTTTCTGTGACGGGGCCGCTCACTTTTGCTGTGAATGTGTATTCTTGGCGTCAAAAGCGGCGGGTCAGAACCGGTCCTTCCGGGCGCGGATTTCGGCAAAGACATCTGCATCTGACGCAGATTGCATGCCCAGAAGATCGCGGATCTCGGGGGAATCGGGTCGCAGGAACGGGTTGGTGGCCAGTTCTTCGGACAGCTTGCAGGCGGCGGTCGGGCGCTCCTCTGTCCGAGCTTTGGCGATCTCATGAGACCTCAAGATAAGCGCTTTGTTGCCTGGTTCAACGGTCAATGCGAACTTGGCGTTGGATGCGGTGTATTCGTGGCCCGAATAAACCATCGTGTCGGGGGAAAGCGCGGCAAGCTTGCTCAGGCTGTCCCACATCATCGGGGCGGTGCCCTCGAAGATTCGCCCGCAGCCAAGCGCCATCAGGCTGTCGGCGGTGAACACGGCGTCCGCGTCGGGCATGTGAAACGCGACATGGCCCAGCGTGTGGCCGGGCACATGGATCACCTCCACGGCCACCCCGCCCGCATCGAAGCGGTCGCCGCCCTGCACGGGGTGATCGAGCGCGGGCATCTTATCGGCTTCGGCGCGGGGGCCGGTGACGGTGCAGCCATAGCGCGCGCGCAAGGCATCGACCCCGCCGACGTGATCGTGATGGTGGTGGGTGATCAGCAGATCGCTGAGACCCCAGCCGTGGGCCTCAAGTGCGTCGACGATCGGCGCCGCTTCCGGCGCGTCGATCAGCACGACGCCTGACGGGCCTTTCACAAGATAGGCGTAATTGTCGGTAAGGCAGGGGACGGTGACGATCTCCATGGTCTTTCCTTCGAGGCTTTGCCAGACTGCCACCGACATTGGAGGATCGGAGGCCTCACCGCAATGCACCTAGATGTGCACAGTTTGCGCGACTTTTATTACCGCAGCGCGCTGGGCCGCGCGGCGCAGCGCGCTGTGCGCGATCAGGTCCTGCGATACTGGCCCAACGCCAAGGGGCAGACGGTGGTCGGCTACGGTTTTGCCGTGCCTCTGCTGCGCCCCTATCTCAAGGAATCGCGCCGGGTGGTCGGGCTTATGCCCGCACCACAAGGGGTGATGCCCTGGCCCACGGGCCTGCCCAACGTCAGCGCGCTGTGCGAAGAAACCCTGTGGCCGCTGGAAACGGGGCATGTCGACAAGCTGGTGCTGATGCATGGGCTGGAAACATCGGAACGCCCGTCCGAAGTGCTGGAGGAATGCTACCGCGTGCTTGGCCCCGGCGGTGAGGCGCTGTTCATCGTGCCCAACCGGTCGGGCCTGTGGGCGCGGTCGGACAACACGCCGTTCGGCTTCGGACGGCCCTATTCGCTTGGCCAGCTCGACAGCCAGCTCAGGCAGTACGATTTCGTGCGTCAGAGCCATGTCAGTGTGTTGTATCAGCCGCCGTCGCCACGCCGGTTCTGGATGCGGACCGGGCCGATGTGGGAAGGAATCGGGCGCGCCATTCCGGCGGTTGTGGCGGGCGGGGTGTTGATCGTGCGGGCGTCGAAACGCTATCCGCCGCAACGCAAGGGGCTGGGGGACCGGGTGCGCGTGCCCAACCCGCTGGAGGTCCTATCGCCGGTCCCCAAAAAGGAACCCAAGCCGGTCTGACCGGGCCTGCGCGCGTTGGCGCACCGGGTAAGCGGTTGATTGCAGGCCGGTCTTTGCGCGCCCCACGCCGTCTTCGGTCGCGGGTCGATCATGATCTTGTGAACGTGTTCGGCGCGCGGCGCGCGGGAATCGCCTTGCGTTCGGCGGGGCGCCGCATAGCTTGCATTTCCTGCGCGACCGCTAACACGGCCCCTGCAAGCTCGCTGTACCGCGACAAAAGGGGGGCCTCGCGGACGATGCCCCGGGCGGCCGCAAGGCAACCGCCGGACCGTTTGCGCTATCTCGATGCGATCATTCCGTTGCGGCAGGAAGAAATGCCAATAGCCTAACAAAACCTGAAAAACCGCATCATTTCAAAGCCCTGTTTCCCGACGCGATCCGGCTGCACGGTCGCACCGGCAAAAAACCCGCGCCCGGACGCACCTTAAAACGCTGCAAGCATGTTGCGAGGGCGGGGAGGCTCTGCTAAATCCGCGCTGATTTCGACGCCCTGGGACAGCTCAGGGCAGGGACAACGCCTCCGGACGCCGGGACAGCCCCTAGTGTCGCGGGGGCCTTATATCGGAAGGGTGGACGTGTCTGAACCAGCTTCGATCTCCGGCGGCATCGCGGCACGCTATGCGACGGCGGTCTTCGAGATCGCCAATGAGTCCAATGCTCTCGACCAGCTTGAAAGCAATGTGAACGATCTGTCGCAGGCGATCGCGGACAGCCCCGACCTGCGCGACCTGATCGCGTCGCCCGTCTATCCGCGCGAGTCGATGAAAAAGGGTATCATGGCGGTCGCCTCGCGGATGGGTCTTATGCCCGCGATGCACAACACGCTTGGCCTTCTGGCCGAAAAGCGCCGTCTGTTCGTGCTGCCGCAACTTATCGCGCACCTGCGCGAGATGATCGCCGAATCCAAGGGCGAAATCACCGCCGAGGTGACCTCGGCCACCGCCCTGTCGGACGATCAGGCCAGCCGCCTGGCGCAGACGCTGTCCAGCAGCGTCGGCAAGCAGGTCAAGATCAAAACCACCGTCGATGAGCGACTCATCGGGGGTCTTGTTGTCAAGGTTGGCTCGAAGATGATCGACACGTCGGTCGCGTCGAAGCTCAACGCTCTCCAGAATGCAATGAAAGAGGTCGGATAAATGGGTATCCAAGCAGCCGAGATTTCGGCGATCCTGAAGGAGCAGATCCAGAACTTCGGCACGGAAGCCGAAGTCGCGGAAGTGGGTCGCGTGCTGTCCGTCGGTGACGGTATCGCCCGCGTTCACGGCCTCGACGCGGTGAAAGCCGGCGAAATGGTCGAATTTCCCGGCGGCATCATGGGCATGGCGCTGAACCTCGAAGCCGACAACGTCGGTGTCGTGATCTTCGGCTCCGACCGCGAGATCAAGGAAGGCGATGTCGTCAAGCGCACAAATTCCATCGTGGACGTGCCCGCCGGTGAGGGCCTGCTGGGCCGCGTCGTCGACGGTCTGGGCAACCCGGTGGATGGCAAGGGTCCGATCCAGTACACCGAGCGCCGCATCGCCGACGTCAAGGCGCCGGGCATCATCCCGCGCAAGTCGGTGCACGAGCCGATGGCGACCGGTCTCAAGGCAGTTGATGCCATGATCCCGATCGGCCGTGGTCAGCGCGAGCTGATCATTGGCGACCGTCAAACCGGCAAGACCGCCATCGCGCTCGATACGGTCCTGAACCAGAAATCCTACAACGACGCCGCCGGCGACGATGACAGCAAGAAGCTGTACTGCGTCTATGTCGCCATCGGCCAGAAGCGGTCGACCGTGGCGCAGCTGGTCAAGCGTCTGGAAGCCACCGGCGCCATCGACTATTCGATCGTCGTGGCCGCAACCGCATCCGACCCCGCGCCGATGCAGTTCCTCGCTCCCTACGCCGCGACCGCCATGGCGGAATATTTCCGCGACAACGGCAAGCACGCGCTGATCATCTATGATGACCTGTCCAAGCAGGCTGTGTCGTATCGCCAGATGTCGCTGCTGCTGCGTCGCCCGCCGGGCCGCGAAGCCTATCCCGGCGACGTGTTCTATCTTCACTCGCGCCTGCTGGAGCGTTCGGCCAAGCTGAACGAAGATCACGGCTCGGGCTCGCTGACGGCGCTGCCGATCATCGAAACCCAGGGCGGCGACGTGTCGGCGTTCATCCCGACCAACGTGATTTCGATCACCGACGGTCAGATCTTTCTGGAAACGGAACTGTTCTTCCAGGGCATCCGTCCCGCCGTGAACACCGGCCTGTCGGTGTCGCGCGTCGGCTCTTCGGCCCAGACCAAGGCGATGTCGTCGGTTGCCGGCCCGGTGAAGCTGTCGCTGGCGCAATATCGCGAAATGGCGGCTTTTGCGCAGTTCGGATCTGACCTCGATGCATCGACCCAGCGCCTGCTGGCCCGCGGCGCGCGCCTGACCGAGCTGATGAAGCAGCCGCAATATTCGCCGCTGAGCAATGCCGAAATCGTCTGCATCATCTTCGCGGGCACCAACGGTTACCTCGACGACGTCCCGGTCCGTGAGGTCAGCAAGTTCGAAGCGGCTCTGCTGGCGTTCCTGCGCGGCCAGCGCAAGGACATCCTCGACTGGATCGAGGCAGAGGACCCCAAGATCAAAGGCGAACCCGCGGACAAGCTCAAGGCGGCTCTGGACGAATTCGCCAAGACCTACGCCTGAGCGGCCTGAAAGGACAGGATCATGCCTAGCCTAAAGGACCTCAAGAACCGGATCGCGTCGGTCAAATCGACCCGCAAGATCACCAAGGCCATGCAAATGGTGGCCGCCGCAAAACTGCGGCGGGCTCAGGATGCCGCGGAACAGGCCCGCCCCTATGCCGAGCGCTTCAATGCGGTGCTCGGTGCGCTGTCGGCGTCTGTCGGCAGCAGCGCCACGGCGCCCAAACTGCTTGCGGGAACCGGCGCGGACGACGTGCACCTGCTGATCGTCATGACCGCCGAACGCGGGCTGTGCGGTGGCTTCAATTCGTCGATCGTCAAGAAGGCGCGCGTCGCGATTGAAACGCTCAAGTCCCAAGGCAAGACGGTGAAAATTCTCACCGTCGGCAAGAAGGGCCGCGAGCAGCTCAAGCGCGATCATGGCGCGCTGTTCATCGGGCACGTCGATCTTGGCGACGTGAAACGGCTTGGGTACGCCGACGCGCAAAAGATCGCGCGCGACGTGCTGATCCGCTTCGATGGCGGCGAATTCGATGTGGCGACGATCTTTTACTCGGCGTTCGTCAACGTGGTAAGCCAGGTGCCGCAGTCACAGCAGATCATTCCGGCGGCCTTTGATGCGCCCGAAACCGAAGAGGCGGCCAGCGGCCCCCTTTACGATTACGAGCCGGACGAGGAACGCATCCTTGCCGACCTGTTGCCCCGTGGTGTCGCAACCCAGATCTTCTCGGCTCTGCTGGAGAACGCGGCCTCGGAACAGGGCGCACGGATGAGCGCGATGGACAACGCCACGCGCAACGCCGGTGAAATGATCGACAAGCTGACCATCGAATACAACCGGTCGCGTCAGGCTGTCATCACCAACGAACTGATCGAAATCATCTCGGGCGCCGAGGCGCTCTAAGAACCGGAGACGATAAATGGCAAACGCAAAAGGCAAAGTGACTCAGGTCATCGGTGCCGTGGTCGACGTAAAGTTCGACGACCACCTGCCCGAGATCCTGAATGCGCTGACCACCACCAACGACGGCAAGAAGCTGGTTCTTGAAGTTGCGCAGCACCTGGGTGAATCGACCGTTCGCACCATCGCGATGGATTCGACCGAAGGTCTGGTGCGCGGCCAGGAAGTGGTCGACACCAGCGGCCCGATCATGGTGCCGGTGGGGACCGCGACGCTGGGCCGCATCCTGAACGTCGTGGGCGAGCCTGTCGATGAAAAGGGCCCGGTCGAGGCGACCGAGACCCGCGCCATCCACCAGCCCGCTCCGAAGTTCGAGGATCAGGCGACCGAATCCGAGGTCCTCGTGACCGGGATCAAGGTCATCGACCTGCTGGCGCCCTACGCCAAGGGCGGCAAGATCGGCCTGTTCGGCGGTGCCGGCGTGGGTAAGACGGTTCTGATTCAGGAGCTTATCAACAACATCGCAAAGGTGCACTCGGGCCTGTCCGTGTTCGCCGGTGTCGGCGAGCGGACCCGTGAAGGCAACGACCTGTATCACGAGATGATCGAGTCGGGCGTTCTGACCCCGGACAACCTGCCCGATTCCAAGATCGCGCTGGTTTACGGCCAGATGAACGAGCCGCCGGGCGCGCGTGCCCGGATCGCGCTGACCGGCCTCACCCTGGCCGAACAGTTCCGCGATGCGACCGGCACCGACGTTCTGTTCTTTGTCGACAACATCTTCCGCTTCACCCAGGCGGGTTCGGAAATGTCGGCGCTTCTGGGTCGTATTCCTTCGGCCGTGGGCTACCAGCCGACGCTGGCGACCGACATGGGCGCGATGCAGGAACGCATCACCTCGACCAAGAACGGCTCGATCACGTCGATCCAGGCTGTCTACGTTCCTGCGGACGACCTTACCGACCCGGCCCCGGCCACGACCTTTGCGCACCTCGACGCGACAACGGTTCTCAACCGCGCGATTTCCGAGCTTGGCATCTATCCCGCCGTGGATCCGCTGGATTCGACCTCGCGGCTGATGGACCCGCTGGTCATCGGCGAAGAGCATTACCAGGTCGCGCGCGACGTGCAGGGCATCCTTCAGCGTTACAAGTCGCTTCAGGACATCATCGCCATCCTCGGGATGGACGAACTGTCCGAAGAGGACAAGCTGACCGTGACCCGTGCCCGCAAGATCCAGCGTTTCCTGAGCCAGCCGTTCGACGTGGCGAAGGTATTCACCGGCTCGGACGGTGTGCAGGTGCCGCTTGAAGACACGATCTCGTCGTTCAAGGCGGTTGTCGCGGGCGAATACGATCACCTTCCCGAAGGCGCCTTCTACATGGTCGGCGGCATCGAGGACGTGAAGGCCAAGGCCGAAAAGATGGCTTCCGAAGCCGCCTGATGACTGCGGGGGGCTGGTGTGCAGCCCCCCATCACCAACCGGAGGCCCTGATGGCTGATATGATGCAATTCGACCTGGTGAGCCCCGAGCGGAACCTGCTGTCCGCCAAGGCTTCGCTGGTTTCGATCCCCGGCGCCGAGGGCGACCTTGCCGTGGGTCCGGGCCACGAGCCCATGATCACGACGCTGCGTCCCGGTATCGTCAAGGTCGATACCGACAAGGGCACCGAGCAGTTCGTCGTTACCGGCGGGTTCGTCGAAATCGGCGCGGGCGTCAGCGTTCTGGCCGAAAAGGCCGTGCCCTACGCCGACATGGACCAGGCGACCTATGAGGCGCTCGTCAAGGAAGCGGAAGCGATGTACCACGACGTCAAGGCGAACTGGGTCAACGAACCCGGCCCCGTCGATGACGCGGCAAAGCTGCTTCAGGACATGGTCGCCGTCGGCACGCATATCGGGCTGGACCCGATGCAGCCGAACTTCTGATACCGCCCCACATCCGATGAAAAGCCCCGCTCAGGCGGGGCTTTTTGCATGGCGGGGCGCTTTCCCGCCAATGGCGGGCCGGATCGTCCCGTTGGGGCTTGCGTCGCCGCGCCGGGGGTGGCACCCGCTGAGCGACCCCATCGCCCACACGGAGACCGCCTGACAGATGCCGGCACTCGACCTGACATCCCTTCTGCGCGAATTCATCACGCTGTTCGTCGTGATCGACCCCATCGGATCGCTTCCGGTGTATTTCTTTGCGGTGGCCGGGGTGCCCGCGGCGCTGCACTGGAAAATCGCCATGCGGGCGGTGGCGGTCGCCGCCGGCGTGTTGCTGGCCTTTCTGGTCGCGGGGCAGTTGCTGATGGACACGCTGGGCCTGCGGCTGGGGTCGTTCCAGATCGCGGGGGGGATCATTCTGTTCCTGTTCGCGCTGACGATGATCTTTGGCGACAGCAAGCCCGCCAAAGAGATCGAAGAGGCCGAGCGCGACCACATGGCCGGCGCGGTGTTCCCGCTGGCGATGCCGTCCATCGCGTCGCCGGGCGCCATGCTGGCAATTGTCATCCTGACCGACAACAATCGCAATTCGATCCCCGATCAGGCGGTGACGGCGGTGGTTCTTATGGCGGTGCTGGCCGTGACGCTGGTACTGCTGCTGCTGGCCGCGCGGCTCAAGCGTGTCATCGGATTGACGGGGACGAGCATCATAAGCCGCGTGATGGGCATTATCCTGGCCACCGTGGCGGTCGACAACGTGCTTGGCGGATTCGAGGCGGTCGGGCTCATCACGCTGCCGCAGGTCGAAAGTTCGGTGCTGGAAATCGAGGGCTGAGCTTTCCATCCCGTGGCCGATCCCGCACAATGCCCAGGACCGGGGCGGAGGACAGGCATGCGCAGGATGGACGGCAGACGTATCGGCGTCGATCAGGGCAACACCGACATCTTTTCGGATTTTTCGCAGGGCGGCGACATGTGGACCGGCACCGGCGCGCGCGAACGGCGCAGGCCGGTGACGTTTTCGGAACCCTTCCGGGCGCCGCCGCTGGTTCAGGTATCCCTGTCGCTGTGGGATTTCGCCGAAGGGGCGAATCTGCGGGCGGATATTTCGGCGGATGACGTCACCGAAACCGGTTTCGACCTGGTGTTCCGCACCTGGTCGGACACGCGCGTGGCGCGGGCCCGCATGAGTTGGATCGCCATCGGAGAGGTGCACAGCGACGACGATTGGGATCTGTCCCAGCCGGTCAGATGATGCCTTCGTAGATCGGCCCCAGCGTGTCGGTTTCGAACAGCGACGAGACCGATGTGCCGTTCCAGATGTTCAGGATTGCCTGGGCGAACATCGGGGCGGTCGGAACGATTCGGATGTTCTCGGCGTTGGCGACCTCTTCCGTCGCGGCGATGGAATCGGTGATCACCAGCGATTTCATCACCGACGCCTTGACCCGCTCGACCGCGGGGCCGGACAGCACGCCGTGGGTGATATAGGCGTGGACCTCGGTCGCGCCGTGGTTCATCAGGATCTCGGCGGCTTTGCACAGGGTGCCGGCGGTGTCGCAGATGTCATCCACGATGACGCATTTCTTGCCGGACACGTCCCCGATCACCGTCATCTCGGCGATCTCCCCGGCCTTTTCGCGGCGCTTGTCGACGATGGACAGCGGTGCGTTGATCCGCTTGGCCAGTTCCCGCGCGCGGGCCACGCCGCCGACGTCGGGCGACACGACCATCACGTCGTCGAGCGCGCCTTCGAACTGTTTCAGGATATCCAGCGCGAACACCGGCGAGGCGTAAAGGTTGTCGACCGGGATGTCGAAAAAGCCCTGGATCTGCGTGGCGTGCAGATCCATGGTGAGCACCCGTTCGATGCCTGCCTCGTGGATCATGTTGGCGACCAGCTTGGCGGTGATGGGGGTGCGCGCCTTGGTGCGGCGGTCCTGACGGGCATAGCCGAAATAGGGGATCACGGCGGTGATCCGCGAAGCGGACGACCGGCGCAGCGCGTCGGCCATGATCAGCAGTTCCATCAGGTTGTCATTCGCGGGGCGCGATGTCGACTGGATGATGAACATGTCCTCGCCGCGGACATTTTCGTAGACCTCGACAAAGATCTCCTGATCGTTGAACCGCTCGACGCGGGCATCGACGAGGCCGACGGACATGCCGCGGTACAGCGACATGCGCCGCGCGATGGCATTGGCAAGAGGGCGGTTGGAATTACCAGCGATAAGCTTGGGTTCGATGACGGTGGGCATGGGGGGGGGGCCTCGGCAGCGATGACAGATTCGTGACGTTGCGGGGGCCTTAGCACGCGGTTAGCGTGGCGCAAAGACAAAGGCCGCAGGAGCGAACGACATGACCCATATTGACTACTATTTCACGGTGCTTTCCCCCTATGCTTACCTGGCGGGAACCCGGCTGGAACAGATCGCCGCGACCCACGGCGCGACGATCACCTACAAGCCGCTTGACGTGATGGCGCTGTTCGATCGCACCGGCGGCACCAAGCCCGGCGACCGCCACCCCAGCCGGATGGCGTACCGCGCGCAGGAATTGCCGCGTCAGGCGAAAAAGGCGGGCAAGGCGTTCAACCTCAAACCCGCGCATTGGCCGACAAATCCGGCGCCCGCGTCTTATGCAATCATTGCGGCGCAGACCGCCGGGGGTGGCGATCTGGGGGCGCTGACGCACAGCATCCTGCGCGCCTGCTGGGCCGAGGACAGGGACATCGCCGAGGATGCGGTGGTGCAGGATTGCCTGAAGGCGGCGGGCTACGACCCGAACCTGACTTTTTCGGGACTGCTGACCGGCGCCGAAGTCTATGCGCAGAACCTCGAAGACGCGGTCGGCGCCGGGGTTTTCGGCGCGCCGTTCTACGTTCTGGCGGACGGTACAAAATTCTGGGGGCAGGACCGGTTGGACGATCTGGAGGCGCACCTTTCGGGCGCTCTGTGACCCCAACTGGCCAGACGGGTCAGGCTTTGGGCTGACCCTGCGCGGCAAGGCCCGCCTTTTCGGACGCAACGGGAAGGCGGCCGGCCCACCAGATCGCCGCACCGGAGATGCTGAAGAACAGGACAACACAGGCCGCCATAAGGAAAAGGACGAGAAGGGCGCTCATTTTTTTGTTTCCGTTTTTTTGCGATGTCTGCCCATCAACGGGCCTGATCGTCAATCTGTTCCTAACCGGCGCGGAAATCTGGCTCAAGTTTGACGTTTGCCCCGTTTGCGCAACAGGGCGAAGGCGTGGCGCAGATGCCACTGGCGCCGCGGCGCAGGTCAGCGCGCCGGGCGGCGCAGCGACGATGGGGGGCGCCCGTACAGATCCAGGAAGCTGGCATTGAACCGCCGCAGGCTGCGGAATCCGGCGCGGATCGAGATGTCGGCCATTGGCAGCGCGGTGTTGTCGATCAACCGTTTGGCCCGGTGCGTGCGGCAGGTGCGCGCCACCTGCCGGGGCGAGGCACCCAGATGGGTGGCGAACAGCCGCGACAGATGCCGTGATCCGATGCCCAGCCGGTCCGCCAGCGCCGCGACGGGCGCGTGATCCAGCGCGCCGTCCTCGATCAGCTTCAGCGCCCGCTCGACGGTGCTCAGCGTTCCCTTCCATGCGGGACAGAACGGCGCGGTTTCGGGCCGGCAGCGCAGGCAGGGGCGGTATCCGGCGGCCTCGCAGGCGGCGGCTGACGGCAGAAAGCCGACATTGCGTGTCAGCGGCGGCTTGACCGGGCAGACCGGGCGGCAATAGATCCCGGTGGTTTTCACAGCGATAAAGAACACGCCGTCGAAGGCGGGGTCACGGCGCAGCCGGGCAGCGTTGCATGTGTCGAAATCAAGCATGACCCGATCATGCCACGCGAACGCGAGGGGGGCGAGCGTACCGCGATGATGAGGTCCGCAAACGGCGAACTAGGATTTGCCGATCTTCGATTCGGTTCCCTGGCGCAACCGCGTAATGTTCTCGCGGTGCCGCCAGAAAATCAGCGCCGCCAGCACAAGGGTCAGCGCGGTCGTGTCATAGTCGCGCAGCAGGATCATCCACGCGGTGGACAGACACGCCGCGACCAGCGCCCCTACCGACGAAATCCGCGACATTGCCGCCGCGGCAAGCCAGGTGGCGCAGGTCATCAGCCCGACCGGCCAGCTAAGCGCCAGCACCAGGCCGATGAACGTCGCGACCCCCTTGCCACCCCTGAACCGCAACCACGCCGGGTAGCAATGGCCCAGAAAGGCGGCGAACCCGGCCAGCTGCGCCGCATCCTCGGCGGCCAGCCAGCGCGCCAGCAGCACCGCCACCGCCCCCTTGGCACCGTCCAGGATCAGCGTGCCGGCCGCCGCCGCCTTGTTGCCGGTGCGCAGCACGTTGGTCGCGCCGATATTGCCCGACCCGATCTTGCGCAGATCGCCCAGCCCCATGGCGCGGCTGAGCAGCACCCCAAAGGGGATCGACCCCGCGAGATAGCCAAGGAGTGCCCACAGCACGAGTACGGCGGGGGATGAGGTGATGTCGGGCAGCATGGGTCAGGCGCTCCGGTAAACGGGGGTGCCCGCGACGAAGGTGGCGATCACCTTGCCCTGAAGCCGGGCGCTGTCAAAGGGCGTGTTCTTGGATTTCGAATGCAGCTTGAAGCGGTCGAGCACAAAGGGCTTGTCGGCATCGAACAGCACCAGATCGGCGGGCGCGCCCTGTGACATCCGGCCCGCATCCAGCCCCAGCCGTTTGGCGGGGTTCAGCGACAGGGCGCGAAACAGCGTCGGCAGGTCAAGCTCGCCCGAATGATAAAGCCGCAGCAGCACCGGAAGCATGGTTTCCAGACCGACCGCGCCGCTGGCCGCTTCTTCAAAGGGCAAGCGTTTGGATTCCTCGTCCTGGGGCGTGTGAAAGCTGCCGATGATGTCGATCAGACCGTTGCGCAGCGCCGCGACCGTGGCCTGCCTGTCGTCTTCGGACCTCAGCGGCGGTTTGACCTTGAAGAAGGTGCGGTAATCGGCCACGTCCATGTCGTTCAGCGTCAGGTGGTGCATCGACGTGCCCGCCGTGACATCCAGCCCGTTGTGCTTGGCCCGTTCCAGCGCAGGCAGGGCGCGGGCGGTGGTGAGCTGATCGGCGTGGTAGCGCACGCCGGTCATTTCCACGAGCGCAAAGTCCCGGTCCAGCCCCATGCGTTCGGCCATCGGCGGCACGGTCGGCAGCCCGCGCAGCGTGGCGAACTTGCCCGACGTGGCAGCGGCGCCGTGCGACAGGCCGGGTTCCTGCGGGTGACACATGACCAGCGCCCCAAGGCTGCGGGCATAGGTCATGGCGCGGATCAGCACCTTGGTATCGGTGCAGACATGATCGCAATCGGTAAAGGCAACGGCGCCCGCGTCCAGAAGAAAGCCGATCTCGGTCATTTCGCGCCCCGCGCGGCCCTTGGTCAGCGCGGCCATCGGCAGCACGTTCACCGGGGCATCGTCGCGGGCGCGGTCCTTGATGAATTCCAGCACCTCGGGGGTGTCGATGGGCTGCGCGGTGTCGGGACGCGTGACCATTGTGGTGACGCCCCCGGCGGCGGCGGCAAGGCCCGCTGTCTTGTAGCTTTCCTTGTGCCGTTCGCCCGGTTCGCCGACCTTGACGCCGATGTCGATGATGCCGGGGGCCAGGAAGGCGTTGTTTGCGTCAAGGCGCGCGGCGTCCGATACCTCGGGGAAGGGGGTGTCGAACAGCGTGGCGATGCGCCCGCCTTGCAACAGCGCGGCGCCGGGGCGGACAGTGCCTGCCTCGGGGTCGATCAGGCGGGCGTGGGTAATCAGCGTGGCGGTCATTTCGGTCTGGTCCCTCGGCGGGCTGCGGCACGGGCCGCCGTGTTCCTGAGTATGTGAGGCCGGGCAAAAGAGAAAGCGTCATTGCCCGGCGTTCCGGTGAGGTGTGGGCGCGGCGCAGCGCCGCCGCGGTCATGAGATCTGCATCAGCGTGCCCGCGACCAGCACCACCAGCAGCGCGATCGCGATCAGCGTCACATACATCGCGCGACGGTTGCGCGGCGCGGCGTGCGGCGCGGCGGGGCGGGCGAGCTGCGCCGGGGCGCTGCGCGGGTCGGGGCCGCGGGGGCGGGCCTGTTCCTCGGGAAAGGTGCCGACCCAGCGCAGCGGGGCGGCGATCGCAAGGTCCTGGCTGACGTGGTCGAAAGCCTGCGCCGAAAGCGCGACCACATGCCCTTTCAGCGCGTCGATCTGCGGCTGCATCTGGCGGAAATCGTCGCCCGTGACCTGATAGGCCGAGACAAGATATTCCGACAGCGGCATCCCCTCCAGGTCGCGGATGTTGACCACATCCACGAAGGCGGGGCGCAGATGGGTCGCCCCCAGCGCATATTTCAGCGGGTATTCCCCGGTGCCCGCCTGCGTGGCAAAGCGTTCGATGGCCTCTGGCGGCAGATCCAGGTGGAACAGCCGCAGCATGCCGGGGTCCGACCCGTTGATGTGCATCCGCATCATGCCGAAAGCTCGGTCGGGCGGGCGCGCAGGTTGCGGGACAGCAGATCCATCGCGGCCATGCGCACGGCGACGCCCATTTCCACCTGCTCCTGAATCACCGAGCGGTTGATGTCGTCGGCCAGCGTGCCGTCGATCTCGACCCCGCGATTCATCGGGCCGGGGTGCATGACGATGGCGTCGGGCCTGGCAAAGCTCAGCTTTTCCGCATCCAGCCCGAAGCGGTGGTAATATTCACGCTCGGACGGGATGAACCCGCCGTCCATGCGTTCCTTTTGCAGGCGCAGCATCATGACGACGTCCGCGTCGCGCAAACCCTCGCGCATGTCTTCGTAGATTTCGACGCCGAATTCCTTCAGCACCGGGGGCACCAGCGTGGTCGGCCCGACAAGGCGGATGCGGTTTTCCATCTTTTGCAGCAGCAGGATATTGCTGCGCGCCACACGGCTGTGGGCGATATCGCCGCAGATCGCGATGTTCAGCCGGTGCAGCCGCCCCTTGGCGCGCCGGATGGTCAGCGCGTCCAGCAGCGCCTGCGTGGGGTGTTCGTGCCGCCCGTCGCCCGCGTTGATGACCGCGCAGTTCACCTTTTGCGCCAGCAGGTCGACGGCGCCGGAATGCGGGTGGCGCACCACCAGCAGGTCGGGGTGCATGGCGTTCAGGGTCAGCGCCGTGTCGATCAGCGTCTCGCCCTTCTTGATCGAACTGGCCTGCATGGACATGTTCATCACATCCGCGCCCAGTCGCTTGCCCGCGATTTCAAAGCTGGATTGCGTGCGGGTGGAGTTTTCGAAGAACATGTTGATCTGGGTCAGCCCCGACAGCGCGCTGGAACGCTTTTCGCGCCGACGAGACAGCGTGACGTAGCTGTCCGCAAGGTCAAGCAGCGTGCCGATCTCGTCGGGGCGCAGGGGCTCGATGCCCAGAAGGTGACGCTGGTCGAAACGCATGGGAAGGGCTCCGGTCTGGTATGGCTGGGGTTATATGGCCGGGGGGGGCATCGGACAAGTGGCTGCCCCCGCTTGCGGTACGCTCATGCGCATTTGACCAAAGACGCCCCCGAGGGGGATTTCCGGCGGCGCGCCGCGGCGGTAGGATGCGCGCATGGAAACGGGAATCGACGCAGGGATGGACTGGTTCGCGGCGCGGGCCGCGCTGGACTGGCAGCTTGAGCTGGGCGCCGACGAGGCGATCGGCGAGGCTCCGGTGGATCGCTTTGCCATCGAGGCCGGGGCACAGGCGGCACGATCCGCACTCGTCGCCGCCCCGGCGCCGGGGCGGATGGCGCCCGCGCCCGAGGCGGACCCCGTGCAAGACGCCGAGGCTGCCGCCCGCGGCGCTGCAACGCTGGATCAGCTGCGCGACGCGATGGCGGCCTTCGATCACTGCGACCTCAAGCGCGGCGCGCGCAACCTGGTGTTTTGCGACGGCGTTCCGGGGGCGCGCGTGATGATCGTGGGCGAGGCGCCGGGCCGCGACGAGGACCGGCAGGGCAAGCCCTTTGTGGGGCGCGCCGGACAGTTGCTGGACCGGATGCTGGGCGCCATCGGGCTGTCGCGGGCCGAGTCTGTCTATATCACCAACGTCCTGCCCTGGCGGCCGCCGCAGAATCGCGACCCCAAGCCGACTGAAATCGCAATGATGCTGCCCTTTCTCAGGCGGCATATCGCGCTGGCGGATCCCGACCTGCTGGTGATCGTCGGCAATATTTCGTGCAACGCCCTGCTTGGGCGCACCGGCATCACCCGGCTGCGCGGCCAGTGGACCGAAGCCGAGGGCCGCCCCGCCATCCCCATGTTCCATCCCGCCTACCTTCTGCGCCAGCCCCGGATGAAACGCGAAACCTGGGCAGACCTGTTGTCCCTGTCCGCAAAGCTGAAGGCGCTGCCATGAAACTGCTGGGTCTGCTCGCGCTGCTGGCCGGACCCGTGGCCGCACAGGATTTCAGCATCGACTACGACCGCCTCTTCGAAGAAAACTCGGACCGGATCATGGTGGCCGAGCCGGGTGTGCAGCGGCTGGAACTGCCGGGGCCGGTGATTGTCGAACGCCGCAACGGGCGCTACCGGGCGGACGATCAGTCCGGCTGGGGGCCTGCGGGCTGTGCGCTGGACCGGCTGTTTGTCGCGGGGGCGGCGGTGACCGCCTGTCCTGGTCTGTATTCCGACGATCAGCGCGACCGGGTCGCGGCGCAGCTTTTGCGGGGCGTGCGGTTCTATGCCCGGAACACCGTGCCGCCGATGGCGCCGGATGCGGCCAACGCCGCCATGCTGTCGCGGCTGGCGGCCACCCGCGACAGGCTGTCGCTGATCTGCGCCTATGGCTCGGCAGAACTGGCCTTTGCCGCGCATATCGCCGAAGATGCCACGATCAGGCGCTTCGACAGAATCTTTCGGACCGCGCGCCTGCCCGTCACAAGGCCATGCAGGTAGACCCCCCATGTCGCGCATCGACGAGACCAGAGATTTCATCCCCGTGCGCATCGCGGTGCTGACCGTCAGCGACACGCGAACGCTGTCCGACGACCGGTCCGGCGATACGCTGGTGCAACGGCTGACCGACGCTGGGCACATGCTGGCGGCGCGCGCGATCTGCGCCGACGACCGACCGGCCATTGCCGGGCAGCTGCGCGCCTGGGTGGCGGACCCGGACATCGACGTGATCCTGTCGACCGGGGGCACCGGCCTGACCGGACGCGATGTCTCCGTCGAGGCCCATCGCGACGTCTATGAAAAGGAAATCGACGCGTTCGGCACGGTGTTCACCATCGTGTCGATGCAAAAGATCGGCACCAGCGCGGTACAAAGCCGCGCCACGGGGGGCGTGGCGGGGGGCACCTATCTGTTTGCGCTGCCCGGCAGCACCGGCGCCTGCAAGGACGCCTGGGACGACATTCTGTCGCTTCAGCTCGATTACCGGCACCGCCCCTGCAATTTTGTCGAAATTTTTCCACGCCTGGATGAACATCACCGGCGGAAGTGACGCAATCGTGCGTATCAGGACTGATGCGCGCGGTATCATCGACAGCTAGACTTTCCCGAATTGGCTCCGCCGCCCCCTTTTTGCAGGACGACGCCCATGCGATTCCTTCGTCAAAGCCTGACCGGGCTGTTTCTCGCGTCCGTCGCGCTGGGGCTGCTTGTCTGGGCGGGGGCGCTGATACAGGGCGCGGTGCAGACGCGGCTGAGCGACAGCCCCCGCATGCCGGAGCCGCGCGAGCGGGTGTTCGCCGTGAACATCCTGCCGATATCGTTCGAAACGGTGACGCCGGTGCTGACCGCCTTTGGCGAGGTGCAAAGCCGCCGCACGCTGGAACTGCGCACCGCGATCGAGGGCACGCTGGTCGATTTCCATCCCGCCTTCGTCGAGGGCGGGCGCGTGGCCGAAGGCATGTTGCTGGCGCGAATCCAGCCGGCGGATCTTGAGGCGGCGCTGGACAGCGCCGACACCGATCTGGACGACGCCGAGGCCGAACTGCGCGAGGCGCGCCGCGCCGCTGTGCTGGAAGCCGAGGCGCTGGCGGGGGTCGAGGAACAGGCGGCGTTGCGCCAGCGCGCCTTCGAACGGCAGACGGACCTTGAGGCGCGCAGCGTCGGCACCACCGCGCAGGTCGAAGAGGCCGAGCTTGCGGCCTCGGTCGCGCGCCAGGCGGTGACATCCGCCCGCCAGTCGCTGGCCGCCGCCGAAGCGCGGGTGAACTCGGCGCAGACAGCGCTGGCGCGTGCCCGCATCGCGCGCGCGGATGCGCGGCGCAGGCTTGATGAAACCGAAATCCGCGCGCCCTTCGACGCCCAGCTTTCCGGCGTGAGCGTGGTTGCGGGGCGGCGGGTGTCGGCGAACGAACAGCTGGCTTCGCTGGTGGATCCGAACGCGCTTGAGGTGGCGTTCCGCGTGTCGGTGCTGCAATACACCCGGCTGCTGGACGATACGGGCGCGCTGCGCGAGGCGCCGGTGCGCGTGGTGCAGGACCTGCTGGGCGGGCGGCTGGAAACCACCGGTCGCCTGATCCGCGAAGGGGCCGCGGTGGGGGAAGGTCAGACCGGCCGGCTGCTGTACGCGACGCTGGGCCGGACGGGCGGTTTCAAGCCAGGCGATTTCGTCACCGTCGAGGTGACGGAACCGCCGCTGGACCGGGTGGCCCGGCTGCCCGCCACGGCGCTGGACGCCGCGGGCGACGTGCTGGCGATTGGCGACGGTGACCGGCTTGAGGCGATTCCGGTTACGCTGATGCGGCGGCAGGGCGATGACATCCTGGTGCGCGGCGATGCCCTGGCCGGGCGCGACATCGTCACCCAGCGCACCCCCCTGCTGGGCGCGGGCATCAAGGTGCGCCCCCTGCGCGCCGAAGGGGCGCCCGATCCCGCCATCGAAGAGATGCTGGAACTGGACGCCGAACGCCGCGCCCGGCTGGTCGCCTTTGTCGAAACCAACACCCGGATGCCCGACGAGGCCCGGCAGACCCTTCTGGCACAACTGGCGCAGGACCGGGTGCCCGCATCGGTCGTCGCTCGTCTGGAAGACCGGATGGGCAGCTGAGCGATGCGCCAGATCCCCGGACAAGCCAGCGGCATCCTTTCGTATTTCACCCGGCATCCGACCGTCGCCAACCTGCTGTTGGTGATGCTCATCGCCGCCGGGCTGCTGGCCGCGCCGAACATGCGGGCGCAGTTCTTTCCCGATGTCATCGACGACGATGTGACCGTCAGCGTCGCCTGGGACGGCGCCGGGGCGACGGATGTGGACATCGGCATCGTCCAGGTGCTGGAACCCACGCTTCTGACCGTCGAAGGCGTGGTCAATTCCGAAAGCCGTTCGACCGAGGGCAGCGCCCGCATCGAGCTGGAATTCGAACCGGGCTACAACATGATGAAGGCGGTCGACGATGTCGAAACCGCCGTCGACACCGTCACCAATCTGCCCGAAGACGCCGACGATCCCGTCATCCGTTCGGGCGGCTGGGCCGATCGGGTGACCGACGTGGTGATCTCGGGGCCGGTCGAGACGGCGCAGCTGGCGCGGTTTGCCGATGAACTCGTGCTGCGCCTGTTCGCCGAGGGCGTCACCCGCACCACCGTCCGCGGCCTTGCGGCGCCGCGGATCATCGCCGAGGTGCCGACCCGCAACCTTGTGGGGTTCGACGTCACCATGGCCGAAATCGCCGACGCCATCGCGGGCGAGGTCGATGCCAACCCCGCCGGAGACGTGAGCGGCGCCAACGCCCGTGTCCGCGCCGGTGTCGAAACCCGCAGCGCCGATGACATCGCGGCCATCGTGCTGCGGTCCGAACCGGACGGCACGACGCTGACCATCGGCGATGTGGCGCGGCTGCGCCTTGAGGGCATCGACCGCGAGCGCACCTATTTCGTCGGCGATCACCCGGCGATCTCGATCCGGGTCGACCGGTCGGCCGAAGGCGACGCGATCAGGATACAGCACAAGGTCGAAGACGTCGCCCGCGCCTTTCAGGCGCAATTGCCGCAGGGCACCAGGATCGATCTGATCCGCACGCGGGCCGAAGCGATCACCGCCCGGCTCAACATCCTGCTGGACAATGGTGCCACCGGGCTTGCGCTTGTGGTGGTGCTTTTGTTTCTGTTCCTGAACGCGCGCACGGCGATCTGGGTGGCGATGGGCATTCCGACCGCGATGCTGGCGGCGCTGGCACTGATGTATGCCTCGGGGCTGACGATCAACATGATGTCGCTGTTCGCGCTGATCCTGACGCTGGGCATCGTGGTGGACGATGCCATCGTCGTGGGCGAACACGCAGATCACATGTCCCGCCGCGGGCTTGGCCCGGTCGAGGCGGCGGAAACCGCGGCCCGGCGCATGGCGCTGCCGGTATTTTCGTCGACGCTGACCACGGTGATCGCCTTTTTCGGGCTTGTGGCCATTGGCGGGCGGTTCGGAGATCTCATCAGGGACATCCCCTTTACGGTGATCGTGGTGCTGATCGCCTCGCTGGTCGAATGCTTTCTGATCCTGCCCAATCACATGTCCCACGCCATTCGTGCGTCGCAAAAGCGGCATTGGTACGACTGGCCGTCGCGGCAGGTGAACCGGGGCTTCCGCTGGGTGCGCGAAACGCTGTTCCGCCCGTTCATGTGGGGCGTGGTGCGGGCGCGCTATGTGGTGCTTGCGGCGGCGCTGCTGTTGCTGGCAAGCCAGGTGGCGCTGGTCATCAGGGGCGACGTGCCCTGGCGGTTTTTCAATGGCCCCGAGCAATCGTCGGTCACGGGGAATTTCGCCATGGTGGCCAGCGCCACCCGCGCCGACACGCTGGCGCAGTTGCAGATGCTGCAGAGCACGGTCCAGGAGGTGGGGCTGGAATACGAACGCAGCCACGGCCGCAACCCCATCGCCTATGTGCTGGCTGAAATCGGCGGCAACGCGTGGCCGGGGCTTGCCGGGACCGACAGCAAGGACGCCGACCAGCTGGGCGCCATCTCGATCGAGCTGATCGACGCCGACCTGCGCCCCTATTCCAGCTTTGCCCTGGTGGGCGTGTTGCAGGAACGGCTTTCGACGCATCCCATGGTCGAAACCATCAGCTTTCGCAGCTGGCGCTCCGGCCCCGGGGGCGACGCGCTGGACGTGCAGTT
Source organism: Salipiger aestuarii (assembly GCF_003259905.1). Taxonomy (GTDB): domain Bacteria; phylum Pseudomonadota; class Alphaproteobacteria; order Rhodobacterales; family Rhodobacteraceae; genus Salipiger; species Salipiger aestuarii. The sequence continues at coordinate 14,211 of NZ_QLMG01000013.1, read as the reverse complement.
CTTTGGCGCCGATTCAGACACGCTCAAGGCGGCATCCGAGGATCTCAAGACCGCGCTGCTGCCGTTCCCCGAAGTGTCGGCGGTCGAGGACAACCTGTCCTACGACAAGGAAGAACTGGTGTTGCAGTTGACCCCGCAAGGCGATGCGCTGGGCTTTACCATCGACGATCTGGGCACCGTTCTGCGCCATCGGCTGGCGGGGATCGAGGCGGCGACCTTTCCCGACGGGCCGCGTTCGGCCGAGATCCGGGTGGAACTGCCCGAAAGCGAGCAGACAGCGGATTTTCTGGACCGGATGCAGATGCGCACGCCGGGCGGCGCCTATGTGCCGCTGGCCGATATTGTCAGCGTGTCGCGCCAGACCGGCTTTTCGACGGTGCGGCGGGAAAACGGCATCCGGCTGATCTCTGTCACCGGCGATATTTCCGAAGACGACCCGCAGCGCGCCGCCGACATCATGCAGGCGCTTCAGCAGGACATCCTGCCCACCATCGCCGCCGACCGGCAGGTGGACTACCAGCTTTCGGGGCTGGCCGAGCAAGAGGGTGAATTTCTTGCCGATGCCCGCACCGGGCTGACCCTGGTGCTGTTGGGCATCTACCTTGTGCTGGCCTGGGTGTTTGCCAGCTGGACGCGGCCGCTGGTGGTGATGTCGGTGATCCCGTTCGGGCTGGTCGGGGCGGTCTACGGCCACTACCAATGGGACGTTCCGATGAGCATGTTCACCGTGGTGGGCCTGCTGGGGATGACCGGGATCGTCATCAACGATTCCATTGTTCTGGTAACGCAGATCGACGAATACGCCCCTGATCGCGGCATTTTCCAGGCCATCGTGGATGGTGCGTCGGACCGGCTGAGGCCGGTGTTCCTGACCACGGCGACCACCGTGATGGGCCTGGCTCCGCTGCTCTACGAGCGGTCGAGCGATGCGCAGTTTCTCAAACCGACGGTGATTACCCTGTGTTACGGGCTGGGCTTCGGGATGGTTCTGGTGCTGATGGTGGTGCCCGCGCTGATCGCGGTGCAGCATGACATCGGGCTGCGTCTAAGAGCGTTCCGCCGGGGTCTGGGCTTTCGCCGGATCGGTCCGCGGCTGGGCCTGACGGCGGTGCTGGGGGGGGTGCTGGTCTGGCTGGCGGCGACGATGGGGGCGGTGGCGCTGGGCCTGCCGGGTGCCGTGCTGCCGGCGGTCGCGGGGCTTGCGCCGATGGCGGCGGCCTTTGCGACCTTTTTGGTGGGAGTGGCGGGGGTGGTGACGCTGCTGTGGATTGCCAGCTTCGCGGTATCGCGCCGTGCCCGGTCGTGATCGCAGCAGCCCTTGCGGGGCGGGCTTAGCCGGTGCAGCCCTGAATATCGACGGCGTGATCGTCGCCCAGCACGGTGATGCGCACCCGAGAGCGGTCAATCATGAAGGGCTTGCCGTCCATATGCATAAAGCGGTTTTCGGTGACCAGCGTGTTGCCGTTACGGTGGGTCGACGGTTCGGACGCCCAGACTTCGGGCAGGCCCGCTTCGATCACGGCGTCTTCGGCGCCGCCGCTGCTGGGCATGTCGATTTCGGTGCGCAGGGTCAGGCCACCCCCGGCGGGCATGACGGTGCAGCGCACACGGCCGACGCTGGCCTCGCGCGCGGTGAACGGCACCGAGGCCAGCGCCGAGGCGATCATCGGATCGGGGCGCGTGTCGGGCGCAAGCCGCGCCGAAATCCGCAGTGTATGGGGCACGCAGATATCCTTGCACAGCCCCATCTGCATTTCGGTTTCCAGATGGATGTCGCCCGGCCCGCGCGGATGGATTCGGATCGGCAGGACCAGATCGTCCTTGTACCCGATGGACCGCATTCCCGATTGCCAGAACACATGCGGCGTCGGCCAGACCACGCCCAGGCTTGCGATATTGCGCGATCCGGCCCAGTCGAACAGCGGCGGGATGCCGGCATCGCCGGGCGCGCGCCAGTAGGTCTTCCACCCCGGCGCCAGCGTCAGGTGCAGCGCGGCAATGTGGTCGCCGTCGGGCAGGCGCCAGCCGGGGCGCAGCTGGGCTGTGACCGGTTCCTCTGCGGCGACGGGGGCGGCAAGCGCGCTGGCCAGCACGAGGCAGGCGGCGAGGGTCTGTGTCAGGCGGGTCAACATGGGTAACACATGCGGCCCGTCGAATCCGTTCGCAAGTCACATCGCAGCGAGCGATGCGTGCGGGGCGCGGTGTGTTGCCGCTGCTCCCTTGCCAGCCTGCCCTTGCAGCGCCATGTTGGAGGGACGCCCACACACGCAAGAAAGGCTTTCATGGACATCGCTTCGGACGCTTCCGACCTGACAGGCCGTATTCTGATCGCCATGCCCGGCATGGGGGATCCGCGCTTTGAACACGCGGTCATCTACATGTGTGCGCATTCGGACGAGGGAGCGATGGGCCTGATCGTCAACAAGCCGTCCGAGGATGTGACCATGGCCGGGCTGCTGGAGCAGCTGTCCATGGACGCGGCGCCCGGGCTGGAACGGCGGCAGGTGCATTTCGGCGGCCCGGTGGAAATGGGCCGGGGATTCGTGCTGCATTCGCCCGATTACGCATCCGGGCTGACCACGCTGAAGGTGGACGACGCGTTTCACATGACCGGCACGCTCGACGTGCTGGAAGGCATCGCGGTCGAAGAAGGCCCCGCCCAGTGGATGGCGATGCTGGGCTATGCGGGCTGGGGGCCGGGACAGCTGGAAACAGAACTGACGCAGAACGCCTGGCTGGTCTGCGAGGCGTCGCCCGAACTGGTGTTCGGCACCGCCGATTCGTCGAAATGGGAGGCGGCGCTGAACTCGATGGGCGTGCCCGCGCATCTGTTGTCGGGCGAAGGCGGCACGGCCTGATCCGTCGCCTGATCGCCGTTCAGTTTCTAGGGGCGGCGGCGCGGCTCAGCCGGTCGTTGATCGCCACGCCCAGCCCCACATGGGGCACCGGCATCACCGCGATGCGCGGCGCCCCCGTGGCATCCAGCCGGTAGAGATATTCGAACAGGTTCGCCGCCGCTTCGACCAGATCGCCCGTTGGCGACAGGTTCAGATCGCAGCTTTCGACCGGGCCAAAGGCCAGGCGTGCCTCGTCCGGTTCCCACTCTGCCGCGTTCAGCCGCACCAGCGCGCTGGGTGCGTAGTGCGAGCCAAGCTGGCCAGGGGCCGATATCTGCTCGCTGTCCTTGCGCTGCGCCACCGGGCGGCCCAGCAGATCGGTCAGTTGTTCGCAGGTGACGCGGCCGGGGCGCAGCAGCGTCGGCTTGCCCGCAAGCCCAAGGATGGTGGATTCCAGCCCCACGTCGCAGGCGCCGCCGTCCAGCACCGCGTCGATGCGTCCATCCAGCGTTTCCAGCACATGCGCCGCGCGCGTCGGGCTGATTCGTCCGGACCGGTTGGCTGACGGGGCGGCCACCGGCACGCCCGCCGCGCGCAGCAGCGCGCGGGCCACCGGGTTGGCGGGCACCCGCACCGCCAGCGTGTCCAGCCCCGCGGTCACCAGTTTCGACAGGCGCGCGCCCTCGCGCAGCGGCAGCACCAGCGTCAGCGGCCCCGGCCACAGCGCATCGGCCACGCGCTGCGCCATGTCGGACCAGTGCACATAGGCCTGCGCCGTCGCAAGGTCGGCGAAATGAACGATCAGCGGGTTGAACGACGGGCGGCCCTTGGCCTCATAGATCCGGGCGACCGCGCGGTCGTTGCTGGCATCCCCGCCAAGGCCGTAGACCGTCTCGGTCGGAAAGGCGACAAGCCCGCCGCCTTGCAGTACCGTGGCGGCGCGTGCCAGACCCCGGGGGGATGCTTTCAGACGTAAAGTATCGGTCATGTGCTCGTGACGCCGCGTTCCTGTTGCCCTAAAGTGCGGGATGGCTACCCTGCCGCCGCGAATGATCCGCTTTGACTAGCGGAGCCCTCGCGTCTTGCCAACCTTGATCGGAGCTTGCCCATGCCGTACCGCGCCCCCGTTCGCGAATTTTCTTTCCTGCTGGACAAGGTGGTGGGATTTTCCCGTGTCCAGAGCGCGGACTGCTTTGCCGACGCGACTCCCGACATGGTGGGCGCCGTCCTGACCGAAGCGGCCAAGCTGTGCGACGAGGTGATGGCCCCGCTGCAACGCGTGGGCGATCTGACGCCGGCGGTGCTGGAAAACGGTGTGGTGCGGACATCGCCCGGCTTTGCGGACGGCTACAAGGCGATCGCCGACGGGGGCTGGGTGGCGATCACCGCCGATCCAGACCACGGCGGGATGGGACTGCCGCTGGCGGTGGCGACGGCGGTGAACGATATGATGGCCGGAGCCTGTCTTGCGCTGCAACTGAACATGCTGCTCACGCAAGGCCAGATCGAGGCGCTGGAACACCACGCCGACGACGCGTTGAAGGCGCTGTACCTGCCCAAGCTGATTTCCGGCGAATGGACCGGCACCATGAACCTGACCGAACCGCAGGCGGGGTCGGACGTGGGCGCGCTGTCGTCAAAGGCCGAGGACAACGGCGATGGCACCTATGCGGTTTCGGGGCAAAAAATCTATATTTCCTGGGGAGATTCGGATTTCGCGGCAAACGTCTGCCACCTTGTTCTGGCCCGCCTGCCGGGGGCGCCTGCGGGCACAAAGGGCATCAGCCTGTTCATGGTGCCCAAGTTCATCCCCGATGCCGATGGCGCTCCGGGTGTCGCGAACAGCCTCAGGGTGGTCAGCCTCGAACACAAGATGGGGCTGCACGGCTCACCGACCTGCGTGATGAGCTTTGAGCGCGCCACAGGCTGGATGGTCGGCGCGCCCGGCGGCGGTATGAAGGCGATGTTCACCATGATGAACAACGCGCGGCTGGGTGTCGGCGGGCAGGGCGTCGGCAGTGCCGAGGCCGCCTATCAGCAGGCGCTGGCCTATGCGAACGAACGGCGGCAGGGTCCGGCGGACTATGACGCCATCATCGGCCACGCCGATGTGCGCCGGATGCTGGCGACAATGAAGGCCGAGGTTTTCACCGCCCGCGCCATCGAACTGGACTGTGCGGTCAGCATCGACATGGCGCGCGCGACGGGTGACGCGGCCTGGACGGCGCGTGCCGCGTTTCTGACCCCCATCGCCAAGGCCTTTGGCACCGACATCGGCTGCGAAGTCGCGCAGATGGGCGTGCAGGTGCACGGAGGCATGGGCTACATCGAGGAAACCGGCGCGGCGCAATTCTATCGCGACGTGCGGGTCACGGCGATCTACGAGGGCACCAATGGCATTCAGGCGATGGACATGGTGGGCCGCAAGCTGATGGACGGTGGCGATGCCGCCTTTGCCCTGCTGGACGAAATCGAGGCTGCGGCCGAAGCCGCCAAGTCAGCGCTGCCCGATCTGGCCGGCGCCGTGTGGGAGGCTGCGGAATCCCTGCGCGAAACGACCGAATGGCTGGTCGCGCAGGACATGACGGCGCGTTTTGCGACCGCCGTGCCCTATCTGCGAAGCTTTGCGCGGGTGCTGGGCGGGCACTACCACCTGCGTGCGGCCATGGCCGAACCGGACGGCGCGCGCGGCAAGCTGGCGCGGTTCTATATCGCCCGCCTGCTGCCGGAACACGTCGCGCTGCTGGCGCATGTGCGCGCCGGGGATGGGGGGCTGATGGACATCACTCCGGATGACCTTGCCGCATGAGACGCATCTGCCTGGGCACTGCGCCATGATACGCAACCTTTTCGACTCCCCGCCCGAACCCGGCGCCGCAACCGAAATCGCCGACGGGGTGCTGTGGATGCGCCTGCGCTTGCCGATGGCGCTGGACCACGTCAACGTCTACGCGCTGGATGACGGCGACGGCTGGACCATCGTCGACACCGGCATGAATTCGGCGCGCACCCGCGCCGAATGGGACAGTCTGCTGGCCGGCCCTCTCGCTGGCAAGCCGGTGACGCGGGTTCTTCTGACACACCATCACCCCGATCACGTCGGGCTGGTGGGCTGGTTCATGGAACGGGGCGCCGAACTGGTCACCACGCGCACCGCCTGGCTGATGGCACGGATGTTGCAATTGGACGAACAGGACCGGCCGCCTGCCTCGCAGATCACCTTTTGGCAACGCTGCGGCATGGATGCGGCGCTGCTGGGCAGGCGGGCGGACGAGCGCCCGTTCAACTTTGCCGATGTCACATGGCCGCTGCCGCTGGGATTCACCCGCATCGCGCAGGGCGACACGATCCGCATCGGCGGTCGCGACTGGGATGTGCATGTCGGGCATGGCCACGCGCCGGAACACGCGACCCTGTGGTCGCGGGACGACAATCTGGTGCTGTCGGGGGATCAGGTGATCTCGACAATCAGTTCCAACATCGGCGTTTATGCCAGCGAACCCGAGGCCGACCCGGTGGCCGACTGGCTGGAAAGCTGCGAGCGGCTGCGCGGGCTGACGCGCGACGACCAGCTTGCGCTGCCGGGGCACAAGCTGCCCTTTACCGGGCTGCCGTTTCGCCTGACGCAGCTGATCGAAAACCACCACTCGGCGCTGGACCGTCTGGCGCGGCACCTCAGCACGCCGCAGGCGGCGACGGACTGCTTTCCGGTCCTGTTCAAACGCAGGATCGGAGAAGCGGAATACGCGCTGGCCATGGTCGAGGCGATGGCCCATTGCCAACACCTGTGGCACGAGGGGCGCGCGACGCGCCGCCCGCGCCCCGATGGTGCGTGGGAATGGCAGGCGGCGTAACCATGCGGAAAGATCCGGGCACCACGGTTTGAACGGATGACAAAGCGGGATTTACGCGCTACCCATTCGGAAACGCACACAAGCCCAATTCAAGACCCCAGGGAGGACGGCACATGGCCGAACACGAGCACGAACACGGTTCCATGGACATCACCACGCAGCAGGAAACCTTTGCCGGCTTCGTCAATTTCACCATCAAGACGGTGGGCGTGATCTTTGTTCTGGTCGTCATTCTTGCGCTCTGGGGCGCCTGACGGATCGTTCCGCGCTTGTTCTTGTTTCGTCGATATGGACCCCGTGCCGCCAGAACCTTTCCAGAACGGAGCGGGACCGAATGAACCTTCGAGCCGCGGGTCTCGCGACCCTCGTCGCGCTGGCGCTTGCCGGGTGCAGCACGCCCGGCAACAATCGCCCCAACGCCACGCCCGAACAGATCGCCGCCGTCGCCTATCGGCATGACGGGCCCCCGGCGATCACGCTGTTCACCATGATCAGCAACAGCACCAACGAAGGCGCGCACAGTTCGATCATGATAAATGCGCCATCGCAGCGGATCATCTATGACCCGGCCGGGTCGGTGCGCGCCGACTACATCACCGAAGCGGACGATGTTATTTACGGCGTCACCCCGACCTTCGAAAGCTTCTATGAACGCGCCCATGCGCGCGAAACCTATCGCGTGCGCATCCAGCGTGTCGAAGTGCCTGCCGCCGTCGCCGAACAGGCGCTGCGGCTTGCGATGACGAGCGGATCGGCAAGGCAGTCGATGTGTGCGAAATCCACCTCGTCGATTCTTGCCCAGCTGCCGGGGTTCGACTCCGTCCGCCCCACCTGGTTTCCCAAGAAACTGGCGGCGCAGATGTCGCAGTTGCCGGGCGTGACCGACCGGATCCTGCGTGAGACTGACGACGACGACAAGTCTCTGGCGCTTGCGCTGCACCGCCAGCATCTTGCCCGCACCGCGTCTGCGACAGGGACCGAAACAGGACCCGAGACGGGGCAGGGGGCAGATGAGGGCACACAGCGGGCGGTCGTCAGCCAGTGATCACAGCCAGGCGCCGAAGATCAGCACCGCGGCGCCCGCGATCATCGCGACCGGCACATTGCGCATCAGCGTCGCAATGGCCAGCGTGATCGCTGCCGACCCCAGGCGCACCGGGTCCGGCTCGCCGCCCGTCGCGGTGGGCCACACCACCAGCGGCATCACCAGCGCGGGCAGTACCGAAACGGCGGTATAGCGCAGATGGCGCATCACGGCGGGGGGCATCGCGCGATTGCCCACCAGCCCCAGAAAGACAAAGCGCAGCGCAAAACTGCCGACGCCCAGCCCCAGGATGACGATCCAAAGTTCGGTGCGCTCGATCATGCCCGTGCCTCCGCGCGGCGTTCGATTTCGGCTCCGGTCGCCATGCCAAGCCCGGCGGCCACCAGCAGTCCGAAGTTCCACGGCATCCAGACGAACAGCAAGGCCGCCACTGACGCCACCAGCGCCGCCATCCGGTGCGCGCCCGAATTCAGAGCCGGCCCGATCATCGCGATGAACGCGATCGGCATGGCGAAATCCAGCCCCGTGTTCATCGGAATGGCCGAGCCGACCAGCGCACCGACGACGGTGAAGCCGTACCAGAACGGCGCAATGGGGGTGACGGAGCCGAGGAAATAGGCGAATTTCCCGGATGTGCTCTGCGCGGTGTTGCGTTCGAATTCGACGATGGACAGCGCGTAATTCTGATCCAGTGTCAGATAGGCCGCGACGGCGCGTTTCCACAGGGGCAGGTGCCCCAGGTGGGGCGTCAACGACGCCGAATACATCGCCATCCGCAGGTTCACCGCCAGCGCCGACGCCAGCACCACAAGCGTCGGTGCCTCGTCGCGCATCAGCTGCAGCGCGGTGAACTGAGCGGCACCCGCGATGACCGCGATCGAAAAGCCGAGCGATTCAAGCACGTTCAAGCCCGCATCCGATGAAACAACTCCGAACAGCGTGGCAAAGGGGATGATCACCAGCGTAAAGGGCAGCGCGTCACGCACGCCTTTCCAATAGCTCGACTTTACGCCAACGGATGCCATCAGGTTTCTCCAAGATCCTTGTCTGCCGAAAGGCGTAGCCAAGCCCGAGGCAAGATGCAAACGCCGCCTGATGAAGGGCGCCACGGGCACGGGCACGGGCCGGACGGACGCCGACGGGGCGCCGCCCTATCTGCGCAACCGGCCGAGGCCGACCTGACGCGGCGCATCTATCTGGTGCCGTACACGGCCGTGCGGTTGACGATCGGCTTCGATTTTCCTTCTGGGTATCCGTCCGGGTTCGCACAGGCGCTGACCGGACGGGATGATCCCTTTGCGATGTGGGCGTGGCGTGCCGGCAGGTTTGACGATGCCCCGAAGCGCAATTCCCGCTTTGACCTTGCGGGGCAGATCAACCGCGGCGTGGCGGGGGCGGGTCCTTTGCGGTTCAACGGTTTGCAGCGCAAGATCGACGTGCCGAGCCGTAGGAAACCCCTGTGCGCGCCTGCCTTCCCGTAGCTGCGCGCGGCTGAAATCATCGCGCGCGGGGCGTTTTCCTGCTGGCAGATGGGCGGGGCCGGGGCGGTCGGCGGGCAAGTGATCGCCGGACTGCCGGTCCTGCACAGGGCGCGCCAGAGGTTCCCCGACCAGATTGCGGACTGGCCGTTCGAACCGCTGGTCCGCCCGTCGCGTTCGGGGAGGTATGGCCATCACTGCGGCGCAACGCCGTCGCGCAGACGACCGGGCTCGGAGAGATCTAGGATGCGGTTCGGGTTGGGCGGGACGCCCGCGCGCTTGCAAGGCTGTCCCCGACCGAACCGGCTGCGATGCCGAAGGCCAGCGCGTCCGAAGACGGCTGGATCCCCGGGCTTGGCTTTGAACAGGCGCTGGACGGCGCGCTTAGTCGAACGTGCCCGCCACACGACCCAGCAGCATGAAGGCCCGCGACGAGCGCGTGTTGGCAAGGTCCGACAGTTCCGAATCCGACGCTTCGGGGGCGAAACGGGCGACCGCACGGTCGAACAGGCGCAGGAAGTGATGCGCCGCGTCGCGAAAGATCGGGTCCTGCTTCATCCGTCCCGCCGTCAGGGCCAGCGACGACCGGTCACGCACCCCTCCCAGCGCCGCGATCTCGCGTCCGCGGGCGCCGCTGGCAAACGCGCGCCAGATCTCGGTGCGGGCCATGTCGGGGCGCAGGTCATCCATGTAGATCCCGTCCTGGCTCAGCAGCGTCAGCACATCCTGCGCCGCCTGGATCAGCTGCGCGGCGGGCCGGTCCTTGAGCGCGCGGCGCAGCGCGGCAAAACCGGCGGCATCCTCGGCGGTTTCGGGAAAGTTCAGCGCGCGGATGAAATCGGCGTTGGACAGCGGCGGTTGCAGCGCGTCGGCGGGGGTGCCCAGCGACAGGGTCGGCTGATCCTCGGGCTGCGCAGCTGCGGGGGCCGTGGGCGCGGCGGGGGCTGCGCTGTCCACCGCGCGCTGGGCGGTGATCATCGCCATCGCCGCTTCGGTCTTGCGCTGGGTCGCGACGATTTCATCGAGCTTGCGGGCGATGCTGCCGTTCGTCCGGTCGCCCCGACCGGCCTGGGCCTGCGCCAGATACGCGTTGCGGATCGCGTCGATGGCGGTGTGAAGCCGGGCGCTTTCCTCGCGCATCACGCGGCTGGCGCGGGCGGATGTGGCCGCGACCCAGATCATCGCCACGGGCATGAACACGACCATCATCGTCAGGACAAAACGCAGCCCGTCGGCCCCGTCGCCGCCATAAAGCACGAAGAAGGCCCCCGACAGCATCAGCCAGCCGACGCTGAGCGCGGCGGCGGCGATTTCGATCCCCGTCGCGCCGCCTTTTGCGGGGCGGACATAAGTCCCGATGGGCGTCGGGCGGCTGTCGTTGCTGTCGGCCATCGGCGGACCCTACCTGTAAGAGATACTGATGATCTCGTAGCTTTTTTCACCGCCGGGGGTGCGGACCTCGACGCTGTCGCCTTCTTCCTTGCCGATGAGCGCGCGCGCGATGGGCGACTTGATGTTGAGCAGGCCCTTTTCGATGTTGGCCTCATGCTCGCCGACGATCTGCCAGGTCTTTTCTTCATCGGTGTCTTCGTCGACAAGCGTCACCGTCGCGCCGAACTTGATCGCACCGGACATCTTGGACGGGTCCACGACCTCGGCCAGGCTGATGACGGCCTCAATCTCCTTGATCCGGCCTTCGATAAAGCCCTGCTTTTCGCGTGCCGAATGATATTCGGCGTTTTCCTTTAGGTCGCCAAGCTCGCGCGCCTCGGCGATCGCCTGAATCACGGCGGGCCGCTCGATCGACTTGAGCTTCTTCAATTCGCTTTCAAGCGCGGTAAAACCCGCGCGGGTGATCAGTATCTTTTCCAAGGAGGGTGCTCCTGAACGTACGGTTCGTGCATTTCAGTCTAGGTTACGCACATAACGTGTGCAGGTGCACCTGTTCAAGTGCGGAGAGGGACATCGGCGGGTGTTGCGGCGCGGGTTGCCGGACAGAAGCTTTGCGGTGATGCGTTGCGGGCGCATTGACCAATGCCGCATCGCCGCGCTAGGTGTTTTGAAATAATGTTGCGCCCCTGCTGTTCGCGGCGCGGCAAAGGAACGTCGGAGGAAGCCAGATGAACGGGATCGAGCGAGAAAGCATGGAATACGACGTCGTGATCGTCGGCGCGGGGCCTGCGGGCCTGTCCGCGGCGATCCGGCTCAAGCAGCTGGATGCGGATCTGTCCGTCGTCGTGCTGGAGAAAGGGTCCGAAGTCGGTGCGCATATCCTGTCGGGCGCGGTTCTGGACCCGTGCGGGCTGGACAAGCTGATCCCAGACTGGAAGGCCAAGGGCGCGCCGGTCACGGTGCCGGTCACGGAGGACAAGTTCTATCTGCTGGGCGAGGCCGGCAAGCTCAGCATCCCGCATTGGCCGATGCCCAGGTTCATGTCGAATCACGGCAATTACGTCGTGTCCATGGGGAACGTCTGCCGCTGGATGGCCGAACAGGCAGAAGAGCTGGGCGTCGAGGTGTTCCCCGGCATGTCCTGTTCCGAACTGGTCTATGGCGACAACGGCGAGATCAGGGGTGTCGTCGCCGGGGTGTTTGGTCTGGAGGCCGATGGCAGCTACGGCCCCAACACCGAACCGGGGATGGAGCTGCTGGGCAAGTATGTCTTCCTGTCTGAAGGCGTGCGCGGTTCGCTGTCCAAAGAGGTCATGGCGAAATACGATCTGTCGGCCGGCAAGTGCCCGCAGAAATTCGGGCTCGGGATGAAGGAAATCTGGGAGATCGACCCCGACAAGCACCAGCAGGGCCGGGTCGAACACACCATGGGCTGGCCGCTGGGCTCGAACGCCGGGGGCGGCGGATTTGTCTATCACATTGACAACAATCAGGTCTATGTCGGGTTCGTGGTGCATCTGAATTACACGAACCCGCACCTGTACCCCTATATGGAATTCCAGCGCTGGAAGCATCACCCGCAAATTGCGAAACTGCTCGCGGGCGGCAAGCGGGTCGCCTATGGCGCACGCGCGATTTCCGAAGGCGGCTATCAGTCGATGCCCAAGATGGTCGCCCCGGGCGTGGCGCTGCTGGGCTGTTCGGTCGGCATGGTCAACGTCCCGCGCATCAAGGGCAACCACAACGCGATGCTGTCAGGCATCGCGGCGGCCGAGGCAGCCCATGCCGCGCTGGCCGAGGGCCGTTCCAGCGACGAACTGGTCGCCTATGAAACCGAGGTGCGCAACGGCGCCATCGGCAAGGACCTGTGGAAGGTACGCAATGTCAAGCCGATCTGGTCGAAATACGGTCTGACGGGCTCGCTGACCCTGGGCGGCATGGATATGTGGACCAACGTGCTGGGCTTTTCGCTGTTCGGCACGATCAAGCATGGCAAGAACGATGCGCAGATGACCGAACCTGCGGCGGACCACAAGCCGATCGACTACCCCAGGCCCGACGGCAAGCTTTCGTTCGACCGGCTGACCAACGTATCCTTCGCCTTCACCAACCACGAGGAAAGCCAGCCCTGCCACCTGCGGCTCAAGGACGAAGCCGTGCCCGTCAAGGTCGATTACGCCAACTACGCCGGGCCCTCGCAACGCTACTGTCCGGCAGGGGTCTATGAGTTCGTCGAGGGTGACGACGGCCCGCGCTTCGTCATCAACTTCCAGAACTGCGTGCACTGCAAGACCTGCGACATCAAGGACCCCGCCCAGAACATCACCTGGACCACGCCGCAGGGGGGGGACGGGCCCAACTATCCCAACATGTGACGCTGGCCGACCCGAGCGCGGGCTCAGGGACTTTTCCGGGATTTGGCTCTTGCACCCCCTGCGCCAGTTCCGCTAAACGGGTCGGCGGAGAGGTGGCCGAGTGGTCGAAGGCGCACGCCTGGAAAGTGTGTAGGCGGGGAACCGTCTCGAGGGTTCGAATCCCTTCCTCTCCGCCACTTGCCCCCGCGAAAGCGTTCTCCCGATCCGGCTGCGGCAGGATTTGTCCGTTGTATTCAAGGGCTATGTGCTCTCGGCTTTGCACTGGCGTCCTTGCCGTGGCAGCCGGACCTGTTCTCTTGATCCCGATATTCTCCGGACCTCTCGACTATGCGCATTCGGTGTAGAGCCCGTAAACAGTTGAAAATATGCTGATAGTTCCCCGCGCCACCTGAATACTCCGATGGCAGTGGCATTCACGAGATGGAACTGAATTCCAACCAGCCGCTGGCTGAGCCTTGGTTGGTAGACTTCGCCTGGGCGTTCAGTTTTGGTTTAGGAAAGCTGAAATGGTCCTTCTTCCCACTTGTTTTGAGTAAACGTGTTCATCTGGATACCGAGCCGTCCCGGATCCTCCACCAATAGGTATTTCCATACACCATGCTCACCGAGGCGATTGACGGCCTCGACCCACCGCTCAGCCGCCTTCGACTTGGCGTCTGCATCATCAGTAACCTGGCCCTTGATCTCGACGATGACGTTTTCGTCTCGATCAGTGACAACGATGAAGTCGGGGATGTAGCGCGACAGCAGGCCACGATGCCGGTAGGGAATTGTAAACCCTAGCCGGTCGTTCTTGACCCATCTCTTCACGCCCGGATGGCTATCGAGAAGGAAGGCGGCACTTTGCTCCCACTTCTTCGTGTCAGCCACCATCGCGTTCAGATGACATCTCGTGACCGGGTAGATCGGCTTCGTTGTGTGGAAATCGACGTAGAGCGTGCTTCCTCTACCGGCTGCACCCTGGGGGATGATGGCAACTTCGCCGCCGCCTGTCGCAGATCCCTTCTTGATGGCTTCTAGGAGAGAGCCGATCGCAGCCTGCATGTATTCGCCGACCAGCAGCACGTCACACGGCCGACTGTCGCCCTTTCGATCAAGCTTTTCTGCAAGGAAACGCTTCGCTGCGAATGCGATCTTTGAGCTACTCCCCATCGGTTGGACAGGATCTGGCGTAATTCAAGCTACTCGTTGCACCTGCTGATCGGGGTTGGTTGTTTCATTTCTCTGCCA
>NZ_QLMG01000012.1 GCF_003259905.1 Salipiger aestuarii | reverse complement strand
TCGACGCCATCCTTGACATCGAACGCCAGATCAACGGTCTGGACATCGCCAGTCGGCTCGACGCCCGGCACCGGCTGGTCCGCCCCCTGGTCGAGGACCTGCACGACTGGATGCGGGCCGAACAGGGCACCATGTCGAAGCACAACCCCGTCGCCAGGGCCATCAGCGACATGTTCAAGACGGACCGGTGGAACGCCTTCACGTTGTTCCTTGAGGATGGGCGCGTCCGCCTGACAAACAACGCGACCGAGCGCGCGCTGCGCGGCATCGCCTTGGGGCGCAAGTCTTGGCTCTTCGTCGGCTCCGAGCGTGGAGGCGACCGTGCCGCCTTCATGTATTCCCTGATCGTCACCGCCAGGATAAACGACATCGACCCGCAAGCTTGGCGCGCCGACGTCCGCGACAAGCTCCCCAACACAACGGCTTCACGGGTGCCGGACCTTCTGCCATGGAATCGGCAGACATCGCAGCGCCAACTCGCTACATGACCGCGGCCTACGCCGGATGCTTACGCTCGGTCTGCTGGCAGATCGGACAATATGCGGGCTGTCGGCCTTTTTCATCGGCACGAGCGCATTCCTGCGCCATTCGCGTTACGGCGAGCGGTGCCACCACGCCATGCGCGGGTCGATGGTTCGGCTGCGGGCGTCCGGGTCGATTTCGAGATCTATGACCGCAAGCCGAACTCGGCGCGAATGGCAGCGCCATCCGCATCGAACGCAGGAGAGAGGCCAAGAGCGGTCTCAATGTTGCTGCGCCGAATCGGAGGCATCGCGACACTGATCGGTCCGGAAGGGGTCTCGATGGTCGAACGGTCAAGTTGAGGGTGATCTGACAACGCGGCCACATCGTTCACCGCCGCCGAGGCAATTCCGGCACCGTCCAGTAAGTTCAGCAGTTCGGCACGGTCATGCGCCCCGAACGCGGTTGCAATAAGCGTTTCCAGCGCGGATTTGTTGTTAATTCTGGCGGAATTGTCATGAAAGCGCGGGTCGGTGGCCAGCGCCGGGTCTCCTAGAATTTGCGCGCAGAACCGATCCCATTCGCGGCTGTTCTGGACCGATATGACAACCTGGTCGCCGCCCCGGCAGCGAAACGCGCCGTAGGGGCATATGACCGAATGTCCAAGTCCGGTCCTGGGTGTGGGCAAGCCCGCGTAGTCGTGAAAGAGAAGGGGAACCGCCATCCAGTCTGCCATCACGTCGAACATCGCGACCGAAACGCCGCTGCCGGTGCCGGTGCGGTCGCGCGCGACCAAGGCTTCGCAGATCCCGGCATGGGCGGTCATGCCGGTGGCAATATCGCAGACCGAAACGCCAACCCGGCCCGGCGCATCGGGCGTGCCGGTCACCGAGGCGAGGCCACTTTCACACTGCACCAAAAGGTCATAGGCCTTGGCGTTTCGCATCGGGCCGTCTTCGCCGTATCCGGTGATGTCGCAGGTCACGAGGCGCGGAAATTTTTCCCGCAGGGAGGCGGAATCCAGCCCCAGCTTTTTCAGCGCGCCGGGCAGCAAATTCTGGATGAACACATCCGCGCTTTCCAGAATCTTCAACAGGATCTCCCGGTCGTCTTCGGCCTTAATATCCAGCGCGACGGATTCCTTGCCCCGGTTCAGCCAGGTGAAATAGGCACTCTCGCCGTTTGCGGCGGTATCGTAGGCGCGGGCGAAATCGCCGGCGCCCTTGCGCTCGACCTTGATCACGCGCGCTCCGGCGTCGGCCAGCCGCGATGAGCAGAAAGGCGCAGCAACGGCCTGTTCGAGCGCAACAACAAGTTTGCCGGAAAGAGGAGCTGGGTTCGTGTCTGACATGGGTTTCTCGCGGATCATCCTAAGGGCTTGACAAAATCTAACATATGTTAGAATTAGGATCAATGCGCTTTGCCGCAAAACCGATCACCCCGTCATCGGAAGGAGACCGCAAGTGTCGAACACCACAGGGCCAGACCAGATTTTCAGGACCGCGCTCGCCAAGAACGATATCGTGCTTCCCAGGTGCGATGACTGCGGAGCCTTTCATTTCTTTCCCAGGGTCCTGTGCCCGCATTGCCATGGCACCGCGATCTCGTGGAAACCCGCCAGCCGCAAGGGCAAGGTCCACACCACCACCGTCGTGCGCCAGAAGCCCGAGCGCGGCGGCGACTACAACGTGTGCATGGTCGAGCTGGAGGAAGGCGTTCGGATGATGAGCCGCGTCGACGGAATCGCCCCCGGCGAGGTTGTCATTGGCATGGACGTGACCGCCTTTGTGGGCGAGGCCGACGGGGCCCCGGCCGTGTTTTTCAAGCCGGCGGAGGCATAACGCATGACCGATCAACTTCGGGGAAAATCCGCGATTGTGGGCACCGGCCACGCCGGTTTCGGCGAGGCGCACGGCCTGACGGCCTATGACGTCATGGCGCAATCCGCGCTGGCGGCTCTGGGCGATGCCGGGCTGAAGCTGTCGGACGTGGACGGGCTGTTCTGCACCATGATGGAAGACAGCATGCCGGCGCTGATGGCTGCCGAATACCTGGGCATCCAGCCCCGCTTTATCGACGGCACCATGTCGGGCGGGTCATCCTTCGTGAACTACCTGACATCCGCGACGATGGCGCTTGACGCAGGCCTGTGTGATGTCGCGCTGATCGTTTACGGCTCGAACCAGCGCACCGGGTCGGGAAAGCTGGTAACGGCGTCGCGCCCGCCGGCCTATGAAGCGCCGTATAACCCGCGCTATCCGATCTCTGCCTATGCGATGGCGGCGGCGCGGCACATGCACGAATACGGCACCACCCGCGAACAACTGGCGGACGTGGCAGTTTCTGCCCGGGCCTGGGCGCGGCACAACCCCGAAGCGTTCGAGCGCGGCCCGCTGACCCGCGAGGACGTGTTGGGCGCGCGCATGGTGGGGGATCCGTTGACGGTGCGTGACTGCTGTCTGGTGACCGATGGCGGTGGCGCGGTGGTGATGGTGCGGGCTGACCGTGCGCGGGATTTCCCCAAGCCACCGGTCTATGTGCTGGGCAGTGCGGCCGAAAGCTCGCACAGGCAGATTTCGCAGATGAAGGATTTCACGGTGACCGCGGCGCGCGCATCGGGCCAGCGCGCCTTTGCGGCGGCGGGGGTTTCGCCGGGGGATATACAGGCGGTCGAGCTGTATGACGCCTTTACCATCAACACCATTCTGTTTCTCGAAGACCTTGGTTTCTGTGCAAAGGGCGAGGGCGGGGCGTTTGTGGAAGGCGGGCGTATCGCGCCCGAGGGCGTCTTGCCGGTAAATACGAATGGCGGAGGTTTGTCCTGTGTACACCCCGGCATGTATGGCATTTTCACCGTGATCGAGGCCGCGCGCCAGATTCGGGGCGACGCGCCGGGCATTCAGTTGAACGATGTCGATCTGGCGCTGGCGCATGGCAACGGCGGTGTGCTGTCCAGCCAGGTCACGGCAATTCTGGGGTCACAAAACACGCTCTGACAGCGATCAAGGGAGGAAAGATCATGCCATTGGATTTCGAAGCTCTTTCAGACTGGGATTTCGAAGAAATCCGGCAAACTCTGACCCAGCGGGATACCATCCTGTATGCGCTGGGGCTGGGGTTCGGCGAGGATCCGACCGACAAGAAGGAACTCGCCTTTGTTTATGAGGACGGTCTGAAGGCTGTTCCCTCGATGGCCGTCACCATGGGGTATCCCGGCTTCTGGCTGCGCAACCCCAGGACCGGCGTGAACTGGCAGAAAGTGCTGCACGGCGAACAGTGGCTGGATATCTACAAGCCGCTGCCCGTGAACGCCAATATCATCGGCCGCAGCAAGATCGACTTCATCTCGGACAAGGGCGAGGGCAAGGGCGCGGTCATCTATCAAAGCCGTGACATCATCGACGCAGACACCGGTGACAAGCTGGCGCGGGTCGCGATGTCGGCCTTTTGCCGGGGCGATGGCGGTTTCGGCGGCGAGAACCGGCCGGGCCCGAAGCCGGCGAGGCTGCCGGACCGGGATCCCGATCACATATGTGATATCGAAACGCTTCCGCGCCAGGCGCTGATCTACCGGCTCAGCGGCGACATGAACCCGCTTCATGCCGACCCCGATGTTGCGCGCTCGGTCGGATTCGACCGGCCGATCCTGCACGGTCTGGCGACCTATGGTCTGGCTGCCCGCGCGATCCTCAAGTCGGTGCTGGATTACGACTCCGCCCGGCTTGTCGGGCTGGACGTGCGGTTCTCCGCGCCGGTCTATCCCGGCGAAACGGTACGGTTCGAAATCTGGGAAGAGGGCGGCGAGGCCCGGTTCCGCGCGTCGATCCCGGCACGCGATGTCCTGGTGTTGAACAACGGCGCCGCGCGCTTCGCATGAGGTAACGGCGATGACCCAACCGCTCAAGGACATACTGGTGCTGGATTTCAGCACCCTTCTTCCCGGCCCGATGGCAACGCTCATGCTGTCCGAGGCCGGGGCCGAGGTGGTCAAGTTCGAACGACCCGTAACAGGCGAGGACGCGCGCCATACGGATCCCAAGATCGACGGTGAAAGCATCGGGTTTGCCGTGCTGAACCACGGCAAGCGATCTGTGGCCATCGATTTGAAATCGAACGACGCGCTCGATGCGCTGCGTCCCTTGCTTGAAAAGGCCGATGTTCTGGTCGAGCAGTTCCGCCCCGGCGTGATGGAGCGGCTCGGGCTGGGATACGAGGCGGTGCGCGCGATCAATCCGCAAATCGTCTATTGTTCGATCACCGGCTACGGGCAGACCGGGCCAAAGGCCACGGCGGCGGGGCATGATCTCAACTATGTGGGCGATGCGGGGGTTCTGTCGTTGAGCCGCGGGCCGGATGACCGGCCGACGATGCCGTTCGGGCTGATGGCCGATATCGGGGGCGGCACCTATCCGGCGGTCGTCAATATTCTGCTTGCCCTGATGGCGCGGCAAAAGACCGGACAGGGGGTTCATCTCGATATCGCCATGTCCGAGGGCGCATTTGCCTTTGCCTATTGGGCGCATGCGGAAGGCGTGATCGCCGGGCAGGAAATTGCCAGCGCCGACAGCCGTCTGACCGGTCGCCTTGCGCGCTATCGGCTTTATTCGGCTGCGGATGGCCGGCAGATCGCGGTCGGCGCGCTGGAAGAGAAATTCTGGCAGGCCTTCTGTGATGTCATTGGTCAGCCGCAGGATCTTCGCGACGACTGGGTCGATCCCGTTGCCTGTGCCGCAGAGGTCGCGCGCCGTCTGGGGCGCCAGCCGTCAACGCATTGGGGGCCGCTGCTGATGGCGGCGGATTGTTGCTGTTCGGTGGTGAAAACACCCGCCGAATCCGCAGCCGATCCGCATTTCACCGCGCGGGGTGTGTTCGAGCGAAAGTTGGACATTTCCGGTCGGGAGGTGCCAGCCCTGCCGCTGCCGATCGCGCCCCAGTTTCGCACTGGCGCGGGGTCGGTCGGACGCGCGGCGACTCTCGGAGAGGACAATGCCCGCTTTGGCGTGGATCCGCGAAAGACAGAATGAAACCCGTTGACGGGCAGATTTTTAGCCCTTATTCTAACAATCGTTAGAAAACGGGGGGGACACAGGGATACAATGACTCAGTCGAAAGATGACCTGTCGGCAGAAGCAGATCGCTATGTCATGCCGTCGCATTTTGTCGAAAGCGACAACCCTGAAGTGCAGGGTTTCGTGACCAGGGCGTTGCGTGATCTTCCTGCGGATGCATCCAGCCGTGACAAGGCGATTCGTCTGTTCGAAGCGGTTCGTGACGATATCCGTTACGATCCTTATTGCTTCGCGCTGGACGAAGAGTCGTATCGGGCCGGCCGGATTGCCGGGGCAGAAGCGGCGTTTTGCGTGCCCAAGGCAATCCTTCTCGCGGCCTGTCTGCGGGCTGTCGGTATCCCTGCCGCGCTGGGGTTTGCGGATGTGCGCAACCACCTGAATACGCCCAAGCTGCAAGAGCTGATGGACAGCGACCTGTTCATCTATCACGGCTACGTCCAGTTGTGGCTCGACGGCGAGGCCTACAAGGTCACGCCCGCGTTCAACATGGAGCTGTGTGAAAGATTCGGGGTCAAGCCGCTGGTCTTTGACGGGCATCACGACGCTCTCTTCCACGAGTTCGACGAACAGAACCAGCGGCACATGGAATATGTGAATGACCGCGGGCTCTATGTCGATGCGCCGATCACGGAGTTCCTCGCGGCCTTCCGGGAAACCTACCCGAAACTGGAAGAGTTCAACCGCGTGCGAATTTCGAAAGATTCGAGCGGGTACGATGCCGGGTTCTCCAAGGAGGGCGCGTCTTGAAGTATCTGGACGATTTCGCGCCGGGCCAGGTTTTTCGCTTCCGCAGCGACCCGATGAGCTCGGACTCTATCAAGGCATTCGCCCAGGAATGGGACCCGCAAAGGCTGCACACCGACGAGGACTATGCCACCGGCATACACGGCAGCCTGATCGCGTCGGGCTTTCAGACGATGCTTGAAGTGTTCAAGCCGGTCATGACGGAAATGATGGTCGAAACCGCCAATATCGGCGGCATGGGCTTTGACAATCTGCGTTGGCTGCGGCCCGTGCGCCCGAACGAAACCCTCGATATCGAATTGAAGGTCAACACGGTCACACCGTCGAAAAGCAAGCCCGACAGAGGCGTTTTGCACTATACGCTCAGCGCCAAAAACCCCCAGGGCGAGGTCGTTTTTACAACCGACACCCCCGTTATGATCCAGCGAAAACAACATGACACAGACTGAATTGCCTACCAGCGACCAGGAAGACCTTCGCTTGCTGCGCGAAAGCGCGCGCACCTTGTTTGAGCGCGCGGGCGGTAGCGGAAGATCCAGAAAACTGCGTGATTCCGGTGGCGGCTGGGACGCGGACATGATCCACGAACTGGCCGAGGCCGGCGTTTTCGGCGTGACCGTGCCAGAGGAAAACGGCGGGCTTGGCATGGGTCTGGCTGCCGGGGGCGTCATCGCCGAGGAGGTCGGCCGGGTGATCGCCCCGGAACCGGTGGTGGTGACAGTCGGACTGAGCCTTGGCCTTCTTCGCCGGCTCTGCCCGGATCACGCCAAAATGGAACAGCTTGTCGGCGGCGAAACCGTTCTGGCCGTCGCCTGGCAAGAGCGCGGACCGAACGGCGGCCCCGCCGAGGCAAGCTGTCGTTACGCCGACGGAAAACTGACCGGCGGCAAGGCCTGGGTTGTTGGCGCGTCCAGCGCGCAGGGTTTCCTGGTGGTGGCCCAGGGGGATGCCGGCCCGGTTCTTGTGCTGGCACAGGCCGGTGCGGACGGGCTGTCCGTTGACGCGCGCAGGCAGGCCGATGGCAGCGCCATGGGAGAGCTTTCGTTCTCGGGCACCCCGGCCGAGCAACTGGCCAGCGGCGACACGGTTCAGGATGCGCTCGCCGACGCGGTCAGCGATACAACGGCGCTTGCCGCCGCGGAACTTGTCGGCCTGAGCGCGCGCGCCTTCGAGATCACG
Organism: Salipiger aestuarii; assembly: GCF_003259905.1. Classification (GTDB taxonomy): domain Bacteria; phylum Pseudomonadota; class Alphaproteobacteria; order Rhodobacterales; family Rhodobacteraceae; genus Salipiger; species Salipiger aestuarii. The sequence goes on along the minus strand of NZ_QLMG01000012.1, from coordinate 85,423 downwards.
CTGGAGTATATCAAGACCCGCGAGCAGTTCGACAAGCCTATCGGGTCGTTCCAGGTCATCCAGCACCGTGCCGTCGATCTGAACGTGATGTGCGAGGTCGCACAGTCCGGCGTGCGCGAAGCTCTGGGGCTGATGGATGGCGAAGCCGATCCAAAAGTCCGGGCGCGGCTTGCCAGCCGGGCCAAGGCTCGCGCGGTCACCGCCGCCAAGAAGATCACGCGCGACGCCATCCAGCTGCACGGGGCCGTCGGTTATACCGACGAGTTCGACATCGGGCTTTATCTGAACCGAGCGCTGGTTCTGTCCGCTTGGCTGGGCGACGACGCCTATCACAGGCGACTTTGGTTCATGGCGCGCGAAGCGGAGGGAGCCGCATGATGACCGACTGGAACGCAATGAGCGATGCGGATTTCCGCAAAGAGGTGCGCGGGTTCTTCGAAGCGGAATATCCCGAAGAGCTGCGCAACCTGCCGCACCGCCCGAAATTCGCCGAGATCGCGCACTGGCACCGCAAGCTGCACGCGAAAGGCTGGGTCGCTCCGGCCTGGCCCGCGGAATACGGCGGCATGGGGTTGAATGCGGCGAAATTGCTGATCTTCTACGAAGAACAGCAACGCTGGGGCGTGAACCGCGGGCGCGACATGGGCGTGCAGATGGTCGGCCCGCTGATCATCAAGTTCGGCACCCAGGAACAGAAAGACTATTGGCTGCCGCGTATCCTGAGCTGCGAAGACATCTGGTGCCAGGGCTATTCCGAGCCGGGCGCCGGGTCTGATCTTGCCAATCTGCGCACACGCGCGGAAATTGACGGCGACGACTTCGTCATCAACGGCCAGAAGATCTGGACGACGATGGCGCATGATGCCACGCACATCTTCATGCTGGTGCGCACCGATCCCGATGCGCCGAAGAAACAGCAGGGCATCAGTTTCCTTCTTGCACCGATGGATCAGTCCGGTGTCGAGGTGCGCACGATCACCACTCTTTCGGGTGAGACCGAATTTTGCGAGGTGTTTTTCGACAACGCCCGCACGCCTCGGGAAAACCTTGTCGGCGAGCTGAACAAGGGCTGGACGATGGCAAAGGCGCTCTTGAGCTTCGAGCGCATCTTCATCGGCTCGCCAAGTCTGGCGCAGAACGCTCTGGGACAGCTGGAAAGCTTTGCCCGCGGGCGCGGCGCGTTCGACGATCCTGTGTTTCGCGACCGTTTCGCGCAGGCCGCGCTTGACGTCGAGGACCATGCCGCGCTTTACGCGCGCTTTGCCGACCAGCTCAAGCGCGGCGAGACGCTGGGCGCCGATGTCTCGATGCTCAAGATCTGGGTGACCGAGTGTTTTCAGCGCATCACCGAACTGATGATCGAGGCTGCGGGTCCCGATGGCGGAACGATCGGTCCGCTACAGGTCGGCAACGTTGGCGTGGACGTCCTGTCGAGTTTCTACAAAGCCCGGCCGGGAACGATCTACGGCGGATCGAACGAGATCCAGCGCAACATCCTGTCCAAGGCCGTCCTCGGACTGCCTGGTTGAACCAATATAGGCACCAAAAAGGGAAACGAAGTATGTCTGACCGTTATGCAAAATACGACAAGTTGAAATTCGACTATCCGGCGGATCGCGTTCTGCGCATCACCTTCGACCGGCCCGAGACGTTGAATTCCGTCGATGCGGAAACCCATACCCAAATGACGGATATGTGGATCGACATCGACCGCGACCCCGACATCAACTCGGTGATCGTGACCGGTGCGGGCAAGGCGTTCTCGGCAGGTGGTGATTTCAGCCTGATCGAAAACATGATGGGCAACTCGCACGAGATCATGAAGACGTGGAAAGAGGCCAAGGATCTCGTCTACAACATCATCAACTGCAACAAGCCGATCATTTCGGCGATCAACGGCCCCGCTGCGGGCGCTGGCCTGGTCGTGGCGATCCTTGCGGACATCTCGATCGCCGGTAAAAGGGCCAAGATCGTCGATGGTCACCCGCGTCTGGGTGTCGCCGCCGGCGACGTCGCGGCGATCATCTGGCCGCTGCTGACCTCGATGGCCAAGGCGAAATACTACCTGATGACCTGCAAGCCGGTGTCCGGCGAAGAGGCCGAGCGCATCGGTCTTGTGTCGATGTGTGTCGAGGATGACGAGCTGCAGCAGATCGCCCTGGATACCGCTGTCGAGCTGGCCAACGGCTCGCAAAGCGCGATCCGCTGGACCAAGTATTCGTTGAACAACTGGCTGCGCCAGGCCGGTCCGATCTTCGATGCCTCGACCGCACTGGAAATGCTTGGCTTCATGAGCGAGGACGTCAAGGAAGGTGTGCTGTCGCACCGCGAAAAGCGCGCGCCGAACTTCCGCAAGGACTGCCCGCTGTAAATCCGGATTGGACAAAGAGGCATGAACATGTCTGAAGACATCTACAGAGACATCGCTCAAGCCTATGCCGCCGCGGCGGAAAAGGCCCCGGGTCTGAAATCACGATTTGCGGCTGCCGGATTCAATCCGGCGGCCGTGACCTCATTGGCGGATTTGTCGCGTCTGCCGGTGATGAAAAAAGAAGACCTTCTGAAGATCCAGCGCGACAATCCGCCCTTCGGCGGTTTCCTCGCCTCCGATCTGAAGAATGTCGGCCGGATCTACGTCTCGCCCGGCCCGATCTTCGAACCGGCGCTTCCGGGCGCTGGCGGGCACGGGCTGGACCTGCTGTTCAAGGCAGCGGCAGTGGGTGCGGGGGACATCATCCTCAACACCTGGATGTATCACCTTGTGCCGGCGGGCCTGCTGTTCGACGAGGCGGCACAGGCCGCCGGCGCGACGGTCATTCCCGGCGGCGTGGGCAATACCGAACTTCAGGCACAGATCGTCGTGGAAACCGGTGTGACCTCGATCTGCGCCTCGACCGCCTTCTTCCTGACACTCGCGGACAAGGTGATCGAAACCTATGGCCGCGACGCGTGGAAGGTAAAGACCGCCTTCCTGGGCGGCGAGATGGGCGACTGGATGGCCAAGCGCCGCCGGATCGAGGCGGACTACGGTGTGTCGACCTGGGCCGCCTACGCCACCGCCGATCTGGGCCTTGTCGGCTATGAGGATGGCGGCGAAGGCTATGTGGTCCATCCCGACCGCGTGGTGCAGATCTGCGATCCGGTCAGCGGCGCGCCGGTGGACCAGGGCGAACCGGGCGAGGTTGTCGTCACCGCCCGCGACGCGACCTGGCCGATGATCCGGTTCGGCACCGGCGACAGCGCATTCGCGCTGGAAAGCAACGAGGATGGCAGCGTCAGCCGCCTGTCCGCCTTGCAGGGCCGGGTCGGGGCGGCGGTCAAGGTGCGCGAGATTTTCGTCTATCCGCGCGTGATCGAGGAAGTCGTCATCGCCACGCCGGGGGCAAAGGCCGCGCAGGCCGTGGTGACGCGGGAAAACGACCGCGACATGATCCGCGTTTCTCTTGTGTTGGAGGATGGCGCCGACGCGGCCGAGGCTCAGGCCGCCGGAGCCGAGGCTTTCAAGCTGCATTCGAGAATTCGGGCCGACGCGGTGACGGTCGTCGCGGGGTTGCCGGAAAACGCGGACCTGATCGTCAATCAGAAAGACAACTGAGACCTTCTGAACCGTCCGAAGTCGGCGGTTGCAACAGCGAAGGGCGGCGGGGCAACCTGCCGCCCTTGTGCGTCGTCAGGCGCACAGCGCCGTCTTCGCAGCATGGTATTCCCTGTCGAGACGGTCAACATACGCCGCTGTCGTCGTCACCGCGTGCACGGCGCCGATCCCCTGGCCGCTGCCCCAGATGTCGCGCCAGGCCTTCGGACGGATGTCGCCGGTGGCCAGATCCAACTTGTTCCCGTCGCCGGACAGGTTGTCCGGGTCAAGCCCAACCGCACGGACAGACGGTTTGAGATAATTGGCGTTCACGCCGCTGAAATGGCTGGTGTAAACAATATCATCGGCCCCGCTGTCGACGATCATCTGCTTGTAGCCCTCCGACGCGGCGGCCTCGGTCGTCGCGATGAAGGGCGATCCGATATAGCCGAAGTCGGCACCTATGGCCTGCGCGCCCAGAATGGAGCTTCCGGTGGCGATGGAACCCGACAGCGCCAGCGGACCGTCGAACCATTCGCGGATTTCCTGCACCAGCGCAAAGGGCGACAGCGCGCCCGCGTGGCCCCCAGCACCGGCGCAGACCGCGATCAGCCCGTCTGCGCCTTTGTCGATGGCCTTTCTGGCGTAGCGGTTGTTGATCACGTCGTGCAACACAACGCCGCCGCAGCCATGTGCCGCCTGGTTTACGTCTTCCCGCGCGCCCATCGAGGTGATCCAGACCGGCACCTTCCAGCGGGCACAGATCTCGATATCGCGTTCGACCCGGTCATTCGAGCGGTGCACGATCTGATTGACGGCGAAGGGCGCGGCGGGCCGGTCGGGGTTGGCCTGGTTATGCGCGTCGAGCTCTTCGGTGATGCGCTTGAGCCAGGCGTCCAGCAGGGGTGGTTCGCCCTCGGCCTCGCGCGCGTTCAGTGCCGGAAAGCTGCCGATCACGCCGGCCTTGCACTGGGCGATGACCAGATCCGGGCCAGACACCAGAAACATCGGAGAACAGATCACAGGCAGGCGCAGGCGGCCCAGAGGGGAGTCGGAGTACATGGCCAAATTTCTTCATTGTTTCTATAAGGTTCGGCGAATCTGGGGCCTCACCGAAGTGTATGGCAGACAGACATTCAGAGCGAAACATCCCTGCCGGAAGATCACAACGGGAAAAGCCTGCGCCGCGAATTTCACATGAGTCTGTTTTTCGACGCCAGCATATGTGCGCCGAGCCAGCGCACCCTTAGCTTGGCAGAAGCCGACTCATTCGGGAGGAAGAAGCGGTGCCATTGCTCTACAGCCGCTCGGAGGGGGTCGGTCGAATGACCTTCGACTTTCCCGAGAAAAAGAATGCACTCGACCAGGATGCACGCAAGGAGATGGAGCGTATCGTCACGGAAGTGCGGGATGACGACCGGGTCCGCGCGCTGCTGATCAGCGGAACCGGGGGCGCGTTCTGCGCGGGCGGTGACATCAACACCTTTGCCAGCTCGACGCCCATCGCCATGCGCGACCGCATGAAGCAGCAGCATCGCGTCACACGGATGCTCTATGATCTGGAAAAGCCGGTGATCGCGGCGGTTGCCGGGCCTGCGTTCGGTGTGGGGTTCAATATCGCGCTTCTGGCCGACGTGATCCTCGCCGCACCTACGGCCAGATTCTGTCAGGCCTATGCGCGGGTTGCGATCGTGCCCGATGGGGGCGGGCTGTACCTGCTGGCGCGGGTGGTCGGGACGCAGCGCGCCAAGGCCATGTTCATGACCGCCCAGGTGATCGGCGCGCAGGAGGCGCGCGATCTGGGAATCGTCCATGCGATTTACGACGAAGACGCGCTGGAGGCGGAAGCCGCGGCACTTGCCACGCGTCTGGCCGAGGGGCCGACCCGTGCTTTCGGGCTGGGCAAGGCGATGCTGAACCGTGGCATGGATTGCGACCTTGCGACATATCTTGAGATCGAGGCCACCGCCGAAGCCTTTATCATGCAGACCGAGGATCATCGCGAGGCGGTCGCCGCCTTCAGGGAAAAGCGCCAGCCGCGCTTTCGTGGATCATGACGGCGGCGGGGCCCCTGTCCGGTCTCAGGGTGATCGACCTGGGCCAGGTTTATCTGGGGCCGTATTGCGGTCTTATGTTCGCGCTTATGGGGGCCGAGGTCATCAAGGTCGAACCGCCCGGCGGCGACGGCATCCGCGGCATCGCGGGCGGGCGCGAAAACCCGGCGGCAATGATGCTGAATTCGAGCAAGCAAAGCGTGACGCTCGATCTTCAGTCGGACGAAGGGCGGTCCGCGCTGCTGGCGCTGGCCGATACCGCCGACGTGCTGATCGAGAATTCCCGGCCCGGCACGATGGAAAAGCTCGGTCTGGGGTGGAAGACGCTCTCGGCGCGCAATCCGCGTCTGGTCATGGGATCGGGCAAGGGCTACGCCGCCGATTCCGTCTACCGCGATGCGCCGGCGATGGATTTTCCCATTCAGGCGCTGACCGGGCTGATGTCGGTGACCGGATTTCCCGATGGCTCGCCAGTGAAATGCGGTGCGGCGATCACCGATTTCCTTGGGGGGATCCACCTGTTCGGCGGGATCATGGCGGCGCTGCATGCCCGCGGCACGACCGGGCTCGGCGACTTCGTTCAGATCGCGATGCAGGACGTGGCGCATCACGCGCTGGCGTCGAACATCTCCAGCTTCCTGCTGGCGCCTGACGGGTTTGCCGACCGTGCCGGCAACAGTCAGGCGGTGCTCAAGGTCGCGCCCTACGATCTGTTTCCCGCGCGGGACGGGCAGGTGGCGATCATGTGCCTGAACGACCGCCACTGGCAGCAATTGAGCCGCGCGATGGGCCGGCCGGATCTGGCCGAGGATCCCGAATTGGCCGAGGGCCCCGCGCGCTGTGCGCGGCGCGCCGAGGTCGATGGCTGGGTCTCGGACTGGACCACCGGGCACACCCGCGCCGAGATTTTCGCGGCGTTGAGCGATGCGCGCGTGCCGGGCGCCCCGGTGCGCACGCTGGCTGAGGTGGTTTCGGACGACGACATGCGCACCCGCGGCATGATCCACGACCTTCCGCACCCGGATCTGGGTACGATCCCTGTTCCCGGATTGCCGATGACATTCGCGCGTCATGACCGCGTGCCCCCCAGGCCCGCCCCGGCAGCGGGTGTCGATACGGCGCGCGTTCTGGGCGCATTGCGCCAGGCCGGGCTTTCCACACCATCAGAGGATTCAAACTGACATGTTCAAGCTCGATCCGGAACTGGAAGATTTTCGCCACGAGGTCCGCAAGCTGGCGGAACGGGAATTCGCCTCAAAGGCTGCCTATTGGGACGAGAAAGAGGAATTTCCCGCCGCCAATCGCGACAAGCTGGCCGACCTTGGCTATCTGGGCATGTTCATCCCCGAGGAATACGGCGGCTCCGGCGCGCCGGTGGTGCAGGGCACCGTCTTTCTGGAGGAAATGGCGCGGGTGTGTTTCAACACCGCGCTGGTCTCGCAGCTTTACCTGAACGGTCCGTCGCGGGCGATCAGCGTGTTGGGCAACGACGAACAGAAAAAGCGGTTTCTGCCGGACATGGCGGCGGGCAGGAAATTCATCGCCATCGCCATCAGCGAGCCCGAAGCGGGATCCGCGGTCACCGATCTGCGCACCACGGCCACCAAGGATGGTGACGGCTGGGTGCTGAACGGCAATAAATGCTGGTCCACCGGGGCGCACATCGCCGATTACGCGCTGGTCTTCTGCCGCTTCGGCAAGGCCAGCGGGGCAAAGGGGATCGGCGCCTTCGTCGTTGATCTGAAGAAACCCGGCGCGCGGATCGGCCACATATCGCTGAAGATGGGGGGCCGGGGTCTGACCGAGGCCGAGATCATCCTTGAAAATTACAAGGCCGGTCCCGAGGATGTGCTGGTCGAGGGGGATCCGGAAAGCTCGCGCTCCTTTGCGCTGTTGATGAGCAGTTTCGGGCCCGAGCGTGTGGGCAATGCGGCGATGTGCGTGGGTCTGGCGCAAGGCGCCTTCGAGGCGGCCAAGGAATATTCCGAGATCCGGCATCAGTTCGGCCGTCCCATCAACGAATTCCAGGGCCTGCAATGGAAGATCGCCGACATGGCGACGCAGATCCATGCCGCGCGGCTGATGGTCTATCGCGCCGCCACCAACCCGGCGCCGAACGGCTTTCCCGATCCGATGGACGCAACCATGGCCAAGCTCTACGCCAACGAAATGGCGCAACGGGTCACGAACGAGGCGCTGCAGATCCACGGCCACAATGGCTATACGCGGGAATACCCGCTGGAACGCATGGTGCGCGACGCGCGCGGCTTCGCGCTTGGCGGTGGCACGGTCGAGATCCTGCGCAACACGATCGCCGCCATGGTCTATGGCCACAGCTTCAACCAGCGGCGGGGAGGGTAGGGCACATGCATCCCTCATTGCTGAACGAGGAACAGATCGCGCTGAAAGACGCGGCGCGCAAGCTGGCGCTGGGGGAATTCCGCGACCGCGCCGCGCGCTGGGACCGCGAGGGCATCTACCCCGACGAAAACCACCATCGCCTGAGCGAACTTGGCTATCTGGGTATGACCATCCCCGAGGAATATGGCGGCGGCGGCGTTTCGCTCGTGGATTGCTATCTGGTGGTCGAGGAACTGGCGAAGGTGGATTTCAACACCGCGCTGATCGTCCACGATCAGAACGTCTCGCCCCGGATCATCGCCACCTGCGGCAGCGACGCGCTCAAGCGCGCCTTTCTGCCGCGCTTCGCGGCGGGCGAGATCGAATGCGCGATTTCCTGGACCGAACCCGAGGCGGGGTCGGACGCCACGGCAGTGACGACCTCACTGCGACAGGACGGCAACGGCTTTGTGCTGAACGGCGGCAAGATCTTCACCACCTTCGGCGACCGGGCCGATTACCTTCTGGTCTATGCGCGGTTCTGCGACAGCAAGGGCGCGCGCGGCATCGGCACGGTTCTGGTGGAACGTGACAGCCCCGGCGTCACGGTGCACATCCTCGAACAGAAGATGGGCGCGCGCGGCTGCAACGAATGCGAGATCCATTTTGACGATGTGCGGGTGCCGGCGGAAAATATCGTGACCGAAGGTCTGGCCGGAAATTCCAGCGGCTTTGTCCGCCCGCTGGGCGTGTATAACGGCACCCGCGTCGGCATGGGGGTTCTGGCGCTTGGTGTGGCCGAAGGCGCGTTCGACCTTGCCTGCGATTACATGAAAACCCGCCGCCAGTTCGGCAAGGCGCTGTCGGACATGCAGGGCCTGCAATGGATGATGTCGGACATGAAGGTGCAGATCGAGGCCGCCCGGGCGCTTTGCTACACCGCGCTGTCGCTGATCGACCGGGGCCAGCCCGATCCGACGCTGTCTTCGATCGCCAAGGTTCAGGCCACCGAGATGGCGCAGCGCGTGACCCACGACGCCATGCAGATGTTCGGCGGCTACGGCTATTTCGGCTCGCTGCCGCTGGAGCGGATGGTGCGCGACGTGCGGATGCTGACAATCACCGGGGGCACGACCCAGATCCACAAGAACGGGATCGCAAGGGCGCTGTTTGCCGATTGACAGATTTTCGCCTTGGGGAGGGGCGGTCATGGCAAGTGAAATCACAGTTGAACGCAAGGGCGGTCTGGCCGTTGTATCGTTGAATCGGCCGGACAAGCTGAACGCGCTGACCCTTGAAATGCGGGTCGAGCTGATGGAGAGCTTCCGCCAGATGCACACCGACCCCGAGGTTCGGGCGGTGCTGCTGAGAGCCGAGGGCCGTGCCTTTTGTGCTGGCGCGGATATTTCCACCATGGGCAAGGACGATGTCTGGGGCGACCGTGCGCGTCTGCACCGGGCGCACCAGATGATCCTGTCCATATACAACTGTGAAAAGCCGGTGGTGGCGGCGGTGCGCGGTCCGGCGGTGGGGATCGGGCTGAGCATGGCGCTGGCCTGCGACGTGCTGCTGCTTTCCGAGACAGCGAAACTTGGTCAGGTCTTTCGCAAGATCGGCCTGGCCCCGGATGGCGGCGCGGCGTTCTTTCTTCAGAACCTGATCGGACGGCAGCGGGCGACGGACCTTGCTTTCTCGGCCCGGCTGGTGCCGGCGCCAGAAGCGCTGAGCCTGGGGCTGGCCAGCCAGGTGCATCCCGACGTCGCGCTCGATGACGCCGCCACAGAATATGCGGCGGACCTGGCTGCGGGGCCGACCTTTGCGCTGGCCGGGGCCAAGCGGTTGATGCGCGCCGCGCTGCAACCCTCGCTTGAAAGCTTTCTGGAAACCGAGGTCATCATCCAGGGCCAAATCATCAAGAGCGCGGATCACGCCGAAGGCATCGACGCCTTTCTGAGCAAGAGACAACCGGTATTTCGAGGGGCATAGCCATGCGGACCGAGACCTTACCATGACAGGGGAGATACAGCGATGGAATCCGTAATTGTCCGTCTCGGCTGGGTGTCGCGGATCATTACCTATGCCGCCACCGCTCTGGCGACCCTGATGATGGTCCACGTCACGCTTGACGTCATCCTGAGCCAGTTCATCGCCGAGCCGCTGCCGGGAACGGTGGATTATGTGTCCTATTATTACATGGTCGGGCTGGTCTTTCTGCCGCTTCCGTTCGTGGAATATGGCAACGAACATATCAAGGTCGACCTGATCCACGATCTGCTTCCGACGGGGGCGAGGACCGTTCTCGACATGCTGGCTCTGGCGCTCTCTGCGGTGTTCTACGGGCTGCTCACGTGGCAGACCTCGATCGACGCTGTCGAGAAATACCTCATCGGAGAGCAATCGATGGGCATGGCGGCGGTGACCGTCTGGCCCGGTCGGTTCTTTCTGCCGATCGGCGCGGGGCTGATGGTGCTGCTTCTGCTGGCCAAGTTGATCCAGAGGCCGTTCACCGACGCTGGCATGGCCGGCCCCAATCACGACATGTACGAATAGGAGCGGAACGGTGAGCTTTTTCCAGATCGGCCTTTGCGGCGTCGTCTCTGTCATTCTGCTGGTCTTGCTGCGCGTTCCGATCGCGGTGGCCCTGGGCATCGTGTCCTTCTTCGGGTTCTGGGCCATGCTGGGCAGCGGCGCGGCATTCGGCCTGCTGACCGCCGTGCCCTATGATTTCGCCGCGCACTGGACGCTGAGTTCGATCCCGATGTTCCTGTTGATGGGCTACGTCTGTTACCAGACCGACATCACGCGCGGGATCTTCAAGGCCGCGCGGGTCTGGCTGTCGTTTCTGCCGGGGGGGCTGGCGGTCGCCAGCGTGGGCGGCGCGGCGCTGTTTTCGGCGGCGGCGGGTTCCAGCCTGGCCTGCGCCGCGGCCATGGGCCGGATCGCGGTGCCGGAAATGCTGAAACGCAACTACGATCCTGGTCTGAGCACCGCGGTGGTGGCCGCGGCCGGCACCATGGGTTCGCTCATTCCGCCGAGTATTCTTCTGATCATTTACGGAATTTTTGCCGAGGTCGCGATCAGCAAGCTGTTTCTGGCGGCGATCGTGCCGGGCGTGCTGACGATGCTGGGGTACTGGGCCGTGATCATCGTTCGCACGCGGCTCAATCCCGCGCTTGCGCCGCCGCTCGACGAACGAGCGACCTGGTCCGAAAGGCTGGAGGCCCTGAGCGAAACATGGCCGGTGATCTTGCTGGTGCTGGGCGTTTTTGGCGGTCTGTTCACCGGGATCTTCACACCGACACAGGCGGGCGCCGTCGGCGCGGCCTTGTCCTTCGTGATCGCGGCGGCGCGCGGCACCCTGAACTGGAGAGTTTCGAAAATCGCGCTGATGGACACCGCAAAAATGACGGCGGCGATCTTTATCATCGCGGTTGGCGCCAACCTGTTTTCCCGGTTTCTGGCGATCAGCGGCATCCCCGAAGCGATGTCGGATCTGGTGATCGATCTGGGGGCCAGCTATGTGATGCTGGTTTTCGGCACGGCGGTGCTTTTTTGCCTGCTGGGTATGATCCTCGATCCGCTGGGTATCCTGCTGCTGACGCTGCCGATCCTGCTGCCGATATACGAGGCGAACAATATCAGTCTGATCTGGCTGGGCGTGCTTGCGACCAAGCTGGTCGAGATGGCGCTTATCACGCCGCCCGTGGGGCTGAACGTCTTCGTGATCAAGGGCATTGTCGGAGACGCGGTTCCGATTTCGCTGATTTTCAAGGGCGTCATGTGGTTTCTGGCTGCCGATGTGGTGGTCCTGATCGTCATGGTCGCCTTTCCCGAACTGATCATGTTTCTGCCGGAGCTTGGAAATTGAACTTGCGGTGACGAAACCCGCGCAACAGCGGGACTTTGACAAGGAGGAGGAGACCACATGAAACTGACGAAAATCCTGACGATAGTGGCGACGGGTGCCGCAATCTCGGCCACGCCCGCCCTGGCCGAAAAACGGGTAACGGTGAGCAACTGGACCTCGCCCAATCATGCGACATCGCGCGGCCACGCTGCCTTTGTGGAAATGACCGAGGCCGAATTTCCCGACGCCTTCGATTTCAAGCTGTTTAACGGCGGGGCCCTGCTCGCGGCCAAGCCGACGCTTTCCGGTCTGCGCGACGGTGTGGCCGATGTGGGCCTGCTGGCGCTGACCTATTTCCGCTCGGAAATGCCCTATGCCCAGCTTGTTGCCGATATGGCGCTCTTGGGCGATGATCACTATGCGATGGCGGGTGCCACCAGCGAATTCGTGATGCTGCACTGTCAGCCCTGCAAGGACGAATTCGCCAAGAACGGCATGGTGGCGCTCAGCGGGATCAGTACCGCGCCCTACGTTCTGCTGACGACCAAGCCGATTGTGAACATCGAGGACATGCAGGGCGTCAAGCTGCGCACCGGCGGCTCGGTCTGGGACCGCTGGTCGACACGCCTTGGGGCGGAGCCGGTCAACGTGCCAACGAGCGAGATGTACGATACGATGAGCCACGGCGTTGTCACCGCCGCGGTGCAGCCGGTCGGGGCGCTCAAGGGGCACAGCCTGATCGAAGTTGCCAAGCACCTGACAGAGTTGCCGCTGGGCACCTATCATTCCGGGTCGATCTTTGCCCTTGGCCCGAAGTTCTGGCAGTCCCTGTCGAGCGAGCAACGTACGCAATTCGTCAAGAATATCCCCGAGGCCGTGGCGCAGACGACGGTCAATTACGAAACCGACGATCTGGATGTGCTGAAAGAAGCCGCGGGCCTTGGATTGACGATTCACGAACCTTCGCCCGAGTTCCTTCAGGATCTGATCGATTTCCGCACCGCTGATCTTGAAGAAATCGCCCGCATCTCGCGCGAAGAGCGCGGCATCGAAGACCCCGAGCCGCTGATCGCGACCTATCGCGAACTGATCGAGAAATGGCACGGGCTGGTGGCGCCATTGCAACCGATCCGCGACAACCCGCAGCCCTATGCCGATCTTCTGCGTCAGGAAATCTATTCCAAGATCGACCTGGCAACATATCCGAACTGAGCCACCTCAGGCAGAAATGAAAAGCGGCCCTCCGAAGGGGCCGCTTTTGCCTTGGGGCGATCCTTCGATCAGAGCGTCGACTCGGTGCCCAGGATATTCGTCACCTGACTGGACAGGACACCGCCGTTGCCGTGCGCCAGTGCCAGCTCGGCACCCGCGATCTGGCGGTCTCCGGCCTCGCCGCGCAGCTGACGCACCGCTTCGACCAGCGTGAAGATGCCGTACATGCCGGGATGCACGCAGGACAGCCCGCCGCCGTTGGTGTTGACCGGCAGATGGCCGCCGGGCGCGATGCCGCCGTTTTCAACAAAGGCACCACCTTCGCCTTTCTTGCAAAAGCCCAGATCCTCAAGGAACAGGATCACGTTGATGGTGAAGGCGTCGTAAAGCTGTACAACGTCGATGTCGGCGGGCTTGACGCCGGCCATCCCCATCGCGGACGCGCCCGATTGGGCGGCCCCGGTCACGGTCAGGTCCGGCATCTCGGAAATGTCGCGATGGGTCGTGCCTTCGCCGCCCCCCAAAAGATAGACTGGCGGCTTCGGATGGTCCTTTGCCGCTTCGGCCCGCCGCATCACGATTGCGCCGCCACCATCGGTGACAAGACAGCAGTCACGCACCCGCAGCGGATCCGAGACCAGCCGCGAGGCGATGACATCCTCGCGCGTCAGGGGGTCGCGTATGAACGCTTCGGGGTTCTTCTGCGCCCATGCACGCGCGGCCACCGCCACGTCGGCCAGCTGTTCGCGCGTGGTGCCGAACTGGGTCATGTGACGGTCCGCGGCAAGCGCGTAGGACGACAGCGGGAACAGCGGCTTGTAGGGGGCCTCATAGGTTGGCAGGCCAAGCGCGGTCATCAGCTTGCCCGAGGCGGTGCGCTGGTTCGACCCGTAGCAGATCAGCACGGTGTCAGCGAGCCGCAGCTCCAGCAGCATGGCGGCCCAGAGCGTGTGCGACAGGAACGACGAACCGCCCATGCGGTTGTTCATGGTGAACTTGGGGTTCAGCCCAAGTTCCTGCGCCAGTGTCAGCCCCGACAACATGTCCAGCGGCTGACAGGTGGCGATGGCATCGACGTCGCCAAGCGACACGCCGGCATCGGTCAGCGCGCCATGTACGGCCTCGACGGTGATCTCCATCGCGCTCTTGCCATGGGCCTCGCCACAGCCGGCCAGCGCGGCGCCGACGATGGCGGCTTTTCCCCGCAAACTCATGATGCACCTCTTTCGGGCCGGAACACCACGGCGGGTTCGCCGTTCGCGCCTTCGGCGATCGACGCGCTGACCTGCAGCCCGGCGGCGATTTCGTCATGCGCGATGCCGTCAACGCGCGCCATCATGCGCACACCTTCTTCAAGGTCCACAAGCACCACGTTGTAATCGCCGCCCCTTTCGGGTTTTCGGCGTACGATTGTCCGCGCGTAGATCGTTCCCCGCCCCGTGGGCGCGACCCATCCAAGGTCTGCGCTGCCACAGGCCGGGCAGATCACGCGCGGGTGAAAGACATGCGCACCGCAGCCATTGCATTTCTGAATCTCGAAGACGCCCTCGGCCAGCTTGGCGGCAAAGACGGCGTCGGGCCCCTGGTCCTTTTGCATGCCTGTCATCTCAGAATCCGATGTGGAACCCGCCGTTCACGCTCAGGTGCTGGCCGGTGATGTAGGAAGCTGCGTTTGACAACAGGAAACAGACCGGCTGCGCCACTTCGTCCGGGGTGCTCATCCGGCCCATTGGGATCTGTGCCATGTACTTGTCGGCGAACTTGTCCGAGCGGATGGTTTCGGTCATCGGCGTTTCGACCATTCCGAAACACACAGAGTTGACGTTGATCCTGTAACGGCCCCATTCCCGCGCGGCGCTCATCGTAAGGCCGAGCACGCCGGATTTGGCGGCACCATAGTTGATCTGTCCGATCGTGCCGCGCCGGCCGGCGTCGGAGGAAACGTTGACGATGGCACGGCGCGCCGCGCTGTCCGGGTCTTTCTGGGCCTGATCCCTGTAATAGCTGCCCACGGCCTGCAGGCAGGCGAAGACGCCGGTGAGGTTGACGTCGATGACCTGCTGCCATGTGGCACGGTCCATCTTGTGGATCATCGCGGCGCGCACGATGCCGGCGTTGTTCACCAGCCCGTTGATGTCCCCGAATTCGTCAAGCGCGAATTTCACCAGTTTCTCGGGAAAGTCCGGGTCAGCCACGTTCCCGACGAGGGCGCGGGCATTGCCACCGATCTTTTCGGCGGTTTCCTTGACCCCGTTTTCGTTAAGATCGTTCACGACGACCCTGGCACCCAGCTCGGCCGCCAGTTGCGCCACGCCGCGGCCAATACCCTGACCGGCGCCGGTAACGATAACCACCTGATTTTCCAATGACATCGGGTTGATCATTTCTTTCTCCTCACTTCATGCGTTGTTGCGACTCGGTTGTCGCCGCCCGGCTCGGGCTGGGCCGATGGCGGCGTGACCCGCTTGATTACGGCATCGCCATGCGCCAGGCGGCGCCCGTCCTGATTGACGATCTCGCCCTGCACGAACACCAGCTTGCGCCCGCCACCGGCAATGTGCGCGCGTGCCGTCAGCACGTCGCCCTCGACCGCCGGGCCGACGAAGCTCGTGGTGAGCGAGAGCGTCAGGCAGCGATGACCGGGGCGGCCTTCGCCCGCAAAGGCGGCGCAAAACGTGACCGCGTTGTCCAGCATGGTCGCGAACACCCCCCCATGCACCGCGAAGGCGCCGTTCAGGTGGTCGTGGGTGATTGTCAGTTGCAGCTCGGCGTTGCTCTCGGACCAAGAGATGAAACGGACGCCCAGCAGGGTGTTGAACGGGGCGGGAACCTCGGGTTTGCCATCCTGTGCGCTCATCTCAGGCGGCCTTTCGGTTGCGCGAGAACGTCACGATGACCGCCGCCAGCGCCGTCACCGCGACACCGACGCCCACCGCCGCAGCGATCGGAATTGCCAGAATCGCGGTCGACGGCAGCGCGAAAGCCAGACCGGCAAACCCGAGCAGAAGCCGCGCAATCGCGCCCGTGGGGCCGGGTTCGATACGGCCGACACCCAGCAGGTACCCTTGCAATCCGGCGCAGATCAGCAGGACTCCGACACCCGCGCGCAGGACCGTGAAGGCACTGTCAAACAGCCCCGCCTGCAAGGTATACGCGGGGTCGAGCACAAAGAAGAACGGCACGATATAGATGATGGTGCCGAGCTTCATCGCTTCGAATGCCGCAGCGAAGGGCCGGGCCTGGGCGATCGCCGCCGCGGCGAAAGCCGCCAGCGCCACGGGCGGGGTGATGTAGCTCAGCATGCTCCAGTAGAGGATGAACAGATGCACGCCGATCGGGTCAAGCCCGCCGGCGATCAGGGCCGGGGCCAAAGACACGGCAAGGATGACATAGGCCGCCGTTACCGTCATGCCCATCCCAAGGATGAAGCTGGTCAAAGCCCCCAGAAGCAGCAGCAGGAAGGTGTTGCCGCCCGCAATGAAAAGCAGATCGTTCGAAATCGTGCCGGACATGCCGGTCACCGCCAGCCCGCCGACAATCAGCCCGACCGCCGCGAGGATCGCCACCAGTTCGACAAACAGCCGACCCGTCGCGATCAGGAAGTTCATCAGCTCCTGCCGCCCCCAGCGCGATTTCGACATCAGTTGGTTCAGGCCGATCAGCAGCGCGGTCGCATAGAACGGGGCAATCGCCTCGCGCTTGAGATAAAGCAGCATCCAGATAAGCAGCCCGAAGACGGCGAGAAAATACCAGCCCTCGCGCAGGACCTTTCCGAACCTGGGAAGATCGGCGCGCGGCACGCCTTTCAGCCCGTGGCGCGCCGAATAGGCGTCGATCTGGGCGAACAGGCCGAAGAAATACAGCAGCGAGGGCAGCACCGCCGCAACCACGATGTTGGCGTAATCGGTCAGCAGAAAGCTTGCCATGACAAACGCCGTGGCCCCCATGATCGGGGGCATCAACACCGCCCCGGTCGAGGCCGCGGCCTCGATCCCGGCGGCATAGCTGGGCCGGAACCCCACCTTTTTCATGGCCGGAATGGTGATCGACCCGGTGGTCAGCACATTGGTGATGACGCTGCCGCTCATCGAGCCGGTCAACGCGCTGGTCAGGACGCCGACCTTGGCGGGCCCACCCCGGACATGCCCGAGCGCGGCAAAGGCGATGTCGATAAAGAACGGCCCCGCGCCGGTGTGCTGCATCGCCACCCCGAAGATCATGAAGCCGACCACAAGGTTGACGAAACTGCGCATCGGGATGCCCAGAACGCTTTCGCCGCTCATGGCGTGGAAGATCGCCGTTTCAACCGGCGGGCGCTGGAACCCCTGGATCGGTCCCGGCGCATAATTGGCGACCATCGGATAGACGGAAAACACCAGGATGACGCCGAACAGCATCCAGCCCCCCGTGCGCCGCGCCGCCACCAGCAGCAGGAACCAGAACGCGAAGCTGGCAATCACCGCATGGGTGGGGGCCGAAAAATCCCAGCCCTTGTTCACGACGCTGCGCCCGTAATAGGCAAAGAACGCGCAGGTGCTCAGCGCCAGGAGAGCCAGAAAATAGTCCCACCATCGCGTTGATCCGTACGGGTTTGTCCTGCTGCACGGAAAGATCAGGTAAACAAGCGGCAAGGTCAGCAGCAGCATCACATAGAGGTAGTGAATCTCGAGCAGGCGGACGTTCATGAAGAACCCGAGATTGAAGAGATGGTTGATTGACGCCGTCGACAACAGTATGGCCGATGCGGCAAGCAGCCAGCGAAGGTAAGGGGGCAGGGTGCCCATGCCCACCGGCTGCGCCGCGTCGTCCTGTATTTCCTGTGACATGCCTGATTCCCCGTGTTGTGCCGGCCTTTCCGATTATACGCGGCGCCACAAAAGCGCCGCGCAGCGACGTGTCAGCGGAAAAAGACTTCGTGACCGGCGCTTTCCAGCGCTTCGGCGCGCACCTTCATCCAGCTTTCGGCGAACGCTTCCTCATCGTCCGGGGCGCCGTCGACAAAGCTTTCCCAGGAGTCGATCAGAACCTTCTGCCGGTCCACCAGCCTGTCCTGGTTTTCCTGAGCCTCGGCTGTCCAGAGACCCTTTTCCTTGAAATAGGCGACGCTTCCATCGCTCCACGGCATCACCCAGTTCAGGATCTGGCGATCTATTTCGTAGGCATTGGCGCCGGGCGCGGCATCCTTGAAATCGTCGAACCCGGCGTCAAGCGCGGCCACGATGTTGCGCACCTCGGTGGTGTCCTGAGCGGCTTCGGTGACGAGGATCGGATAGGGGTACAGCGCCATCGGCAGCGGTGAGGCGGGGTCGATGGCCGGCCCCACCGACACCATGTGCGGCGTTACGAAGGGCGTGACCCCGGTATAGCGGGCCCAGGCTTCGGTATCCTCCGCCGGGGTTTCGAGCCACTTGAGACCCCGGGGGCTGGATTCGATCTGATAGTTCACGGTGGTTGTCGTCAGCGCAAAGGCGGCATCCACGCGATCTTCGAGAATGCCCTTGAGAGAATTCACATAGCCCGAGAATTCGACAGCCTCCACGTCATCCCATGTCAGGTCCGCAAAAGCCAGCAGACCCTCCATATTGACATCAATCGCGGGCGAGCTGACGGCGCGGCCGACCCGTTTGCCCTTGAGATCGGCAACCGTCTCGATCCCGGCATCGGCCGCGACGGCTACACCCAGACCGTAATCGCCGACAGCCTGAAGCACCGCGCGGATCGGCTGCGGGCCCCATTCCGGCGCGGCGAACAGGAACACCCCTTCGCCGGCAAAGTAGGACGCGATGCCGCACAGGCAGTAATCCACCGTGCCATTCTTGAGAGGCGTCATCCGCGAGACGTCGTTGCGCCCCGGAAGCACCCGGATCGTCGTGCCGTAACGGCTGCGCATCATGTTGCCGATGGCGATCGAATGCGCGTGGCCCGCCGATCCCGTGTCATAGGCCGACCAGGCGATGACGTCGGGCAATTCGATGTCTTGCGCGCCGACCGGCGCGGCCATCGCCAGACACCCGGCAGCCGCGATGCTTGTCCATCTGAAATTCATGGTATTCTCCTCCTTGTTGGTTCTTTCGGCGCAGCCGGGCGGTCAGCCTAGAGTTCCGAAAATGGCACGGTCTTGTCCACGCGCATTTCCGGCGGCAGCCCGAGAATGCGTTCGCCGATGATCGTGCGCTGGATCTCGTCGGACCCGCCGGCGATGCGGTTGCCCGGCGCCGTAAGATATTCGTTGCGCCAGCGCGCGGCGTCGTCGTCAGCCACCGCCGACACGCCCGCCGCGGTCCCGGCCAGTTCCAGCCCGAAGGCGCCCATTTCCTGGCGCAGCTTGCCCAGCAGCAGCTTTCCGATCGAGCCTTCCTCGCCCGGAGCGTCGCCGCGCGACAGAGACGTCATGACCCGGTAGGAGGTAAATTCGAGCCCGCGTTGCCGTGCGACGAAATCCGCGATACGCGCGCGCACTTCGCCGTCCTGGATAGCCGGGCGCCCGTTGCGTTCGACACGGGCGGCAAGGGCAATCAGTTCCTCGGCGCGCGCCCCGCCGCTGGCGCGACCGACCGAGATGCTGAACCGTTCGTTCATCAACGTCGTCAGCGCCACCTTCCAGCCTTCGGATTCGCCGCCCAGACGGGCGCTGTCGGGCACGCGCAGGTCGTCGATGAACACCTCGTTGAAGCTGGCACCACCCGAGATCTGGCGGATCGGACGCGTTTCGATGGCCGGATCGGACATGTCCACGAGGAACATCGTCATACCCTTGTGCTTGGGCACCTGCGGGTCTGTGCGTGCCAGAAGGATGCCGTGGCTGGAATAATGCGCGCCCGAGGTCCAGACCTTCTGGCCGGAAATCACCCAGTCGTCGCCGTCGCGCCGCGCACGGGTGCGTATGCCTGCCAGATCGGATCCGGCAGCGGGTTCGGAAAACAACTGACACCAGATATCCTCGCCGGTCAGGGCGCGCGGCAGAACCGCGGTTTTCTGGCTCTGGGTGCCGTGGATCATGACCGTGGGCCCGACCAGCCCGATGCCGATCAGGAAGACGTTGGGCGGCACGGCATAGCGCCCTTCCTCCTGGTTCCAGATCACCTGTTCGATCGGAGTCGCGTCGCGTCCGCCAAAGGCGCGCGGCCAGGTCAGTCCGGCCCAGCCCGCTTTGGCCTTGCGGGCCTGCCAGTCGCGCGCCCGCGCGACCTCGTCGGCGTCGCGGGCCATAAAGTGATCCTGAGCTTTCTCGCTGCCGTCCCGCAGGGTTGCGTTGGCATTCAGCCAGTCCCGCGCTTTCGCGCGAAAGGTGGCTTCTTCGGGGCTGTCGCTAAAATCCATGTGTCTGATTTCCCTGTCAGCTTGCGGCCCATGGGGCGTCGGCCAGATTGTCAATCAGCCGTTCGCGCCACAGAACGGCCGGGCCAAGTTCTGCCTTCAACTGCCAGCCACGCCGCAGAAACAGATGCGGGTCGGCGGCCCATGTGAACCCGATACCGCCGTGCAGCTGGATCGATTCCTCGGTGACGAATTGCACCGCATCAAGCGCCGACAGGCGCGCGACGGCGGCGGCTTCGGGCAGTCGACTGTCGCCGCTCGCCAGCGCCCAGGCACCGAAGAAGGCGTTGGACCGCGCCAGCTCGATCTTGGCGAACATGTCGGCGAGCCGATGCTTGACCGCCTGAAAGCCGCCGATCGGACGCCCGAAAGCGTGCCGCTCGCCGGCATAGGCGGTGGTCAGGGCAAGGGCGCGCCCGGCAAGGCCGATCTGTTCGAAGGCGGCCAGCACCGCGGCGCCGCTCAGAAGGCGATAGATCGCCGCGGGATCCGAGCCGGGCAGCAATTCGACCGGCGCGTTGTCGAAGACGATCTCGGCCGTCGGGCGTGTGCGGTCGATCGGGTCAAGCGCACTGGTCGTCACACCCGACGCGGTGAGATCCGCAAGATAAAGACGCGGCGTGTCCTCTTCATCGGTTGCGGCGACAAGTGCGTGGGTCGCCTCGGCGCCAAAGGTGACCGGCGATTTTTGTCCCGAAAGACGGCCCTGCGCCACTTTTGCCGATACGGTGTCCGGTGCCAGACCCCCGCCCTCGGCAAGCGCCATGGCGATGATCGTGCGGCCCTCGGCGATGCCGGGCAGAAGCGATCTGCGCTGGTCTTCCGTCCCGGCGGACTGAAGCGCCGGAACCGCCATGCACAGGACCGGGAGGCAAGGTACGGCGGCCATACAGCGCCCGACCTCCTCGGCGAGGATGGCCAGTTCCACCGCACCCATCCCCGAGCCGCCATGTGCTTCCGACATGGCAAGGCCAAGCCAGCCGCCTTCGGCCAGTGCGGACCAGGTGGCCGTATCGAACCCTTCTCCGCTGTCGAGCCGGGTGTGCGCGACCTCCAGGGTCGCGTGATCACCAAGCATCCGGGCCAGGGTTTCGCGTATGGTATCCTGCTCCTCGGAAAAGCCGAAATTCATGCCAGAGTACCTCCTTGCGATTGTGGATGCCGAACGATTGTTGGCAGACCGTAGGTTGGCGGCCGCGCCCGACCAAACGCTAACCGCCGGCGGTTGTGCAAAAGCACATATGTGCAATGTCGCGTTGAGAACGGCGAAACCGACCGACAGGCCGAATTCATCATGAATGTGCTTGATTCATCCCGGACCCGCAAAAACGGTCGCTTCGATTGATTGGTCTGGCGCTTGCACTCTACCCTGCCGAGAACGGGAAATCTCCCGGTTGTGGGGCCGGCGCGGCCGAGCCTTCGCAGAAGACTGGACCTAACGAGGGAACGAACGGCATGGAAACTGTGGGCCTTGGATTTTGTTACGAAGATTTGCCGGTGGGGCGCAGGTTCCGGACCATCGGTCGCACCGTGACCGAAACAGACATCACGAATTTCGTCAGCGTCACCGGCATGCTTGAGGTGTTGTTCATCAACAGCGAGTTTCGCGAAAAGGAATCCAACATCGCGGGCTTTGCCGCCCCCGGCGCGCTGGTCTACACCCTCATGGAGGGTCTGCTGACACAGTCCACGATGCAGCACACGGGCTTTGCCTTTCTGGAAATGGAACTCAAGGTTCTGGGACCCACGTTCGCGGGCGACACGATCCATTGCGAAGTCGAGGTGACGGAATCGCGCCGCTCGAAAAGCCGGCCGAACCGCGGCCTGGTCCGGACCCGGAACAAGATCTTCAAGCAAACTGGCGAGCAGGTGCTGGAATACACACCCCTGCGGATGATCAAGGCACGCACGACGGACAAGGAGCCGGGAGAGGCATAGACCCGTTTCAGACGCGCTGTGGAGGGCCCGGTCCGGTCCGAATATGGCTGGACTGCCGCTTCGGTTTTGCCAATACCCGGTCGCATCGCGAAACTGGAGACGATGACCATGACAACCGCGCAATCTGACGGAATCGAACCTGCCGGGCGCACGTCGGAAGGGCCGCGATCGCTGAACCGCATCCTGGCGCTTTTCGATGTGGTGGCGCAAAGCGACCGGCGCATGTCCCTGTCCGAGCTCAGCAGCGCGTTGGATTGCCCCAAGAGCAGTTTGCTGGTGCTGCTGCGCCCTCTCACCGAAAAGGGTTACCTGATGCGCGAGAACGACGCGTATTTTCTCGGCCCGAGAATTTTCCAGTTCGCGCAGACCATTCTGACAAAGCACCCGTTCGCGTCGGTCCTGCGCGGGGTGATGAGCGACCTTGTGAAACAGACCGGCGAGACGGTTCTTTTTGCGGTTCGCGATGGTGATCGCGTCGTCTATTCGTCGGTCATCGAAAGCCCGCAGCCGGTGCGGTACGTTGCCCAGACGGGGGCCGACCGGCCCCTGTTCTGTTCGGCATCGGGGCTTGTCATGCTGGCCTACGACACCCCCGAGGAGCTTGACGCGTATTTCGCGCGGACCGAACTGACGCCGCTTACCGGCAATTCGATCACCGACGAAAACGCATTGCGGCGCATGATATCGGAAATCCGCAAAACCGGGTACGCCAGAACGGTCGGCACGGCGCATGTCGACGCCGCGGGCTTCGGTGTGCCCGTGTTTCGCGCCGATGGGAACCTGGCAGGGGCGCTGGTGATCGGCGCGCCCCTGGAACGCGCCGCCCGGAACCGGAAACTGTGCGTGACAGCGGCCAAAGCGAGCGCCGAACAGCTTTCGCTGGCGCTAGGCTATCGTCCGGGCGGGACCGGAACGGCCCTGAATTAGGCGCGCGCCGATCCTGCAGGTCGCCCCCGTCACCGCAAGCCCAGTCCGCGTGCGATGATGCCGCGCAGAATCTCGCGGGTGCCCCCCCGAAGCGAGAAAGACGGCACCGCAAGTTCGGTATAAGCCAGCACCGCCGCATAGCTGTCGCGCCCTCCGGGCACCGCCGGGCGGGATACGAGGCTGCGCGCCAGACGCGGGATATCCTGTTCATAGAGCGCGCCGAGATCCTTGACGATGGCGGCCTGAAGCGCGGGGTTTTTGCCCTCGTTCAGCATGCCGGCCACCGAGCGCGACATTTGCCGCAGCACCATCAGATGCGCGGACAGGCGGCCGATCTCGGCCTGCTGGGCCTCGGTGGCGTCCTGGCGCAGCACCCGGATCAGTTCCTCGATCAGGGCGAAGGACGACAGGAACCGTTCCGGCCCGCTGCGTTCGAAGGCCAGTTCGCTCATGACCTGCGACCAGCCCTCGCCCTTTTCGCCCAGCAGCGCGTCGGATGGCAGGAACGTGTCGTCGAAGATGACCTGGTTGAAATGATGTTCGCCGCCCAGGTCGATGATCGGGCTGATCTGGATGTTTTCGGTGGCCTTGAGATCAATGAGGAACTGGCTCATCCCGCCGTGGCGGTCGTCGCTCTTGCCGGTTCGGCAGAACAGGATCATGTAGTCGGCCACATGCGCATAGGTCGTCCAGACCTTGGTGCCGTTGACACGAAAACCGCCTTCGACCTCGGTGGCGACGGTGCGCGTTGCAGCAAGGTCCGAGCCGGAATCGGGCTCGCTCATCCCGATGCAGAAACACAGCTCGCCCGCGGCGATGCGCGGCACGATCGCGCGTTTCTGTTCCTCGGTTCCCTTGGCCAGAATGAGCGGGCCGCTCTGACGATCGGCGATCCAGTGCGAGATCACCGGCGCGCCGGCGGCCAGCAGTTCTTCGGACACGACATACCGTTCCAGCGCGCTGCGCGCGTGCCCGCCGTATTCCCTGGGGAACGTCATGCCGACCCAGCCGCGCTGCGCCAGCTTGCGCGAAAACGCGCGACTGAACCCGTTCCACGATTCCGCGCGCTTTTCGGGCGGGAAACCGGCCAGTTCCTCGGCCAGAAACGCGCGGACCTCTTGGCGCAGATCGTCGTAATCGGCGCCGGGCGGGGGCGGGGGAAATGCGGTAAGGGTCATGCCGGGATGCCTTGTGCAGTGCTGTCGGTGATGAAATGCCAGAACGTGTCGCGGGGGCTCGACAGGGCGGCCCGCCCCAGCTCCCTTGTCCAGTCCAGCTCGGTGCCGAACTCGTCGCGCCAGCTCCAGATCCGTTTGGTGAAATGGTGCAGCGCGTGTTCCTGGGTATAGCCGATGGCCCCGTGAACCTGATGGGCCAGCGCACCGACTGTTTCCGCGGCTTCCCCGGAGCGGCTCTTGGCGGCGGCAACGGTCAGCGCAAAGGCGGGTGTATCGTAGCTGTCGGCCGCCATTTCGGCGGCGGCGCGCGACGCGGCGGTTTCTCCGGCCATCGTCGCGAGGTAGTGTTGGATCGCCTGAAACTTGCCGATCGGCCGTCCGAACTGGACCCGGTCGTTGGCATATTCGACAGTCATCGACAGGATGGTCTCCATCGCGCCGGCGGTGGCCAGACTGCGGGCAAGCGCCCCCAGCCCGCGCATTCCGCCAAGCGACCGCGGCAGGGGGGCGGCATCGGCATCGGTCAGCGCAAGGTCGACCCCGGCATCGTCGCGCGGCATCCCGGCGAGATCCTGCGCCGGGGTGACTGTCAGATCCTTGACCGGCAGGGACAGAACATGATCGACGCCGTCCAGCGCGGCGATGGTCACGATCCGGTCCGCCCAGCGGGCAAAAGGCACCAATGTCAGCGGCCCGCTTGCATGGATGGCAGCCCCGCGCCGGTCCAGCCGCAGCGCAGCACCCTCGGCGATGGTCAGTCTGCCGCCGGGCAGCGTGAGCCCCGCGCGCGCCAGCACCGCGTTCGCGATCAGGGTTTCGGCCAGTGGCAGCGGCAGGCCATGCGCCCCGGCGATGCGCACCAGCCCCAGCGCCTCGGCGGCGGGCACGCCGAAACCGCCGGCCTCTTCGGGCACCAGCGCCATGGGCAACCCGGCCTCCTCGATCCGCGTCCAGAGCGCCTCGGGGCATTGCCCGGCAGCGGCGCCCTCGCGCAGGCCGTGGCCGATGTGGTCGCGGAACAACCGCTCGGCCATGTCATGGATCATCGATTCCATCAGGCGGTCCTTTCAGACGGTGCATGGTTGGCGGCGGAGCTGCCGTGTTCCGGCTTGCCGGCGGGGGCGGTCGAATCGCGCAGCGGCGGCAGATGCAGCCGTGTGCGCAGATCCTGACGGAAAACCGCGACAGCAGGCGGCGTGCCCCCGTCCCTGCGGTATTTGTCAAGACAATCGGCAATCTTGTCGCCGATCTCGGCAGGGCTCGCCGGGTCCGAGGGCGAACCGGGATGCGCCGCGACCGACGTTTCGGCCAGGGTTTCGTTTCCGTGACGCAGGCGGACATGGACCGCCCCATGGTCCACACCGACGCGATCCTGCCCCGCGTCCGGTTCGGTTTCGATGGTTACCATGTCCATGAGACGGCGGATCTCGGGGCGGTGAGGGCTGTCGTCCTCGAAATCCGCAAGCCCGACCCGGCCCTGGTGCAGGGCCGCCGACAAGGTATAGGCGGCGCAGAACTTGGCTTCCATTCCATCCTTGGGATCCATGACATGCAGGGGCACCATAGCGCCCTTGGGCGCCGTCATTTCGATCACCGAGCCCTCGGGCACCGCGTCTCCGCCGCGTTGGGCGTAAAGGTGCCGCCCCGCGGCGATCATCCTGTGCGTGAGATAGCAGCAGGGATAAAGCTTGCGCGACACGCTGCCCAGATCGATCCTTGGCTCCACCCCGGCGGGATCGCCCGCAAGCCCGTCCGGGCCGGCATAAAGATCGAAAAAACCGCGCGGCGCAAAGATATCGGGGGCGCCGGTAATGCCGGCCTCGGCCATACGGGCGGCGCGCAGTCCGACAAGGGCGGCGTTGCCGGCCTGGATCGGCTTGGCCATCGCCCCGAAATTTATCTGCAATCCGCCCGCCAGCGACGCGGCCAGCGACAGGGCGTTACCGATGGCGTCTTCGTCAAGGTCGAGCTGATGCGCGACCGCCGCCGCGGCGGCCACTGCCCCGATCGTCGATGTGGCGTGCCAGCCCTTGTCGTAGTGGCCAAAGCCCAGAACCTGTCCCAGCGCGACATTGACGGCCGCTCCCACCGCAAGCGCGGGGGCAATGCGGTCGGCGGTCTCGGGCCGCGCGTCGGCCATCGCCATCAGCGCCGGCACGAAGACCACACTGGGATGCGTGACGCTGAGTGTGTGAACATCGTCGAAATCCAGCGCATGACCGGCGACGGCATTAAGGAACCCGGCCCGTTCGACCCCGCCCTGTCCGACCGTGCTCGCGGGTGTCGCCGCTTCGTCCCCGTCAAGTGCCGCCAGCCGGCGGACCACCGGCTCGTGCCATCCGCCATAGATGACAGCCACCGTATCCTCCACGCAAAGCGCGGCCTCCTCGGCATTTGCCGCGTCCAGCCGATGCCGCGCGGCGATGAACCCCGTCAGACGGCGGGTGAAATCATTGGTCATGTTCTGATCCTCTCTGGTACTGTACTTTGCCTCATGTCGGGAGGTGCTATCAATTCGGGTGGCCACCTGTTTGCACATATGTGTTGAACTGGGCTATCGCGTTGTGATCGCCACCGGGATGAGGCAGCCTGCGTGCAAACCCTCATTTGAATCCCTCATTTGAATCCCTTTGAGATCGGGCGCCGGGCGTGTCAGAAAAGCTGCGACAAGAAGGGCGAGCGCGGCTGGAGGTCTCGGCGTGAATGGACTGGAAGGCAAGGGCGCGAATTCGCCAAGGCATTGTACCACACCGTATCCGTCAGACGTTCTTTTCGCAAAGACCCGCTACCGGGGCTATCGGGCGGTTGCTCTCGCCGGTCCCGCGCCGGCGACAGGGGCGCGTTGCGCGCCGCACGGGATGAGGCAGGAACTGACGACAGCGCTGCCCGCCCGGCGTGTCGGGCGCGGCCGGATCTGGCGCGGCCTTGCAGAGAGGCCATATGGCTTTGGAAAAGCGGGTGCAGATGTCGGCCATTGATGTTCTGAAACGGTCCGCCGTACGCAACCCGGTTGCCGCTGTCTGTCTGATGATCTGTCTTGGCGGTGGTATCGCGCAGGGTGTCTTTCCCGGCAGCGGTGTATCGGCTGCGGTCGTACCGTTTTTCGGCATCTATCTCGTGATCGCGTTCCGCAACATTGCCCGCGTCGGATGGGTGCTGCTTTTCTTTTCGTTCGCGATTGCCGGTCTGGCGCTGGCCGATGGTATCGAAGCGCGCATTTTCGCCGAGGCGGCGGGGCGTGTCGTTTTCCTGTCAGCGCTGCTTACGGCTGTCGCCTTCTTGCGCATCGCGGCCACGCAGGACCCGGTTGTAGAGGTTGCCGGAGAGTTCCTGACGTTGCAGCCGCCGACCCGCCGCTACGCCTCTCTGGGTGCGGGGGGCCACCTGTTCGGCGTGCTTCTGAACCTCGGCGGGCTGGGCGTGATGCTTGAAGTCATCATGAAAGGCTTGGAGGCCCATCGCCATGAAATGGACGATGTGGTGTACGAGGCCCGCAAGCGCAGGATGGTAAGCGCCTGTATGCGGGGGTTTTCCTCGATCGCGTTCTGGACGCCGTTCGGCGTCGCCCTGAATCTGATGATTCTCACGATTCCGGATCTTGAATGGGCGCATCTGGCGCCTTTCGGAATCGCGCTGGCCGGGGTGCTTTTCCTTGTCGGGTGGCTGTTCGACACGGTGGAATGGTGGCGCCCGC
The DNA here is from genome assembly GCF_003259905.1 of Salipiger aestuarii. GTDB lineage: Bacteria > Pseudomonadota > Alphaproteobacteria > Rhodobacterales > Rhodobacteraceae > Salipiger > Salipiger aestuarii. The sequence continues at coordinate 57,342 of NZ_QLMG01000012.1, read as the reverse complement.
CGTCGGCGCGCGGTCGGGTCGCGGCCCTGACCGGGGACTTGCCGGGCTGGGCGCATTGGTCGGTCGTGATCGTTGCCGGTCATATCCTTATACTCGGGGGCGCTGTGGTGGCACTGGACAGGGCGACGGAATACAGTTTCCAGACCGTCCTGATCGCCATCGTGCCGGTTTACGCGCTTCTCTGGCTGGGTCTGCGAAAGGGCACCGGCAGCATTCCGGACATGTCGCGCCGGTTCGTGACGCAGGCACCGGGATTCGCGACCGAAATGAGCGTTATCGCGTCGGCGGGGTTCATCGGCCTCGTCGCGCTGGAGGTCGTTCCGGTCGAATGGATTGCCGACCATCTTGGCTGGATCGCAACGCGGCCTGTGCTGACCGTTGTGCTGTTGATTATGACGGTATTCCTGACCGGGCTGCTGGGTGTGCATCCGATGATCTCGGTGGTGCTGCTGGCGGAAGTGGTCAACCGCATCGGCGTGGATGGGTTGTCGCCGCTTGCTCTGGGCCTTGCGCTGGCTGGAGGCTGGAGCAGCATCATTTGCATGGGGCCCGCCATCACAGCCGTCGTTTATGCGTCTTCCATCGTGGGGGAACGGCCCCTGACCATCGGGTTGCGCTGGAACGGACTGTTCGGTCTGGCCAGCATCCTCCTTATTGCTCTCATTGTCGCTGGCGGTGTCGCGGCGGGGCTGCTCTGATGTCCTGATCCCGCACCCGGAGCGGCCAATCGCACATATGTGTTCGATCATGGCTGTCACACGCCGGAAAGTGCCGGATCGTGTCCGTTCCAGTACAGTTGCTCTGCGCAAATCCCCCGGCGGTCCGCCGGGGAAACAGAAGCATCGGAGCGACGATCCACACCATGCAAGGCCACACGAAACCCACGCGGCGCAGCAAGATCACGGCGCTGCACGACGCAGCGCGTCTGGCCCGGAGCGCTTTGCTGGAACGACCGGAACTTTGCCTTGGCGGTCTGTTCAAGCAGGGCCGGCCGGTCGCATTGGTGCGCGCGCTGCTGGCTGCGGGCGCAAAGGACCTGCATGTCTATTCATCTCCCGGCGCCGGCTATGACGTCGATCTGATGATCGCGGCGGAAGCGGTCGAACAGGTGTTCATTCCCGGCGTCACGCTGGAAAACCGTCTCTGCCCCAACTTCCGAAGCGCGGTCGAGTCAGGGCAGGTGACGGCCCATGCGCTGGATGCGCTGACCGTGGTGGGGGGGCTTATGGCCTCGGCCCATGGTGTTCCGTTCCAGCCGATCGACGCGCTGCGCGGGTCGGACGTGCTGAAGCACAACCCGCTTCTCCGCGAAATCGACTGTCCCTTTTCGGGTCGCCGCATCCACGCCGTCGGCCCCATCCGGCCCCGCGTCACGTTTCTGCACGCGCAAGAGGCCGACCGCTGGGGGAACCTGCGCCATCTCAGCACGATGGTCTATGCCGATCAGCTGATGGCGCGCGCCTCGGACATGGTCATTGCCAGCGTGGACAGGATCGTGCCGGACGAGGTGATCCTTGACGATCCATCGCGGGTCAGCGTGCCATCGCACTATGTGGATGCCGTGGTCGCGGTGCCTTACGGCGCGCATCCCACCGCGAGCTTCCCCCATTACGCAATGGACGAGGATCATATCGACGCCTACGCCGATCTGGGCGATGCCGCCCGGGCCGGCGACCGCGCGGGTCTGGATGCCTACATCGCGCGCCATGTGACAGGCCCGACGACCCAGGAAGACTATATCAATGCGGTCGGGGGCGCGGACTATTTCGCCCGGCTCGAAGCGGAGGCCCGGCAGGAATGAGCGCGGCGATTTCCCCCCTTGAGCAAATGGTCGTCGTGCTGGCCCGCGACCTGGCCGATGGCGAACTGGGCGCCGCGGGTGCTGCGGCCCTGGTGCCGATGGCGGCGATCGCCCTGGCGCGCGAACTGCACGCACCCAACCTGACAGTCGGCGGGGAGATGTTTTTCAACCCCGAGCCGGGACGGCTCTATCCCTCGATGCTCGACGACCGCGCCCTGGGCCGCTGCGAGGCTGCCGAGACGTTCATCGAGCTGTTCGGCCACAGCCATCACGGGCTGGATTTCTTCTTTCACAGCGGGTTGCAGCACGACGCCTTCGGTAACATCAATCTGCATCACGTCGGTGGCACGCTGCACGCGCCCAGGATGCGCGGACCGGGGGCGGCCAACCTGTCCTACTGCCACACGTCGACGCGGTTCTACATCTGCCCCACCGTTCATACGGCGCGAAATTTTGTCGAGAAAGCGGATTTCATCACCATACCGGGGCATCTTTCCGGCCCCGAGGCGAAGCGCGCCGCCGGCTTGACCAAGGAAGGGCCGCGGTTCGTGGTGACACCCCGCGCGGTCATGGATTTCGACCCGGAGACGCTGCGGATGCGGCTGAAATCGGTCCATGCCGGCAATACCGCCAAGGAGGTTCAGCGTCACACCGGGTTCGATCTTGGGATCAGCGGAGACGTGCCACAGACCCCGCCGCCAACAGAGGAGGAACTGACTGTCCTGCGTGCGCGGATCGACAAGACCGGAACCTTGCGCGCCTGACGCGCGGGGGCCGACAATTTTGAACAACGACTGGGAGGAAGACATGTTCAAACTCATAACAAACGGAAGCCGGGGGACCATCGGTGCCGCGGTCGTCCTGAGTGCCATTCTTGTGGGCGGGTCGGTTTCGGCCAAGGATCTCACGATGGGGACCACAAGCCCGACGTCCAGCCATTTCACGATCTCGGTCGCGATGAGCAAGGCGATCGAGACCGGTCTGGAAGATGCCACCGTCAACGTGATCGAGACCGGCGCCAGCGTGGACAATGTCCTGCGCCTCGCGCGGGAAGAAATTGATCTGGGTCTTGCCACCACCGACATCCTGATCTCGGCCCGCAACGGAACCGGCAAGTTCGAGGGCAACGCCATTGCCGATACGGTTGCGCTTTATCCCTACAGCGCATCCGTGCTGTTGATTGCCGCAACCGAGGAATCGGGCGTGACCTCGCTTGACGATCTGGATGGCAAGAAATTCAATCCCGGCATCCGGGGATCGGCCGCCGAGACCCTGACCACCAACGTGCTGTCGATGTTCGACATCAACGCAGACCTCGTGCACGGCGCCGTCGGGGACGCGGTGGAAGGTATCAAGAACCGCCAGATCATCGGCTACAGCAAATACGGTGCCGCAAACTCTGTCGATGCGACCCTGCAAGAGCTGATGACAAGCACCAGGATGCGGTTGATCGGCTTCTCCGAAGAGCAGGAGAAAGCGGCGAGGCAAGCCATGGAAGGCGTCGGTTTCACAACCCTTCCCGCCGGGCTTATTGCGGGGTCCGAGGCGATGCGGGTGCCCAAGCTCAATGTCTTCTTCCTGACCCGCACCGGCGTCATGGACGACGAGACCGCCTATGACATCGCCCGCAGCATCCACCAGAACATGGACCTTCTGGTCGAGGCCTGGCCGCAACTGGCAGAGTACGACATCGCCGCCGATGCCGTCGCCACGATGGAGGCCGGTATCGCCTATCATCCGGGCGCGGCGCGATACTGGAAAGAAGCCGTCGGCAACTGAATCCGCGCTGCGCGGTCGTACCGCCGGTCGAACGGACCGGCCCAGCGGGGCGCCACATGCGCCCCGCCGTCTCGGGAGGAAACATGAAACACTCATCGACCGAAGCTTCGCTCTGGGAACGGCGCGGCGCGCAGGCGCTCGGCGCGTTGTTTGCGGCATTCGTCGCGCTGCATTTCTACAATGCCCTGTTCGGACAGTTCGAACCGCTGGTTCAACGACCGATCTTTATCGGCTTCGGTCTGGGCGGTGCCTTTTTCCTGTACGCCGCGCGCGCGTCGCGGACGGGCGGTCGAAACCGCCTGGAACGGGCCATCGACATCACGCTCGGGCTGCTGGCCTTTGGCGTTTGCCTCTATGTGATCGTCAACCGGGATCGCTTTTCCGACATCATGGTGCAGTACGGCCCGCTTGACAAGGCTGCCGGGTTGCTGGCCGTTCTGCTGACGCTTGAAGCGGCCCGCCGGGTGATCGGCTGGTTCCTGCCCCTGCTGGCACTGATCACCGTTCTTTATTATTACTTCGGGTACGATCTGATTGACGGGGGCTGGCGCCCGCCGCGTGTTTCGGCCCGCACAGCGGTCGAGACCTTCTACAGTTCGACCACCGGCATGTTCGGCTATCTTGCCGATGTAGGCGCGCGGGTCATCACGATCTATGTGCTTCTGGGGGCGTTGTTGCTGTCCACGGGGGCAACCGACGTGTTCATGAAAATGGCCACCTGGATCGCCGGACGCACGTTTGGCGGCCCCGCCAAGGTCTGCGCCCTGTCCTCGGCGATGTTCGGGACAGTGACCGGATCGGCGGTGGCCAATGTGATGGCGACGGGTTCGATCACCATCCCCACGATGAAGCGGCTGCGCTATCCGCCGGCCTTTGCCGGGGCGGTCGAGGCCGTTGCGTCTTCCGCCGGTCAGCTGACGCCGCCGGTGATGGGGGCGGGGGCGTTCATCATGGCCGAGTTCCTGAACATTCCCTACACCCAGATCGCCGTGGCAGCGGTCGGTCCTGCGTTTCTCTACTACCTCGCGATATGGCTCGGGGTGGACCTTTATGCGCGCCGCGCGGGCCTTCAGCCCACGCCGAAAAACGAAATGCCGAAACCGGCGGATTTTCTGGCGCCCGACAAGGCGATCCCGCTGTTTCTTCCTATCGCGACAGTGGTTTACTTTCTGTTCCAGGGTTACACGCCAAGCTTTGCCGGTGCCGCGTCGATCATCGTTTTGATCTTGGCCTGTGCGGCCGTGCGCCCCTTTGGCCGCGCCACAAGGGGGCAGGGGCTGAAGGCATGTTGGACCGGGCTGGCCCGCGACGTTTACGAGGGGATGGTCGAGGCCGGTCGCGCGCTGGTGATGATCGCCGCGCTGCTGGCCTGTGCCGCGATCGTCGTCAAGGTTCTGACAGCGACGGGCGCGGGGGTGAAAATCTCGAATCTGCTGTTTTCGGTGTCCGATCAGGGCCTGATCGTCGCCCTGCTGCTGGCGGCTGTGCTGTCGATCGTGCTGGGCATGGATGTGCCGACCACGGCCTCTTATGTTCTGGCGGCGGCGGTTGCCGCGCCCAGCCTCGTGCGGCTTGGCCTGCCGGAACTGACGGCGCATCTGTTCGTCTTCTACTACGCGATCCTGTCAGCCATCACGCCGCCGGTCTGCGCCAGCGTCTACGCCGCCGCCGCGTTGGCCGGGGCCAATTTCTGGAAAGTGGCGGGTCGGGCGCTGTCGCTGGCCGGGGCGGTCTATGTGGTGCCGTTCCTGTTTGTGTTCCGGCCGGGGATCCTGGCACAGGGCGGCACCGGTCAGGTCATTCTGGACGTTGGCGTGGCAAGCGCCGCGGTTTTTGCTGTCAGTGTCGGGTTCAGCGGTTACCTTCGGGGAACGCTGTCCTTTATCGGCCGGGGCTTGTTTCTGGCGGCGGCCGCGCTGCTGTTCTATGCCGCGCCGATGGCCGATATTATCGGCGGGCTGGCATTGACCGGTCTCATTGCATGGCGTTTTCTTCGCGGAGAGCGAAAGACCCTCAGTTCCGGGTGACAGGTGACATCTGCGCCTTTTTCACAAAGAAGGGCCGCCGCAGGTATTCTGCGGCGGCCCTCTTACGATTGGTTGCGCGGACCTGTGCCCGCTGTCTCAGGTCATCCTGAAATAGGGAAAGGTGATCTCGTCGGTGGCTTTCACGAAGGTCACTTCGACCTTGGCCCCGATATGCACTTTCTCCGGGTCGTCGGTCTGGATCCGGCTCATCATCCGCGGGCCTTCTTCCAGTTCGATCAGCGCGACGACATAGGGAACGTTGTCGGCAAAGGCCGGGCCTGCCGGGCGGCGGGCGATGGTGAAGGTATGCACCTCGCCACGCCCGCTGACCGTGTCGAATTTCAGGTTGTCGGAATGGCAATGCGGGCAGATCGCCCGCGGATAGAAGTGATGCTTGCCGCAATCGCCGCACAGCGGGATGTCAAGACGGCCCTCGTGTGCGGCCTGCCAATAGGGGGCGCTGTCGTGGTCGATCACCGGAAGCGGTTTTTCAGTGCTCATCGGCTCAGTCCTTCTGCAAAATCACGGTCGCGCCAGAGGACAGCGTGCCCCCCGTGCCATGCACCAGCGCGGTCTCGGCACCCGCGACCTGCCGGTCGCCGCAGACGCCCCGCAACTGGCGGGTGGCCTCGATCAGCAGGAACATCCCGTACATGCCCGGATGCAGCGCCGACAGGCCGCCGCCATTGGTGTTCATCGGAAAGGCGCCGCCCGGCGCCGTGCGTTGGCCAGAGACAAAATCGCCGCCTTCGCCGATCTTGCAGAAACCCAGCGCCTCCAGCGTCAGCAGGACGGTGATGGTGAAACTGTCATAGACCTCGACCACGTCGATGTCGGAATGGCTTACGCCGGCCATTTTCATCGCGGTTTCGCCAGCCTTTTGCGCCGGCAGCAGGCGGGCGAGATCGGGCATCTCTCCGATGGCCCAATGGGTGTGTGCCTCGCCATAGCCCTTGACCGCGACGGGTTTGGTCTTGAGGTCCCTGGCGCGTTCGGCGGTGGTCATCACGATGGCGCCCGCGCCGTCGGTGACAAGGCAGCAATCAAGCAGGTGCAGCGGTTCCGAGATCATCGTGCTGGACAGGACGTCGTCGACGGACAGCGGATCGCGCCGCGTCGCGGCGGGGTTCAACTGCGCCCATTTCCGGGTGGCGACGGCGATCTCGGCCAGGTTCTCGGAGGTGGTGCCGTATTCGTGCATGTGGCGCTGCGCCGCCATCGCGTAGCCACCCACCGGCGTCGGCATCCCATAGGGTGTTTCATGCTGCATCGACAGGACCGAGGGGCGCCCCCCCAGATTGCGGCTGCGCAAGGATTTCTGGTCGGAGCTGTAGACGATCAGCGCCACCTCGCAATAGCCCTCGCGCAGCGCCATCGCGGCATGGGCGACATGCGCCTCAAACGCCGAGCCGCCGATATTGGTGCCGTCGACATAGGTTGGCATGATGCCGAGATATTCGCCCAGCGTCACCGTCGCAAGCTGCCCCGGCCCCGGTACGCCCCACATGCCGGCGGTCAGAAGACCGTCCACATCGTCCAGCGTCAGGCCGGCTTCTTCGACGGCGGCCTTTGCCACCAGGGCGGCATGGCCCAGAACCGAAGCCTTCGTGACAAATTTCCCGTCCTCGATTGGCGCGTCGGCAAGGCCGACGATCACCGGATCGCGTCCGTTCTTCATATGCTCTTTCCCTTTGTTGTGCGGTCGTGTCCCCAAGCGGCCCCGATGTCAGTTCGGGCGCATGGTCTTTGCGATCAGCGTGCGCTGAATCTGCGAGGTCCCGCCACCGATGGTGCTTTGCATTCCTTCGCGGAAATAGCGTTCCATATCCGCCTCGGGCAGCATGGAATGGCCGCCGAGGATCTGCATGCCGTTGCGCGTGACGGTTTGCAGGGTCTCGGAGGCAAAGAGCTTTGCCATCGACACTTCGCGCGTGCAGGGCGTCTTGGCCGCGGCCAGGCTGGCGGCGCGATAGACCAGCAGCCGCGCGGCGTCGACCTGGGTCTGCATGTCGGCCAGCATGTGGCGGATCACCTGAAAGTCAAAGATCGGCTTGTCGAACTGAATCCGCTCATGGGCGTAGCGCAGGGCATCGTCCACCGCTGTCTGGGCGTTGCCGACATAGGCGGCGGCCACGGCGACACGTTCCAGTTCCAGGTGGTCGGTGATGATTTTCCAGCCTTCGTTTTCGGTGCCCAGCAGGGCATCGGCGGGCAGTTTCACGTCATCGACGAAAATCTCGGTGGTGCCTGTTGCGCGCCGTGCCAGGGTCGGCAGCTTGCGGATGTCCAGCCCTTCGGTGTCGTTGGGGATCAGGAACACCGACAGGCCCTTGTGCTTGGGGGCATCGGGATCGGTGCGGGTCAGCATGGCAAGGATCGCATTGTCGGCCTTTGCGCCCGAGCACCAGAGCTTTTGCCCCTTGACCACCCAGCCGTTGCCGTCGCGCCGCGCGCGAGTCTTGGTCGAAGCCGCGTCCGACCCGGCGCCGGGCTCGGAAATCGAGATCGAGAAGCGGATGTCGCCATCGAGGAACGGCCGGATGTAGCGCTCTTTCTGTTCGGGCGTGCCGAATTTCTCGATGTTCATCGCGGTGAAGGTGGCGACCATCAGGCCGGTGGAAAAGTCGAAACCGTATTTCGCCAGCCCCTCGCACATCAGGGCGTAATCCATGATGTCGCCGCCCAGCCCGCCGCTTTCCTCGGAAAACAGGATGCCCAGCCAGCCCTGCTTGGCAACCTTTTCGTAGGCCTCATAGGGGTATTCGCGATCGAGGTCGCATTTGCGGATGTAGTCGCGACCGATCTCTTCGTCGATGAAACGCTCGACGGTCGCGCGCCACATTTCCTGTTCGGGTGTCAGAAAGTTCATGCGCTCTCTCCTTGCGTGGCGTCGTGCGCGGCCCTGACTTTGGGCGGTTCTCCGGGACGATCGAGGCGGGTCTTGCGGATCAGCAGGCTGAACTCGCAGCGCATCACCGTTTCGTCACGCTGGTTGATGCCTTCCAGCTTGCTGGTCACGACACCGTGCTTTTCGTCATGGTCCTTGAGATTGACGATTTCCACGCGGGCCCAGAGGGTGTCGTTGATGAAGGTCGGGCGCAGAAAGCGCAGCCTGTCGCAGCCGTAGAAGGCAGCGAGCACGGAGCTGTCGAAGGGAATCATCGCGTTGACGATGGAAAACACGAGGCTGCCCTGAACGAGGCGCTGGCCGTAGATCGCCTCCTTGGCATGCTCGATGTTGGAATGCAGCTCAAGCCAGTTCCCGGTGAGCATGCAGAAATTGACGACGTCGGTTTCCGTCATCGTCCGCCCGCTCGAAACGCCGGTCTGGCCCAGTGACAACTCTCCGAAAGGGTGACGTATCACGTTAAACTCTCCTGTTCATCCGCGTTGGGTGACAACACGATCAAGGCGTCGGCAGCGGCCAATCCTTTCCCGTCCGCCCGAACCATCACAGGGTTGATTTCAATTTCCGAGATCAGATCGGCGTTTTCGGCGAAGAAAACAGATATGCGTGAAATCAGGTCCGCCAAAGCCCCCTTGTCGGCGGGTTCCGCGCCGCGCAGCCCCGCCAGCAACCTGGCACCGGGGCCCGAATCCACCATCGTCTCGGCGGTTTGCGGCCCCGCGGGCGCAAGCCGGATTTCGGCCGCGTCGATCAGTTCCACCAGAATGCCGCCTGGACCGGCCAGAACGATCGGGCCAAAGGTGTCGTCGCGTTTGCAGCCGATGATCCATTCGGCCACCGACCCCTCTTCCATTTCCTCGATCAGCGGGGTGCCGCCCGCAAACCGTTGCGCCATTTCGGCCGCGGCCTGCTGCGCCTCTTCGGGCGCAAGACCCAGACGGACAAGGCCATGATCGGATTTATGCGGATAGTCGTCGTGACAGAGCTTGGCGACACAGCGCCCCTCGGTGGGGTCGCGTTTCGGCACCGGTATGCCGATGCGTTGCAGCAGGTCCTTCGCGTCGGCCTCGTGCACCACTTTGCGCCCGGCACGCTGCCAGTTTTCCAGTGTTTCCCTCGGGGTCATGCCACTTCTCCCGTCATGGCCGCCAGCGCCGCAAGCCCCGACGCCGCACGCGCCGGCGAATCATACACCGGAACAGCCCGTTCGCGCAGCGCCTCGCCCGAGGCATTGCTGCGCGCCGCGCCGGTCCAGACGATCAGGATCGGCTTGCCGGTGCTGTCGAACGCCTCGGCCAACGCCTCGATGAACTGCTGATCCGGCACAAATGTGATAATTGCGATGGCGATATCCACGCCCGGATCAGCTGCGACGGCCTTCAGGCAGCGGCCCACATAGGTGGGATTCGCCAGAACGACGCCGGTCAGATCGACCGGATTCGACACCGAGCCGTAGAACGGCACATAGTGCGACAGCGCGGTCTGCGTCGCCTCGTCCAGGACCGGCACCTCGAACCCGGCGCTTTCGGCAAGGTCGGTCATCTCGACGCCGAGCCCGCCGGTGACAGAGATGATGCCGACCCGGTTGCCGGCAGGCCGCCGCCCCGCGGCGAGGGCCGTGACGGCATCGACGGCGGCCACGGATTCCCGCGCGCGGATAACCCCGGTTTCACGAAACACCGCGCTGATCACCCGGTCGTCCCCGGCCATCGCGCCGGTATGCGACTGGACCGCGCGCGATCCGGCGCGGCTTCGCCCGCCCTTGACCGCAACGACATGCTTTCCGTCCTGCGTCAGCCGCCGGGCCACCTCGGCGAACCGTCGCCCGTCGCGCAGTTCCTCGACGTAGCACAGCACCACGCGGGTCTCAGGGTCGTTGCCCAGATATTCAAGCAGATCCGCCGCGGTCAGATCGGTTTCGTTGCCGCTGGAGACGATGGCATTGATCCCCACGCCGCGTTCGCCCAGACGCAATGCCATAAGGCCCGCAAGCGCGCCGGACTGGGAAATCATCGCGACCGGGCCGGGCCTGAGACCGTTGAACATCGGGCTGAAAGTCAGTTGCAGGTCCGTTGCGGGGCGCACCACGCCTTCGCAGTTCGGCCCGACCAGACGAAAGGGCGCGTCCTGCATGATCCGGCGCAGCCGCATCTCGTTGCTGCGCCCGTCTTCGCCGGCCTCCGAAAATCCCGAGGTCACCCCGACCACGGCCTTGACATCGAGCCGGGCGCAGCTTTCCAGCGCATCCAGAGCGACACCGACCGGGGTTGCCAGAACGACCACGTCGATCGGGCCGTCGATCTCATCCAGACTGCGCACAGCCGCAAGCCCCTCGATCTCGCCGCCCGACGGGTTCACCGGGATGATCTTGCCGCGATAGCCGTTGCTCTTCAGCAGCGCCAGCACGGCCTGCCCGAGCTTGCCCTTGGTGCGCGACGCCCCGACCACCGCGATGGTGCGGGGATCAAACAAACCATCCAATGCCTGTGCAACCGAAGGCCGGCGTGTCGCCATTCGATTCGTCTCTGGTTCAGCCATTTCTTTCTCCGTCAAGTGAAAATTTCACCGCCCGTTTCGAAGATCTAACGGGCGTTCGATTATTCTCGCAATGGATTTCGGTTCCGGGGAGAATAGGGGCGCTGGACCCGGAGATTGGGGCTTGACGATCGAGAAATGGCAATCTGGGAGAAGACCGCGTGACGATAAAAGACGGGCCGCTGAGCGACCTCAGGGTGATTGAAATGGGGCATGTGATTGCCGCGCCGATGTGCGGCGCTCTGCTCTCGGATTTCGGCGCTGAGGTGATCAAGATCGAACGACCGGGGCAGGGCGACATGCTGCGGGTTCTGAGCGCGCGCGCCAAGGATGGCGTCGGCGTGTGGTGGAAGACGCTGGCCCGAAACAAGCGACTGGTGGCGCTGGACTGGAAGACCGACGACGGCCGCGAGGTTCTGCGCCGCCTGGTCGAAAACGCGCAGGTTCTGATCGAGAACTTCCGCCCCGGCGTGCTTGAAAGGGCGGGGTTGGCGCCAGAGGTTCTGCATGAATGGAACCCGGATCTGGTGATCGTGCGGATCTCGGGCTATGGGCAGACCGGGCCGCGTTCCTCCTGGCCGGGTTTCGGTCGGGCCGGCGAGGCCATGAGCGGGCTGGCCAACATGACCGGCTTTGCCGACAACGCGCCGATGCACCCCGGCTTTCCCGCCGCGGATTCAACCACGGGCCTCATGGCGGCCTACGGCGCGATGATGGCGCTTCATGCGGTGCGCAACGGCAGCGCCAGGGGCCAGGTGGTGGACCTCGCCATCTTCGAGCCGCTGTTGCGCCTGATCGACTATCACGTTCCGACGCGGACCGGCGCGGGGCTTCCGGTTGACCGAAACGGGCTTCAGGCCCCCAATTCCTACGCCCCGGCGGGGGTGTTTCGCGCCCGGGACGGGAAATGGGTCACAATCAGCGCCGGCAGTGCGGCGACCGGACGTCGGCTTCTGGAGGCCGCGGGCGGAAAGGAATGGGCGGAACAGCCGCAATTCCAAAATCTGGACGGCTTCGTGGAGCACATGGACGAAATCGTGGACCGGCTTGGGGCATTCGTGGCCCGGCATGACGCGCAGAAGGCGATCGACATCTTCCAGGCCCACGATGCCGTGGCGGCGATGGTCTATGACGTCGATGACATCCTGGCCGATCCGCAGATCGCGGCGCGCGGCGATATCGTCGGGGTCGAGGGCGACGACACCAAGGTCGTTGGCCCCATCCCAAAGCTGGACAAGACGCCGGGGCGGCTGCGCTGGCTCGGGCGCAGCGAGCTGGGCGTCGACAGCCGCGCGGTGCTGGAAGAGCTCGGATACGACGCCGGGCAGATCGACACCCTCACCCAGAACGGCACCATCGCCGGGCCGGACCGCTGAGAGCGGATTGCGAGATTCGAGGAGAACACCATGACCTATCAGATGACATCCGATCAGCAGGGAATCCGCGATGCGATCCTGCGGGTTTGCGCAGAATTCGACGATGAGTTCTGGCAAAACCGGGATCGCGAAGGCGGTTTCCCGCACGAACTGCACCAGAAGCTGGCCCGCGATGGCTGGCTGGGAATCGCCATCCCCGAGGAATACGGCGGGGCCGGTCTTGGAATCGTCGACGCCGCCATCATGATGCAGGCGATCGCGGAGTCCGGTGGCGGCAACAGCGCGGCTTCGGCGGTGCACATGAACATCTTCGGCCTCAATCCGGTCGTCAAGTTCGGCACCGACGACCAGAAGAAAAAGTACCTTCCGCCGCTGGTGGCCGGTGAGCAAAAGGCCTGTTTCGGCGTCACAGAACCGACGACTGGCCTGGACACGACGAAGCTGAAAACCCGCGCCGTGCGCCAAGGTGACCGCTATGTCGTGCACGGGCAAAAGGTCTGGATTTCGACCGCCCAGGTTGCGGACAAGATCCTGCTGCTGGCGCGCACCACCCCGCTTGAGGATGTCAAGAAACCAACCGAAGGCCTAAGCCTGTTCTACACCGATCTTGACCGGACATTCGTCACCGTGCGCGAGATCGAGAAGATGGGCCGCAAGTGTGTCGATTCAAACGAGCTGTTCATCGACGGGCTGCCGATACCGGCCGCCGATCTGATCGGCGAGGAAGGTCAGGGCTTTCGCCAGATCCTGCACGGGCTGAATCCCGAACGGGTGCTGGTCGCCGCCGAGGCTGTGGGCATCGGGCGCAACGCGCTGCGCCGCGCCGCCAATTACGCCAATGAGCGCGTCGTGTTTGGCAGGCCGATCGGCCAGAATCAGGGCGTGCAGCATCCGCTGGCCGCCTGCTGGGCGGAACTGGAAGCGGCCAATCTGATGGCGATGAACGCCGGCGCGCTTTACGATGCCGGCAAGCCCTGCGGAAACGAGGCCAACGCGGGCAAATACCTGGCCGGCGAAGCGGCGGTCAAGGCGACGCAGACCGCGCAGCTGACTTTCGGCGGTTTCGGATATGCCAAGGAATACCATGTCGAACGCCTTGTGCGCGAAGCCATCCTGTTCCGCATCGCGCCGGTAACACCGCAACTGGTGCTGTCGTTCATCGCGGAACACGCGCTCGGCCTGCCGAAATCCTACTAATTCGAACATCAAAGGAAGACCCATGCGTATTGACGGAATGGATGCCATTTTCGCCCCTCGTTCTGTTGCCGTGATCGGCGCGTCGAGCGACCCGAAACGCATCGGCGGACGGCCGGTGGATTTTCTCAAACGGCATGGGTTCCAGGGCACGATCCTGCCGATAAACCCGAAATCGCCCGAAGTGCAGGGCCTGACGGCGTATCCGTCGATCACCGAGGCCCCGTCGACACCGGATCTGGCGGTGATCGCGCTGCCCGCGCCGCTGGCGGTTCAGGCGGTCGAGGATTGCGCGGCGCGCGGCGTGCGGGGCGCGGTGATCTTCAGCTCTGGGTTCTCCGAGGTTAATGCCGAAGGGGCCGCGCTTCAGGCGCGAATGGTCGATATCGCGCGCGAAGGCGGTATGCGGCTTGTCGGGCCGAATTGCCTGGGCATCGCCAATGTGCGCCACAATCTTTACGCCACCTTTACACCGGGGGTCGAAAAGCACCTGCCCAAGCCCGGCGGCGTGTCGATCGTCAGCCAGAGCGGCGCCTTCGGGTCGTATTGCATGACGCTGGTCAGGATGCGCGGACTGGGTGTGAACCTCTGGGCGACGACGGGCAATTCCTGCGACGTCGATTTCGCCGATGCGGTAGCCTATTGCGCGCAGGATGACGAAACCCGCGTAATCATGGGATACCTCGAAGGCGCGACTGACCGCGACAGGCTGGTCGAGGCCCTTGAACTGGCGCGCGCACGGGAAAAGCCGGTGGTCATGATGAAGGTCGGCCGCAGCGCGGTCGGTGCCGAGGCCGCGCAATCGCATACCGCCTCGCTGGCGGGGTCCGACGCGGTCTATGACGCGGCTTTTCGGCAATACGGCGTGTACCGGGCGCAATCGGTCGATGAAATGTTCGATGTGACCTATGCCTGCGCCGAATCCGCGTCGATGATGCAGGGCGACCGACTGGGCCTTGTGACGGTGTCCGGCGGCGTTGGGGTGCTGATGGCCGACGAGGCCGAGAAACTGAAACTGGACGTGCCCGCGCTTCCCGATCACGCGCAGAAAAAGCTGAAAGAGGTGCTGCCTTTCGCAGGCGTCCGAAACCCGGTCGATGTGACGGCGCAGCTGGTCAACCAGATCGACCTGCTGGAAACCAACATGGATGTGTTGTTTGGCGACGGCGAAATTGACGGTGCCATCATCTTCATGTCCACGGTCGGTCTTGTCGCCGACCTGAACGAAGCCATCCGGACCGGGCTGGAGCGCATCCGCGAGAAGTTTCCCGGCCGGCCGATGCTGTTCTGTTCGCTGACCGAACCCGAGGGCCGTGCCGCATATGAAAAGTCGGGGTTCATCGTGTTCGAGGAACCGACCCGCGCGGTCCGTGCCATGGCCGCATTGCGCTATTTCGCCAGATCCTTCGCGCGGGCCGGCGAACATGACCCGATACCCGAACTGTCCGACCTGTCGCCGTTGCCGGACGACATGGTGAACGAGATCGAGGCCAAGGCGCTGCTGGCCGAAGCGGGCATCGCAATCGTGCGCGAAACCCTGGCCAAGACCCCGGAGGCGGCAGCCGAGGCGGCGCAGGAGATGGGCTTTCCGGTCGTGCTGAAGATCGCTTCGCCCGACATCTTGCATAAATCCGATATCGGCGGCGTGGCGCTGAACCTGCGCTCGGCCGAAGACGTCCGGTCCGCCGCGGTGCAAATCCTGAAGCTGGCGTCCGAAAAAGCGCCCGATGCGCGGATCGACGGTCTGGTCGTGGCGGAACAGGCCGCACCGGGGCTGGAGGCCATACTCGGTGTGACCCAGGATCCGGCATTCGGCCCGGTGGTCATGTTCGGCCTGGGCGGCGTGCTGGTCGAGGCCCTGGGGGACGTGTCCTTCCGGGTTGCCCCTTTCGGGCCCGCCGAAGCGCGTCGGATGATCGACGAAATCCACGGTCGCAAACTGCTGGACGCCTTCCGCGGCGCGCCCGAACGCGACATCGGCGCGCTTGCCGACGCCCTTGCGCGCCTGTCCGCCTTTGCGGCCCATCACGGGGCAGCGCTTGAGACCATTGACGTCAACCCGTTGATCGTTGGACCCAGCGGCCAGGGTGCCGTGGCTGCGGACGCCGTAATCGTTCCCACCAGGCGAGGAGGCCACTGACACCCGGACCCGGCATCTTTCCGATCCCCTCGCGGCATGCGGCGCGTCTTCTGCGATCTTCTACCAGTTGACAGAAATCACATCCGCAGCCATTCTACTTTCTGAATACTGTTCATATAATAGTATGCTGGGAGGGGATCATGGAAGACGCGGAACAGACTTCGGTGAAGACACGCGGGGACAATATCGTAAAATCGGTCGCCCGCACCTGTGAAACGCTGGTGTATTTCGACGAGGTGCGGCGCCCGCTGTCGGTCGTGGAAGTCTCGAAGAAACTGGGGTATCCGCAATCGAGCACTTCGGCGCTCTTGAAGAGCATGGTCAAGCTCGGCTTCCTGAGCCACGATGCCCGGAACAAGAACTACTTTCCCACCGAACGCGTCCCGCTTCTGGGCTCTTGGATGAGCCCGGATCTGTTCGGTGAAGGCATCATCCAGCGGCTGCTCAAGGCGATCGCGCAACGGACGCAGCATGTCGTCGTACTGGGAACAAAGAACGGCGACGAAGCCGAGTATGTGCAAGTGATCCGTCCAAAGAAGTCGCCGATCCACCACATTTCACTCGGCACGCGGCGTCCGCTGGGGAATTCCGGGGTGGGGCGGGTTCTGATGAGCCGCTTCAGCGATGAAGAAGTGTGCCGCCTGTTACGAAAGATCAATGCCTATCGTGCGCCCGACAAACCGGCGGTGGACGTGAAGACCTTCGTCGCCTCCTTGGCCGAGACCCGCGCCAAGGGGTATTATCTGTCAACCGATCAGGTCGTCAAAGGCGCCGGGTTGATCTCCATGCCGTTTCCCAGCCACCAGAGTTCTCGTCTGTTTGCCGTTGGGGTTGGCGCACCGACGGATGTCATCCTGCGATCCGAGAACGAGATTGTCAGGATCATGCGTGAAGAAATCGTTCAGCATCTGAGAAAGAAAGGTCAAGACCCCAGGGTTTGCTGAACGCCGGTGTTCTTATCCACCATGACCCCCGCCCGGCCCAAGATCATGCGGCGGCGATTCCCCCCGATCTGATTGTCGGGGTCCGGGCCGGGTGCCGCCCCTCTGCCGCAGGTGGCCGTTCTGGCCACGGCGCCACCACCCTGTCGTAAAATGACGTTCAGAAACGTGCCAGTGTTCGATATTCGATCCGGGTATCTTCTGGACGGGATTTCAAAACCTGTACGACACCCGACGATTTCCGACAGCGCGGTCGGGTTGCGGATGCACCAGATCGCGGTGCCGCACGTCCCGAAATGCCCGATCGACCAGCTTGCGGGATAATGCGGGATAATGCGTCCGCCGGGAAGCGCCGCAGGCCATCGCCCGGCGCGGATCGTCAGCTGCCCCGCCATCAATGTCCCTCCGAAAACTGTCATCCGGCCATTCGACTGTCGTGCCCACATCCCGCAACTGTCAGCCTCAGGGAGGCGATGCAGATGGCCGTGTGGCGCGCCGCATTCTTTGGCTGGACAGGCGCCCGAAGCGTGAGTGCAAACGGGGTAGAGCCCCTGCGCGCGCCGGGCCCCCGCGCAATCGCATATATGTGCGATCTGGTGGCCGGATCGGGGCGGTCGGCGCTTCCGCATTGACCGGATGGCCTGCCGTTTGGTTGGCTCGGGCGAGGAAGGCCGACCAACGGACGGGTCCGTGAGGCTCTCGCCAAAACAAGGGAGAGGGCCTGGTTCGGGGAGCGTCGGCTGACGCAGGGAGGAAGACTTACGATGAGCATTTTGAACGGACTGGATCGGCTTGCCGCAGGCGCGGCGCTGATGGTCGCGGGCGCGCTGACGCCGCAGATGGCCCTGGCCGAAACAACCCTCAAGGTGGCGGACACCTTTCCGCCGGGCCACTACATCGTCGAGACCGGCACCAACTACTGGATGGAGCGGGTGACCGAACTGACCGACGGCGAGGTCAAGTTTCAGTATTTTGGCGCCGGGCAGATGGGCTCGCTTCGCGACATGTTCTCGATGGTGCAATCGGGCGTGGTGGACGTTGGCTATGTTCCACCGGCCTATAACGGAGGCACCATGCCGCTGGCCGGTGTGCACACGCTGCCGGGCCTGTTCTCGCAAAGCAAGGTCGGCACACCGGCATTCTACGATACGGTGACCTCGGAGCCGATCCTGGGGAACGATTTCCTGAAGAACGGGATGCGTCCCCTCTGGGGCGTGATGACCTCTACCTACAATCTTTTTACCCGCGGCAAAGAGATTGACGGCCTGGAGGATATCAACGGGCTCAAGCTGAAGATCATCGCCGGCAACATGTCGGAATCGATCAAGGCCCTGGGCGGGGCTCCGGTGGATATTCCCAGCCCCGAAACCTATCAGGCGATCCGCACCGGCACGGTTGACGGCGCGATCTTTCCGACCACGAGCGTCTATTCCTACAAGCTCGAAGAGGTGATCGATACCGCTGTGCTTGGGCTGGATGTCTTTGTGTACTGGGCGCCTTATGTGATCCGCGAAGAGGTCTGGCAAGGGCTTGCGCCCGAGCATCAGCAGGCCATGCAGCAGGCGGCTCAGGAGGCGATGCAGCGCGTCGCCGAGGAAACCGACCGCTCGGCAGCCGAACTTGAAAACAAGATGCGCGAAGCCGGTATCAAAGTCATCGTGCTGGACGAAGCGCAGCGCGAACAGGTCAGGGCGACCACGGCGCCGGTCTTCCATGCCTGGGTTTCGGGACTGGAAGGGCGCGGCATGCCCGGCGGCGAGGTGGTGGAGGCTTTTCGCGCGAATATCGAAAAGTACCAGACGCAATAAAGGAGCTCGTCCGTGCATCCCCATGATCTTGATCCCGAAGGGGAAGCCGTGCCGCCGCCCAAGGCAGGACTGCACGGCCCCCTTGGCCGCGCGATGGACCGGGTCGACACCTGGGCGAACTGGCTGTCGCGTGCGGCAATGATGGTCATGCTGGTGCTGATCCTCGTCCAGGTCTTCACCCGCTATGTCCTGAACGACCCGATCGAGGGCGTCATAGGGATCACCGAACTTTATCTGATGCCCATCATCGTGTTCGGAAGCCTGAGCTATCTTGAGATGCACGATGGCCATGTGCGGGTGGGGATCCTGTTCGAGACGTTGCCAGACAGGCTGCGCGCCGGTCTAGACGTGGTCCTGCGCCTTGTGGCGGCCGCGTTCTTCGCACTGGTGTGCTACGGCGCCTCGCGCGAGGCGCTCAAGGCGTGGGATTTCGGGTATCGCACGTCGGGCGACATTGACGCGCCGCTCGTTACCGCCCTTGTGATCGCGCCGATCGGTTGCCTGCTGATTGTCCTGCGGCTTCTGGTGAACGCGGCCGGCGACGTGCAGCGGCTTCGCCACACCCCGGATCGGACAATCTGAATATGGAATATCTCGCACCCGTGTCCTTCCTGCTGGCGGGACTTCTTATCGTCGGAACGCCGATTGGCTTTGCAATGGGCATCGCCGGCACTGTCGGGCTTTATCTGATCGGCGGGCTCAACCTTGCGCTCGGGATCCTGTCGGTCGCTCCCTATCGCAACACAGCCTCCTGGTTGCTGACCGCCATCCCCCTGTTCATCCTGATGGCCGAGATCCTGTCGGCCAGCCGGATCTCGTCGGACATGTTCCGCGCCGCCAACAAATGGGTCGGGCATCTGCCGGGCGGGCTGGCGGTGGCCACCGTGTTCACCAGCGCCGGTTTCGGTGCGGTGTCGGGCTCGTCCACCGCCGCCACCGCGACAATGGCCCGCACCGTCGCGCCCGAGGCCAACAAATACGGCTATGACCGCGGTATGATCGTGGGCACGGTGGCGGCCGCCGGCACGTTGTCGATCATGATCCCGCCGTCGGTGGTGCTTATGGTCTATGGTATTATTACCGAAACCTCGATCGGCGGGCTCTTCATCGCCGGCATCGTGCCCGGACTTATCACCGCGCTGTCCTTTGCCGGCATCACCATGGGCTGGGCGGGCCTGAACCCCGATCTTGCGCCGCCGGTGCAAAGCCACAGCTGGCGAGAGCGCATCCTGTCGCTGCGCGAGCTTTGGCCGGTGATCGTATTGTTCGTGTTCGTCGTGGCCGGAATCTATTCCGGCGCCGTCACCGTCACCGAAGCCGCGGCGGCGGGCTGTTTCGGCGCGATCCTGATCGCCGCCGTGATGCTGCGGCGCATGGGCTGGCGCGACTTCATGGACGCGCTTGAACGCACCACCCGCCCCACGGCAATGATCTTTACCATCATCATCGGGGCCCATATCTTCGGCTATTTCGTGACCCTCACGATGGCGCCGCAAGCGCTGGTTTCCTATGTGCAGGGGCTGGAGGTCAGTCCGGGAATGGTGATCCTGATCCTGATCGTGATCTTTGTGCTGCTGGGCTGCGTCATGGATCAGCTGGCGATCCTGATCCTGACCATGCCGATCGTCTTTCCGATGGTGATGGAACTTGGCTACTCGCCGATCTGGTTTGGCATCCTCATCACCAAGACCGTCGAGATCGGGCTGATCACGCCGCCCATCGGCATGAACGTCTTTGTCGCCAGCTCGATCACCGGGGTGCCGCTCAAGCGGGTCTTTGTGGGTGTGCTGCCTTTCGTTCTGGCAGAGTTCGCGGTTCTGGCGTTGATCGCCTTCTTCCCGGAAATCGTGACCGCGTTCTCGGGCGAATATTAAACAACGCAAAGGAGCCGAAAGTGGAATTGGGACTGAAGAACAAGGTGGCAATCGTCACCGGATCGGGGCGCGGAATCGGTGCAGTGACGGCGCGCGCGCTGGCCGAGGAAGGGGCAAAGGTGGTGATCACCGATATCGACGCGGAAACCACCGAAGCCACCCGCGCCGAGCTGGAGGCCGACGGTTACGCAGCGATCGGCGTCGTCTGCGACGTCACCGACGCGGCACAGGTCGATGCGCTTGTCGCCCGCACGGTCGAGGCATTCGGCGCCGTCCATATACTTGTGAACAACGCCGGCTTTCCGCGCGACAATTACATCACCAAGATGCCGGAGCAGGATTGGGATGCGGTGGTGGGGGTGATCCTGAAAGGGGCCTACAACTGCTCGCGCGCCGTGGTGCCCCATTTCATGGAACAGCACTGGGGCCGCGTGGTCAACATTTCGTCGCGCGCCTATCTCGGCAATCCCGGGCAGACCAACTATGCGGCGGCCAAGGCCGGCATCATCGGTTTCACCCGTGCGCTTGGAATGGAGCAGGGGCGTTTCAACGTCACCGTCAACGCCATCGCGCCAGGCTTCATCGCAACCGACATGATCGAGGCGCTTCCGAACTACGACCGGATCAAATCCCGCGCGCTGGCAATGAACACCGTGCCGCGTCTTGGCACCGAGCGCGACATCGCCAACGGCGTGGTGTTCCTCGCCTCGGATGCGGCGGAATACATCTCGGGCGAAACGCTTCACATCACCGGGGGGCGGTATGGCTGAATACATCGCGCCACCCGCCGATGATCAGGAACAGGAGACTCGGATGCTGAGGGACAGCATCCGGGGTTTCATGGCGCGCGAGCTGACCGAGGCGCGCATCGCCGAATGCGAGGCGGCGGGCGAGCTGCCATGGGAAATGGTCGGCGCGCTGCGCCAGTTCGGCTATCTCGGCGGGCTGCTGCCCGAGGAGGCGGGCGGCTACGGTCTCAGCTACCGCACCTGGGCGATGATGATGGAGGAGGCGGGGTATCGCTGGCTGTCGCTTCGGGTGCTGCTCAACACCGTCAACATCGTCGCCGCGCTGCTGCACCATCTGGGTGACGCCCGGCAAAAGGAAAAATGGCTGAACCCCGTCATGGCCGGCGAAATGCCGGTCTGGGTAGGGATCACCGAACCCGACCACGGCTCCGACGTCGCCTCGGTGCAGACCCGTGCCGAGGACAAGGGCGACCACTGGCAGATCAACGGCGGCAAGCTGTGGACGACAAACGGCGTTCACGGCCGGGTCGGCATCCTGGTTGCGCGCACCTTCACCACCGGCTGCGATGGCGATCTGAGCCTGTTCATCGTGGACCCTGAGGAGACCGATTTCGAAGCCTCGCGGGTGGGCACGATGTTCATCAAGGCCACGGCGACATCGCAGCTGGCCTTTCGCGACGCAAGGGTGCCCAAGGAAAACCTGCTGGGTCCGGCGGGCAAGGGGCTGAAGGCGATCCTCACCGGGCTGAACTACGGTCGGCTCAACGTGGCGGCGGGCGCGGTGGGCGCGGCGCAGCGGTCGCTGGACCTGTCCACCGATTACGTCAAGACGCGCAAGCAGTTCGGCAACGTGATCGGACGCTATCAGCTGGTGCAGAAGCTGATCGTCGACATGACCATCCGCACCGAAGCGGCGCGCGCCCTGACTGACCGGGCTGCGCTGGCGCTTGATGCGGGGCTGCCCGGGCGCAAGGAATGCTCGATCGCCAAGCTTTATGCCAGCGAGGCGGCGCATGAGGTGGCCTCGATGGCGCTGCAGGCGCACGGCGGGCTGGGATATTCCACCGACTACCCGGTCGAGCGGTTGTTCCGCGACACGCGCGGCGGGCTGATCCCCGAGGGCACGTCGGAAATCCAGACATTGATCATAGGGCGCGAGGTTCTCGGGATCTCGGCCTTTACCTGAGGAGGCGGCCATGCCGATGACCTTTCTCCATGCCCTCAGGCTGAATGCACGGCGGTTTCCGACGAAACCGGCGGTGGTGTTCGAGGGGCACGGCCAGACCTATACGGAGCTCCTCGACCGGGTGGAACGGATGATGACGGTGCTGGCGCGACGCGGCACCGGGCCCGGCGACAAGGTCGCGGTGATCTCGGAGAACCATCCCGATTTCCTTGCCGCCTATGTGGCGGTGACCGGGTTGGGCGCGATCCCCGCGCCGATCAACTATCGCATCGCGCCCGAGGTCATGGCCGATGTGGTCGCCCGCTCGGACAGCAAGACGCTGCTGCTGGGCGACGCGGCGCTGGACCATGCCGATCTGTTCCGGACCGTGGTGAGCGACATCATCGCCCTGGGCGATGTGGCGGAGGGTGCGCAAGGGCTGCCACGGCTGTCGGACCTTCTGGCAGACACCCCGCCCGATCCGCCGCAAGGACAGGATGGCACCACGATCATGCTGCACACCTCGGGGACCACCGGCAAGCCCAAGGGTGCGCTGCGCAGCCTGTTCGGCATGGAGGAACGCGCTATCGAGCAACGCTTCCGCCCCGACGATCGGGCGCTTTCGGCGCTGCCGATCTGCCTGTCGGCTGGCTGCACCTACACGCTGCTGCCGCTTTACCTGGGCGCCAGCGTTTACCTGATGCGCCGGTTTGACGGGGTCGCCGCGCTGCGCCTGATCCAGGACGAACGGCTGACCGCCACCATGTTGCTGCCGGCCATGCTTCAACGGATGGTCGAGGTCGAGGGGTTCGCGAACGCCGACCTGTCGTCGCTGCGCACGCTGCAATCGGGCGGCGGCGAGATGTATCCCGACCTCAAGCGCGCGGCGCTGGACAAGTTCGGCGACGCGCTGATGATCTATGCCGCCTCCAGCGAAGCGGGGCCCTACGCCAACCTCACGGCGCGGGATCTGCGCCGCAACTTTACGGGCAATTGCGTCGGACGGCCGTTCTTCGGGGTCGAACTCAAGCTTTTGGACGACGATGGCACCGAGGTGCCGCAGGGCGAGGTCGGCGAGATCTGCACCCGCAGCGAGAGCCGCTATGACGGGTATTACAAGGACGAGACGCTGACCGCCGAAACCCGGCGCGGCGATTATCTGACCGTGGGCGATCTGGGCCGGATCGACGCCGAGGGGCTGCTCTGGTTCACTGGCCGCAAGCGCGACATCATCAAGAGCGGCGGCATCAACGTCTACGCCCCCGAGATCGAGGAGGCGCTGGCCGGTCACCCGGCGATTGCCGAGGCGCATTGCATCGGCCTGCCCGATCCGCGCTGGACCGAGGCGATCTGCGCGGTGATCGTGCCCGCGCCGGGCGCCGGGCTGACAGCGGCCGATGTGATCGCCCATGCCGAGGCCCGGCTGGACCGCTACAAGCGCCCGCGCCGCGTGGTGTTCATGACAGCGGTGCCGCGCAACCTGACCGGCCGCGTTCTCAAGGCCGATCTCAAGGAGGCGGTGCTGGCGCTGCCCCAGGAGGAGGAAAGCCGATGACCCGCCCCGACCTTTCAGCCCGGACGGGCCAGCAGCTCTACTGGGAGGATCTCAGCGAGGGAGACGCGTTCGACAGCCCCACCCGTACCATAACCGAGGCCGATGTGACGGGATTTGCCTGCCTTTCCGGCGATTTCAACCGGCTGCATGTCGATGCCGAGTACGCCGCCGGATCGGCCTACGGCCAGCGCATCGCGCACGGGCTTCTGGTGGTGTCGGTGATGTCCGGGCTGACCACGCGGATGTTGATGAACAATTTTCTCGAACCTTCGCTTCTGGGGCTTCTGGACATGCAGTGCAGATTCCCGAAACCCACCTTCATCGGCGACACGATCGGCGTGCGCGTCACCGTGACCGAGAAACGCGAGACGTCGAAACCCGAACGCGGCATCCTGTCGTTCCGGCGCGAGGTCATCAACCAGCGCGGCGAAACCGTGGTGGAAGGGATCTGGAAACTGCTCGTGCGGCGGGCACCGCAAGGTGCCTGAACGAATGGGAGCGGGCGGTTTCCCCAGTCCTGCGCGGGTTCCTGCACGGCGGATCGTGGCGATTCCCGGCCTCGGCGACCGGCCCGCGGTGCGGGCTGCAAAATCGCGCCGCGCATTGCGACTGCGACAGAGACGTCTTCCCGTTCAATCCCGGGCCCGAGGAGGTTTCGGGTCCGAGCGTCGATTTGCCCCGTCGATGCGGCCATGCCGAGGCGTCCCACCGGGGCGTTGGCCACCATCGCGGCGATGGACCTCACTCCGGCGCGCGCCGGTCCGGCGGGCACCATGGGGCTGGGCGCAATGATTCCGCGTGCGGCCACCGAAACACAAGGAAGAGCAAGGCAATGACGGTCAAGACGAAGATAGGCTTCACCACCCGCGACCGTATCTTCGTGCGCGGGCGCGACCTGGCGGATGACGTCCTCGGCAAGATGGATTTCATCGACATGATCTATTTCACCGCCACCGGAACGGAACCCGACGCCCGCACCCGCGCGATGACCAACGCGATCATCGTCACCGCCACCGACCACGGCCTTACCCCCAGCGCAATTGCCGCGCGGATGACCATTCTCGGCGCGCCGGAATCGCTTCAGGGCGCTGTGGCCGCCGGCTTGCTGGGGGCGGGAAACCATTTTCTCGGCACAATGCAGAACGCCGCCGCCTTTACCCGCGACGAGATCGGCGGGCTGACCGACAACGACGACGAGGCCGCCTATGCCGCCCACGCGCGCGAGGTGGTGCGCACCTTTCGCGCGGCGCGGCGCGTCCTGCCGGGCATCGGCCATCCGATCCATGTGGCGGGTGACCCCCGCACGCCGGTCCTGCGGCGCATCGCGGGCGAGAACGGGTTCGACGGGCGGCACTGGCGGTTCATGGCGGCCGTCGAGTCCGCCGCGCGTGAGGAATATGGCCGCCTGCTGCCGATCAACGCCGCCGGCGCGGTCGGGGCCACCGTGTCGGACATGGGGCTTTCCCCCATCTGGGCGCGGGCCTTCGCGCTGATCGGACGCTCGGCCGGGCTTCTGGCGCATCTTATGGAAGAACTCGACAACCCGCAGGGTCAGAAGATCTGGGACATGATCCTGGAGCAGGACGATTCGGCGGAATGCGCCGGCATCGCCGACCCGGCCCGCGGAGACAGAAAGGAACAATGAAAATGACCGGCACTGCACCGCTTTCAGGGCTTCGTGTCCTGGATCTGACCGAGCTTCTGCCCGGTCCCTATGCCACGCAACAACTGGCCGAGATGGGGGCCGAGGTCATCAAGGTCGAGCGCCCCGCGGGCGACGCCGCGCGCGTCATGTTCCCCGGTCTCTTCGCGGCGGTGAACCGCGGCAAGAAAAGCATCGTGCTGAACCTGAAGGACGACGCGGACCGCGCGGCTTTCCTGCGGCTGGCCAAGCGGGCGGACGTGGTGATCGAGGGCTATCGCCCGGGTGTGACCGCGCGGCTCGGGATCGACTACCAGACGCTTTCAACGCTCAATCCCGGCCTCGTCTACTGCTCGGTCAGCGGATATGGTCAGACCGGGCCAGCGCGGGACTGGCCGGGGCATGATCTGAACTACGCGGCGATGGCGGGCGCGGTGGCGATCTCGGGCGCGCCCGACGGACCGCCAGAATACACGACGGGCGTGCCGATCGGAGATCTGTCGGCAGCGATGTATGCCATCATCACCATCCTGGCCGCGCTGCGCGGACGCGACGCCACCGGGCGGGGCCAGTACCTCGACGTGGCGATCACCGACGCGCTGGCCAGTTGGATCGCCCCGCGCTACGGCGTATGGGATGCCGGACGCCAGGCCGGGCGCGAAATCACCAAGGCCGACATTCTGCGCCGGGCCGCCTATGGCATCTTCGGGACGGCCGACGGCAAATACATCACCATCGGCGCGATCGAAACGCATTTCTTCCGCCGCCTCATCCGCGCAACCGGGATGACGGGGTTCGACGATCCGGCGCTTGACGACTTCGCCGCACGCACAGATCGCACGGATGACATCCGCGCCGCCCTGACCCCGCTGATCGCCGCGCGTCCCTATGCGCATTGGGCACGGGTTTTCGAGGCCGAGGACGTTCCCTTTGCCCCGGTCAACCGACTGGAGGATCTGGCCCAAGACCCGCATCTCAAGGCGCGCGGAATGGTACGCGCCGCCGGTGCGGCGCAGGTGATGGCCTTTCCGGTGCCGATGGCGGGGATAAGCGAGCCGGCCGGCCAAGTCCCGGCGGTGGGCGAGCATCAAACCGAAATACTGGGCCAAGCCGAAGAAGCCGACTGAGCGCCTCTGCAATTCGACCGGAACGACTGACAGGAACCGTGCGGCGGAGGTCCTGACACCGAGATGGCACCCCGGTCGAGCGGCGCAGGGTTGTCCGCCGTCGAAATGATGCAAGAACCGGGTACGTCGGCCTTCGGGGTTGCCTGCTGCCCCAGGCGCGGCGGGCGGACCGCCTCGGCTGGCGCACTCGCAAATTTATGTCGGATCGCCGCTGCGCAGCCCCGTCAGCCCGAGAACCCGGCCCTGATGATCCGCCCGTTGCGCGAATGCCCATAGCAGCAGAAAAAATGGCGGATCGGTTCGCAGTTTGCGCGGACTCCGCCGCCGGTCTGCGTTGCAAGCGAAATGCGCGCACAGGTCGGATCACATTCCCAAATGGGAACGGCACACGCGATTGTCGCGGCGTTCAGGGGTAACGCGGGATCATGACATCTCGAAGCGGCGGGAGTGCCCGGTTGCCGGTGGCAATCATGGGGCATGAGACCGAAAAGGCGAAAGTGGACGGTTTTTAGTCCGCCCGGAGTCAGGTCATCCCGCCATTCCCAAGGGCGAGACTGTCACTGCCGTTCACAGAGGGCCAACGCTCAGGTTGTCAGAAAGGGCGGCACGGCTTCTGTGATCGTTAACTTCGATGAATTTTCCGAGCAATCGAACAAATTCCTTGGCCTCTTCCGGTTCGAATGCTGCCATAATATCATCATGCAGAATCTTTATGCGCGGATAGAACGCATGAACCAGTTTATCGCCTTTGGTGGTGGTATACACCCGCCGCTCGCGTTTGTCGTGCGCACTGCGCACAACGCGGATCAGGCCAGAGCCTTCAAGATTGCGTATAGTGCGACCCGTTGAAGCTTTGTCCACGCCCGTCATAAAGGAGACCTCGGCCATCGAGAGGCCGGGACGCAAGCGAATTGTCGCGATGAGAATCCAGCGCACCGGAGAAAGGTCGACGTCCTTTCCGACTGCCTCAAACATTGAAAGGAATATCTGATAGCTACGACGGATCAAGTGCGCGGGGTGGCTTCGCAAAGTGTGTATATCAATTTCGCTGTGTGTTGCTTCGTTCATGCTAACGGTGCCATATAAGATTCCAAGGTGACGTTATTGAATCACAAGCGTCCTGAAGTCGCGGTGAATTCTGCAATACACATGTTCGGCGACTTCAGAAAACGTGACTTGATGGAAAGAATAGCGCAACAATCTGGGTGTTACTACAGGTCCCCTCGAAAAATTACCTTGTTCTTGACGCTGCGACATCAATAAATCGGTACAGCGCATGAAGCGATGGCGCAGATGGGGTTCTTCGATCTTTGAAAACGCTGCGCGACTCTCGATGCCACGACAGATCCGCTGATCGATGCGCTCGTGCGGTCAGAGGAGTTTCGCCTGGCGCTTGAGCAGGGCCACCGCAAACCGGGTGCGGAAAGCGAGTCGCGCGTCGATGGATGCGGTCGCTGATGTTCAAGACGCTCGTGCTGAACACGGTCTACACCCTGTCCGGCAACCAGATCAAGTATCAACTGCGCGAGCGGCTGTTGTTCATACGCTTCTTTGGCCTCGATCTCGTGGGCCGGTGCCGAATGATATAGCGGTAATAATTTACCGCTATACGCTTTCGCACGCGGGCAGGACAGATCCTCGGCGCGGCCGTCGTACAACCTCAACATGCGAGACGAGAACGGCAGGGAACCCGAGGGCCGGGCGGACGGACCCTGACGATCGCCGGAAGAAGAAGCACGGCAAGCGCCACTACGGCGAGAAGAACCACGTCAGTGTGAAGCGAAAGCACAGGCAGCTGCGAGGCTACATGGACCTGTCGCAGTTTCGTGCCGCCCCAAGTGCTCGTTTAAGCGTATCCCTCCGGCGGGGGCCGTCTGACGGGGCGTTGGAGGCGATGATAAGTCCGACGTTATGGTCGACCTTACGTTCACACCCCGGATCGAGATCCTGTCCACCGAGGATGCGCCGCGTCGTCGGCACTGGAGCGATGCCGACAAGATCAGGGTGGTCGAGAAAGCCTTGGGGGACATCGGCAGGTCTCAGCGACAGCGCGGCGGCATCGGGAGAACCAGCCTGCAACAGAGTGCCTGTGAGCACGCGGTGTTGATCTGGACCCGACCTTCGCACACCATACGGGCCCGCGGCATGTTGATGGCCGCATCATGAGACCGGTCTTATGTCAGCATCCGACAACGCGCCAAAATCAGATCTGAAGATACCTCTTGCGCTTGGGGCGGTTACATATGTTGCAAAACTGGCGCCAAAGGCGTGACTTCGCCTTTGCCCACCGACGCCATCCCACGCGGACAATTTCGGGGATTTCGCCGGCACTGACGCGGTTCATGAGTGCGGTTTGGAACAGCCGACATCGTTCGCGTAGCCTGAACAGCGAACGCCACCCGCACCGTTGCGCGGCCGCCAAATTGGCAGGAATGTAAGTCCCCTATGGCTTCATTGTCCGTCCTCAAGTCAGGTCGAACTTTAATCAACGGGGGAGGAACAATCCCGTGGCAGATCAGATACGGTCGCGCGGGAGGAGACTTCGGGCTAGAGATCGTCCACCGGCAGAGCGGTTCTATATTTCACCTGTTTGAGCGCAAAGCTTGAACGAATGTTGGCCACACCCGGAATATTTGACAATTTCTGCAGGATGAAGCGCTGGAGTTCAGCGATATCGCGGACAACCAGGCGGATCAGATAATCGCTGTCTCCGGTCATCAGAAAGCACTCCATAACTTCCGGGTAAGCCTCCATCCGGTTTTCGAACGTTTCCAACGCCTGCTCGATCTGACGCTCCAGGGTGATCTGGATAAAGACGTTGACGCCCAATCCGATGGCTTCGGGGTTTACCAACGCAACATAGCCGGAAATCACGCCAGACTGCTCCAGCGCGCGCACTCTTGAAAGACAGGGGGACGGAGACAGCCCGATCCGGTTTGAAAGCTCGATGTTGGTTAGTTTGCCTTCATTCTGCAGCTGCTTCAGGATTCTTCGGTCTGTCGCGTCAAGATCACTCACCGGCATAATTCTCTCCAATTCATGCATGTTGAGGCAGTTCATGCCGCAGACTGCGGAGCTACACCATCATTTTAGCGCCACCTGCCGGTCAAGTTGCGCTATGCAGAGCAACCAGTAACGTGAAGCCGAGGACAGCCCCGATGAGCATCCAAGTACCGACCCAAGATATTGACGCAGTCGAGACACAGGAATGGATCGATGCGCTTACGGCTGTCACCGCGGCCAACGGCAGTGAGCGCGCGCAATACCTGCTGCGCCGACTTGAAGACGTGGCGCGCCGCAACGGCGTCTTCACCGGGGGGCAGCCGTTCTCGTCCTATCGCAACACCATTCCGGTGGCCCAGCAAGGGCATTATCCGGGCGACCTTGACGTCGAAGAGCGGCTCACCTCGATCATTCGCTGGAATGCGCTTGCGATGGTGGTGCGCGCCAACAAGGCCTATGGCGAACTGGGTGGCCATATCGCCAGTTATGCCTCGGCGGCCGAGATTTTCGAGACCGGGTTCAACCACTTCTTCCGCGCTCAATCAGACGATTTCGGGGGTGATCTGGTCTATTTTCAGCCCCACTCGGCGCCAGGCGTATACGCCCGCGCCTTTCTGGAAGGCCGCCTGAGCGAGGAAAGGCTGGCGAATTACCGCCAGGAAGTGGGTGGAAACGGGCTGTGTTCCTATCCGCATCCGTGGCTGATGCCGGATTTCTGGCAGTTCCCGACAGGTTCCATGGGCATCGGCCCGATGAGCGCGATCTATCAGGCGCGCTATATGCGTTACCTCGAAGGGCGCGGATTGGCCAACACCGCCGGGCGGCACGTCTGGGGCGTGTTCGGCGACGGCGAGATGGACGAGCCGGAATCCATTGGCGCGCTGACGCTGGCGGCGCGCGAGAACCTCGATAACCTCACCTTCATCGTGAACTGCAACCTGCAGCGCCTGGACGGGCCGGTACGCGGCAACGGCCAGATTATTCAGGAGCTTGAGAGCCTGTTCATCGGCGCCGGCTGGAACGTTATCAAGGTGCTTTGGGGCTCGGAATGGGACAATCTCTTTGCCCGCGACAAAGACCTCGTGTTGCTGCGCCGTTTTGCCGAAACCGTGGATGGCGAATATCAGGATCTGGGCTCCAAGGACGGCGACTACAACCGTGCCAAGTTTTTTGATCGCGACCCCGCCACCCGCAATCTCGTCATGCATATGACCGATGGTGAAATCAACGCGCTGAAACGCGGCGGCCACGATTTTCGCAAGCTGTATGCTGCCTTCGCAGCCGCCAAGGCACACAAAGGCCGCCCGACTGTGATCCTTGCCAAGACCAAGAAAGGATTTGGCATGGGGGACGCGGGCGAAAGCCGGATGACAGCTCACCAGTCGAAAAAACTGGACATGGAGGCGTTGGTCGCCTTCCGGGACCGGTTCGGCCTGCCGCTGACGGAGAAGGATCTGGAAGAACTCAAGTTCTACAAGCCCGCCGCCGACAGCCCCGAGATGAAATATCTGCACGCGCAGCGCGAAACCCTTGGCGGCTACATGCCAAGACGGCGCGCCAAAACCCCGGAACCCAAGCGTCTGATCGTGCCCGACCGCAGCAAATACGCCAGATTCGCGACCGAGGCAGACGGCAAGGTGATGTCCACCACAATGGCCGCGGTGCGGATGTTGGGCGGGCTGCTGAAAGACAAGACATTCGGCCCACGCATCGTGCCCATCGTGGCCGACGAGGCCCGCACATTCGGCATGGACAACCTGTTCCGCCAGATCGGCATCTATGCGCCGCAGGGGCAGCTTTACGAACCCGAGGATGCGGGGTCGATGATGTTCTACAAAGAAGCCAAGAACGGCCAGTTGCTGGAAGAGGGTATAACCGAGGCCGGGGCGATTTCGTCATGGTCGGCCGCTGCGACCTCTTATTCCGTTCACGATACACCGACGTTGCCGTTCTACATCTACTATTCGATGTTCGGGTTTCAGCGGGTGGGCGACCTGATCTGGGCCGCGGCCGATCAGCGGGCGCGGGGCTTTCTGCTTGGCGCCACCGCAGGGCGCACCACCCTGTCGGGCGAAGGGCTTCAGCATCAGGATGGCACCAGCCACGTCATCGCCGCGACCGTTCCGAACTGCCGCGCCTATGATCCGGCCTATGCCTATGAACTGGCGGTGATCATGGACGACGGCATGAAGCGGATGATGGAAGATCAGGCCGACGAGTTCTATTACCTGACGGTGATGAATGAAAACTATGCCCAGCCCAGCATGCCTGACGGTGCCGAACAAGGCATCCTGAAGGGGCTCTATCAGATTGGATCGCGCGGCGAGGGCGGCGCCAAAGCGCGCCTGATCGGCTCGGGCACGATTCTGACCGAGGTGATCGCCGCCGCCGATATGCTGGCGACGGATTATGGGATCGCCACCGATCTTTTCAGCGCCACCAGTTTTTCCGAACTGGCGCGCGACGCGCGCGCGGTGGAGCGGGAAAACCGTCTGGGCGGCACCACGACCCCGACTGAAGCCTATGTGTCCCAGACACTGGCCGGTTCTGCCCCCATCGTGGCGGCCACGGATTATGTCCGCGCCGTACCGCAGATGATTGCGCCCTACGTCGATGCAAGGTTCATCGCGCTCGGCACCGATGGCTTCGGCCGTTCGGCCAACCGGGCCGACCTGCGCGCCTTCTTCGAGGTGGACCGCAAGAACATCGCGCTGGCGGTAATCGAGGCTCTGGTGCGCGCAGGCGACGAAGAACCGGCCACGCTGGCGAAGGCTCTGGACGCATTCAGCCTGGATGCTTCGGCACCGGCGC
Organism: Salipiger aestuarii; assembly: GCF_003259905.1. Lineage (GTDB taxonomy): Bacteria > Pseudomonadota > Alphaproteobacteria > Rhodobacterales > Rhodobacteraceae > Salipiger > Salipiger aestuarii. The sequence continues at coordinate 24,907 of NZ_QLMG01000012.1, read as the reverse complement.
CCTGGACCGTATGAGAGGGGGAGGCGACATGACCAACACCATTGACGTGAAAGTGCCTGATATTGGCGATTTTTCCAATGTGCTCGTGATCGAGATCAACGTCTCTGTAGGCGATATCGTCGCAAAGGACGACCCGATCTTGATGCTGGAAAGCGACAAGGCAACCCTGGATATTCCCGCACCGACCGGCGGTAAGATCGCCGCCATCCATGTGGTCGAGGGTGACAAGCTCAGCGAGGGCAGCCTCGTGATGACACTGGAGGCCGCGGGCGAAGTCCCCGAAGCTGACACCACCCGGCCTGATGTGCGCGAGGCCGCCGATGCGGTTCCAGAGCTGAGCGCCTCTGCCGCCGCACCCGCCGAAGGTGCGGGCCTTACTGGAAAAATCGAGCTTCTCGTGCCCGATATCGGTGATTTCACCGATGTGCCGGTGATCGAGATCGTGATCGCGGTAGGCGACATTATTGACGTTGACGACACGGTGGTGATTCTTGAATCGGACAAGGCCACGCTCGATGTGCCCTCGGCCGTCGCGGGCCGGGTTGTCGAGTTGCTCGTCGCCGAAGGCGACAAGGTGAGTCGCGGTAGCCTGCTGGCGGTGGTCGCACCCGAAAGCGCGGCCCCGGCGCCCACGCCGACAGCTGTTCCGGCGGCTGCGGCTGCGGCGACCGTGGCCAGGCCGACCCCGACACCCAGCGCACCGGCTCAGCCGGCCAGGCTGGCGCATGCCTCGCCCGCCATCCGCAAATTCGCCCGCGAGCTTGGCGTTGATATCAACGCTGTTTCCGGCACCGGCCCCAAAGGCCGCATCACCCGCGAGGACGTGCAGGATTTCGTCAAGACGGCGCTGGCCGCGCCCTCTGCCCCTGCGGCGAGCGGCGCCGACAGGGGGCTTGACCTGCTGCCCTGGCCCAAGGTCGATTTCGCCAAATTCGGCGAGATCGAGCGCGTGCCCCTGTCGCGGATCGCCAGAATCTCGGGGCCAAGCCTGGCGCGCAACGCCACGATCATTCCCCATGTCACCAATTTCGAAGACGCCGATGTCACCGATCTCGAAGCATTCCGCAAGATGGTGAACAGCGAGGCGAAGGATGGCACGAAACTCTCGATTCTTCCTTTCGTGGTGAAGGCGGCTGTCGCTGCCCTCAAGCAGTTCCCCAAGTTCAACGCATCGCTCGATGGCGATGGCCTGATCCTGAAGAAATACTATAACATCGGTGTCGCGGCGGACACGCCCGAAGGGCTTGTCGTGCCGGTGATCAAGGATGCCGACAAGAAGGGCATCTACGACATCGCAGCCGAAATGACCGAACTTGCGGGCGCTGCGCGTGCAGGCAAACTCAAGGTCGGGGACATGCAGGGGGCGACCTTTACCATCTCGTCGCTCGGCGGGATCGGCGGCACCAACTTCACGCCGATCATCAACGCGCCGGAGGTTGCGATCTTTGGCATGACCCGGTCCGCGATTCGGCCGGTCTGGGATGGCGCGGCGTTCCAGCCCCGTCTGGTTCAGCCGATGAGCCTAAGCTGGGATCACCGCGTGGTCGACGGTGTGGCGGCGGCGCATTTCCTGGTGACGATGAAAACAATCCTGTCGGATTTCCGGCGCATCAGCCTGTAAGGGGAAACGCGATGAAGATTGATGTGCAAATCCCCGATATCGGCGATTTTTCCAATGTGCCAGTGATCGAAGTCACCGTGGCATTGGGCGATATCGTCGCCGAGGATGATCCGATCCTGATGCTGGAAAGCGACAAGGCGACGCTGGATATTCCCGCGCCTGCGGCAGGCAAGGTCACCGCTATCCATGTGTCCGAAGGCGACACGGTCAGCAAGGGCAGTCTGGTGATGACGCTTGAGGCCGAAGGCGAAGCGACCGCAGAAGCGCCCCCCGAGGCTGCGCCCGCACGGCAGCCCGTGCCGGCCCTGCAGACCGCCGCCTCTGCCAGCGGCGCAGACAGCCACGCGGAATTCCTGGTGCTTGGCGCTGGACCGGGTGGCTATACAGCCGCCTTCCGCGCCGCCGATCTCGGACTCAAGGTCACGCTGATCGAACGCTGGGACAGGCTGGGGGGCGTCTGCCTGAACGTGGGGTGTATCCCGTCCAAGGCACTGCTGCATGTGGCCAAGGCCATGGACGAAGCGCAGGCGTTATCCGCCCACGGGGTCAGTTTCGCCGCCCCGACGGTCGACCTGGACGGCGTTCGCAGCTTCAAGGATGGGGTGGTCGGCAAGCTCACCGGCGGACTGAATGGTCTGGCGCGCAAGCGTAAGGTCACCGTCGTCAGGGGCACCGGGCGGTTCGCGGGCCCCAATGTCATTCGTGTAGAGACTGCCGAGGGCACGCAGACCGTCAGCTTTGATCATGCGGTCATCGCCTGCGGGTCGGAACCCGTGCGCCTGCCGTTCCTGCCCGACGATTCGCGCGTGATCGACAGCACCGGGGCGCTGGCGCTTGCCGATATCCCTGAACGGATGCTGGTGGTGGGCGGCGGGATCATCGGGCTCGAAATGGCGCAGGTCTATGATGCTCTTGGATCGAAAATCACCATTGTTGAACTGATGGATCAGATCATCCCCGAAGCGGATCGCGATCTGGTAATGCCGCTGATGAAGCGGATCGAGAAACGCTATGAACGCGTCCTTCTGAAGACCAAGGTCACCAAGGTCGAGGCCACTGATGCAGGTCTTGTGGCCACATTCGACGGACCGAACGGCATCTTTGAAGCTGAATTTGACAAAGTTCTTGTCGCCGTTGGCCGCAAGCCCAACGGAGCGCTGGTGGCTGCCGACGCGGCAGGCGTAACCGTGGATGAGCGCGGGTTTATCCCGGTGGACACGCAGATGCGCACCAATCAGCCGCATATCTTTGCCATCGGCGATGTGGTTGGCCAGCCGATGCTTGCGCATAAGGCCGTGCATGAAGCCAAGGTTGCGGCCGAAGTGGCCTGCGGCGAAAAATCTGTGTTCGATGCACGGGTTATCCCGTCCGTGGCCTATACCGATCCGGAAATTGCCTGGGTCGGCATGACCGAGGCCGAAGCGAAGTCAAAGGGTGTGAAGGTCCGGAAAGGCGCATTCCCTTGGGCGGCCTCGGGGCGGTCTTTGTCGCTGGGCCGCGATGAGGGGGTCACCAAGCTGTTGTTCGACCCCGATACCAAACGAATCATCGGCGCCGGGATCACCGGGCCAAATGCCGGAGACCTTCTGGCCGAGGCTGTGCTTGCGATCGAAATGGGTGCCGATGCCGAAGATCTGGCGCTGACGATCCATCCGCATCCGACCCTTTCGGAAACCCTGGGGCTGGCCGCAGAGGTGTCTGAGGGGACCATTACCGATCTGTAAGCCCCGCAAGACCGGGTGGCAGCCGAGCAGCGTCATTCCGGCATTTCGTGGATGTTCATACGATCCATTCCGACGTGGCTGGAGCTGCCAGTCACCATCACTTTTTGGGAAAGATCGACCACCGTTCTGCTGAAATCTCCCGTCTGAGGAGAGCCCCGCGCCGTCATGGTTCGGGCCGCGTGCCCGGGCGAAAACAGGGCCGGTTCAAGTGCCTTGACAAGAGTTTCAACGGACTTTAGTGACTATGCATACTAATTCGAACCAGGGGGCTTCAGGTACTCCGATACCTGAAGGAAATATGCAGTGAATTGGTGCCGTGAGGGTTCTGCCCAAGCTTGGGCATCACTCATGGCTGAGAGGAAAGGGAGGTGGATATGACTGTATCTGTAGCATTCATCGAATACGACGGGACACGTCGGGAGATTGATGGCCAGGAAGGCTCTTCGGCAATGGAGGTCGCCTCGAATAACGGCGTGCCCGGAATCGATGCCGAGTGCGGCGGGGCATGCGCCTGTGCAACCTGTCACGTTTATGTGGGCGAAGAGTGGATCAACGAGCTTGATCCGCCGTCGGATAACGAGCTTTCGATGCTCGAATTCGCCGCCAACAGGCAGGAGAACAGTCGTCTGTCATGTCAGATAAAGCTGAGCCCCAAAATCTCGGGGATTGAGTTGACGACACCGGAATTTCAGTTCTGAGGCGGCTTGCGCTTTTAGGCTAAGAAGGAGGCTCCAATGTCGCTGACAGAGGCACCCGAAGAAACGGCGGAACGCAAAGCGTTCTACGAGAAGATCGACAGCAATTCCTACACCCCGCTCTGGGCTGTGTTGAATAGCATCATTACACCCGAGCCGAAGAGCGACTGCGTTCCCCATGTCTGGCGGTTCCAGGTTGCAAAGGACTATCTGCTGGAAGCGGGCGGGCTGATCACGGCGAAAGAAGCTGAGAGGCGCGTGCTTGTCCTGGAAAACCCCGGCCTGCGTGGTCAATCACGGATCACCACGTCACTCTACGCCGGCCTTCAGATCGTCATGCCCGGAGAAGTCGCCCCGGCCCACCGGCACAGCCAGTCGGCACTTCGCCTGGTGCTTGACGGTGAGGGGGCGCACACCGCCGTGAACGGCGAGCGCACCATGATGTCTTTCGGTGACTTCGTCATCACGCCGCCTTGGGGCTGGCATGACCATGGCAACAGTTCCGATGAGCCGATGATCTGGCTTGATGGTCTCGATATAGCGGTGGTGTCACTGTTCGACGCGTCGTTCGCCGAAGAGCATGGCGAAGACGAGCAGCCCATCACGCGCCCACTCGGCGACAGCACCGCGCGTTTCGCCGCGAACATGCTGCCTTATGACTATGAGCGTAAGGGCTTGGCATCCCCGATCTTCAACTACCCCTATGATCGCTCGCGCGAGGCCCTAGAAAAGCTGAAGTCGGCCGAAGATGCCGACCGCTGCCACGGATTTCGCATGCGCTATGTGAACCCGCTGGACGGCGGATGGGCCATGCCGACAATCGCCCCCGGTCTCCAGCTTCTGCCGAAGGGGTTCGAAACCGCGCCCTACCGCTCGACGGACGCAACCGTGTTTGTCGTGATGGAAGGTCAGGGCAAGTCGCAGATCGGCGACGAAGTGCTGGAATGGGGTCCCAAGGACGTCTTTGTCGCGCCGAGCTGGAAATGGATCAAACACATGCCCGACGGAGAAGCGGTGTTCTTCACCTACTCCGATCGTGTGGCACAAGAAAAGCTTGGTCTGTGGAGGGAGGATCGCGGAAATCAGAAATGATCGCTTCATCGAGATGCGGGACGCATCCACATGTATACTAGATCGTAGGTCACATATCCGTCTTGTTGGAGGGGCGGATCACAAAGTTATCACCAAGGGAGGAAAGACATGACAAACGCGCCCCATACGGCTTCGAGCAAGACGTATACCGACGAGGACATCAAAAACCTCGTCGACACCAAAACCGGAAAATACAGCCCCGAGATCTACACCAGCGAAGAGCTGTATCAGCTTGAGCTTGAGAAGATTTTTGCTCGTACCTGGATTTGCGTCGGACACGAGTCGCAGCTTCCGAATTACGGCGATTTTCAATCGGCATACATTGGTGAAGACCCTGTCGTTGTCGTGAGGCAAAAAGACAATTCGATCCGCGTTTTCCTCAACCAGTGCCGGCATCGTGGCATGCGCATCTGCCGTGTCGACGCCGGTAACGCGCGTGCGTTCACTTGCCCTTATCACGGGTGGGCGTATGACTCGGCGGGAAATCTCGTCAGTGTGCCGATGGAGACAGCGGCCTTCAACGACGCCCTGAAAAAGGATGAATGGGGTCCGAAACAGGCACGGGTCGAGACCTACAAGGGCCTTATCTTTGCCAACTGGGATGAGAGCGCACCCGATCTCGATACCTATCTCGGCGACGCCAAGTTCTACATGGACACCATGCTGGATCGTGTTGAAGGCGGAACGGAGGTGATCGAGGGTATCCAGAAGTGGGTCATCCCTGCCAACTGGAAATTCGCGGCAGAGCAGTTCGGCAGCGATGCCTATCACGCCGGCACCACGTCGCACATTTCGGGCATCATGGCAGGGGCGCCGGCCGGCACCGACTTGACCAAGATGCAGCCGCCGACTGACGGCTTGAATGTGTATATCGGCAATGGCCATGCGTGCGGGCTTTTCCTGCGCAACCCGATGTTCTATCAGGTCATCGTCGGACCCGCCGTCACCGAGTATCTCACACAGACGAGCTACCCGGAAGCCGTGGAGCGTGTTGGCAAAGAGCGAGCCGACATCAATCTGTGTCACATGAATGTCTTCCCGAACCTGTCGTTCCTGACCGGGATCAACACGGTGCGCATGTGGCAGCCGAGGGGCCCCCACGAGATGGAGATCTGGTCCTTTACGATTGTTGACAAAAAGGCGCCCGACGCCATCAAGCAGGAATGGGCCCGTCACAACGTTCGGACCTTCTCGGCCGGCGGTGTGTTCGAACAGGATGACGGCGAGAACTGGAATGACATCCAGCACGTCCTGCGCGGTCATGTCGCCAAACAGCAAAAGTTCAACATCCAGATGTCGGATCATACGGTACGCGATGCGGAACCCGGCTACCCCGGAAAGAGCTTCGCCAACACATATGGCGAGGAAGCCGCGCGGAATATCTACGCTCATTGGGCGCGGATGTTGACGACCTCGGATTGGTCGGCTCTCGATTCTGTGGCCACTTTGAAAGCAGCTGAGTGACATTAAAAGCGAACGGCAGGCCCAAAGATGGGCCTGTCGGCAAGCTATAGGGAGGAAACCATGCTTGATATCGTTACCAAGAGCAACTTCTCGGTGAAGCCCGCGCCGGTGCCGGTCGAACTTCAACAAGAAATCGAACAGTTTTACTTCTGGGAAGCAAAGCTGATGGGAGACCGGCGTTGGGAAACCTGGTTCACCCTGATGTCGAAGGAGATCGAATATTGGGCGCCGCTTCGCACGACCAGAATCATGCGTGAAGCGGAAAAGGAATACACCGACGAACACGGTTACGCCCATTTCTTCGACGACTGGAACATGCTTGAGGGACGTATCCGCAAAATCATGTCGGATGTGGGTTGGTCTGAGAACCCCGCGTCCCGGTTGCGGCATATCGTCAGCAACGTCCTGATCTGGAAAGGTGCGGAAGAAGGCGAATACGACGTGAGCACGTCGGTAATCACCTACCGCAACCGTCAGGAGCGCCAGGCTGATATTTTCTCGGCAGAGCGTCAGGACAAGATCCGCCGGGTGGACGACGAGCGCGGGTTCGAAGTTGTGAAGCGCAAGATTCTGCTGGATCAAAGCACCGTGCTGTCGAATAACATCAGCTTCTTTTTCTGAGCTGAAAGGTAAATAAATGGCATGGCACAAAACGTTCCCTCTGGCAGAAGTGCCAGAGGGAGAAATGGTCCAATACACCGGCTGCTCGGAGCCGATCTTGGTATGTCAGGTGTCCGGGACGGTGTACGCCGTTCAAGACACCTGTACGCACGACACCTGGTCTTTATGCGACGGCTATCTCGACGGTCATATCGTCGAGTGCTCTTTGCACATGGCGAAATTCGACGTTCGCAACGGTGAGGTCACGGCACTCCCCGCTTGCGAGGCGCTGAAGGTTTTTCCCGTCAAAGTAGAAGATGGCCACGTCTATGTAGAATATCAAGAAGAAGAAATGATGGGGAGGGGATAAACCATGCGTATGAAGGATCAGGTCGCACTTGTGACCGGCGGGGGTTCGGGACTTGGCAAGGCGATCGTCGAACGGTTCGTGAAAGAGGGAGCGCGTGTCGCGATACTTGATCGCTCGCCCGAGCGTATCGAAGAGGTGGTTTCGGCCCATCAAGGAGCCGTGGTCGGCGTCGCAGGCGATGTTCGCAGCATGGACGACAACAAGAATGCTGTTGCCGAATGTGTGAAAGCGTTTGGAAAACTCGATACGCTTATCGGCAACGCTGGCGTCTGGGATTATAACGCGACGCTTGCAAGCGCCGACGACGACCGGATTTCGGACGCGATCAATGAGCTGATCGGAATTAACCTCAATGGTTATATTCTCGCCGCCAAAGCTGCATTGCCCGAACTCTACAAGAGCAAAGGCAACGCGATTTTCACCGTTTCGAACGCCGGATTATATCCTGGCGGGGGCGGGGTTATCTACACCGCTGCCAAGCACGGCGTCATCGGCATGATCAAGCAAATGGCACATGAATGGGCCCCACATATTCGGGTAAACGGTGTCGCACCCGGCGGCATTGGCGGATCGAATCTGGCAGGACTTGCCAGCCTGTCCCAGGAGAACAACAGCTTTTCCGACTTGCCTCTCGATGATTTGATGAAACAGATCCTGCCCCTGGAAAAAGCGTTTTATGCAGATGAATACGCCGGCGCCTATGTCTTCTTTGCGGACCGCAACGACAATGGCCCAGCCACAGGCGCGGTCCTGAACTTCGACGGCGGGATTGGGATGCGCGGCTTCATGTCGCCCAATATGGGCGCGGAACTGGTGGAAAAGTTTGGAGCAATCTGAGCTCCGGGGCGCTGCCCGCTGATAAATGCCGGACACCTGGGACGGGGATTAGGTGTTCGCGCAAAAACAAAACAAAAGGGAGGTTACTATGAAAGATGTGTTGCTGCAGATCGACGGCAAAGAAACACCGGCTAGCGGGGACCGCACGTTTGAGCGGGCGTCTCCCGCAGACGGGGTAATGGTAACACGGTACGCTGCCGCGACGCTTGAGGATGTGGACGCCGCAATCGCCTCGGCGGATCGTACGTTCCAAACGTGGTCAAAATCCGGGCCCAGCGAGCGCCGCGGGCTCCTGTTGCGGGCGGCCGACGAGATTGAGAAACGCGGCGACGACTTTGTGGCAGCAATGAAGGACGAAGTCGGTTCCGGCGAACTCTGGGCACGTTTCAATGTCATGTCCGCCGCCAACGTCTTCCGCGAAGCCGCTTCGATGGCAACACAGCTTCAGGGGGAGACCATTCCGTCCGACAAACCCGGCACGATGTCCATGACCGTCCGGCAGCCGGTTGGCGTGATCCTGTCGATTGTGCCTTGGAACGGACCGATCGTTCTGGCAGCCCGCGCGATCGCATATCCGCTCGTCTGCGGCAACACAGTGGTTTTCCGCGCCTCGGAGACATCGCCGCGGGTCCATTCGCTGATTGCCGAAGCGGTGCATGCCGCCGGTTTCCCGGCAGGCTCGGTCAACATGATCGTCAACCGGCCCGAGGAAGCGCCTGAACTGGTCGAGGCGATGATCGCCGACCCGCGCGTGCGTCGGGTGAATTTCACCGGATCGACACGCGTCGGAAGGATCATCGCCGCCAGTTGCGGCAAGCATCTCAAGCGCAGCATTCTGGAACTCGGCGACAAGTCTCCACTGATCGTTCTGGCCGATGCCGATGTCGACGCAGCGGTAACCGCAGCGGTTTTCGGTGGCTTCCTGTATCAGGGACAAATCTGCATGAGCACCGAACGCGCCATCGTGCACGAGGCGATCGCGGATGATTTTGTCGCCAAGCTTGCTGCCCGCGCGTCGCAACTTGAGACTGGCGACCAGCGCGCGCAATCTTCCTGCGCACTCGGCCCCGTGATTAGTCAGGGCGCCTCGGATCGCATCAACGCCCTGCTTGACGATGCCATCGCAAAGGGTGCCAAGATCAAAGCCGGTGACCGGGCTGCGACCACACTCATTCCCGCGACAATCCTGGACCATGTCACACCGGACATGGAGATCTACAGCGAGGAATCCTTTGGCCCGGTCCTTCAGGTCATTCGCGTGAAAGACAATGATGAAGCCGTGAAGGTGGCCAACGATCCCAACTACGGTCTTTCGGCGGCGGTCCACGGGACCGATATCACCGCGACCCTCGACGTTGCTATGCGGATCCAAACCGGTTCGGTGCACGTCAACGGCGCGACCGTCGCAAACGAACCGCAGGCACCTTACGGCGGAACGCGCAATAGCGGCTGGGGCCGTTTCGATGGCCGCGCGATGATCGAAGAATTCACGGAACTGAAGTGGCTGACAATTGAATCGCCCAAACAACAGTATCCGTTCAGCTGACACTGATCTGGAGCGCCTTTTCGGGCGCTCCACGCCTCCTTAGATTGCCGGGGTAACGGCAAGAAAGTTGAGATATGACCCTGAAAACAGAAACAGCGGACACAGACGCTGCAAAATCCTTCGACTTGCTCAACGTACCGGACGAGTATTTCGAAAATCCATATCCCTATTTTCGGCTGTTACGCGACGCCGATCCCGCTCACTGGAATTCCGACGGCAGCGTGCTGCTGACCCGGTATGCAGATGTTCGGCAGGTCTGGCGCGACATCAGCGGAGAGGTGTTCAAAGGGGAACAATTCGGCCAGCGGTTTGGCGAAGGTCCGCTTCTTGAGCATCACACATCCACGATGCTTTTCCGCGATCCACCGGATCACGACCGGCTGCGCAACATCGTCAACCCGTTTTTTTCGCAGGCGTCCATTCAATCCGTGAGGGGCTTTATCGAAGAAACGGTTGAGAAATATCTCGATGTCGTCGCCGAAAAACGCGATATCGACTTTGTGTCGGACTTCGCCTTTCGGCTGCCGGTTGCCGTTATCTGCAAGTTGATTGGCGTCCCTGTCGAAGATGCGGACTATATCCAGGGCGTCGGACGCAAGGTTCTTTTCCCGCTGAACCCCGCTGTCCCGGCCGAGGTGATCGCGGAAGGGCACGATGCCACTGCGGAATTCAAGTCGTACCTGCGTCCCTTCCTCGAAAAACGCCAGCGCAGCAGTGACATCGACCCGATGAGCGATGTGCTAAGCGCGATGGTCGCTGCTCAGCGGAATGGCGTCACGGTTAGCGACGATGAAATTCTGCATATGTGCATCGTCACACTGAACGGCGGTCACGAAACCACCACCAACCTGATTTCGCAATCGATCCACTATCTTCTGGATGACCCCGAAGCCATGGCGCAAATGCGCAACGGTGACGTCCCCGTCAACGTTGCGATTGAAGAACTGGTCCGGTTTATCACGCCTCTCCAGCTTCAAGGCCGCCGCGTGACGCGCGACATCGAACTCGACAGTGGAAACGGCACAATCCCGAAAGGCACCGAGGTGATAATTTGCCAGGCCTCTGCAAATCGGGATGACCGGGTGTTCGACAATCCTGAAAAGCTCAACCTTGCGCGCAAGCCCAACAATCATATGGGTTTCGGTGCAGGCATTCATGTTTGCATTGGCCGTCCCCTCGCGCGGCTTGAGGCATCTGTTGCTGTGCCGGCAGTTCTGCGGCGGTTCAAGACCATAGAGCGGACGGGACCTGCGCATTTCAATCACAACACGCGGTTCCGTGGTCTCGCCGACCTGCCGCTGCGCCTCGCGTGACGCGAACACCGAAGCGCCATCGAAAGCCGCTGGCTGAAAGATAACTACATGAAACTCTGCATTTTTGATGAGGACCGGATCGGCCTTATCGACGGTGAAACTGTCATCGATGTCACGTCGGCACTCGACGAACTTGCCCCGCTGCGGTATCCGCTGCCACGGCAGGACCGGCTCATTTCGCATTTGTCCGAACTGAAAACGCCGATTGAAACAGCAAGCCAGTCCGGCGCGCGCAAGCCGCTTTCCGATGTTCGTTTGCACCCGCCGGTCGCCAATCCTGGCAAGCTGGTAGCTGCGCCTGTAAACTACACCAAACATCTGCAAGAAGCGCGCGAGCAGGAAGAAATCCATCAAAACAATGCAGCGCAGGTGCGTGTCATTCAGGAGGTCGGGCTTTTTCTGAAGGCGACCAGCAGCCTGATTGGCGCTTCGGACGCGGTTGCTGTGCGCTTCCCCGAAAGACGCACGGACCACGAGCTTGAACTTGCCGTGATCATCGGGCGCACCGCGGACCGCGTCAAAGCAGAACAGGCGCTTGATCATGTCGCCGCCTACGCGATCGGTCTCGACATGACGGTTCGCGGGTCCGAAGAACGCAGTATGCGCAAGTCGATTGATACATACTCGGTGCTCGGCCCGTGGCTTGTGACTGCGGATGAGATCAACGATTCGGGAAATCTCGACATGGAATTGTCTGTAGATGGCATGGTACGGCAAAAGGCCAATACGCGTGATCTCGTTCTGAGTATTCCCGAACTAATCGAAATGGCTTCGAGTTTCTACACCCTTCATCCGGGCGACGTGATCTATACGGGCACACCCGAAGGCGTTGGGCCAGTCACTCCTGGCAACTCCATCGACGCGTGGATCGAGGGCATCGGCTCAATGTCGATACAAGTTTCCTGATACAGTTTCCCGAGGACGTAAGTTGACTCCGAAACCCAATTCTTTCGGCCCGCTTTCCGGTATTCGAATTCTGGAAATCGGGCATTACATCGCGGCGCCATTTTGCACGCGCATCCTAGGCGACCTTGGCGCGGAGATCATAAAAATCGAGCCGCCCGCTGGAGACCCCGCGCGAGACTGGGGAGCGAAACAGAACGATCGCTCGCTATGGTGGAGCGTACACGCTCGCAACAAGCGTTCCGTCGCGATCGACATCAAGTCCCCTGAGGGGCTGGAGGCCGTCCAAAAAGTCATCGCGTCTTGCGATGCATTGGTCGAAAACCTCCGCCCCGGAGCGCTTGCACGACTTGGCCTTTCTTACGAGGTTCTCGAAACGCTGCGCCCGGGTCTTGTGGTCGCCCATATCTCGGGTTACGGGCAAAACGGTCCCGAACGGGATCGCGCCGCATTTGGCGTTATTGGCGAGGCAATCGGCGGTCTTCGCTACCTGACAGACCATCCTCAGGGGACAAGCGATTTGCCGCCGGTCAGGGTGGGGGTCTCGTTGGGGGATTCGGTTGCCGGGCTTTATGCTGCAATCGGCGTGCTGGCCCAGTTGCTGGGCCGCGCAGAGAACAAATCCGCGTCCTGTCATGTGGTCGATGTGGCTCTCACCGAGAGTGTGCTGAGCCTGATGGAGGATATGCTGCCTGCTTACGGTGCGCTTGGCCAGATCAAGAAACCGACGGGCGCGCGCATTTCGACCGCCGCACCCACCAGCGCCTATCCGACGCGGGATGGTCGCTGGCTCTTGATCGCTGCCAATTCCGACCTTCTCTTTGGTCGCCTGATGGCTTTGATCGGTCGCGATGACTTCGCCTCCGATCCGGAACTGTCCACCAATTCCGGCCGCGTGGCGCAGGCTGACCGGCTGGACGCAGCCATAGCGGAATGGACCCGACAGCACGACGCAAACGACGCGGCGCGCATAGTCGCCGAAGCGGACATTCCTTCGACCCTGATTTACACCGCCGCCGAAATTGTCGCGGACCCGCAATTCCAGGCGCGCGGTATGATCCGCAAGGTCACGGATGCCGAACAGGGCACGGTCCTCCACCCCGGAATCGTGCCGCACCTACCGGATTGCCCCGGAGCCATTCGTTTTGCCGGCCAAAACCTTGGGCAAGACACTGATGATGTCCTCCGCGAGTTTGCCCACATGACGGCGCAGGAAATCGGTCGGCTACGGTCGGAAAAGGTCATCACATGACGGCGCGACCGGTCACCATCGTCGAAGTTGGCCCCCGAGATGGGTTTCAGGGAATTGTTCCTTTTATCCCGACAGAGCGCAAGATCCAGTTCATAGAGCGGCTTGCTGCGACCGGACTGGAACGGTTCGAAATCACGTCCTGCGTCAGCGACAAGGCAGTGCCACAACTGGCCGATGCCAAAGACGTTATTGCCGCAAGCCAAGGCGTGCCGGGTGTTCACGGGCAGGTTCTCATTCCCACGGCGTCTCGGGCGCGGCAGGCACTGGCCTTTGGAGCTCGATCGCTTGCCTATGTGCTGTCTGTATCTGAAAGCCATAATCGGAACAATGTGCGTCGTACGCCGGAAGAGTCGGTGTCCGATTATGCAGCGATGATCGCTGACCTGCCTCCGGGCATTTCACTGCGCCTTAATATAGCGACAGCGTTCGACTGCCCGTTTGAGGGGAGGATCGGAACAGAACAGGTGTTGACGTTGCTCGATCAACTGATTCCGCTCGCTCCGACAGCGGAGATCGCGCTGTGTGATACGACGGGCAAAGCGGTTCCCGATCAAGTCGGGGAGGTATTCGACGCGGTGATCTCTCGATTTCCGGAAGTGCGCTCTTGGGCTGTGCACACCCATGACACTTACGGACTTGGCCTGGCCAATGTCCACGCTGCTTGGGAGGCTGGCGTGCGCGTCGTGGATGCGGCCTTTGCCGGACTTGGCGGCTGTCCCTTTGCCCCTGGCGCAAGCGGCAATGTTGCAACCGAAGATGTTGTTTGGATGTTCGAGCGGCGTGGAATCCAGACGAATGTGGATTTGTCCGCGTTGATCGAGATTGCAAAAGACGGCGCGTGCATCCCCGGCGCGTCTGCCGGCGGTCGCGTTCGCAAAGCTCTCGCCGGCTGTGCATGACCTCCGGAGTTATCCGGAGGTCATGTCTGGTCCAGTCACTGGGCGTCGGGTTGCCTTGATGGCGCGGCGTCGCTGAAGGCGGGCAGGGCGTCGCACGCAGCATAGATACGTGCGATGGTCGGCCAGGCGTCCAGTGGAATGTCGAAACGCCGGTTGTTCCAGACCTGCGCATACAGACAGATATCCGCCATTCCCGGTTCATCACCACAGCAGAAACGGCCGGTTTCAGGGTTTTGTGAAAGCTCGGCCTCCAGTGCGTCAAAGCCCAGATTCACCCAATGGGTGAACCATGCCTTCTGCGCGTTTTCGTCAGCCCCGAACTGCTCACCAACGCGCATCAGCACCCGCAAGTTGTTCAGGGGATGGATTTCCATGGCAATCATGTAGCTCAGCGCGCGAACGCGGGCGCGGGCCCCTGGATCACGGGGCAGTAGCGCCGGCTGCGGATGGGTTTCATCAAGCCATTCGATGATGGCGAGGGACTGGGTCAGGTGTTGACCGTCCTCGAGTTCGAGGACGGGAACCAGACCCTGCGGATTACGGCGCAAGAACTCGGGCGTGCGAGTCTCTCCCTTCCGCAACGCATAGGGAACGTAATCGTATGCCAGTCCCTTCAGGTTCAGAGCTGCCCTGAGACGGGTCGACGTGGACGAACGAAAGAAATTGTGCAGACGAAGTGTCATGCCTGTCCTTTCACGCGTTCGGTGATGGGCGTTTCGATCTTGCCAAGTCCCTCGATCTCGATCACGCAATGATCGCCGGGAACCAGCGGCCCAACCCCCTCCGGTGTTCCGGTCATGATGATATCGCCTGGCTTCATCTCCATCGACTGCGACAGGATCGAGATGATCTCTGGAACGGACCAGATCAGATTTGCCAGATCCGAGTCCTGTTTCAGCACATCGTTGACGGACAGCGAGATACGCCCACGCCCGAGATGGCCAACCTGTGCGACAGGATGAACGGGACCAATCACTGCCGAAAAGTCGAAGGCCTTGCCCCAATCCCACGGCCGACCCTGCTCGCGTGCGGCAAGCTGAAGGTCGCGGCGCGTCAAATCATTTCCGACAGCGTAGCCCCAGACATGGTCCAGGGCGTGCTGGGTCGGAATGTCCCGGCCAGCTTTCCCGATGGCAACCACCAGCTCGGCCTCGTAGTGAAAATTCGAGGTCTCGGCAGGATAAGCCACCGCGACACCGGAATCCACGACAGCGTCAGCGGGTTTGGTGAAAAAGAACGGCGGATCACGGTCAGGATCCTTGCCCATTTCTCTTGCATGCGCGGCGTAGTTGCGGCCGACGCAGAAGACGCGGCGCACTGGCAGCCGATCATCGCTCCCCGCCACGGCAACTGAAGGTTGGGGGATTGGATCAAAGACGAAAGCCATATTATTCCTCATGCGAAGTTACATTGGCAGGGATGTTCACTGAATGACGCGATCGCGCCCGAAATGTCAGGAACAGCCCACTGAGCAGCAGGAAGCCGCTTGCGTTGAGTGCGACCGTCATGTTGTCACCCGGCGCAGCGGGGATGAGTAGCGCCGCCCCGGCACATCCGAGAAGCAGGCGGATGCCGATGCTCAGCCGCCCCGCCATCCAGCCTACAAAGGCGGCAGACACTGCATAGACGCCCAGACTGGCCGTTACGACCGCAATGACGACCTCGACCGGATCACCATTGAGCAGCAGTGCCGGTGAGAAAACGAAAATGAAGGGTACAATGTACGCTGTCCACCCCAGCCGTACCGCTTCCAGTGAGGTTTTCATTGGCGGCGCCTTGGCGATGACGGCGGCAAAGAACGCGCCAATACCGATTGGCGGTGTTACCATCGACATCATACCGAGATAGAATATGAAGAGATGCGCGGCGATAGGATCAATACCCGTTCCCACCAATGCCGGAGCGATCAGCACAGCAAGCAGCAGATAAACACCGATCGTCGGCATACCCATTCCGAGAATTAGACTGGCGACGGCAGCTATAAGCAACAGCGCAAACAAACTTTCGCCGCCCAGGGTGACCAGAGATGCCGTCATCGCAAATCCAAACCCACTGACGTTGAGCATGCCGATTATCAGACCCGCTGCGGCGGAAATCATCAAAATGTCAGTCAATGAGCGTCCGGTTTCACTTAGCGCACTGGCAAATTGGCGCAACCTGATCCGATGCCCTCCATAGCCGGGATAAATACCGACCAGCAAGGCCAGTCCCGAACCGATCAATGCCGCAAATTCCGCTCGCTGATTGAACTGGAATATCGCAAGTATGATGGCGGCAAATGGAAGGGTAAAGGGCCAGCCCTTGCGCATAACCTCGCCCAGGGATTTCAATTGGCTGCGGTCAAGAGGTTTGATTCCGTCGCGCGCCGCAGAAATGTCCACCTGAATGAACAATGCGAGATAATAGAGAAAGGCGGGAACAATGGCGGCAATGACGATCTCGGAATAAGGCCGCTGAAGGATGTCAGCCATAAGGAATGCAACCGCGCCCATCACGGGGGGGACTATCTGCCCACCCGTCGAAGCGACGGCCTCAATCGCTGCGGCACGGGCGCGCGAAAACCCGGAATTGATCATCAATTTGATCGTTATGACCCCGGTGGCGACGATGTTTGAAACCACCACGCCCGAAATTGTTCCAAACAACATGGAACCGATGATAGACACTTTTGCCGCACCGCCCCGACGGCTGCCCATGGAAGAACTGGCAAGATCGTTGAAAAACTCTCCCCCACCCGAACGCATCAGCAGCGCGCCAAAGAACACAAAAGCGATCACGATTGTCGCCGCGACATTCAACGTAAGGCCAAGGAGGCCGTTTGCGTCAAAGATGAGATAGAGAAACAGCCGATCCGCATCGACTTGACGGGTTTGCAGGGTGCCTTGCAGATTATGCCCAAACAGCCCGATCGCGAGCATCAGCATCACGAGGATTACAAGCGTCCAGCCCGTAGTGCGACGTAACGCTTCCAGG
Source organism: Salipiger aestuarii (assembly GCF_003259905.1). GTDB lineage: Bacteria > Pseudomonadota > Alphaproteobacteria > Rhodobacterales > Rhodobacteraceae > Salipiger > Salipiger aestuarii. The sequence continues at coordinate 7,618 of NZ_QLMG01000012.1, read as the reverse complement.
ACCAGCGGCAACAGAAGCGCGGCCACCACCATCGCATCAACCGGTTTCGCGAGCCAAGCGCTGCCGAGTTCGGGATAGCGCAGCGCGAGGTAAAGCGCCGCGCCGAAACTCAGCGCCGCAAAGATCCAGTCAGAGGCTATGAGCAGTATGCGCGGTATCGTCCGATTGCCATCGCGGCTCTTGCCAAGAAATACCACGGGCAGTCCAAGGGCAAGGACCACAGCAAGGAACTGTTCGGTATAGAACAGGTATCCCAACATTGACGGTACATTCGCAACTTGCACTAACGCCGCCAATGTCAGAAGCGCGGCGAGAACGGGCACGACAAGGCGCCGAACCCGTTCTGCGGGAGTCATGATAGTCTGGTCCATGGAAGACATCTTGTCGGTGTCCTATAAAAGCGAGCCTAAATGGCCGGACCTATTTCTGAGGCACCTGCTCGACGCCGCGGCTTTCGAAGAAGGCAACCGCCGCGGGATGGTATTCGAGTCCGGAATACTCACGGTAGGCGGTTTCAAGCGATATGGACGCGAGCGGGGGATAGCTTGCGACGATATCTTCCTTGCGATCAAAGATTGTGGTCAGCATCGCCGTCACGCTTTCATCGGAGACATGTTCCCCTGCGACGAGCACATTGTCCCAGGCAATCATCTGGATCGGCTCGGTGATACCAACCCGCACCGGACTGGGTGAAACTTCGGTGAAGTAGTAGTAGGGCCGGTATTTGCGCACCACAGCAAGGGTTTCTTCGTTGGCATCAATACCCAGGTATCGGATGCCCCCCAATGCGGCGTTGGCTTCGGCAACCTTTGGTGCGCCGACCGCGAAGAACGCGGTATCTACCCTTCCGGCAATGAACTCATCCGCGCCCCTGATCAATTCGGGAACCAGGACAGGCGTGACATCGTCGAGCGATAGCCCGGCGGTCGCGATGATCGCTTGCGTCAACGGAATGCTGAGGGGGAAGGCATTCCAGCCAACCGGAAAGCGCTTGCCCCGCAGATCCTCAAGCGATTTGATGTCGGAGTCGTCGCGCACAAAAAGCCCAACCGGGAAGGTATTGATCTGCGCGACGATCCGAAGTTTCGGCATTTCCCTGGTATAGTCGCCAGTGCCGGTGACCGCTGTATAGACATCGTTCGCGTCATTGAGCGTGAATTCGGCAATACCGCTGTCGAGCGCCTCCATGGTGATGGCATTCCCGCCGAAAGGCTGCACGATGATGTTTTGGCCCTCGCCGCGCGCGGCGTTCGAGATGGCCCCTGCCATGGTATTCCACACAGAACCTTGCGGTGACGTCGCGAACGAGACAGTTTGTGCTGCCACCGGCGACGATAGCGCGATGAGCGCTGCAAATAGGGTATGTCGTATGCGTTTCATTTGGTTTCTCCCTGCGAACCATGGTCAAAGTCCGGCGTGACGAGGGCCGCGCTCTTTGGTTGCTTTACGCTAAGCCTTCGTCTTTCAATGCCTGGATCACTGCGGGACGAGAACCGATACGACCGGCATATTCTCCCAGCGCCGGAGCAAAACCCAGGTCAATTTTCTGGAATTGCGCCCAGCCCAGAAGCGTGAAGAGGTAAGCATCCGCGATCGTATAATCGTCGCCGACGAGATACCCCGATTGACCGATCATGTTTTCCGCAAGATAGCTCAGACGCTTTTTCAACAGATCTTCAAACAGCTGCCGGGCGTCGGCCTGAAGAGAAGGATTGAACAACGGCGTGAAATTTTTGTGAACTTCCGTCGACAGGAAATTGAGAACTTCCAGAAGTCGCCAGTGCAACATCCCTTCATCCGGCGCAAGGTTCTTTTCGGGAACCTGCGCTGCCAGATATTGCATGATGACGGCCGCTTCGGTCAGCTTGGTGCCGTCATCGAGAATAAGGGTCGGCACCAGCGATGTCGGGCTGATGTTGGCATAGTCCTCCCCATCAACGAACTTGCCTTTCTCGGACATGTCAACTTTGTGGAACGAGAGCGGAATGCCTGTCTCGAGTGCGACAATATGCGCCGCCATCGAGCAAGCACCAGGGATATAGTAGAGTTTCATACGCGGCTCCTTTAGGGTCTAATTGCGGTCGGAATGCACTTCGTGCGCAATCCTAAAACCGCCAGATTATTCCAGTACCAACGATGAGCGGGTCGAGCGTGACCTCCGCATCGAATGGTGCGCCACCGATAGATCCGGAGACATCGGCTTCGGCCCAGAGTTTCTTCACATCAAAGTAAAGACCGACGTCTTCAGTGACCATCGATTCAAAGCCGATCTGCACCATCGGACCAACCTTAGTTTTGACTTCCAGGTCCGATGCCGCCCCATCGCTTTCGCCAAGATTGACCACATAGTTCAAGCCGGCCCCGATATATGGCTGAAAGCGCGGATTGTTTGACTTGAAATGGTACTGACCGGCCAGGACCGAAGGACCATAGCGCAATTTGCCGAGCTCGACCGGGGGCAGGCTGCCAGCCCCGCGCAACTCCGCTTCCGGCGGGGTTCCAATCGTCAAGGTAGCCGACCACTGTTCACTAAAGCGATAGCCGATATCCACCGAAATGGCATAGTTTTCGTCTACCTTGACATCCGCTCCGGGCACAGATGCCCCGCCGATGGAAAGGTCGGCACTTGGCCTGAAAAACACCCCTGCGGGGCCTGTCCGAAGATACCACCCTTCAAAGGCTTGTTCCTCTGCGGCAGCCCATCCACCCTGAGTTGCGATAAGTACGGCCGCTAAGGCCGACTTTGTATATACGTTATTGCCCATGCTTTATCCTCCCGGTCAGCATCAATAAGATTTCAGTCTAGAAAGCGCGCGAGACAGGTTGCCAAATCTCCCAATTCCGGCAACCTGAATACTTCAGATGAGTTTCCTCAAGTTCTCTGTTGTCACCAACTCGTCGCCCGTGACTTCATAGCCTTTTTGGATCAACTTGCGCGCAAAGGACATGTCGCGCGGCTGCCCGAATGTGATGACTCCGTCGATCCGACCATTCGTGACGTAAAAGTTCGTGAACCTGCCATTCTCACCGGGACGCGTGTGAACGGTCGCTCCGGGGTCGGTAATACGGCCGATCATCTGAATGTTGATGTCGTATTGATCCGACCAGAACCATGTATTCGGTTCATAGGAAATGTCCTGACCCAGCATGTTTTTGGCTGCTGCAACGCCTTGATCCTGTGCATTCGCCCAAGATTCAAAACGGACAAGATTCGCACCTACCTTGACGACAGCGACATCGCCGCTTGCGTAGATGTGCGGATCGGATGTGCGGGTGAACCGATCCACGACGATACCGCCGGTGTCCACCACCTCAAGCTCGGCCGCGCGTGCAAGATCATCATTTGCCACTGCACCGATGCCCACGATCACTGCCGAGATATCGAGAACTTCTCCGTTGTTCAGCGTGACGCGTTCGACTTTGTCGGTCCCTTCGATCGTCGAGACCTGCGTCGCCAGAAGTACACGCGTCCCGTGCCCCTCGTGCAACTTGATCAAGGCTTCACCGACCTCGTTCGGCAAGCTTCGACCGCAGGCCCGATCCGCCATTTCGACGACGACGACATCCATGCCAAGTCGGCGGGCGGTAGCCGCCACTTCCAGGCCGATCCAACCGGCACCGAGTGCCAGAAGCGTGCCGCCAGGCACAAGCGCGGAACGGATCGCCCTGGCATCCTCAATCGTTCGCAGATAAAAAACGTTCGATTTGGAGTCCAGGTCATTGCCCAAATGACGCGGATGACTTCCCGTTGCAATCAGAAGCCGATCATAAGGCACTTGAGCGCCATCCGAGAGAATGACGTGCTGCGCTTCCCTATCAATACTTCTGGCACTGACATTTCTTCGGAAGTCGATATCATGCTGCTCGACAAAACTTTGCGTAAGCAGGCAGACACTTTCTTCTGTTGCTGTCCCCGTCAAAAGCGCCTTGGACAGCGGCGGCCGCTCGTAAGGTAAATGATTTTCTTCACCTATTAGCGTCAGATCACCTGTATATCCTCCATTTCGCAGCGTCTTCGCTGCGGATGCGGCTGACTGTCCTGCGCCGAGAATGACGATGTGATTGATGGCGGAGTCCGTACTCATGTCTTTTCCGTTTTTCCGTCTAGAGCCGAGAGGTAGCAGTACCTCTCGGCAATTTTGAACCTAGGCGCAGCTGGGCCGCCGCTTTCCTGATACCAGGGATCAGGAGCCGGTTTTGAAGCTTTCGGGGAACGGGGCGCCCCATGCACTGAAAATGCCGGGCTCGTCGGCCCGCCAGAGCTTCGGGCCAGCTTTGCGATCAACGCAGCGCGGCATCTCTCCGGAAAGTTCGTAGCGATTTCCATCCGGCGTGATGAAATAGGAGTAAAGGTTGTTGCCGACACCATGACGCCCAGGCCCGGCTTCGGTCTCAACGTCCGAGTTCGCCATCTGGTCAAGCATCATCTTCATGTGCTCGATATTCGGGAACGTCCAGGCCAGGTGATCCAGCGTTTCATGCGGCGCACCGGCAAACATAGCCACGTCGTGATGATAGTCGCCCACATGGAGCCAAGCGGCCATACGACCTTGTCCACCGGGGAATTCGACGACATCCGAAGCGCGGAAGCCGATGACGTCGCACAGGAAGTTCATCGTCGTCGTGACGTCCGATCCGGCGCGCAGGGTAATGTGGTCCAGATCTTGCGGTGCCAGTCCGCCGCGCAGGTTCTTCTGACGCGCGCCCGGAGAGTAGTAATGTTGACGATGGGACTCGTCGATCAAGACGATCTGCATCTTCTGCCCCTGGGGCGGAAGATCGAACTCGATGGCGCGAGCGACACCGGGCTCGCAATCGCTCATGTCGCGGACTGCGACACCCGCGGCCTCGACCGCCTTGCGGATCCGGGTCAGATCTTCCTCATCGTCCGCCGCGATTGCCAGGCTCTCACAGCCCGTGCCGCCCGCGGTCAGCGCAACATCGAACATCCCGTCGATGCCGCAAGTAAGATAGACCGTGCCATCGGCGCGCGTGACCTCTTCGAGGCACAGCACCGACTTGTGGTACTCAACCGATTTTTCAAGATCCGGGACCCGCAGAGTCGCGTGCGAAAGTTTCTGTAAAGCCAAATCGATATCTCCCTTGTTTGTCTTATACGCCCGATTTCAGAGCTTCGGCTAGAAAATCGAGGCGATCATTCCCCCACCACATCTTGTCACCAAGAACCATGGTTGGCGCACCGAATACGCCAGCCTCGCTGGCCTGCTGCGTCAAGCTCTCCAACCTTGTCGCAGCGTCGCCGGAGCGGGCGAAGTTCAGTAGCGGAGCGGGGTCCGCTCCGATTTCAGCGCTGGCGCGTTCAATGATCCCCGGATCCTCCGGATCGCCCCCACGCCCCCAGATTTCATCCCAGACGAGTTTCACAAAGCGCTGAGACTGCTCTGCCGAGACCGTCTCGATCACGCGCACTGCCGCGGCATTCGCCTGCGCGGACTTGAGCGAGGCCGGAAATGCCAAAGGCACACCATAGCGAAGCGCCCAGCGGTCGAGATCTTCGCGCAGATAGGCGATCTTGATCGGTATGCTGACATTCGCCGGGCCGGTGTTGCCGGCGAGGACTTTCAGACGAGGCAGATCGACCGGGTGCAGGACGATGGAAATCCCATGATCCTGCACGACCTCAGGCAACTTCTGAAAGGCCAGATAAGCGAATGGACTCATGAAATCGAAGTAGAAGTCCAGCTTTCGCATCAATTGCCCGCCCGCAGGCTTTCAGCGAGTTCAGCCCACTTCTGACCCGCAATGCGCCCACCCTCAAGGATCGGCTCCGGCGTGACATGATAGGGGGGACGGCAAGGACCCGCCTTCATCCAACCCGCAGCGTCCATCCGGATCTTCTCAATCGAGATATTGTAACGCGAGAATTCCTTGAACGACCCGTTCGGGAACAGCGTCTTGTAGGTCATGCCGATCCGGTCGGTCAGTGCTTTCGCCTCGGCCCAGTCTCCGGACTTGCGCGCCTTCTCCATAAGATCGCGCAGCAGGATCGCAGGCTCAGGGCCGCACACTGCGCCGCTTGTCCAGAAGGCGGTGCAGTGATCGGGGTCGATACGCGCTGCGGCATAGTAATCCACATCGAGGGGCATCAGGCGAATGCGACGCTTCGACAGGTTAAGATCTGGGTACAGCCCACCCATGTTGAGATATTTCGCCGAGACGATCTGCGGCAGATCGGAAACCTGGGCCCAGAAGGCACGACCGAACTCGTACTTGAACGCCTCGGGATTGGCGTAGGCACAGATTGCCACATCGGGACATGCTTCGGTTACATCGCGGTAAAACTGAACCGCGGTTGCGGTGTCGGCTTCCACCCACATCGGAATGCCCAGCATCACGCCATCAACGCCGATGTCACGCACGATGCGCATCTGGCGAATGGTCTCACGGGTGTTCAGGCTGGTAGTGCCGGCGAAAAAGGGAACCCGCCCGGCCACTGCATCCACCACCGTGCGCACATACGCTTCTTTTTCTTCCCAGGTCAGCGTGGCGCCTTCGCCAAATGTACCCAAGGCAAGAATACCGTCCACCCCGGATTCCACCAGAGCATTTGCGACACGCGCCGTTTCGTCCAGATCCACGGAAAACTCGGTGCGCCAGTCGCTTGCGTCGTCCTTGGCCGGGGTCGGCATAATTGCCCAACAGCCAGTTACATCGTCTACAGTAAGCAGAGTTCTCTTCGCGGACATTTCGCCACCTCGTTTGATTGTGCGCGACATCTTCACGCAGCTCAGTAAATTTTCGGAGAGCATAAAGAATGTAAAGCGCGCATACGATGCGTCGCGAAACTAGGCGAACATCCCTCCCCCTGGATGACCTACGCATGCTTACTAACTGCAAATGGTACCTGTCAAGCCGCTTCTGGATATTGAGATCGGCAGGCCCTCGCGCCGCAAAGAGGTCGCGCTTGGCGCCGCGCCGACCCCCCGCAACCAGGCGTTGAACATCTGGATGGGCTGACCAGAGAACATCCGCCTTGCGCGAGACAGGATCGCGCGGGGCTGCTGATCTTGCGCATACTATAGGGCTTTGTTGTGCAGAGCCGAGGGGGGTTTTATCTCGTGAATCCGGCATGGCAGCTGGTCTGCATGAGCAGGCCCATCCCGCCGACCTGCAAGACCAGAAACTGGCCAGCCTACAACAACGCGCTGAAGCACCGTGGCTCCCTTACGATCTGGTTCGATCCGGACATGGTGTGGGTGCCACCGCCAACCGGCAAGCGAAGCCGACCGCCTCAATATAGCGATGCCGCGATCCAGACGTGCCTGACGTTGAAAGCCCTGTACGGCATGGCCCTCCGGCAGACGACCGGGTTCGTCGAGAGCCTGCTGCGGCCGATCGGCCTTGACCGGGGCCGTGCCGGACTTCAGCACGCTGAGCCAGCGCCAAAGGACTTTGGCAGTGACCACCCCCTGTCGCGGCTCAAAAGGCCCGTTGAACCTGCTGGTCGACAGCACCGGCATCAAGGCCGCGGGCGAAGGAGAATGGCGAATGGCACGCGACTTTGATCGCCAAGTCGCCGAACTCCGGGTCCGCGCCGCCGTGCTGAACGGCGACACCGCGCTCGGCATCCCTGTCACCGAGCCCGTGGGATAAGTGC